>JADZCA010000010.1 GCA_020851795.1 Planctomycetota bacterium | reverse complement strand
GTAGCTGTACGACGCGCGGTACTGCGCCGTCGGAGGCGTCTGCGGGAGGATGTGGGGCGGCCCGAGGTCCACCTTGACGACGAACTCGCGCCGGTCTTCGGCGAAGTTCACGTCACGGCCGTCGGGCAGCGACTTGTCCACGCCGTCGCGCGCGGCGACGGTGAACCGGAACGTCCCCACCTGTCGCGGGTAGCCGGTCAGCTGACCGGTGGCCGTGTCGAGCGAGAGGCCCGGCGGCAGCGCGCCGCCCTCGACCGTGAACGTCCCCGGCGCGTTGGGGAACGTGGCGTCGAACGCCGCCGCGAAGGCCTGACCCGTCGTGCCTTCGGGCAGCGACGTCGTCACGAGCGTGACGAGGCTCGCGTCGGTCTTGATGCCGCCACCACCGCCGCCGCAACCGGCGAGCGACGCGAGCGCCAGCACCGCCACGGTGGACCCGACCCACATCCGACCAAGAGTGGACATGAAGTACCTCGCATCGACGCCGGGGACGTCGATTCCGTAAGCCCGGCGATAGTGTGAGGCTGCAAGCGGGATTGCGTCAAGACGAAACGTTCAATTCAGGACTAAAGTCCCTGTGTGGTCGCGCGGTGTTCGCTCTGGGGCGGCGATCCGGGGCCACAGCCCTGTGGCGGGACTTCTGCCGCCACCCGTTCCAGAAGCGCCTCGACCGAGGACGCCGAGGGCGCAGAGGTCGGGTCCGCACCATAGCGCGCCGCGTCGCACCGGCGGACGACCTCGCGCAGCGCGGCAACGAGGTCCGCGGAGAGCCCGAGCGCCTCGATGCGCGCGACGGGAGCGAGGGAGGAGGCGCTCTCGCGCCGAAGTCCGGCCGCGGTCTCCAGCGCGACCGAGAGCGCGCCGCCGACGTCACCGGCGTTCGCCGCGAGCGCGCGTGCGAACGCCTCGCGCGGCGACGGCGGGGGCGCCGCCGGGACCGCACCTTCCGCCGCGTGCCGTGCGCGCCGCCGACGTCGCGCGACGAGGACGGCGATCGCCAGTGCGGCGAAGCCGAGCGCGAGCGCGACGACGACCGCCCCCCCGCCGCCGTCCTCCCCGCCATCCGCCCGCGCCGGCGAGGGCGCGGACGCGGGCCCCGAGGCGGGGCGAACGCGGAGCGGGATCGGCGCCGTCACGAGCTCGACGTACCGGGCGGGCGGCGTCGGGTCGAAGGCGGCGAAGCGCATCGACGGGACCGACGTGACGTCGGCCGACGTCGGCGCGACGTCCCACGTCGCGGCCGCGCCGTCCTGCGGCGCGGCGAGGCGGCCGAACGTGTGGAAGCCCGCCAAGTCGCCGAGGGCGGGGACGGCGCGGACGTCGAGGTTGCCGTCGCCGACGAAGTGCACCGTGAGCCGCGCCGAGCCGCCGAGGTCGATCGCGTCCCGGTCGAGCGACGCCGTGACCGCGTAGCGGCCCACGATCCCCGAGAACGAGGCGGGCCGCCCCTCGTCGGGCAGCGGCGCCACGTCCACGGTCGAGGCCGACCCGACGACGCGCTCCGCGCGCACGTCCACCGCCACCCGCCCGTCGAGCAGGTCTTCGTCGAAGCGCGCCCCCCACGCGTAGCGCAGCGTCGGCGCAGGGAAGGCCACGGGGCCCGCGCGCTCGAAGAGGACGCGACGCACGACCTCGTAGACGTCGTAGGTCGTCTCGTCGCGGCGCTCCGCCCCCACGCGCGTCGCCGCCACGACGTCGTCGCCCCACGCCAACGTGGACGCGCCCTCGGGGCTCGCCCCGCCGCGGGACGGCACGGCGACCAGGCCGTCGAGCCGCGCGAGGTCCACCCCGCCCGCGTGCACGGGGAGCGAGAGCGCCCGCCCCGACATCGGCACGGCGGCGTCGGCGAAGCGGCGGCTCTCGACCCCGACGCGCAGCACGACGTCCACCGGCTGCTCGACGAACGGCCGCGAGGGCCGCACCACCACCTCGACGAAGGCGCGCGGGGGCGTCGGCGCCTCGGCGGCGGCGGGCGCCGCGCGCGCGACGAAGAGGGCGACCGCGGCCGCGACGACCACCGCGCCCCGACGGCACGTGCGCGGCGTCGCGGGTCCGTCCGCGACGGCGCGGTGCGGGGACGGGTGCCGGGCGGGGCGCACGTCGTCAGCGTACGCGAGTCGAGGGAGGCCGCCCCTCGGGCGCCCGCCCGGGCCGGGTCAGCGGTCGTCGCCCGCCGTGGCCGGCGGCGCGAGCCGACGGGCACGCCGCTCCTGCGCCTTGCGCCGCTCCTGCGCGGCGAGCACCTCGCTCAGGCGCGCGAGCGCGTCGGGCGACAGCTCGGACGTCACGCGCGTCGGGTCGGTCGGCGGCGCGGGGGTCGCGGGGTCGGGCGGCGTGGGCGGCGGCGGCGTGGACGGGTCGCCCGGCGCGGCGGGCGGCGTGTCGCCCGCGCCGTGCGCGCCGCGCGGCGGCGGGGGCGGCGCGTCGCGGTCGGAGACGCGGCGGCGCAGCCGCTCGACGCGCAGGAGCGCGCGCTCGACGTTGCGGGCAACGTCCTCGCGGTCGCGCAGGCGCACCGCCGCGCTGCGGAACCGCGCGAGCGCGTCCTCGGCGTCGGCGAGCGCCTGTTCGCGCAGGCGCACGTCGCCGCCCTTCTCGCCCGCCGCACGCTCGGCCGCGTCGCTGCGCGCGGAGGCGACGAGCCCGCGCACCCACGCGCCCCGGCCCGCCACGACGTCGTCCCCCGTCGCGGCGGCGCGCTCGGCGGCCCGGTCGGCCGCCTCGAGGTCGCCCGCGCGCCAGCGCGCCAGCGCGAGGTCGGCGAGCAGCGCCGGCGGCACCGCGGCGCCGCTCGACGCCACTCGCTCGTCGAGCGCGGCCGCGGCCTGCGCGTGGCGCCCCGCCCGCCAAGCCGAGGCGACGGGGTCGTCGCCGCCGCACGCCGCACCGGCGAGCGCGAGCGCGGCGGCCACGGCACGGAGCGGGGCCCGGGGCGTCATCGGCGCCTCCGCTCGGGCAGCCCGAGGTCCACGAGCCAGAGGAGGAACGCCGCGGCGAGCGGCCACGGGTAGCGGTCCTCGCGTTCCCGGCGGCGCTCCGCGCGGGCCGCCTCGGCGGCCCGCGGGACGACGTGGCGGTCGAACGCCTCGACGAGCGATCGGCCGTCGGCGCCGAGGTCGGCGTAGGTGCCGCCGCCCGCGCGCGCGAGCGCCGCGAGGCTCGCCGCGTCGCGAGCGCTCACGACCGGCGCGCCGTCGGGCCCCGTGAGGAACGCCTCGCCGCCCGCGACGACGACGGGGATCTTGCCGCCCCGCTCGGTCCCGACGCCGAACGCGTGGACGACCACGCCGCGCGCGGCGCACCGCGCCGCCGAGGCCCGTCCCTTGCCCGCGAGGTCCTCGCCGTCGGTCACGAGCAGCACGGTCCCCGCGGGCGCGTCCGCGGGGAACCCGGCGAGGGCGAGGTCGAGCGCCGCGCCGAGGTCGGTGCCGCCGCGCGCGACGTCGGCGGGCTCGACGCGCGCCGCGAGGTCGGCGAACGCCGCCGCGTCCTCGGTGAGGGGGACGACGCGGCGCGCCTCGCCCGAGAAGACCACGAGGCCGAGCCGGTCGCCGCGGACGTGGCCGGCCAGCGCCCCCGCGGCGCGGCGGGCCACGGTGAGGCGGTCGGGCTCGACGTCACGCGCGAGCATCGACCGCGACACGTCGAGCACGACGACGACGTCGGCGACGCGCGGGGCGGGCGCCTCGGAAAGCCCCCACGTCGGGCCGAGCGCGGCGAGCCCCGCCGCGATCAGGCCCGCCCCGAACGCGAGCCGCCGGACGGCGCGCCGCCGCGGCGCGAGCTCGCGCGCGACGACGGCGGCCCGCGGGCCCGTCCGCTCGCGCACGCGGCGCGCGCGCACCGCGTCGGCGAGGCGCAGCGCGACGACGACGACGGGCACGGCCGCCAGCCACGGCCACGCGTCGGGACGGAGGAAGAGGGTCGAGGCCGTCACGGCCGCACCGCCCACGGGCCGGCCTCGAGCAGCCGCGCGAGGACGAGCAACGCCACGGCGAGCAGCAGCCACGGGAGGTGACGGTCCTCGAGCCGCGCGCGAGAGGCGTCGAAGGGCGTGCGCTCGAGCGCGTCGATGCGCGCGTAGACCGCGTCCACGGCCGCCGCGTCGCGGGCCGAGAAGCGCGTGCCGCCGGTGCGGCTCGCGAGCACGTCGAGGTCGGCGGGGTCGAGCGGCACGGTCGCGCCCTTGGCGTCGCGCCGCCCCGTGCCGACGGCGACGGCGTGGACGCGGACGCCCTCGCGGGCGCACCACTGCGCCGCGTGCACCGGCGCGATCTCGCCCGGGGCGCCCGCGGTCGCGACGTTCTCCTCGCCGTCGGTGAGGAGGACGACGACGCGCGCCTTCGCGCCGCGCAGGCGCAGCAGCTCGCCCGAGCGCACGACCGCGGCCCCGAGCCCCGTGGCGTCCTCGGGGCCGTCGGGCGTCACCAGCGCGACGTCGCCGAGCAGCTCCTCGAGCGCGCGGTGGTCGAGCGTGAGCGGGCAGCGCAGGTCGGGGTAGCGGGCGAAGGTCACGAGCGCGAGCCGGTCGCGGGGTCGCGCCCGCACGAAGCGGATCGCCGCCTCGCGGGCCACGTCGAGGCGCGAGCGACCGCGCTCGAGGTCGTCCGCCGCCATCGAGGAGGACGTGTCGAGGCAGAGGACGACGTCCACGCCCGCGGCCTCGACGGGCGAGAGCACGCGGGCGGCGGGCCTCGCGAGCGCGACCGCGGCCGCCACGAGCCCGAGCACGGCGAGTGCCGTCGGCAGCCCGAGCGTGCGCACGCGCCACGAACGGGGCAGGGGCGCGGCGTCGCCGTCGGGCTCGCCGAGGAGCAGCGGCGCGGGCGCGAACCGCAGCGCGGGCGCGCCGACGCGGCGGCGCAGCACGACCAGCAGCGGGGCCGCCAGCGCGGCGAGCCCCCACGCCGGCGCGCGCCACACGAGCCCGTCGAAGGCGTCGAGGAAGGCGATCACGACGGCGCCCCCTCGGGCTGCGGCGCCGCGGGCCGCGGCGGCGCCGCCGTCGCCCGCACGAGGCTCGCGGCCGCGGAGAGCGTCGCGTCACGCGCGCCCGGCGACGGCTCGTGGTCGGCGAACTTGACGGCGTCCGCCGCCCGCAGCACGCCGGCGAGCGCGGTCGCGGCGGGGCCGTGGAGCACGGCGGCGACCGCGGGGTCGCGCAGCACCTCGGAGGTGGTGCGCTCCGCGGTGCGCGCGCCGGTGCGCGCGGTGACGTAGGCGCGCACGACGTCGGCGGCCGCGGCCACCTGGGCGCGGCGCGTGGGCCCGTCGTCGCGCGCGCCGTGCGAGAGCGCCTCGAGCCGGCCGAGCGCGACCACGTCGGCCGACGGCGGAGGCGGCGCGGACGGCGTCGCGACGGGACCCCGGGCGCGGCGCCGACGGCGCGCCAGCCCCAGCGCGACGACGGCGACGAGGAGGGCCGCAGCGACCGCGACGATCGCGCCGGTCGGGCGGGCGGGGGCCCAGCCGAGCAGGCCGTCGGGGGCCTCGAGCGGGCCCGGGTCGGCGGCGGGCAGCACGGGCTGCACGCGGACGCGCACGGGCTTGCCCCGCGCGACGACCGCCGTGCCGCCGCCCGCGGGCGCGGCCGAGAACGCGGGCGCGGGGAGCCGGACGTCGGTGCGCGAGAACGCCCACGCGACGAAGCGCCGCGTCTCCTCCACGGCGTCGCCCGTGGTGCGACGGTCCTGCCCCGCCGCCACGACGACGAGGGGCGCGAGCGCGCGGTCGTCCCACGCCGACGGCTCGAGCCCCCGACGCCAGGTGCGCACCACGGTGAGCGGGAAGGGGCGCCCCGGGCGCACGAGCTCGGCGCCCACCTCGACGCGCACGGACACGTCGTCGGCGGCCGACGCGCGCGGCGCCGCGACCGCGAGCGCGGCGACCGTCGCGAGCGCGAGCTCCCAGCGGAGACGGGCGCGGGGCGCGCTCATGCCTTGGCCCCGCGCAGCTCGCGCATCCGGAAGAAGCGCAGGATCGGGCCGGCGACGAGGTCGCGCCCGGCCTCGCGCGGGACGGGCACGTCCATGACGTCCACGCCCGCCCGCGCGAGCGCCTCGTCGGCGCGGGCCTTCGCGCGCGCCACCCGGGCCGCGTAGGCCTCGCGCGCCTTGGGCGTCCAGTCCACGACCACCGACGCGAGCGTCTCGGGGTCGCGCAGGCGCTCGAGGCCGCCGGTGGCGGGCGGGGCGAGCTCGGGCAGGAGCAGGCGGACCGCGATCACGTCGTGGCGGCGCGCGCACGACGCGAGCGCGCGCGGCCACGTCCCCCACAGAAAGTCGCTGACGAGGAACACGACCGCGCGCCGCCGCTCCGCGCGGGCCAGCAGGTCGAGCGCGACCCCGGGGTCGGTGCGCTTGACCGGCGCGTCGAGCACGAGCGCGTCGCGCACGATGCGCAGCGCGTGGGCGCGGCCGCGCTGCGCGGGGACGCGGCGCAGGACGCGGTCGCCGAACGCGACCAGCCCGACCTTGTCGCCGGTGCGCACGGCCGCGAGCGCGAGGCAGGCGACTACGCGGGCCGCCGTCTGGCGCGCCGACCAGAGCCCGAAGCCGCCCTCCGACGACGCGGAGAGGTCGAGGGCGAACAGCACCGGCAGCTCGCGCTCGCTGCGGTGCTTCTTGACGAAGGGGCGCCCGGCGCGCGCCGTGACGTTCCAGTCGATCGCGCGAGGGTCGTCGCCCTCGGCCCACTCGCGCACCTCCTCGAACTCGACGCCGGCCCCGCGGAACACCGACGACCACCCGCCCACCATCGCGTCGCGCACGAGGCGCCGGCTCTGCACCTCGATGCGGCGGACCTCGGCGAGGACCTCGGAGAGGGAGGCGTCGCCCTCGTCGCGCATGGCGTCGGCCCTACGGCACCCGCACGGCGTCGAGCACGCGCGAGACCACGTCCACCGAGCTCACGCCCTCCGCCTCGGCCTCGTAGGTGGTGATGACGCGGTGGCGCAGCACGTCGAACGCGACCGCCTTGACGTCGTCGGGCGTCACGAAGCCGCGGCCGTCGAGGAAGGCGCGGGCCTTGGCCGCCTTGACGAGCGCGATCGACGCGCGGGGCGAGGCCCCGTACAGGATCAGCGCCGCGAGGTCGGGGAGGCCGGCGTCGGCGGGACGGCGGGTCGAGAAGACGAGGTCCACGACGTAGTCGAGCACCTTCGGGTCCACGTACACGTCGTCCACGAGGGCGCGCGCGGCGAGGACCTGCTCGGGGGTCGCCACGCGGCGCACCGTCGGGCGCCCGCTCGACCGCGCCATCCGCTCGACGATCGTCTTCTCGTCGGCGCGCGACGGGTAGCCGACGACCACCTTGAGCAGGAAGCGGTCGAGCTGCGCCTCGGGGAGCGGGTAGGTGCCCTCGAGCTCGACGGGGTTCTGCGTGGCGAGGACGAGGAAGGGCGACGGGAGGGGGCGCGTCTCGCCCGCGACGGACACCTGCCGCTCCTGCATCGCCTCGAGCAGCGCCGACTGCACCTTCGCCGGGGCGCGGTTCACCTCGTCGGCGAGGACGAAGTTGGCGAAGACGGGGCCCTCGCGCACCGACCACGTGCCGGTGCGCGCGTCGTAGACGTGCGTGCCGACGACGTCGGAAGGCAGCAGGTCGGGGGTGAACTGGAGCCGGCGGAACGTGCCGCCGAGCGCCGTCGCCAGCGACTGCACCGCGAGCGACTTCGCGAGCCCCGGCACGCCCTCGAGCAGGACGTGGCCGTCGGCGAGCAGGCCGACGAGGAGCCCGTCGAGGAGGGCGCGCTGGCCCACGAGGACGTGCTCGACCTCGGCGACCACGTCGCGGAGGAAGGCGCTCTCCGTCTCGATGCGGGCGGTGATCGCGGTGACGTCGGGCACGGGCTACTCGCGGTCGGGCTTGAGCAGCTCGGGGTCGAGCGCGGTGAGCGCCTCCTCGAGCCGCTTGACGTCGTCCTTGCGGTCCGCGGCGCGCAGCCGCGCGAGCAGGACCTGCGCCGTCTCGCCCGGCGTGATGCCGAGGCCGTCGCGCGTCCCCGCCGAGGCGGGGCTGCGGCGGAACGAGGCGAGCACCGCCTCGAGCGCGGCGGCGTCGTCGCCGCGCTGGAACGCGAGGCGCGCCCGGCCCGCGTCCACGAGGGCCAGCGCCGCGTCCACGGCGCCCTTCCACGCGGGCACGGCCGCGGCCGCCGCCTCGAGCCGCGCGGCGGCGCGGCCGTACGCGGCGACGGCGGCGTCGGGCTTGCCGACGCGCCGGTCGTGCTCGGCGACGGCGTTGCTCGCGAGCCCGGCGAACCAGAGGTCGGCCGGGACGGCCTCCTTGGCCCGGGTGCGCGCGTCGTAGGCGGACTCGACGGCGTCGGGGCCGCGGTCGGTGAGCAGGCGCCCGCGGTAGCGCTCGTGGAGCGGCGCGGACGCGCGGAACCGGTCGAGCGCCTGCTCGAGCAGCCGCGTGGCGCGCGCGTCGGCGCCCAGCCAGACGAGGAAGTCGTGGTACCAGACGACCTGCGTGTCGGTGCCCAGCGGGTGCGCCAGCAGGACCGTGTAGGCCGCGTGCACGTCGGCCAGCCACTCGGGCGGCCACTCCTTCTTCGCCTTCACCGCCTGCGTGATCGCCTTCCAGCGGGCCTCGGCGAAGATCGTGAGCACCGCCATCGCGTTCCACGACGGCTCGCCCGGCGGCAGCGCCTTCGCGGCGCGCTCGGCGCGGGCGTAAGCCTCCTCGTGGTCGCTCGTGCGGTAGGCCGCGATGCAGAGGATCGCGTCCACCTTCCAGCCGGAGGCGCCGCCCTTCTCGGCGGCGGCCGCGAGGTGGCGGGCGTCGGCGTAGAGGTGGCGCGCGAACATCCCCGCCTGCTTGGGGTCGTCGGGGAACGCGTTCGTCGCCTCCTTGGCGAGGTCGAGCGAGGTCTCCGCGACGGCGAGCATCGCCGCGGGGTCGTCGCTCCTCGCCTTGGCGGCCTCGACGCGGCGCGCGCGCTCGGCCTCGAGGGCGTCCCAGTCGGGCACGGGCGGCGCATAGGACGAGCCGCCGGCGGCGGACCACTTCGCGGCGTCCACGCTCGACGACTTCGCGAAGAGGCCGCGGTGCACCGACGCGAGCCAGCGCGCGCGTGGCGACGTCGAGCCCATGCGCGAGAGCGCCGCGAGCAGGTCGTCGCGCTCGGAGGGCTCCGCCGGCACCTTGAGCGCGTCGATGACGAGGTCGGTGGCGTCGGGCGACGCGCTGGCGGCGAGCGCCTTGCGGGCGAGGCGGGACAGGTCGGGGTCCACGCCGAACACGCCGAGCCGGACGAGGTCGGTGGGCGCGGCGTCGGCGGCGCGCGCGGCGGCCTCGAGCAGCGCCTTGCGCGTGGCGGCGTCGCCGGCGGCGTAGGCGGCCTCGACCGCCTCGCGGTCGCGCACGTCGCGGCTCGCCACGCGCTCGAGCAGCGGGCGGTCTCCGCGGACGACCGGCGCCGGCGCGGGCGGGCGCTCGGCGGTGCCGCGGCGGATGCGGTCGAACACGGAGGCGGTGTCGTTGGCGTAGTAGACGTCGAACGTCTCCTTGCCGTCGAGCTCGACCATGATGTGGCGGGGCGCCACGCGCACGCCGTCGAGGAACCTCTCGAACACGACGGGCTCGAGCGCGATGTGCTCGCCGCACGTCACCGTGCCGAAGCGAGGGCAGGGGATGCGGCGGCCCTCGTCGTCGTGGTCGCGCGGGTTGTGGCGGTACACCGACGCGATCACGCAGACGTAGGGCTCGTAGACCGCCGCGACCTCGGGCTCGCGGTAGCGCACGCCCGCGTAGTGCTCGCTCGCGATCTCGCCGTCCATGTTGACGCACACGAGGATCGCGCGGCCCGTCTCCTTGGCGACCGCGACGGCGTCGTCCCACGAGCGCTGCCACGTCATGAGGCAGGGCTTCTTCCAGTCCTCGGCGGTCGGCGCCCGCCACATCTGCTCGCGCGAGACGCCGGGCCCCTCGCGCAGGCCGAGCGTCGGGCCCGGCGCGGGCGTCGGGCCGGGCGGGGCCGGCGGCTCGGGCGGCGCCGGCGGGGCGGGCGGGGCCGGCGGCGGCGCGGGCGGGGCCGGCGGCGCGTCCTGCCCTCGCGCGGCGGCGCAGCCGAGGACCAAGGCGAGGCCGGCGGCGAAGGCGAACCGGCGGGAGAGGCGGGAGCGGTCGGGACGTCGGGCGCGGTGCACGGGGGGCCTCCGGGCGCGTCGTGCGCGGCCCCCAGAGCGTACGCCCGGCCGCGTCCGCCGACCTGCCAAACCCCGGGGGTCGGCCGGCTACCGGAGCACTTCCGGGCGGCGGCCGTCGGCCTCGTCCCCGCTCGGCGCGGGCCGCCCGTCGAGCAACGCGAGGACGTCGCGCAGCACCGACGCCCCCGCCGCGCGCGGCGGCACGAGGACGGCGGCGGCGCCGTCGGCGCGGAGGTCGTGCTCGACGTCGCGCGACTCCGCGGTGCCCACGGTCGCGGCGCCGGGGCAGAGGTGGCGCACCGCGGCGAGGACGCGGCGGTTGCTCGTGCCCTTGAGCAGCGTGTCCGGGACCGTGCAGATCGCGACCTTCGCGCCGCCGAGGCCCGCGTGCTGGAGCGTGTCCGGGCTGCCGAGGTCGCCGTAGCCGCACGACACGCCGCGGCGGCGCAGCTCGTCGAGCACGACGGGGTTGAAGTCCACGACGTGGACGTGCTCGAGCAGGTCGGGGCGCGTCGCCTCGAGGTCGTGCAGGAAGGCGCTGGCGACGCGGTGGAAGCCGAGGAGCACGATCGAGTGGGCGCCGTGCACCGCCGCGCCCGCGGCGTCGGCGGAGGCGCTCTCGCTCGCCCAGCCCCGTCGGCGCAGCCACGCCTGCATGCGCTGCGCGAGCGGGTGGCTCGCCATTATCAGGTAGGTGCCGGCGACGGCGGACAGGATCATCGCGAAGAGCACGACGTCGAGGACGACGCCCGTGACGTGGCCGAGCGTGAGCCCGATCGCGGTGAGCACGAGCGCGAACTCCGAGACGGGCCAGAGGTTCATCGAGACCACGAGGCCCGCACGGTCGCCGGCGCCGAGCCGGCGCAGCAACGGCAGCATCACGACGAAGCGAGTCACGAGCACGAAGCCGGCCACGGCGACCGCGGCCCCGAGCAGGCCCGGGGTCGGCGCCGAGACCTTGAGCCCGAGCGACACGAAGAACAGCGTCAGGAAGAAGTCGCGGACCGTCGAGACCTTGGCGACGACGTCAGGCTTGTAGGGGAGGTAGGACATCGAGAGCCCGGCGGTCAGGGCCCCCATCTCGGCGGAGAGCCCCGCCTTCGAGGCGAGCCCGGCGACGAGGAAGCACCACGCGATGGCGCCGAGCACCATGAGCTCCGGGGCGCGCGCGGCGGTGCGGAAGATCGCCGGGAGGGCGTAGCGCGCGGCGGCGAACGCCCCCACGACGAGCGCGACGCCCAGCCCGAGCGCTTCGAGCAGCGGCCCGGCCTCGGGGTGGGACAGGCTCGGCTGCACCGCGAGGAAGAGGATCGACCACAGGTCCTGGAGCACGAGCACGCCGAGCGTGACCCGCCCCGCGAGCGTGTCGAGCTCGAGCTTGTCGTAGAGCACCTTGACCACGACGAGCGTGCTCGACAGCGACAGCCCGAACACGAGGTAGACGGTCCCGTAGCGTCCCAGCGGGCCGACCCACCCCGTCGCCGACAGCGCCCACGGCACCGCGAGGCACAGGACGAGGTTGACCGGCACCTGCACGAGGCCCGCGACGACCACGGTGCGGCCGGCGCGCCGCAGGGCCTGCACGTCGATCTCGAGGCCGATCAAGAAGAGCAACAGGATCAACCCGAGGCTCGAGATCGCCTCGACGCTCTCCGGCGAGGTGATGACGCCGAAGCCGACCGACGACCCGAGCAGGACCCCCGCGGCGACGTAGGCGAGCAGCAGCGGCTGCCGGCCGGCGCGCGCCACGAACGCGAGCACCGCCGCGACGAGGATCGCGACGCCGAGGTCGTGCAGGATCGGGTGGACGGAGGCGACGACGGGCACGGGGCGGAGTCTCCCCGCCCGGCGGTGCCAGGAAAGTAGTTTTCACGCAGCGGGAAGCCCGCCTTCCCGGCACCGGGCGGATCGGCCCGGACCTCGCACGAGCCGACGAGGTCGAGGCTCGGTCGGCCCACGAAGCCGCCTCGTCGCTCGTGGGAGATCAGGGCTCAGCGGGCGGCGAGCGTCACGTCGGCCTCGCGCTCGGCGCCGTCGCGGGTCCACCGCACGCGCACGACGTCGCCGGGCTTGTGCCGCTTGAGGAGCTCGGAGTACGCCCGCAGCGAGGGGAGCGCCTCGCCCCCCATCGACACGAGGACGTCGCCCTTGGCGATCCCGGCCTTCTCGGCCGGCGAGCCCGGGACGACGCTGTCCACCTTGACGCCCGGCCCCGGGAACGCGAAGTCGGGCATCGTCCCGAACAGGACCTTGCGCCCCTCGCCCCCGCCGGGCGCGGCGGGGGCCGCGGCGTCCGAGGCGTGCAGCGGCTCGGGCCGCGCGGCGAGGTAGTCGAGCGTCTCGCGCAGGAACACGGCGACCCGCACGAGGCCGGCCGCGTCCACCTTCTCCACGTCGTCGGTGGGGCGGTGGTAGTCCACGGTGGCGCCCGTGAAGAGCTGCACCGCGGGCACGCCGACGGCCCGGAACGACGCCTGGTCGCTGCCCTGCGGGTCGTCGGGGACGGCCGTGGCGTCCACGCCGGTCGTCGCGCCCACGCCCATCGTGATGAACGGCCACTCGCGCGCCGACGAGGTCCCGAGCACGAGCAGCTTCTTCCCCTCGAGCCGGCCCACGGTGTCGAGGTTGACCATCGCGAGGGCGTCCTTCGCCGGCCACGCGGCGGTCGCCTTGACGAAGTGGGCCGAGCCCTTGAGCCCCCACTCCTCGCCGGAGAACACGACGAAGACGACGGGGCGCGGCCGCGGCTCGGCGGCCATCGAGCGCGCGACCTCGAGCAGCACCGCGACGCCCGACGCGTTGTCGTCGGCGCCGTTGTGCACCTGTCCGGCCATGCCCTCGCGCACGTCGGGCCAGCCGCGGCCGAGGTGGTCCACGTGCGCGCCGACGACCACCGCACGGCCCGCGAACCGGGCGTCGGTGCCCGGGAGCACGGCGACGACGTTGCGCATCGCGACGGGCTTGCCGTCGGGCCCGCCGTCGGCGGAGAACGCCTGGAACCACGTGCCCTCGTCGCCGCCGGGCTTGAGCCCCATCTCGGCGAAGGCCTTCGCGACGAACGCGGTCGCCTCTTCGAGCCCCTTCGAGCCGTTCCCGCGCCCCTCGAGGCGCTCGTCGGCGAGGAAGCGCACGTGGCCGAGCAGGCGCTCGGCGTCGAACGCCGGCGCGAGCCGCGCGAGCGGGGCCCGCTCCGGGAGCGAGGCCCGCGGCGGCACCTCGGTCTTGGAGGGCTGCGAGATCACCGTGACGAGCGGCGAGCCCGTGGCCGGCCACTGGCCCTTGCCGACGTTGGTCGGCTCGGCGCCCGAGAAGGCGAGCCACGAGTACTTGCCGTAGTGCGGCAGCTTGCGCGCGAGCCCCGGGACCGCCGCGGGGACCGCGGTCCCCACCCACCCGAGCGCGGCCTCCTCGGAGGCCGGGTGCCGGGCGACGAGCACGAACGAGTGCCCGTCGCGCGGCACGCGCGTCTCGCCGAAGTCCACCTCCGCGTCGCGCAGCCCCGCCCCGAACGCGGCGACGCGCTCGGCGACGAAGCGGCCCGCGGCGTTCTGCGCGCCGAGCACCCACACCGACCGGCCGGCGGGGACGGCGGTGAAGGCCCCCTCCTCGACCACCTCGACGTCGGCGCCGCTGCGCTTCCACCCGTCGGCGAGCGCGCGCCACGCCGCCGCCTGCGGGTCGGTCGCCGCCGGCAGGACGATCGTCACCTTCTCGGCGCCGAACAGCTCGCCGAGCGTGGCGGGGACCTCGGCGGCGTCGAGGCGGCGGAACACGTCCAACTCGGGGTCCACGTCCACGCGGACGACCGTGCCCGGCGCGGTGAACCGCTGGACCTGCGTCCTCGCGCTCGCGTCCATCTCGACGACGACCGCGTCCTTGCGCCCGAGCACGGTGAGCGCGACCGGCACGCGCAGCGGGAACGGCTCGCCCTCCTGCGCCTGGTCCACCTGCACGCGGACGGTGTCCAGGCCCTCGCGCGTCACCGTCGTCGAGAGCACCGGCGCGCCGGTGCGCTCCACCCACGCCGCGACGAACGGGCGCAGGTCCTCCTTCGCCACGTCGGAGAAGACGCGCGCCACGTCGGCGAACGACGCGGCCTTCCAGCGCATCTCGGCGTAGAAGCGCGCGAGCGCCGCGCGGAACGCGTCGTCGCCGAGGCGGCGGCGCAGCATGTGGAACAGCATCAGCGACTTGCCGTAGCCGACGGCCTCGGTGGCGCCGCTGTGGCGCGAGCGGAATTCGCGCAGG
Organism: Planctomycetota bacterium; assembly: GCA_020851795.1. Lineage (GTDB taxonomy): Bacteria > Planctomycetota > PLA2 > PLA2 > JAEUHO01 > JAEUHO01. Next base: position 127,684 of record JADZCA010000010.1, on the reverse strand, counting down.
GGGAAGTCCTTCCCGCCGCGCACGTAGGCCCGGTACTTCTTGAGCGTGTCGAGGCGGTACTCGGCCCCGCGCCCTTGGCCCTCGCGGATCAGGTGGTCGGCGACGTAGGCCGTCAGGCCCTCGCACCAGTTGCCCGTCTGCCAGTCCACGTAGACCGAGTTCCCCCACCAGTTGTGCAGGATCTCGTGCGGGTAGGACGAGTGCAGGATGAACGGGAGCCGGATCACCTGCGAGCCGAGCAGCGTGAACGAGGGCATCCCGTAGCCCGTCTCCCAGAAGTTCTCGACGAGGGCGAACTTCTCGAACGGGTACGGCCCGATGAGCCGGCGGTACATGTCCACGTACTGCACCGTCGCCTCGAGGTAGCGCGCGGCGAGCGCCGGGTCGGGCGTGCGGAGGTAGGCCTGCGCGAGCAGCCCGGGCGCCTCGCGCTCGGTGAGCGAGAACCGGCTCGCGATGAGGTAGACCTCCTCCATCGGGTGCGGGCACTCCCAGACGACGCGCGTGCCGCTCGCGTCGGCCTTGCGCTCGACGCGCTTCCCCTGGCTCACGGCGTCCCACCCGGCGGGCAGGTCCACCGCGAGGCGGAACGAGAGGAGGTCCTCGCCGACCGAGGGCACCCACCACGTCGCGCGCGTGAGCACGGCGCCCTCGGGGCCGATCGTGCCGGGCGTGCGCGAGAAGCTGCGCCCGTAGTCCTCGGCCTCCGCGACGGGCGGGTGGTGGACCGCGCCCGAGAAGCGCAGGGCCACCGACGGCGACGCGGGCCACGTCCCGGCGGCCGGGCGGAGCGCCCACGCGCGCAGGCGGAAGTCGTCGGGGGCCGGCTCCTCGCCGCCGCCCGCGGGCTTCGCCTCCGGCAGCGCCTCGACGACGTAGGCCGGGTCGTCGGAGGCGAGCTCGAGCGCCGCGTGCATGCGCACGAGGAGCGCGCCGGTCGCGGTGCGGTCGAGCCCGTCGAGCCCCTGCGGGAAGGTCACGCGGTCGGTGGCGACGAGGCGGTGCGCGTCGGGCGAGAGCGTGACGACGAGGTCGTGGTGCAGGCGCGGACGCGCCTCGCGGTCGGCCGCGCGCGCGGTCGCGGCGGAGAGGACGAGCACGGCGAGCAGCGACGCGGGGCGGAGGAGACGGGAGCGCACGGGGGACCCTCGCGGGACGACGCCCGGAGTGTAGGAGCGGGGCCCGCGGCGCCGGCCCGGATGCGGGGGCGTCCGCGCGCGCCCCCCGGCCGCAGCGCGGGGCCAGGCACCGCACTGGGGTGCCTGCCACCGCGCTGCTACGTCAGTGGGCGCCGGCGGTGGTCCGGGGGCGCGTGTCGGTGCGGAAGGGCGAGGCGGGCAGGCCGGCGCCGTTGACGAGGTTGGCCGACTCGGGCGCGTCGGCCCACGCGTAGCGCACGGCGGCGGGGGCGGCGACCCCGCGGCTCGACACGACGACGGTGTCGCCCTCGATCGTCGCGCGCGCCGGGTGGAACTCGCCCTTGGCGCTCGCGACCGCGAACCCCGAGGGCTCGCGGCCGTCGCGCGTCGAGAGGCCCTCGGCGTGGTCGAAGACGAGCACGATCTTGTTCCCCTCGACGCGGCTCGAGCGCAGCACCGGCCCCGACCAGACGACGTCGGCGCGCGCGTAGTCCTTGGCCAGCGCGAGGCGCGCGAGGCGGCTCCCCACGGTCTGCTTGTCCTTGGGGTGGATGTCGGCGGGGTCGCCCACGTCGATCGTCACGGCCATCCCGGTCCGCTCGACGGTGCCGAGCGCGAGCGCCTGCGCCTCGCGCAGCTCGGCCCACGTGCTCGCCTCCGTGGAGTCGGCCACCTTGCCGAAGGAGGAGAGCTGGACGAAGTAGAACGGCAGGTCGTCGCGGCCCCACGCCGCGCGCCACGCGCGGATCAGCGTCGGGAACAGCGTGACGTACTGCTCGGCGCGCGGCGCGTTGCTCTCGCCCTGGTACCAGAGGAAGCCGCGGAGCGAGAGCGGCACGAGCGGGGCGACCATCCCGTGCCAGAGCGAGCCCGGGTAGAGGAGGTTCGTGCGCGGGTCGCCCGGCATCGTCGGCTCGGGCGGCGGCGTGCGCCCGGCGCGCCGGTCGGAGGCCGCCTCGGCCTCCCACTTGCGCCACGCCTTGCGCCACTTCGCCTCGGCGGCGGCGCGGTCCCACCCGGCGAGCGCCTTCTGCGCCTTCGCCCACATCGGCGCGAGGGCGGGCTCCTTCTCGACGGCCTCCGGCGGCGTCCACGCCTCGGCGACGGTGCCGCCCACCGACGACACGACGACGCCGACGGGCACGCCGAGCGTGCGGTGGAGGTCGCGCGCGAAGAACCACGCGACGGCGGAGAAGCCCGCGACGGTGTCGGGCGACGTCGCGGCCCACGCACCCTTGACGTCGGCGGCGGGGTCGCCCGCCGCGGCCATCGCGGTGGTGAAGACGCGCAGCTGCGGGAAGTCGGCGGCCTTGCGCTCGGCCTCGGCGTCCTTCGTCCCGGCGACGGTCCACGCCATGTTGGACTGGCCGGAGGCGAGCCAGACCTCACCGACGAGCACGTCCTTGGCGACGACGCGGTTGCGGCCCTGCACGACGAGCTCGAAGGGCCCGCCCGCGGGCTGCGCGTCGAGGTCCACGCGCCAGCGCCCGTTCGCGGCGGTCGTCGTCTTGGCGGTGCGCGCGCCGAGCGAGACCGTCACCTCCTCCGAGGTGGCGGCCCACCCCCACACCGCGACCGGGCGGTCGCGCTGGAGGACGGCACGGTCGGAGAACACCGCGGGGAGCGTCACGTCGGCGCGCGCGACGCCGGCGAAGGCCCCGGCGAGGAGGACCGCGGACGACGCGACGGCGACGGGGAGGCGCATGCGCGCCATGCTACGCACCCCGCGCCCGACTCGCCTCTCCGCCGCGCGCCCCCCGTCCCTCACTGCCAGCGGTGGTAGGCGGGGTGGCCGGGCGGGACCGCGACGAACACGCCGCGGCACGTCGCCGTGACCTTGCCGCCCGCCTCGAGCGTCTCCTCGACGACCGCGCGGTTCCCCGACACCTCGACCACCCGCGCGACGACGCGCACCGGCCCCGACGTCGGCGTGGGCGCACGCAGCTTCACGTGGAACTCGGCCGTGACCGTCGAGGGCAGCTCGGGGCCGCCCATCGACTTCCACAGCTGCCACGCCGCGGCCCAGTTGCCGTGGCAGTCGAGCAGACAGCCGCAGATCCCGCCGTTGAGCACGCCCGGGAACGCCTCGTGGTGCTTCTGCGGCGTCCACTCGCAGACGACGGTGTCGCCGTCCTCGAAGCTCCGCAGGCGCAGGCCCTTCTCGTTGGCCGGCCCGCAGCCGAAGCACCGGTTCGTGGGCGCGAAGCGTTCCTGGAGGCTCAGCATGGCCCGAGGATAGCGCCGCGGGGCCCGCTCCGCCGCGCCGGGCGTCAGCGCACCGCGAGGTCGTAGGCGAACACCGCGGGCGTCGCGGCCGTCACGTCGGTGAGCGGGACGATCGGCACGCCGAGCGGCGACGCCCGCCGCACGCCGTACTCGGTGTCGCCGGGCCCCGACGCGGGCGGTCCGCCCGTGACCACGACCGTGCTGCCGTCGGCGGACCACCCCGCCCCGCGCTCGAGCAGCTGGTAGAAGAAGGCGCCCAGCGAGTGCCATGCGCCCGAGCCGCGGTCGTAGACCTGGTGCATGTAGTTGGGCGGCGAGCCGCCGAAGTTGAGGTTGGAGCGGACGACGAACGCCGAGCCCGTCGGCGACCAGACGATCTCCTCGACGCGGTCGTTCCCGATCATCGGCGCGGGCTCGAGCTCCTCGAGGAGCACGCCGTTCGCGGTCGCGAGGAAGACGTGGTCTTCGATGCCGTCCTGCGGGTCGTCCACCCGCAGCCCGAACGCGAGGCGGCTCCCGTCGGGCGACCACGCGAACGCCGAGGTCCCGAGGAGCTGGAAGCCACCACCGGGGACGGCGAGCGTCGCGAGCGCGCCGCCGGCTCCGTCCACGGTGTGCAGGGCGTTGGCGTCGTGGAGCGCGTCGAGCTCGTCGGTCGTCTCGAACGCGATGCGCGCGCCGCCGGGCGCCCATTCGTAGCGCCAGCTCACTTCGTCGGCCCCGAGCGTCAGGGCGTCGGCGAGCTCGATCGTGGCCCCGCCGGCGAGCGGGACGCTGAACAGGTCGATGATGTCGGTGAAGCCCTGCTTGTCCGTGCGGGCGCGGAATGCGACCCGTGAGCCGTCGGGCGAGACCTTGAAGTCCCACACCGAGTCGTACTTCGTCGGGTCGGATAGCACGTCGAAGCCGCTCCCGTCCCATCCCACGACGCAGACGTCGAAGTGCGCGAACTGGGCGTACGAGGCGCGGAACAGCACCTTCGTCCCGTCGGGCGACCACGCTCGTTCGCCGAAGCGGTCCACGCCCTGCAGCCCCGGACCGGCGACCGGGCTGACCGCCAGCAGGCCGCTGCCGTCGGGCGAGACCGTCCACACGTCGTCGCGGTCGAGCTCGAGGAACTCTCCACTGAACATCAGCCGGTCGCCGGTCGGCGCCCAGAGGAACGAGATCACGCCCGCGAGCCCGGCGGGCACGGTCGGGGACACCGCGAGCGCGGGGCCGCCGTCGGCCGGCGCCACGAACAACGTGGACGCGTCGGCGACGACGTCGTACCCGACGAACGCGAAGCGCGAGCCGTCGGGCGACCACGCCTCGTCGTAGTGGTCGAGCGTCGGGTCGCCGTCGTCCACGGGCGTCGCGGTGGAGGCGCCGGCCGCGAGGACGTAGGTGCGGTACGGCGAGGTCGGGGAGGCCTTGGAGCGGAAGAGCAGGCGCGAGCGGTCGGGGCTCCACGAGAAGCCGTCGTCCACGCCGCACCACGTGCCGGTCGCGGCGGGCGTCACGTCGCGCCGCGCCGCGCCCGAGGCGTCGGACACCCAGAGCCTCGCGGGCACGTCGGTGCCGCCCATCTGGAGGAAGGCGACGAGGTCGCCCGCGGGGACGCCGGTGTGCGGGATGGGCCCGCCCCCGCCGCACGCGGCGAGCACGCCCCCCGCGACCACGAGCCCGAGGCGCATGCGCATGTCCGACCTCCGACGAGTCCCGCCGACCGCCCCGGCACGCACCGGGGGGATGAAGCGGGACGTCTACGAGGTGGGAGCGGGGTCCACGGCGCGAGTTGCCGCCCTGGCCGGTCGGAGCCGGGAAAGCGACGACGGCGGTCGCCCCGGGCCCGGGCGCGGTAGGGTGGCGAGGCACGCCCCGCCTGCGGAGCCCCCCGTGCGCGCCTTCCCTCGCCTCCTGCTCGTCGCGCTCGCCGTGGGGTGCCCCGCGTCGGTCGCGCGCGCCGCCGACGCCCCGTCGGCCCCGGCCCCCGCCGCCGCCGACGTCGAGCGTGCGATCGCCTCGGGGCAGGGGTTCCTGCGCGGGCGTTTCGCGTCGGGCTTCGAGGACGGCGGGCGCAACAACCCCGTCGAGCTGGTCGTGCTGACGCTCGCCAAGACCGGCGCGAACGCCGACGACCCGGTGTTCCGCAAGGGCCTCGCGGCGCTCGAGACGTCGGAGCTGCGCTTCACCTACCGCGTCGCGTTGACCGCGATGGCGCTCTCCGAGGTCAACCCGCGGCTCTACCAGCGCCGCCTCGCGCACTGCGCGCAGTGGCTCGTGGACACGCAGCTCCCGGCGGGCGAGTGGGGCTACCCGGGCACGCCGGCGGGCGACGGATGGCTCCCCAAGGGCCTCGGCGTCGAGCCGCCGCCGACCGAGACCGGCAAGGACGGCGCCGCGCCCTCGGCGCCCACCGGGCGCATCGCGGTGCAGCGCCGCTCGACGACCTACGCGGGCGCCGGCCCCAAGGGCGACTTCTCCAACACGCAGTTCGCGATCCTCGGGCTGCGCGCCTGCCGCGACGCGGGCGTGGACGTCCCCGTCGAGACGTGGAAGGCGGCGCTCGGCTACCTGCGTGCGTTCCAGTGCCCCGACGGCGGCTGGGGCTACGTCGTCGGCGGCGCGCAGGACGAGGCCAGCTACGCGTCGCTGACCTGCGCGGCGGTGTGCAGCGCGGCGATCGCGCTGCACGCGACGGGGTCGAAGGACCCCAAGGCCGACCCGCTCGTGGCCAAGGGCCTCGCCTGGATGAAGAAGAACGCCGCGGTGGGCGAGAACACCGGCATCGACCGCAGCGCGGTCGCGGGGCCGAGCCCCTGGCAGTGCTACCACCTCTACTCGCTCGAGCGCGCGGCGCGGGTGCTCGGGCTGACCGAGGTCGGCGGCAAGCCGTGGTACCCCGCCGGTGCGGCGTGGCTGCTCGGCGCGCAGCAGGGCGACGGCCGCTGGGACGACAGCGGTCAGACCGACGACAAGCACCGCCACCTCGCCGTGGCGGACACGTGCTTCGCGCTGCTCTTCCTCGCGCGCGCGACACGCCCGCTGACCGGGAAGTAGCGACGGCACCGACGACGCGGTCCGCGCCGGGGCCCGGCCCGGTCCCCGGCCGGACGCAGCGTGCGACCTCGCGCCCCGAATCCCTGAGAGGTCGGGCGCGTCACGGCGCGAGAATGAGCGGGCCGCCGGGCTCCCGGCGCACGGGAGCCCTGCAGAAGGGAGGCGCCGTGCGTCGTGCCCTCTTCGCGAGCGTCGCGCTCTTCGCGACGACGATGTTCGCCCCGTGCGCGCTCGCCGCGGACCCGCCGCGCGTCGTGCGCACGACCCCCGCCGACGGAGCGACCGACGTGCCGCTCGACGTCGGCGTGCTCCGCGTCGAGTTCGACCGGCCGATGCGCACCGACGGGTGGACGCTCTGGCAGGTCGCCGACGACCCGTTCCCGCCGCTGGATGGCCCGGACGCGACCCGCTGGGTCGGCCCGCAGACGCTCGAGGCGAGGCTCGCGCGTCTCATCCCGGGCACGCGCTACGCGGTGCAGCTCAACGCGGCGGCGGCGGGGCGACGCGCGTTCGCCGCGGCGGACGGGACGCCGCTCGAGGACGTGGTCGTCCGGTTCACGGCCACCGGGGCCGCGCCGCTGCGCGACGACGGCCCCCCGCGCGAGGGCCGTCCCGACGACGACCACCACCCCGCGGCACTGTGCGGGACCTGGGCGACCACGGTGCGCGGCCAGCGCGTCGAGCGGGAGTTCGTCGCCGACGGCCGCGTACGCGAGACGTGGGCGGGTGGCCTCGCCCGCAGCTGGCGGTGGGACGCCCGCAACGCGCTCGTGCTCGACACCGATCGCGCGCTCGTCTTCCGTCTCGAGGCGTCGGCCGGTCCGCCCCCGCAGCTGCGGCTCACGCGCGACGACGGCTACGTCGTGGACCTCGACCTCGTGCCCGGCGCGCCGAGGTCGCGCGGCGCGGCGCCCCACGTGGGCGCGTGGCAGTCGCCCGAGAACGCGAACGGCTTCCGCCACGGGGTGACGCTCGGGGCGGACGGCGCGTTCCGGCACGAGTTCGGGCCGCCGGACCAGCGGATCCGCGTGCTGGGCGGCACCTACCACCTCGACGGGACCACCCTCGAGGTGACGGGGCGCTCGATCGCCGCGTGGTCGGTGGACGACGAGGGCGGGCTGCACACGCAGGATCTCCTCCTCGGCGACCTGCGGTGGACGCGCGTCGAGCGCGACGCGACCGCGGACCGCCCCGACCGCCCCGACCGCGCCGACGCGACGCTGGCGGGCACGTGGCGGCGCGAGGCCGGCGACGTCATCTCGACGCTCGACCTCGGCCGCGACGGACGCTACGCGCAGACGGTGCTCCGCGGCGGCCGAGAGCGCCGCAGTGCGGGCGCCTGGGCGGCCGACGGCGGACGGCTGACGCTGCGCCGCGACGGCGAGGACGCCGAACGCGTCTACCGCTTCCGTCTCGACGGCGACGGTCTGCAGCTCTTCGAGGCCGACGGCACCGAGATCGCGTGGCGACGGGCGACGGCCGGGGGCGCGGGCCCCGTTCGCCCGTGGGTGGGCGTGTGGACCGCCGAGGGCGACGACGGCGACGTACGGCTCGCGCTCGGCGCGGACGGGCGGTTCGCGTGGAGCCGCGACGTGTTCGGCGACGTCACGCGGCGCAGCGGCACGTACCGCGCCGCGGGCGCGACGCTCTCGCTGGCGGTCGAGGGCGGCGGGACGATCGACTACGGGTGGCGGCTGCTCGACGACGGCCGCCTCGAGCTGTCGCTCCCCGGCGGCGCGAAGACCGTGCTCACGCGTGAGGCCACGGCGACGCCCCCCGCACGCACCGACGCCGGCCGCAGGACCCCGCCGCCGGAGCCCGAACCCGAGCCGCCGCCCGCCCCGCCCCGGCCCCGCCTGACCGGCGACGCGGCCGCGATCGTCGGCGTGTGGACCTACCGCGCCGCGACGTCGGACGGGTGGCGGTCGTACTACGTCTCGTGGCGCACCCAGTTCAAGGCGGACGGGCGCTTCCAGACCGACACGGTCGACCGCAACGGCGCGCACACGGTCCGCGGCAGCTGGCGCGTGGCCGACGGACGCCTCGTCACGCGGGCCGACGAGGACGAGAAGGACGTCGTCTGGACCTACCGGCTCCTCGACCGCGACTCGCTGCACATCGCCGGCGACGAAGGCAACGGGATCACGTTCCATCGCGAACCGTGAGCCGCCGCGGGGCCGGCGCCCGCCGGCCCCGCTCCCCCGCCCTCCCGTGGAGGCTCCCATGCGCACCCCCTCGCTCGCGCTCGCGTTCGCCCTCGCGGCCGCGGCCACCGCACCCTCGACGGCGCTCGCCGACGACGCCCCGCGCGTGGTCCGCGCCGAGCCCGCCGACGGCGCCGTCGGCGTCCCCGTCAACGTCGGCGTGCTCCGCGTCGCCTTCGACCGGCCCATGGCGCAGGACGGCTGGACGCTCTGGCAGGTGGACGGCGCGCGGTTCCCGCCGCTCGTCGCCCCCGACGAGAACCCGTGGCGCGACCCGTTCACGATGGAGGTGCGGCTCGCCCGGCTCGACCCGGGCGTCCGCTACGCGGTGCAGCTCAACGCCGCCCGCGCCCGACGCTTCGGGTTCCGCTCCAGCGTGGGGAAGGTCCCCCTCGCCGACACCCGCATCGCCTTCACCACGGGCGGCACGACCCCGACCGACGCCGGCCCCGTGCCCGACCTGCGTCCCGCGCTCGTCGGCACCTGGCGCCGGGCCGAGCCCGGCCGGAGCGAGACCATGGAGCTCGCCGACGACGGCGCGATGACGCTGCGGGAGGGCGAGCGCACGACGCGGGCGCGCTGGGACTTCTCGGGCGCGGAGCTCACGCTCGCGGGGGCGTCGCAGACGCTGCTACCGACGTTCCCGGGCCCCGACATGATGACGCTCGACCCGGACGCCGAGCACGAGGGGACCCCGCTGCGCCGCGAGGGCGCCCGGCCACCGGGCGGCGGCGGACCGTGGCTGGGCTCCTGGCGGACGAAGGCGACGGTCGCCGGCGCGTTCCGGCGCTACACGTTCGCGGCCGACGGGTCGGTGACCGTCGAGTCGGTGGACGCGGAAGGACAGGCGACGCGGACGCACCGCGGGACGTTCGTGGTGGAACGCGACCGGATGACGCTCACGATGGGGTCCGTCCACCGTTGCGTGCTCGAGACGCCGGAGCGCCTGCGGCTCGTCGGCGCCGACGGCCGCGAGCAAGCGTGGGTCCGCGTGCCGCCGCCGCCCGCGCCGCCGGTCCCCCCGCCTGCGCGCGCCCCCGACGCCGCGCCCGGGCGCGACGCGCTCGTCGGGACGTGGGCGCACGCGACCGACGACACGCGCGTCGAGCTGGTCCTCGGCGCCGACGGTCGGTACCGCGCCACCTACGGCAGCGGGGAGCACGTACGCACGTCGGTCGGGACGTGGCGCGTCGAGGGCGCGCGGCTGGTCGCGCGCGAGGACGGCGAGGACGAGGACGAGTCCCAGGCCTACGAGCAGCCCGACGCCGACACGCTCGTGCTCGACGGCGCCCGGTTCACGCGTCGGCGTTGACCGATCCTCACCACGGGGTGGACGTCGCGGTCTCCGCGGGGGCCGCGTCGTAGGCGAACCACGCCGCGGCGCCCGCGAGCAGCACCGCGAGCACGATCGCAACGGCCGGGCGGCGCACCACGCCCGCGAGCGCCGCGGCGGCGAGCAGCGCCGCCGTGGCGACCGGGACGCGCACCGTCGAGCCGTAGTTGAGCGCCGAGAGCGCGCCGAGCAGGAGCCCCACGAGGCCGACCCCGGCGACCGCGCCGACCGCGCCGGGCCAGAACGCGCGCCGCGACGGCCACGCGAGCACCGCGGTCGCGGCGAGGCTGACGAGCAGCGCGCCCGCCGCCGTCGCCATGCTCGCGGAGGCCCCCCACTGGAGCAGCACGACCGCCGCGACGAGCACGGCCACGAGCACCGGCGCGACGAGGGCGACGCGAGCGCCGCGCGCGCTCCCGGTGTCCACGAGGGTCCACAGCGCCGCCGCGGCGACGCCGCCGACGCCCGCGCGCTGCCAGGCCGAGGCGTCGTCGAGCGCGTGCGGGACGTACGGGGCGAGGAGCAGGAGGCGGAACCCGAGCGTCGCCGCGGCCGCGCGCACCACGGCGCGCAACGCCTGCGGCAGCCGCGTGGCGTCCACGAGCGGCGCGACGAGCGCGCCGGCGGGGACGAGCCAGACGACCCACCACCACGCCGACTGCGACCGCGCGAGCGGGAGGTCGGGACGGACCTCTACGGCCCACGCGGACGCGACGAACGCGGCCGCCGCGCCGAGCGCGACGACCGCGTCGCGGGCCCGGGCGGACCGTCGTGCGACGGCCCACCCGAGCAGCGCCGCGCCGGCGCACACCGCGCCGGGCAGCAGGACGAGACGGAGGAGGGCGTCGAGGGGGGTCATCGCCGCGGGCCCCGCTCCGTCGGCACCGCGCTACTTGCGCGCGCCCTCGAAGGACAGCGTCATGCGGACCTCGTCGCCGAGCGCGCCGTTGTCGAGGCCGTACTTCATGCCGAAGTCGCTGCGCTTGACGGTCATGGTGCCCTCGAAGCCGACGCGGAACATGCCCCACGCGTCCTTGCCCGCGCCGGTCTTCTCCATGCGGACCGTGACCGACTTCGTGACGCCGTGCATCGAGAGGTCGCCCGTCACGTCGTAGGACGTCGCGCCGGCGGCCTTGATCGCGGTGCTCTTGAACGTGATCGTCGGGAACTGCGCGACGTCGAAGAAGTCGGGGCCGCGCAGGTGGTCGTCGCGCTTGGCGTTCGCGGTGTCCACGCTCGTGGCCTTGACCTCGACCGCGATCGACGACGCCGCGGCGTTGGCCTCGTCGAAGACGAGCTTGCCGCTGAGCTCGTTGAAGCGGCCGTACGAGTAGCCGGCGCCGAAGTGGTGGATGCGGAAGATCACCGCCGAGTGGACGGCGTCGATGTCGTAGGACTCGGGGGCGGCCTGCGCCGAGGTCGTGCCGACGGCAGCGAAGGCGAGCGCGGCGGCGGCGAGCGTGCGGAGGAACGAGCGAACGCGCATGCGGGAGACTCCGGGGGGTTGCGAGACGGGGCGGGAGCGTACGGGAAGAACGAGGGGGACGCTTCAAGATTGAAGCGTTCGGGCGGCCTCGCCCCCCGGTACGGGCCCCGCCGTCACGCGGTGGGCCGCCCCGGCCCCACGGCGCGCAGCAACGCGTCGGTCGCATCGTCGAGCGAGTCGCCCCGGAGGAAGATCCGCGCCCACAGCTCGAAGCTCGCCATCTGCGGCCGCAGCACCGGGTCGGCCTCGACGCGCGGGACGAGGTCCTCGGCGGCCGCCCGTGACCAGCGGAGCAGGTCGGGGAGCAGGCCGCCGCGCAGCAGGTTCGAGGCGCCGACGTGGTGGCCGTCGGGCACCGGGAAGCCCTTCTTCTTCGCCCACACGAGGCGCGGCGGCAGCCGCCTCGCCGCGACGCGCTTGAGCACCCACTTGCCGTGGCGGCCGCGCACGCGGGCCCGCACCGGCAGGTGCATCGCCACGTCCGCCGGGCCGCGCGAGAGGAAGGGCACGCGGCACTCGAGCGAGGCCGCCATGCCGAGGCGGTCGTGGCGCAGCACGATCCACCCCATGTGCCGCCGCAGCGCGTCGATCGAGTTCGCGACGAACGCGCGGTCGGCGTCGTCCTCGATCCCCGAGAGCGCGCGCAGGAGGCGGTGCGCGCGCGTCTCGTCCTCCGAGGCGAGCGCGACCGCGAGGCGACGGTGGATCGCGGGCTCGTGGCGCGCCGGCTGGTAGAAGAACGGCGTCTCGCGCAGCGTCTTCACGTCGCGGCGGTACGAGCCGAACCGCGACCACGGCAGGCGGCGGCGACGCCAGTTGCGCCGCGTCTTGACGAGGAAGTCGTAGCCGCCGAACAGCTCGTCGGAGCCCTCGCCCGTGAGCGCGACCACGATCCCGTCCGCGCGCGCGGCGCGCGCCAGGAGCAGCGCGGCCGGCGCGCTCGTGTGCGGCTGCGGGTGCTCGAGCGCCACGATGGAGGCGGGCCACGCGCGCAGGTAGGCGTCGCGGTCCACGCGCACGACGCGCAGCGCGAGGCCCGTCGCCGCGGCCATCGCCTTCGCGGCCTCGACCTCGCTGTCGCGGTGGCACGTGTCGGCGGTGTAGCCCACGAGCCCCGGCACGCGCTCGCGCGCGAAGGACGCCACGAGGTTCGAGTCCACGCCGCCGCTGGCGAAGACCGCCACCGGGACGTCGCTGACGAGGTGCGAGGCCACCGCGTCGCGCACGGCCGCCTCGGTGCGCGCCTCCCACGCCGCGACGGGCTCGCGCGCGGCGGCGCGCAGGCGGTCGAGGTCGAGCTCCTCGACCTCGTCCCACCACGTGCGCCGCTCGACGCCCGCCGCGCTGACGCGCCACGCCTGCCCCGGCGGCACGTTCTCGACGCCCTCGAAGGGCGGACGGAGCTCGTCCACCGAGAAGCCGAGGAGGCGCCGCGCGACCTCGAGCAGGTCGGGCCGCCGCGCGAGCCCGTCGAGCGCGCGCAGGCCGCGCAGCTCGGAGGCGAACGCGACCGTGGTGCCCGTGACCGCGACGTGGAGCGGCTTGACCCCGAACCGGTCGCGCACGAGCCACAGCGCGCGCTCGCGCGCGTCCCACCACGCGAACGCGAACATCCCGTCGAGGCGGCGCGCGGCCGCGAGCGGCCCCCACCGCGCGCACGCCGCCGCGACGACCGCGGTGTCGCTCGTCCCCGGGACCTCGACGCCTTCGCGCGCGAGGTCGGCGGCGACCGCGCGGTCGTCGTACACCTCGCCGTTGTAGACGAGGACGCCCTCCCCGCCGGGCGTGCGCATCGGCTGCGCGCCCTCGGGGCCGAGCGCGCGCACCGCGAGGCGGCCGTGGCCGAGCGCGACCGGCCCGTCGGCCCACGCGCCGCGGCCGTCGGGCCCGCGGTGAGGCATCGCCTCGACCATGCGCCGCACGTCGGCGGCCGAAGCCGACGCGCCGTCGAGACGGAAGAGGCCGGCGATGCCGCACATGGTGGCGGGAGAGCCTACCGTGGCGCGGCCGCCCCCCCGATCCCGACGGGCTCACGGGCCGACGCGAGCGGGACCTGACGTGCGTGCGGCGCGCGACGGACCTCGTCCTCGGTGAGTTCGGCACGCTACCGCCGCGCGCGGACCCGCTGCGGGGCCACGGCGACCGCCTCCTCGGGCACGTAGTACTCGTACGCCTTCGACGGCGCGGTGCGCACGTCGAGCGCGTAGCGCGGCCGGAACGCGACGCGGAACGCGCGCGCCGCACCGGCGGGCAGGTCGCGCAGGTAGATCACGACGGTCCGCTCGCCCCGCTCGACCGACGCCGCGCCCTCGCCCGTCACCCCCTCGGGCTCGACGTCGCAGCCGGGCGGGATCCCGACCTCGACCGTCACGACCGACGCCGCGTCACTCGGGTGGGCGTTCTGCACGAGCACGTCGGCGTAGGCGTCCCGCCCGACGGCCACCGGGTCCTTCGGCCAGGCGACCCGCAGGCGGAGCCGGCCGCGGGTCGGCGGCGGCACCGTCCACGGCACCCACGTCGTACGCGAGACCGCGACGCGGGCGCGGACGTCGGCGCCCTCGACCGACACCGGGACGTCGCCCTCGCCCAGCTCGACGACGACGGGCTCGGTCGAGGCGGCGTCGAGCCGGACGCGACGGGACGCGGGCCCCGCGCGCACCGTGACGTCGGCGGCCTCGGTGTGCGCGCCGCCGGGGTCGGCCGCGAGGAGCGCGCGCAGCGCGAGGATCGTGCTCTGCGTCGTGCCGAAGCGGCCGTCGGCGCCGCGCCACGCGACGAGCCGGGCGACCCCGCGTTGCGCCAGCGCGAGGTGGCGCCCGTCGAGGAACAGCGCCTGCACCGCGAGCGCGGTCGTCTCGATCGCGGCGGACGCGCCGCGGGCCCCGATCGCCGTGACGTCGGCGGGCGCCCAGCTCGCGAGCGGGCCCTCGCGCTCGGCGGCCGCGACCAGCCGGTCCACGAGCGCCCGGCCCGTCGCCGACCCGCGGTCGGCGGCGAGGAGCGCGAGCGAGGCGAGCGCGAGGCCGTACGGGTTCGCGGTCTCGCCGGCGTGCGCCTCGAGCCACGCCGTCGCGGAGGCCGACGGCGCCCCCGCGCGCGCCAGCGCCCACGCGACGTAGGCCGTCAGGTCGAAGGTGCGGCCCTTGCCCAGGTCGGTGGACCACGCGGCGCGCTCGCCCTCGGGGCTCCACGAGCCGTCCGGCTGCTGACGGCGCGCCAGCCACGCGGAGATCCGCGCGAGCAGCGCCGGGTCCACCGGGTGGACCGCGGCGACGTCGTGGAACTCCGCCAGCGCGTACGCGGTCAGGAACAGGTTCGCGGGCGCATGCCCCCACCACTCGAAGCCACCGGGGTCGCTCTTCACCTCGAAGCCGAGCAGCCGCTCGTACCCGGCGGCGACGTGCTCGGCCGCGCGCAGGGCGAGCCCGTCGCGGTCCTGCCGGGTCCGGCGGAGGTAGTCGAGCGCGAGCACCATGGGGCACACGGCCGCCGAGGTCTGCTCGAATCATCCGTGGGGGCACGCGATGAGCCCCTCGAAGCCGCCGACGAGGTCGGCGACCGGCGACGGGTAGAACACCGCGCGCTGCGTGAAGGCGCGGTCGGGCGGGGCGGCGGGCAGCGCGGCCAGCCACGTCGGGCCGTCGCCGAGCGTGCCGTGGGCCGTCTCGACGACGGCGCGGGCGTCGCGGTGGACGACGACGACGCGCTCGACGGCGTCGCGGGCGGCGGCGTGGGACGCGTCCACGCGGACGCGCGCGGTCCCGGGCGCGACGGCGCGCAGCACGACGACGTGCGCCGCCGTGCCGCCCGGGCCGACCGCGACGGAGGCCGTCGGACGCCCCTCGACGACGAGCTCGGCGGACGCGGTGACGGCGACGACGGTCTCGACGGCCTCCGCGGTCTCGTTGCGCACCGTCACCGGGAGCTCGACGACGTCGCCGACGGTGACGTGGGGCGCGACCCACGGGTCGGCGGAGAGCGGCTGGGTCGAGCGCAGCCGCGCCTCGCCCACGCCCGTCGCCCCGTCGGAGGCGGACGCGACGAGGCGCAGCCGCCAGGTGGTGATCGAGTCCTTGAGCGAGACCTCGAGGCGCGCGCGGCCGTCGGGCCCCACGATCGCCTCGGGCACGAAGCACAGCGTCGGCGCGAAGTCGCGCCGGACCACGACCGGCGGCTCGGCGTCCAAGGACGCCCTCGCGCCGCCGCCTCCCGCGCGGAGGTTGCGGTGTCCGCCGAGGCCCCTGAACGCGCCGCCCGCACCGCCCCCGAGGCCGATGAGCCCGTGGTTCACGGGCCCCTCGAACGGCAGGTCGTACTCGCACGCGGCGAAGCCCTCGCCGCCGCCGACGTGCGGCATCGCCGAGAACGCCCGCGGGTGCCACGCGGGGTGCACCGCGACGAAGTGCAGCCAGCGCCCCGTCGGCCCGTCCACTTCCCAAGGCTCGATCGGGCTCCAGGCGTGCGCGAGGTCGTCGCCGGTCCCGAACACGAGGTCGGGACCCGCCGAGCGCCACCCCACCCCGATGCTCCAGGACCACGTGCGAGACGCGTCGGACCTGTCGCCGCGCTCGGTGGTGAAGCACTCTACGTCGCGCCCCACGGCGACGGGCGTCCCCCACGGGTCGCGCACGACGTCGGGCTCGAGCCGCCCCGACGCCACGAGCGCGCGCAGCATCCCCAGCACGCTGCCGTGGACGCGCACCTCCTGCGGCGGCGTCGCGGCGAGCGCGGCGACCACGGCGGCGCGCGCCGCGTGGACGCTCGCCTCGAAGCGACGCTCGTGCCGCGCGCGGGCGTCGGCGTCCCGCCGCGTCGCGCTGCGGTGGACGACGACGGGGTCGGCGACGCGATCGAGCCGCGACACCGGGCCGAGCGCGTCGCGCAGCGCGACGAACCGAGGGGCGCGCCCGCGCTCGCCGTCGG
Organism: Planctomycetota bacterium; assembly: GCA_020851795.1. GTDB lineage: Bacteria > Planctomycetota > PLA2 > PLA2 > JAEUHO01 > JAEUHO01. The sequence continues at coordinate 111,331 of JADZCA010000010.1, read as the reverse complement.
CCGCGCACGCGGCGGCCCCCTCGGAAGGCCGGGCCGGCATCGCGTCGAAGGCGTCCTCCGCCGGGTCGGCCGCCGGCGCGAGCGCGAGCAGCGCCTCGTCCACGCCCCAGTAGCCGAGCACCGCGGCCGTCGGTCGTCCCGCGCGGTCGGCCACGGTCACGTCCACCGTCGCCGTCTCGCCGGGCCGCCAGGCCTCCGCCGACGGCGTGGCGACGACGCGCAGCGAGCGGCCGCGCGACACGAGCACCGAGGTCGAGCCGCCCTTCGCCTCCGCGTCGTCGCCGACGAGGGCGCGCACCGCGAGCACGCCGCCGAGGTCGGCGTCGAGCGGGAACGACGCGCGGGCGACGCCCGCCTCGACGCGCACCCGCCGCGTCCGCAGCACCGTGCGGTCGCGGGCGAGCTCGACGGTGGCGACGCCGTCGGGGCCGAAGAGCTCCACGTCGAGCGTCTCCCCCACGGAGGCGGCGCGCCGCGTGGGCCGCACGAGGAGACGAGCGGCGTCGCGTTCGACCGCGACGACGTCGGCGCGTGCGGGCGACGCCCCCGCGCCGGAGAGGGCCGCCTCGCCGCGCGCCGTCGTCGGCGTCCACGCCACCGTCGCGCGCCCGTCCGCCCCGAGCCGGACCGACGACGTCGTGCCGTCCGGCCAGACGACCTCGACGGGCCCGTCGACGGGCCCGTCGCCCGTCCGGGAGACCTCGAAGCGCCCCGGCAGGCCGACGACGGGGTCCTCGATCGGGACGAGGTCGAGCGTCGCCACGGGCCCCGCTTCGGCGACGGTGACCTCGACCGCGCGCTCGACGACCCGCCCGTCGGCGTCCTGCACGGCGACGCGCACCGTGTGCGCCGCGCCGTCGGCCCGCGCGCGCACGACCAGCGCGGCGCGGCCCTGCGCGTCCGTCGTCGTCGTCGCGGGGACGGGCGTCGGGGCGTCGTCGGAGGCGCTGGCACGCACGGCCGCACCGACGACGGGCGCGCCGTTGACGTAGCGCGCCTCCACCGCGAGCGGCGCGGCCTCGCCGGCCCGCAGCGAGAGCGACGCGGGCGCGAGCGTGAGCACGTAGGTCGGCACCTCGAACGCCCGCACCCGCAGCGGCGCGCGCGCCTCGGCGTCGGCGACCGACGCGACGACCACGCCGGGGCCGACGGGCGCGTCCACGAGCGTGAACGTGGCCGAGGCGACGCCGTGCGCCGACGTGCGGACGTGCCTCTCCGCGTCGCGGAGCCGCAGCGACACGTCGGCGTCGGCGACCGGCTCGCCGCGTGCCGCGCGGTGGACGAGGACGCGCACCCGCACCTCGTCGGTGGGCCGGTAGAGCGGGCGGTCGGTCGCGACGGCGACACGCAGGCCGGTGACGATCGCGACGGCGAGGCGGTCGCCGTCCACGACGAGCTCGGCGGGGCCGGGCGCGGCGTCGGCGGGCACGTCGAGGTGCACGTCGAGCGCGCCGAGCGGGCCCGACGTCGCGTCGCGCTCGGCGAGGGTGCGGTCGCCGCGGACGAGCGCGAGGTGGCACGGGCGCCCCGGCGCCGGCACCCCGTCGCGGCTGCCCGTGAAGACGACGCGCGGCGCGTACGCGGCCCCCGCCTCGGCGACGGCGGGCGCGACGACAGTGCGCTCGACGGTGCCGACGAGGGCGAGGACGCTCGTCGCGCGGCGCAGCACGACGCCGCCGACGTCGAGCGACGCGACGACGACGTGCGTGGCCGGGTCGAGCCCCGGGTCGGGGCAGCGCAGCCGCTGCACGCCGCCGGGGCCGCGGCGCGCGCCGACGACCTCGCGGCCCTCGCCGTCCACGAGGGTCGCGCGCACGGCCGCGTCGCGCCACGCGAGCACGACGTCGGCGCCCTCGCGGCGCACGGCCACGGGCTCGAGCGGGTCGGCGTCGAGGCGCAGAAGGCGGGGCGAGGTCCGCACGGCGTCCACCACGTGCGCGACGAGCGGGCCGACGGCGGACGCGCTCGCGAGCGACACGCCGGAGGCCGTCCCGCCGAGCGTCGGGGGCCCGTCCATGACGCACAGCACCCGCGTCCCGCCGGCGCGCGCCGCGACCAGTGCGTCGAGGTCGGCGTCGGAGGCGATGCGGTCCTGCACGACGACGAGCGCGAGACGCGCCGCGTCCGCGGCCAGCACCTCGCGCAGCGAGGCGCGGACGCCGCACGCGGCGAGGACGCGCTGCTCGACGGCTTCGATCGCGGCGCGCCGTCGGCCCGCCGCGTCGCACCGCGCGCGGATCGCGGGGCCGTCCTCGACCTCGAGCTCCTCCGCGGGCACGGTCTCGTCGTCACCCAGCGCCGCCTCCGCCCGCAGGAACGCGTCGAACGCGCCGGGCGGGGTGAGATCGACGAGGCGGGCCGGGGCCGGCGAGGGCACGACGAGCCCGACGACGACCTCGCCGCCCGTGGGCCGCCCGGGCGGGCCGTAGACGACGCCCGCGTGCGGCATCGGCCACGCCGGTCCCTGCGGCGCGGGGGGGGCGGACGGGCGGCGCGCGCGGAGCAGGACGACGCCGCCCACGGCGAGCACCGACGCGACCGCGAGGAGGACCGCCCGCCGCATGCGGTGGACAACGGACGGACGCCGCGCCGGTTCGCCCGGGCGCGGCTGGCACCCGGCGCGGCCCCTCCGTAGGCTCGACGTCGGGAGGCCCCGGTGCCCGACGATCTCGCCCTCGCCGCCGCGCGGATCCTGCCGCTCGTGGACCTCACCACGCTGCGCGACGACGACACGGACGCCGTCGTGACGGCGCTGTGCGGCAGGGCGACGACGCCGCGCGGCGCGGTGGCCGCCGTGTGCGTCTTCCCGCGCTTCGTCCCGACCGCGCGCCGCGCGCTCGCGGGCGGACCGGTCCGCGTGGCGACCGTCGCCAACTTCCCCGCGGGCGACGACGACGCCTCGCGCGCGGCCGACGAGACGCGGCGCGCGGTGGAGGCCGGCGCCGACGAGGTGGACGTCGTCTTCCCGTGGCGCGCGTTCCTCGACGGCGCACGCGGGCGCGGCGAGGCGCTCGTCGCGGCGTGCCGCGCGGCGGCGGGCGCGCGCACGCTCAAGGTGATCCTCGAGTCGGGCGCGTTCCGCGACCCGACGGCGCTGGCCGCGGCCGCGCGCGAGGCCGTGGCCGGCGGGGCCGATTTCCTCAAGACCTCGACGGGCCGGCGCGAGCCCGGCGCGACGCTCGAGGCCGCGCGCGCGCTGCTCGAGGTGGTCGCGGCCGCGCGCGGACGCGACGTGGGCCTCAAGGTGTCGGGCGGCGTGCGCACGACGGCGCAGGCCGCGGCCTACCTCGCGCTCGCCGACGCGACCTTCGGCCGCGCGTGGGCGGGCCCGCGCCACCTGCGCTTCGGCGCGAGCGCGCTGCTCGACGACCTGCTCGCGGTGGCGGCGCGCGGAGGCACGCCGTGACCGCCGTCCCTCCGCCCGCCGCGGTGATCGAGCGCAAGCGCCACGGGCTCGAGCTGTCCCCCGCGGAGGTGGACGCGTTCGCGCGCGGCCTCGTGGACGGGTCGTGGGGCGACGCGCAGGTGGGTGCGATGGCGATGGCGCTGGTGCTGCGCGGCATGACGCGCGCGGAGTGCGTCGCGCTGACGCACGCGATGGTGCGCACCGGCACGGTGCTCGACTGGGAGGCGCTGCACCTGCCCGGGCCCACGCTCGACAAGCACTCGACGGGCGGCGTCGGCGACAAGGTGAGCCTGCTGCTCGCGCCGCTGGTGGCGGCGTGCGGCGGCTTCGTGCCGATGGCGTCGGGCCGCGGCCTCGGCCACACGGGCGGCACGCTCGACAAGCTCGAGGCGATCCCCGGCTACGACGTCGCCGTCGGGTCGGCGCGGTTCGCCGCCGTCGTGCGCGAGGCGGGGTGCGCGATCGTCGGGCCGACGGGCGACCTCGCCCCGGCCGACGACCGGCTCTACGCGGTGCGGGACGTGACCTCGACGGTCGAGTCGGTGCCGCTCATCACCGCGTCGATCCTCTCGAAGAAGCTCGCCGAGGGCGTGCGCGGCGGCCTCGTGATGGACGTCAAGGTCGGGACCGGCGCGTTCAGCGCGACGCGCGACGAGGCGCACGCGCTCGCGGCCTCGATCGTCGAGGTCGCCGGCGGCGCGGGCCTGCCCACCGTCGCGCTCGTCACCGACATGGACGCGGTGCTCGGCCGGACCGCGGGCAACGCGGTCGAGGTCGCCGAGACGGTCGCGTGCCTGACGGGGCGCGGCGGCGACGACCGCCTGCTCGAGGTGACCTTCGCGCTCGGCGCCGAGATGCTGCGCCTCGGCGGGCTCGCGCGCGACGAGGCCGACGCGCGGGCGCGGCTGCGCCGGGCGCTCGAGCGCGGCGAGGCCGCCGAGCGCTTCGCCCGCATGGTCCGCGCGCTGGGCGGCCCGGGCGACCTCCTCGAACGGCCCGCCGCGCACCTCGCCCGCGCGCCCTACGTCGTGGACGTCGTGCCCGAGCGCGCGGGCTACGTCGGCCGCGTGGACGTCAAGGCGCTGGGGAACGCCGTCGTCGCGCTCGGGGGCGGGCGCCGTCGGCCCGGCGACCGGATCGACCCCGCGGTCGGCCTCACCGACGTGGCGCGCCCCGGCGAGGCGACGGGCCCCGACCGCCCGCTGGGCCGGGTCCACGCGCGGACGCCAGCCGACGCGCAGGCCGCGGCCGAGGCCGTGCGCCGCGCGACGGCCGTGGTGGACGCGCCGGTCCCGCTCCCGCCCGTGGTGCGCGAGCGCGTCGGGCCGCGCCAGCCATGAAGCGCGCGCTCGTCGTGATCCTCGACTCGTTCGGCGTCGGCGGAGCGGCCGACGCCGACCGCTACGGCGACGCCGGCGCCGACACCTTCGGCCACCTCGCGGCGGCGTGCGCGCGCGGCGACGGCGACCGCGCGGGGCTGCGCCGCGGGCCGCTCGTCGTCCCCCACCTCGAGCGCCTCGGCCTGTGCGCCGCGGCGGCCGCGTCCACGGGCGCGTGGCCCGCGGCGACGACGCGCCGCGACGGCTTCGTCGGTGCGTGGGGCTATGCGGTCGAGTCGAGCGTGGGCAAGGACACGCCGAGCGGGCACTGGGAGCTGATGGGGCTGCCGGTCCCGTACGCGTGGCACGTGTTCCCGCCGGGCCCGCCGTCGTTCCCGCGCACGCTGCTCGACGCGCTCGTCGCCGAGGCGGGCCTGCCCGGCGTGCTCGGCGACTGCGCCGCGTCGGGGACCGAGATCGTCGCGCGGCTCGGCGCCGCGTCGGTGCGCAGCGGGTGCCCGATCGTGTACACGTCGGCCGACAGCGTGCTGCAGGTCGCGGCGCACGAGGAGGCGTTCGGGCTCGAGCGCCTCTACGAGGTCTGCCGCGTCGCGCGGCGGCTCGTGGACCCGCTGCGCGTGGGACGCGTGATCGCCCGCCCCTTCGTCGGCGAGGAGGGCGCCTACCGCCGCACGACGCGTCGCCACGACTGGACGACGCCCCCGCACGGCGCGACGCTGCTCGACCGCCTCGTCGCGACGGGCTGCCACGTCGTCGCGGTGGGCAAGGTGGACGACATCTTCGCGCACCGTGGGACGACCCGGGTCGTGGAGGCGGGCGGCAACGACGAGGTGCTCGACGCGGTGCTCGCCGCTCTCGCGACCGCCGGCGACCGCACGCTCGTGTTCGCCAACTGCGTGGACTTCGACACGCTCTTCGGCCACCGCCGCGACGTGGCGGGGTACGCGGCGGCGCTCGAGGCGTTCGACCGCCGCCTGCCGGCGCTCGAGGCGGCGCTGCGGCCCGGCGACGTCGCGGTGCTCTCGGCCGACCACGGGTGCGACCCGACGTGGCGCGGCACCGACCACACGCGCGAGCACGTCCCGGTGCTCTGCTTCGGGCCCGCGGCGCCCCACGGCCCGCTCGGCCGCCGCGCGATGGCCGACGTCGGCGCGACCCTCGCCGAGCACCTCGGGGTCGGCGCGCTCCCCCACGGCACCTCGTTCCTGCGGTAGCGACGGGCACGCGTCGCGTCCCGACGGAAGACGCCCGCGCTCGCGGGGGCGCGGGGGCTACCGCGGCGCGTTCTCGGCAGCCTTGGCCTTCAGTCGCGGCTCGACCGAGGTGCCCGCGTGCTGCTCGGCGAGCTTGCTCCACATCGCGGCCACCTTCGCGGCGGGCTCGTGCTTGGCGAGCATCGTCTTCTCGCGCTCGAGCGCGTCGTCGTAGCCCTCCTCGGCCTTGCGGTCGCGCTGGAACGCGGGATCGGCGTCCCACGCGGCGAGCGTCTGCTTGGCCGCGTCGCCGCCCGGGACCCCCGCGAGCGCGGGGGCCCACGCGGCGAGCAGCGCACGGGCCGCGAGCGGGAAGCCGCCCGCGCAGATCGCGGTGGCGCGCTCGACGAGCGCCGCACCGGCGCCGGTCAGCAGCGATTCGAGGCGCGCCGCGTCGGTCGACGCCGCGTCGCCCGACGACCGGGCGGCGACGCCGCGCGCCGCCTCGAGCGCCTCGCGGTAGCGCCCCGCGCGGAGGTCGGCGACCGCGTCGTCGAGCGACGGGTCCACCGCGCCGGGTTCGTCCACCGGAGGCCTCGTGCGCTCGACCCAGGCGGGGATCACGACCGCGGGGTCGAACCAGTCGCGCAGCCCGAGGTTGGCCGGCTTGTAGCCGTAGTTGTGCGCCGGCTGGAACGGGCCCGGGTAGGCCCCCAGGTGGAGGTGCGCGAAGTGGCCGCCGTTCTCGAACGAATAGCCGAGCCCCATCGAGGCGACCAATTGACCCGGCGCGACACGCTCCCCCGGCTCGACGAAGACCACGTCGGCCGCGTGCATGAAGAACACGGTCGCGAGCGCCTTCGGGCCCACGTGGTGCTCGATGCACACGAGCGTGCCCATGTCGCTGCCCGTGTGGACCATCTTCACGATCCCGTCGGCCACCGCGTAGAAGCCCGCGCCGTCGAGGCACGCGCCGACGTCGAGCCCCGTGTGGTAGACGGCGCCGTTGTTGCGCGGGTTGCCGAAGGGCTGCAGCGAGACGCCGGGCACCTCCTCCGCGCCGAACCCGAGCAGCGGCAGCACGAAGCGGCTCGCCACGGGCAGCTTCTCGGCCGACCCGCCGCCCATGCGGCTGTCGGGCTTGCTCGTGTAGGACGGCGCGACGGACTTGGCCTTGTCCATCCCCTCGAGGAAGGGCGTCCAGAGGAGCCCGCCCTCGAGCGGGACCCGCACCTCCTCCGACACCCGCCGCACGGGCAGGGACTTCCCGAGGCGCCGCCCGAGCGCGTCGAGGCACGCCCGCACGTGCGGGTCGGGCTCGCGGCGCCGGCGCGCGGCGACGGCCGCCGCCGGGTCGGCGACTCCCGCCGCCTTCCACGCCGCGGGCTCGCCGAGGCGGATGCAGGCGATCGCCGCTTTCTCGCGCAGCCGCGGCTCGGGGTGCTCGAGCAGCGCGAGCGCACGCGGGAGCACGGTCGCGTCGCCGTAGCGCTCGAGCGCGAGGAGCGCGCGGTGGACGACCTTCCAGTCCTCGTGCGTGAGCAGGCGGTGGAACAGCGGGCGCAGCTCGTCGTTGCGGAAGCGCTTGACGGCCTCCATCGCCTCGACGGCGCGCGGCACGGACGACTCGATCGCCTGAGCGCGCGCGGCCGCGGGCGTCGCGACGATCGCGGCGAGCTCGGCGCGGACGGATTCCACGAGCCGTGCGCCGTCGCCGGCGTTGACGTCGTTGCCCCAAGGGCCGGCCGACGCGGACCGCCCTCCCGCGCCCAGCAAGACCGCGACGACGACGAGCGCCCACCGGGACCACGCGCGCATCGGGGCATCGTACGCGGCGCCGGCCGACGCCGCGCGTAGACTCGCGGGCGTGGACGCACCGCACCCCCACGGTTGGATCCACGCCGTCCCGAACCTCCTCTCGGGCGCACGGCTCGCGCTCGCGGGCGTGTTCCCGTTCTTGGCCGCGGTCGCGCGCCCGTGGGCGCTCGCCGCGGCCGGCCTGAGCGACCTCCTCGACGGCTGGATCGCGCGCCGCTTCCGCGCCACGTCGTGGGTCGGCGGCCTCCTCGACGCCGTCGCCGACAAGGCCTTCGTCGCGGCCGCGCTCGGGACGCGCGTGGTCGAGGGGCACCTCACGTGGGCCGAGGCGGGCCTGCTCGTCGCGCGCGACGCCGCGGTCCTCGTGGCCGCGACCTACGGCGCGCTCGCGGGCCACTGGCGCGCGTTCCGCCACATGCCCTCGCGCCTGTTCGGGCGGCTGACCACGGCGCTGCTGTTCCCGCTCTTCGTCGCGTGGTACGGCCTCCCGTCGGCGACGGGGCTGCACCGTGTGCTCTTCCTCGCCGCCGCGGCCTCGAGCACGCTCGCCGCGCTCGACTACGGCGCGCGCTTCGTGCGCGGCCTGCGCGCGGTCGCCCGCGGCGACGACCCCTCCGTCGTGCGGTGACGGGCCGACCTACCGTGGGAGCGGGGCGGCGGGGGCGGCGGGCGTCGGCGACGGGAGCGAGCCCGGGGCCACCGACGCGGGGCCCGGGGCGACGTCGGGCGCGGGCCCGGCCTTGGCGCCCGCGGCCGGCGGGGCCGGCGGCGGCGGCGCGGGCGTCGGCTCGACCTGCCAGCCGCCGCCCAGCGCGCGCCCGAGCGCGACGAGGTCGCCGCGCAGCGCGCGCTCGCCGCGCACCTCGGCCAGCCGCGCGATCGCCAGCGTGCGCTGGCTCTCGATCACGTCGAGGTAGCCGACGAGCCGGGCCTCGAAGCGCGACCCCGCGAGGTCCACCGCCCGGCGCGCGGCCGCGCTGGCCTCACGGCGGGCGGCGAGCGCCTCGCGGCGGGCGGCGACCCCCGCGACCGCGTCGGCGACGTCGGCGAAGGCGGTCAGCGCCGCGCCCACGGCCTCGGCCGCCGCGGCGTCGCGCCGCGCCTCGGCCGCGAGGCGCGCGCACTCGAGCCGGCCCGCGTCGAACACCGGCACGCGCAGGCTCGGCGCGAACAGGACGAACAGCGCGCGCCCGTCGAGGAGGTCGGCGAGGCTCACCGTCGTCGCGCCGGCCTGCGCGGAGAGCACCACCGACGGCCAGAACGCGGCCCACGCCTCGCGCACCCGCGCGTCGGCGGCCTCGAGCCGGCTCTCGGCCGCGCGCACGTCGGGGCGACGCCGCAGCAGCGACGCGGGGAGGCCGACCGGCAGCGTCGGCACGTCGGGGGGCGGGGCGACGACGGGCGCCTCCACGGGCGCGCCGGCGGGCCGCCCCGAGAGCAGCGCGAGCCGGTGGCGGGCGAGCGCGCCGCGCAGGCGCGCCTCGGGCACCGCCGCGCGGGCCGTCGCGAGGTCGCCGTCCACGCGGTGCAGCGCGAGCTCGTCGCCGAAGCCTGCGTCGAGCCGCGCGGCGACGAGGCCGCGTGTCTTGTCGAGCAGCTCGGCCGTCTCGCGGGCGACCGCCTCCTCGGCGACCGCGCTCCCCGCGTCGAACCACGCGGAAGCGACCTCGGCGTCGAGCGTGAGGAGCAGCGCGCGGCGCTCCTCCTCTGTGGCGAGCGCGTCCGCCTCGGCGGCGTCGCGGGCCCGCGCGAGCCGTCCGAAGAAGTCGAGCTCCCACGAGAGCTCGGCGGTCGCGTCCACCGCGCTCGCGTCGGAGGCGCCGGCGGTGCGGTCGCCCGCGCGGACCCGGCGGCCCGACGCCGTCGCGTCGAGCGACGGGAGGCGCTCGGCCTCCGCGATGCGCGCGAGCGCGCGCGCGGCCACGACGCGTGCGGCGGCCGCCTGCAGGCTCGGCGCGCCGGCGCGGGCCGCTGCGATCGCGCGCTCGAGCCCGGGGTCGTGGAACACCCCCCACCACGCGGGGGCGGGCTCGTCGGCCGCGACGACGGTGCCGGCCGCCACGGTCGAGACGTCGGCGCCGAGCGCGTCGGGCGCGGGGGCCCGCGGCGGCACGTAGACGGGCGCCCGCCCGCCCGCGCACCCGCCCGCCAGCAACCACAGCAGCGGGGCCGCGCGCCTCACGGACGGGGCTCCGCCGCGGCGTCGCCGTGCGCCGGCGCGCCCGCGGGCTCGGGCTCGCCGCGCCCCGCCCGCAGGCGGGCCTCGGTCTCGGCGAGGTCGATCGACGCGAGCACCTGCGCGGCCTCGCGCTCGCGCTCGACCCCGCGCCCGCGCCGGCCGAAGAGGTCGTCGAGCACCGCGTAGAGCGCCGGCACGACGAGCAGCGTCAGCGCCGTCGAGAGCGTGACGCCGCCGAGCACCGCGACGGCCATCGGCTGGCGCAGCTCGCCGCCGGGGCCGCTGGCGAGCGCGGCCGGGAGCGCGGCGACGATCGTCGAGACGCTCGTCATCAGGATGGGGCGCAGGCGCGTGGGGCACGCCTCGAGCAGCGCGGCGTCGCGCGCGGCGCCCAGCGTGCGCCGCTGGTTGGTCAGGTCCACGAGGAGGATCGAGTTCTTCTTGACGATGCCCATCAGCAGCACGATGCCGATGAACGACCACAGGTTGAGGGTCAGCCCCGTCCATCGCAGCGCGAGCACCGCGCCCGTGAGGCTGAAGGGCAGCGCGACGAGCACCGTGAACGGGTGCACGAACGAGTTGAACTGCGCCGCGAGGATCATGTAGGCGACGACGATGCCGAGGCCGAGCGCGAAGAAGAGCTCGGTGAACGACTCCTCCATCGTCTTGGCGCTGCCCGCGAGCGTGAATCGGTAGCCCTCGGGGAGCAGCTCCTCGCAGAGCCGGCGGGCCTCGACGATCGCGGTGCCCTGCGCGCCGCCGCCGCCGACGTTGGCGAACACGGTCACCGCGCGCTCGCGGCCCTGGCGCGTGATCGCCTGCAGGCTCGGCCGGCGCTCGGTGCGGACGACGTGGGACAGCGGGACGAGCTCGCCCGTGCGCGCGCGCACCTTGAGGCGGGCGACGTCCTCCTCGCGCCCGCGCTGGTCGGCGAGCAGGCGCACCCGGATGTCGTAGCGCCGACCGCGGTCCTCGAAGGTGCCCGCGCGCACGCCGCCGACGAGCACGTTGAGCGTGCGGCCGAGCTCTTCCATGGACACGCCCATCGCGGCCGCGCGGTCGCGGTCGGGCCACACCTCGACCTCGGGCATGCCGGCGAGGAAGTCGGTGTCCACGTCCTGGAACAGCTCGTTCTGGCGCATGCGCGCCGTGACGTCGCCGACGATCTGGGCGAGGCGCCCGAAGTCGGCCCCGCGGATCGAGAACTCGACGGGGTAGCCACGCCGGGCGGTGAACCCCTGCTGGCTCGGGTCCTGGAAGGAGAAGCGCACGTCGGGGATGCGCCCGAGGTCCTTGCGCAGGTCGCGCGACAGCTCCTGCGCCGAGAGCGCACGCTGGCCGCGGGGCACGAGCGTCAGGAAGAAGATCCCCGTGTTGACCTGGCCGCCCGTCATGCCGCCGACGCCGGCGAAGACGTGCGCGACCTCGGGCCGCGCGCGGAAGACCTTCTCGGCCCGGAGCACGGTCGCCTCGGTGGACTCGATGGAGGACCCGACCGGCGTCTGGAAGCGGGCGATGACGAGACCCTGGTCCTCCGACGGGGTGAGCTCGCGCTCGAGCCCGCCGACCCACGAGAGGCTCGCGACGAAGCCGCCGAGCCCCACGAGCACGACGGCCCAGCGCCAGCGCAGCACGCCGGGGAGCACGACGCGGTAGAGGCGCGCCAGCCCGTCCATCCCGCGCTCGAACACGCGCCCGACCACGCCGCGGCGTCCGCCGGCCGAGAGGATCTGGGCGGCGCGCGCCGGCGTCATCGTCAGCGCCTCGAGCAGCGACAGCAGCACGGCCACCGAGATCGTCACGCCGAACTCGAAGAAGAAGCGGCCCACGATGCCGCGCATGAACGCGACCGGCAGGAAGATCGCCACGATCGCCGCCGTCGCGGCCAGCGCCGCGAACCCGATCTCGCGCGCCCCGAGCGCCGCGGCGCGGATGCGCCGCTCGCCGTGCTCGGCGTGGCGGACGATGTTCTCGAGCACCATGATCGCGTCGTCCACGACGATGCCGACGGCGAGCGAGAGCCCGAGCAGCGACAGCGTGTTCAGCGTGAACCCGCAGAAGTACATGACCGCGAACGTGCCCATCAGCGACGTCGGGATCGACAGCAGCACGTTGAACGTGCTCGACCACGAGCCGAGGAACATCCAGCACACGAGCGCGGTCAGCACGACCGCGATCGCGATCGTGAAGCCGATCTCGTCCACCGCCTCCTTGACCGGGCCCGTGGTGTCGTAGTGGACGTCGAGCGACACGTCCTCGGGCACCTCCTTGCGCAGCTCCTCGAGGCGCTCCTTGACCGCGTCGGCGACCTCGACCGCGTTAGCCCCGCGGATCTTCTTGACCCCGAGCCCCTGCGCCGGGTTCCCGTCGAAGCGCGCGAGCCGGCGGCGGTCCTCGAGGCCGTCCTGCACGAGGCCGACGTCGCGCACCATCACCCGCGCGTCGCCGTCCTGGCGCACGACGATCTCGCCGAAGCGCTTCACGTCCATCGCCTCGCCGCGCAGGCGCACGGCCGCCTCGCGCCCGCCGCGGATCAGCTGGCCCGCGGGGAGGTCCACGTGCTCGCGCCGGATCGCGGCGAGCACCTCCGCCGCGGTGACGCCGTGGCGGTCGAGCCGGTCGGCGTCGAGCCAGAGGCGCAGGCTGCGCTCGAGGAACCCGCCCATCTGCACCTCGCCGACGCCCTTGACCGTCTGCAGGCGGTCCTTGAGGCGGTAGCGCGCGAGGTCGGAGAGCTCCTGGGGGCTGCGGGGCCCGTGCACCGACACCCACAGGATGGGCTGGTCCTCGGGGTTGCTCTTGGTCACCACCGGCGGGTCGAGCGCGTCGGGGAGCCGGCGCTGCGCCTGCGCGATCTTGGTCTGCACCTCCTGCAGCGCGACGTCGATGTCGCGCCCGACGTCGAACTCGACCGTGACCTGCGCCTGGCCTTGGCGCGACGTCGAGGTGAGGTCGCGGACCCCCTCGACGGTCATCAGCGCGTCCTCGACGACGTCGACGACGTCGGTCTCCATCGTCTCGGGCGAGGCGCCCTCGAGCGTGAGCTGCACCGAGACCTGCGGGAAGTCCACGTCGGGCATGCGGCTGACGCCGAGCCGCCGCAGCCCGATCCACCCGAAGGTGATCAGCGCGCCCATCAGCATCCACGCGAAGACGGGCTTGCGGATCGAGAGGTCGGAGAGCCTCATCCGCCGCTCCGCGCGCCGGGTGCGGGCGGCGCCGACGGGTCGGGCGCCGACGGGCCGCCGGCGGGCGCGGGACCGCCGGGCGCCGCACCCGCGGGCGCGCCCGGCGCACGCGCCGACGGGAACGTCTCGACGGTGGCACCGTCGGTGAGCACCGAGGCGTTCTCGAGGACCAGCGACTCGCCGGCGGCGACGCCGTCGAGCACCTCGACCCACCCGTCGCGCGTCCGCAGGCCCAGCCGCACCTTGCGCGCCTGCGCCTTGCCGTCGCGCACCACGAAGCAGAGGAGGCCGCGCTCGGTGGCGAGCACCGCCTCGTCGGGGACGACCACCGACGCCGCCGAGCGTCCGACGCGGACGACCACGTTGGCGAAGAAGCCGGGCTTGAGCGCGGGGTCGGGGTCCACCGCCTGTGCGAGGCACTCGACCATGCGCGTGACGGGGTCGGCGCTGCCCTGCACGAGCAGCAGTTCTGCGCGGGTCTCGCGGTCGGGCAGGGCGGCCGCGCGGAACACGACCTCGACGCGGCCGGGGACCAGCGCGACCGACTCGGCCTCGGGCACGCGGAACCGGACGCGGAGCCGGCTCGCGTCCACCAGCGTCGCCACCGGCTGGCCCGCGCGCACCCACTGCCCGACGACGACGTGCTTGGCCTGCACCACGCCCGCGAGCGGGGGGACGACGCGAGCGTCGGCTGCGTCGCGTCGCGCCACGACCTCGCGGCTGCGCGACTCCGCGACCACGGCCTCCGCCTGCTTGCGCGCGGCCTCCGCCTCCCCGGCCGCGGCGACCGCCTCGTCCACCTGCGCCTTCCAGCGGGCGACCTGCGCGCGGGCGGCGTCGATCTCCTCGTCGGTCACGAGGCCCGGCGCCTTCGCGCGGGCGCTCTCCCGCCGCGCGAGGTTGCTCTCGGCCTCGGCGAGGCCGGCGCGCGCGGCCGCCTCCTGCGCCGCCGCGCGCGGGACCGCGGCCGCCGCGCGGGCCTGCGCGGCCGTCGCGGTCGCGACCGCGCGCTCGGCCTGCGTGACGAGCAGGTCGCGGCGCGTGCCGTCGACGACGGCGAGCACCGTCGTCGTCGAGACCGACCGGCCCTCGTCGAACCCGACGGCCTCGACGACGCCGTCCACGCGCGCCGGCACCGGCACGACCTGGTAGGCCTCGAGCGTGCCCAGCGCCTCGACGGCGTAGTCGAGCGCGCGGGTGGGCGCGGCGAGCACGCCCACGCGCGGCGTGCGCGGGGCGCGCTTGGCCTCGGGCTTGCCGCCGCCGTGGCCGCAGGCCGCGAGGACGACGGCCACCGCCCCGACGACGAGGGCGCGGCTCACCGGCCGCCCTCCCGCGCGGCGCCGGGGAGCAGCGCGCGCTCGCTGAACGCGACGACGTGGTCCACGACCGCGCGGACGAGCGGCGGCCCGTAGGCCTTCTCGCCGAGCAGGCGCAGGGCGACGGGCCCCGCGGTGCGGTGGTAGACGACCTGGCCGACCACCGAGAGGGCCGCGAAGCGGACCTCGAGGTCGCTCGCGCCCGGGCGCAGGCCCCGCACCGCGGCGCAGATCGCCTCGAAGCGCGGGCGGATCGCGTCGTCGACGATGTCGTCGAGCGCCGCGGTCGGCTCGGTCATCTCGCGCAGGGCGAGCAGCGCGTGCGGCGCGGCGCGGGGCGCGAGCAGGCTCGACGCGATGCCCTCCACGACCGAGCGCAGCCGGGCGCGCGCCTCGGCCTGCGTGCGCGGGGCCGTCGTGGCGTCGGGGAAGGGCGCCTCGCGCTGCAGGCGCGCGAACGCGTCGCGCAGCACCGCGCGGTAGAGCCGCCCCTTCGAGCGGAAGTGGTAGTTCGCCGAGGCCCCGTTGACGCCCGCGCGGCGGCAGATCGCGCGCATCGTGCCGCGCCGGAACCCGCGCTCGGCGAAGACGTGGAGCGCGGCGGCGAGCAGGCGCGCGCGCGTCGCAGTCGCCCCGGACGGGCGGCGGCGGGCGGAGGAGGGGGCGGCCGTCATGGCCGGATGCTCGCCGGGCGACGGGCGCTGTCAACCGCCGAGTTCAAACACGCGTTGGAACGGACGGTTCAGGGTCGCGGCGCGTCGCGGCGCGCCACGAGCGTCTGGAGGCTCACGGAGGCGAAGGTGCAGCGCACGAGCTCGTCCACCTCGCGGAACAGCCGGGCGAGACGGCGCCCGCCGGCCGGGACCGCGGACTCGGGCTCGGGGTCGCCCTCGGGCGTCTCGTAGACGCGGATCACGTCGAGGACGGTGACGTCCTTGGCGCGCCGCGCGAGGCGGTAGCCGCCCCCCACCCCGCGCGTGCCGGCCGCGATGCCCGCGCGCACCAGCTGCTGGAACACCTTGGCGAGCGCCCCCGTCGGGAGGCGGTAGGCCGCCGCGACCTCCGCGACGGTGACGGGGGCGCCGTCCGCCGCGGCCAGCTCGGCCGCGGCGTAGAGGGCGTAGCGGGCGCTCTTGGACAGTCGCACCGGGCCCAAGGTACACGCGGGGGCCCCGGCGCCCGGCGCCGGTCCGGCCGCGGCCACGGGGCCCGCGCCGGTCACGAGAGCCCCGCCTCCTCGGCCTCCATCGCGCGACGCTCCTCGCGCTCGACGAGGACCGGGTCGTCCACGTCCGCCTCGAGGCAGATCCGCGGGGCGGGGCGGAAGCGCTCGTGGTGGAAGAACGAGAGCAGCGCCTGCGCGTCCCACGACACCTCGGTGCGGATGCGCTGGATGCCGAGCGCGCGGAGGTTGGTCCGCAGCTGGTCGAACAGCGCGGTGCCCACGCCGCGGCCGCGGTAGTCGGGGTGCGCCCCGATCGTGTCGAGGACGGCGACGGGCTCGGTGCTCCCGAACTCGCCGTACCAGACCTTGGCGAGCAGGAAGCCGGTGAACACCGGCCCCGTCTCGGCCGCGAGGGACACCTGGATGCCCGCCCGCGACATGTTCTCCTTGAGCTTCGCCTCGAAGTAGCCGTCGCGGCGACGGCCCGTGACCTTCGCGTCGAGCTGGATCACGCGCTCGAGGTCCGCCGGCGTCAGCCGCCGCACGACCGTCTTGACGCCCTCGTCGGGGTTCGTGCCCATGTCCGTCCACCTCCGAACGCCCCCGTGGGGGCGACCTACGCGATGAGCTGGCCTCCGTCCACCCGCAGCACCTGCCCGGTCACGTGGCGCGCCCAGTCCGAGGCGAGGAACAGCACCGCCCTCGCCACGTCCTGCGGCTCGCCCACGCGGCCGACGGCCGTCTCGTCGAGCGCGCGCTGGCGGTGCTCCGCGGGCAGCGCGCGCGTCATGCCGGTCTCGATCCACCCGGGCGCGACCGCGTTCACGCGGACGCCCTGCCGCCCCAGCTCGCGCGCGGCCGTCTTGCCCAGCGCCTCGAGCGCCGCCTTGCTCGCGGCGTAGTTCGCCTGACCGGCCTTGCCGCGCGTCCCGTTGATCGACGAGACGAGCACGACCGACCCGCCGCCCTGGGCCCGCCACAGCGGCGCGAAGCCCTTGAGCAGGAGGAACGCGGCCTCGACGTTGACGGCCATCACGCGGCGCCACGCCGCCTCCTCGAGCTTCCAGAGCATCGCGTCGGCGGTGACGCCGGCCGCGTGCACGAGCACGTCGAGGCGCCCGGGGTCGGCCCGCACCGCGTCCACGAGGCCCTTGACCGCCGCCGGGTCGGCGAGGTCGCACGCGACCGTCCGCGTGCCCTCGGGCCCCGCGCGGCCGGGCAGGTCGCACGCGAGCACGGTCGCGCCGGCGCGCGCGAGCAGCGCGGCCGTGGCGGCCCCGATCCCGCCGCCCGCGCCCGTGACGAGCGCGACGCGGCCCGCGAGCGAGAGCCCGTCGAGGAGGGCGGGGTCGGCGGTCACGCGCCCGCCCCGGACAGCGCCCCCGTCGCGGCGAGCCGCCGCGCGCGGAACGCGCCCCACAGCGCCGCGCCGACCGCGCCGGCGAGGACCGACTGCGGGTGCGCGCGGATCTCGACGTTCATCTTCTGCTCGACGGCGCCCTCGCGCATCGCGGCGACGAGCCCGACGTCGGCCGCGAGCCCGCCCGTGACGAGCGCGACCCCGGTGGCGCCGCCCGAGGCGAGCAGGCGCAGGTAGCGGCCGGCCATCGACTCGTGGATGCCCTTGAGGATGTTCGCCGTCGAGATGCCGCGCGAGACCATGTTGATGACGTCGGTCTCGGCGAGCACCGCGCAGATCGACGAGCACTTCTCGGGGTCGTCGGCCTTGAGCGAGAGCGGGCCGATCTCCTCGAGCGTGACGCCGAGGTAGCGGCAGATGTTCTCGAGGAACTGGCCCGAGCCCGACGCGCACTGGCTGGTCATGCGGTAGCCGAGCACCTTGCCGCGCTCGTCCACGAGGATCGCGCGGGCGTGCAGCGCGCCGACGTCGATCGCGGCGCGGGCCTGCGGCTCGAGGAACAGCGCGCCGCGGGCGTGCGTCGTCATGCCGTAGAAGTGGCCGGTGCGCCAGTCCACGCCCTCGCACTCGCCGGTCGTGGCGACGTAGGCGAGGGCCTTCTCGGCGACGCCCGCCTCGGCGAGCGCGTCCTCGAAGACGCCGCGGGCGACCGCCGTGGGGTCGCGGCGGCGGATGCGCTCGGTGCGGCCCGACAGCAGGCGCGCGCCGGTCGGGCCGTCCGACATCACGGCGACCTTGACGGCGGACGAGCCGACGTCCACGCCGGCGGTGAGGAGCGTGTCGGACGGGCTCATGCGGCGACCTCCCCCGCGACCGGGGCCGACGTGCGGCCCTTGGCGTCGCGCAGCGCGAACAGGGCCGCGCCGAGCGCGCCCGTGTAGATCGACTCGGACGAGATGTTCATCGTGAGCGCGCCGTAGTTCTCGGCCACGAGGGCCTTGAGCGCGTCCACCGCGGCGGGGTTCCTCGCGACGCCGCCGG
Source organism: Planctomycetota bacterium (assembly GCA_020851795.1). Classification (GTDB taxonomy): domain Bacteria; phylum Planctomycetota; class PLA2; order PLA2; family JAEUHO01; genus JAEUHO01. The sequence goes on along the minus strand of JADZCA010000010.1, from coordinate 93,322 downwards.
TGAAGGTGAACTCGTCGTGGACGCCGCCCGAGCGGGCCAGCAGCGACATCGCGCGCAGGATGATCGCGCGGTGCAGGCCCGAGAGGATGTCCTCGCGCTTCTCGCCCAGCGACAGGCGCTCGCGCAGCTCGGCGCCGGCGAACACGGTGCAGGTCGAGTTGATGCGGACGCTGCGCTCGGACTTCTGCGCCAGCGGGCCGAGCTCGTGCAGGCCGAGGTTCATCTCGTCGGCGATGTAGCCGAGGTAGCGCCCGCAGCCGGCCGCGCAGCGGTCGTTCATCTGGAACGACGTGACGATGCCGTGCTCGTCCACCTGGATCGCCTTCGTGTCCTGGCCGCCGATGTCGAGGACGGTGCGCGTCTGCGGGAACATCGCGTGCGCGCCCAGCCCGTGGCAGAGGATCTCGGAGCGGATGCGCTCCTTGGGGAACGGGAGCCGCGCGCGGCCGTAGCCCGTGCCCACGCTCGACCACTGCTCGAGCGCGAGCGACACCGCGCGGTCCACGCCGCCGGCGAGCGCCGCGGCGTCGGCGCCGGCCGCGCCCGCGGCGTCGGCGAGGGCGGCGCGCACGAAGCGCTCGAAGGTGCCCTCGGCCCACGGCGTGTTCTCGACCTCGAGGATCGCCTTGTCGAAGACCGCGACGAGGACGTCGAAGTCGCCGCCGCCGCGGCGGGCCTCCTCCTCGGCGAGCGCGTGCCAGCGGCTCCCCGCGAGGTCGCGGAAGAAGTCGCTCTTGCGCGACGCGCCCTTCGCGTAGAGGGCGTCGGACTCGCCGCGCATGGCCGCGACGATGTGCGCCACGCCCCGGCGCGCGTCCTCGACGCCGAAGCGCCCGACCACCTCGGCGGTCGTGCGCTCGAGCACGTCCACCTGGCCGCGGTACTGCTCGCGGCGGAACAGCCGCTCGAGGTCGCCCAGCAGCCCGCGGGCGCGCTCGGGCGGCACGCCGCGCTCCTCCATCGCCTGCGCGACGAACGAGAAGCGCGCGTGGATCAGCGCCTCGGTGAGCGCGACCTGGCAGGCCAGGTCGTAGTTGCTGCGGGAGTTGGTGATCCCGCGGCCGAGCGCCCGGCCGCCCTCGTCGAGGACGACGGCCTTCGTGGTGGTGGAGCCCAGGTCGATGCCGACGACGTACTTCATGCGACCCCCACGCCCGTGCGCTTCTGCTCGATCATCTGGAAGTAGGACTCGAGGCGGTTCTTCACGTTCGCCGCGCTGAAGTAGCGCGGGTCCACGAGGTCGCTCTCGATGAAGCCGCCCGGCCGCCCGGTCCGCTTCTCGACCTCGCGCAGGATCATGAGCTGCCCCGCGCTGAACGACTTGCACGACTTGACGCTGTTGATCAGGAAGCCGTCGGCGGAGTACTCGCGCACGTAGCGCGCGATCATGTCCACGCGGGTCGGCAGGTTGAGGTTGGTGTAGCAGCCCATGCAGTAGTCGGCGAGCGTCTCGAGCGGCCGCGACGGGTCGTGGCGGAAGCCGAAGTCGTAGACGCCGCCGACCTTGGTGTAGGTGGACGCGACCACCACCGCGCCCTCGTCGGCGAACATCTTCCACAGCTCGCGGAAGTGCGTCCACGGCGGCGGGCCCTCGACGACGACGCGGTAGCGCTCGCGCTCGAGGTCGCCGTCGGGCGTCACCGGGCCCTTGCCGAGCCGCACGCGCTCCTCGACCTCGGCCCGCAGCATCCGGTAGTACTCGACCGCGTCCTGCGTCCCGCGGAACGCCGTGAAGATCGGGCCGATGTAGTAGACGCCGCCGAACCACGAGTCGATCGGCGACGGGACGTGCTTGGCCGACTCGAGCACCGCGACGAGGTCGTCCTCGGCCTTGGCCGAGCGCGCGAGGTGCTCCTTGAGCAGGTCCTCGTCGTAGGCGCGGCCGGTCACCTGCTCGAGCGCCGGGATCAGCTTCTCCTTGATCTGGTCCACGACGTACTTGCGCATCGACGCGGTGATCGCCCCCTCGCCCTGGTAGGGCACGTGGAGCATCACGGTCGGGCACTGGTACTGCTCGCGAAGGAGCTCGAACCACTTCAGGAAGGTGAAGCAGCCGGTGTAGGAGAGCAGGAGCAGGTCGGGCTTGGGGAGCCGCTCGCCCGTGGGGCCGACGTTGCCGGCCGCCTGCATGCCGATGTCGCTCTTGACGTAGGCGCAGACGTCCTCGGAGTGGCCCGTCTTCTCGGCGAGCGCGATGAAGTCGCGGGACTTGCCGCGCATGCCGCTCTGGAGCGCGTTGATCTCGGGCAGCACCGGGAGCGTGCCGAAGGCGCGCAGCAGCTCGGTCAGGTTGCCGGGGACGTAGGTGTAGACGCACTTCTCGCCCGTGTCGGGCGCGCGCGAGAGGCGCGTGAAGTGGTCCGCGATCATCGTCTTCTGGCGGAGCTGGCTGTCGTCCTTGAGGGCGTCCTTGGGGGTGGGCATGTCAGGCGGCGCTCCACAGCTTGATGGAATCGGCGAAGGTCCCCGCCTGCTCGCGGATGACCTGGAACTGGCCCCCGTTCTCCGCGTACTTGAACGCGGTCCACGGGATGCCCGCGCGCTCGATGGCCGCGACGGCCATCGGCTGGTCGAGCAGCGCGGGGTCGCAGAAGGACGGGGCGGCGAAGAGGACGCCGCCGGCGCGCGAGCGGCGCACCCGCTCGACGAGGTCCTCGCCCTTCTTCTCGCCCTCGCTCCAGCGCGTGGGGTGCGGGATCGCGTCGTGCAGCGACGCCGCGACGAGCGCGTCGAGCGGGTCGCCCTCGAGCGGCACGTCCGAGCGGATCCAGCGGTGCACCTGCGCGAGGTCGTCGTCGACGATGTAGCAGCCCGAGCGCTCGAGCGTCTTGAGGAGCCCGAGCGGCGGCTGCTCGCAGAACGAGCCCGAGAGGACGACGCGCGCCTGGTCCATCGGGCGGCGCGACGTGTCGGCCTCGACGGCGGCGCGGTAGCTCGCGAGCATCGCGCTGCTCTCCTCGACGGGCAGCACCATCCCGGCGCGGAGCAGCACGTAGAGCTCGTACGTCGGCACCTTCCACGGCGCGTCGCGGCGCAGGTCGTAGAGGCCGCGGACGAGGCGGCGGTTCTCGTTGTAGGCCTCGACCGAGCGGCGCAGCGCCGCCGCGGTGAGCGGGCGGGCCCCGCGGCGGGCGAGGTCCTCGGAGAGCTCCTCGAGGTCCTTGCGGACGAACGCGCCGCCGCGGGCGGGGTCGAAGTCCTGCGGCGTGTCGTAGTAGCGCACCAGCTTGTCGGCGAAGGTGAGCTTCCAGATGCCCGACAGGTTGCGGATGACGTCGCAGGTCGCCGGGAACAGCATCCCGTCGAGGCAGTCGAGGCTGCCGTTGAGGGCCAGCTCGATCGTGCTCCGCGGGATGTGGCAGATGTAGGACTGGTAGTAGGCGTCGCCGCGGATGATCTCGAGGTCGTCGCCCGCGCCCATCACGCCGACGGGGAGCACGCCCTGCGCGTGGAGCACCTCGCGGGGCACCCACACCGGCATGTAGCCGACGGCGAGGCCGCCGGTGCGGGCCTTCCACTCCTTGACGGTGGTGAACCGCCAGTCGCGGTAGACCCTCTCGGCGCGGTCGAGCAGGTCGGTGAGCGCGCTCATGCGTTCCTCCAGGCGGGCGGGCGCTTGGCGAGGAAGGCGTCGAGGCCCTCCATCGCGTCGCGCGTGGCCATCAGGTCGGACAGGTAGATCCGCTCGGCCTCGAGCAGGTCGGCCTCGAAGCGGCGGCGCCAGCCCGCGCGCAGCGTGCGCACCGCGAGCCGCAGGCTCGACGCCGAGCGCGGGAGCAGGTGGGTGCGCGCCCAGGCCAGCGCGGCGACGGAGGGGTCGGGGACCAGCTCGTCCACGAGGCCCATCCGCAGCGCCTCGTCGGCCCCCACCGCGCGGCCGGTGAGGCAGAGGTCCTCGGCCGCCGGGCGGCCGACGCGGTCGGGCAGGAAGGTGCTGCCGACGGGCGCCGTGACGCCGAGCACGATCTCGGGCTGGCCCAGCACCGCGTCGGGCGCGGCGAACACGCGGTGGCAGAACGCGGCGACCTCGAGGCCGCCGCCGAGGCAGCGGCCGCGCACCGCGGCGAGCCACACCACCGACGCGTCGAGCATCGCGCGGAAGGTCGCGTGGAACTCGGGCAGCATCGCCTCGACCGTGCCCGGCAGGTGCTCCTGGACGCTCGCGCCGAAGGAGAAGTGCGCGCCCGCGCCCTCGAGCACGACCGCCTTCACGTCCGGCGACCGCGCCACGTCCGCGCACAGCGCGCGGAGCGCCTGCCCGCACTCGCGGTCGATCAGGTTCGCCTTGCCGCCGTCCACGACGGCGCGCAGCACCTGGCCGCCCTCCAGCCGCTCGACCCGCAGCGTGCTCACGACCCTTCCTCCTCCGCGTCGAGGGACCGCTCGAGCTGGACGAACGCGCCGCCGGCGAAGCCGTTGGCGCGGAAGAACGCGAGCACCGGCACGTCGTCGCGCCGGACCATCGTCCGCACACGCCGCACGCCGGCCGCCGCGAAGCGCCGCGTGGCCTCGTCGAGCAGCGCGGTGGCGACGCCGCCGCGGGCCTCGCCCGGGTCCACGCCGACCGCGAACACCCACCCGCACGGCTCCGAGCCGAACTCGAAGGCGCGCACCTCGCCGACGAGGAAGCCCGCGAGCCCGCGGCCCGTCGCCGACGGCGCGACGAGGGCGACCTCGAGGGCCTCGCCCTCGCGCCGCACGCGGCGGAGCACCGCCTCCCAGTAGGCCGGCGCCCGCGTCCCGGTGTGCAGCGCGTGGATGCGCACGACCTCGGCGAGGTCGGCGCGGCGCAGCGGCCGGATCGCGACCGCCTCGGCCGCGCGCGGCGCGGGGGTGCCGGGTGCGGGCACGGTCAGGCGCCCGTCCCGACGGTGCGCGACAGCACGTCCTCGAGCAGCGCGTCGTCCCACGCGGCGCCCTCCGCGACGCGGCGGCGCAGGTGGAGGAAGTCGGCCTCGCGGCGGTCCTTGGGGCCCTCGTGGAAGGCGCGGAACCCGAGGCGCCCCTCGGAGGTCATGTTGAGCGCGAGCCACGCGCGGTTGCTCTCGCGGTTGCGGTCCCAGTGCTCGAGCTTGTGCTTGCGCACGCTCTCGACGGTCTTGCTCAGGCAGCCGGGCATCGTCATCACGAGCGACCACAGGAGCTCGTCCACCGCCTTGTCGAGCAGCGACAGGTCCACCTCGCCGCGCGCGAGCAGCGCCTTCGCCGCCTCGCGGTCGGCGCCCTCCTTGGCCTCGCCGTGGACGACGCGGCCCTGCTCGTCGAGCCAGCGGTCGGTCACGACGAGCGGGTTCGCGACGAAGCGCCCGTCCACCTTGAGCGCGGGGACGATGCGCGTGACGAGCCCGAGGCGGTGGGCCTTGTGCGCGCTCCACGTCTTGCAGAGCGTGCACGACTCCATCGCCGCCTCGACGCCGACGAAGAGCGGCAGGAAGTCGGTGCTGCCGCCGTCGGGCGCCGAGCCGTGCTTGGGGCCCGCCTGCCCGAACAGCGCGAGGTCGGAGGCGACCGTGAAGTCGCACGCCATCCCGATCTCCTGCCCGCCCGCGATGCGCATGCCGTTGACGCGGCAGACGACCGGCTTGTCGCACTCGAGGATGGCCGACACCATGTCGTTGAAGAGCCGCATGTACTGGCGGTACTCCTCCGGCCGGCCGGCGTAGTACTCCGCGTACTCGGCGGTGTTGCCGCCGGTGCAGAACGCGCGCGTGCCCGTCCCCGTGAAGACGACGGCGACCGCGGCGCGGTCGTTGGACGCCTTGCGGAACCCGAGGATCACGCCCTTGACCATCTCGGTCGTGTACGAGTTCAGCTGCGACGGGTTGTCGAGCGAGATGCGGACGGCGTGCAGGCCCTCGACGGCGACGCCCTTCGGGTCACGGACGGGGACCTCCTCGTAGCGCACGCCGGCGTGCGCGACGGGGGCCAGCTCGTGGTTCTTCAGGTGCATCGCGGTCGTCTCCGGAGGCATGGGGTCGTCGTTCAGGGCACCAGCACGACGCGCTTGCTCGCGCGGCGGTGGTGGAGGTCGTCGAAGGTCGCGTTGACCGAGGCGAGCGGCCGGCGCTCGAGGAAGGGCGTCACGGCCACCTTCCCGGAGAGCACGAGGTCGAGCACCGCGGGGTAGAGCTCGGGCAGGCAGCCCCACGTGCCGCGGGCCGTCGCGTCGAACGCCATCAGGTTGGAGAGGCGCAGCTCGACCTTCGCGGGCGTGAAGCCGACGACGCCGAGGTGCGCGCCGGGCGCGAGCAGGGAGAAGGCGGTGGCCTGCCCCTGCGGCGAGCCCGAGGTCTCGAAGATGCGCCAGCGCCACGTCGGGACGCCGCGCGCCTTGGCGAAGTCGCGCACGGCCGCCTTGAGCGCCTTGCCGTCGGCGGGACCGGGCTCGAGCGCGAGCGCGGCGCCGTGCGCGGCGGCCAGCTCGAGGCGCTCCTTGGACGGGTCCACGGCGACGACGGCCGCGCCGAGCGCGGCGGCGACCTGCACGCCGAAGCCGCCCACGCCGCCCGCGCCGACGAACACCGCGAGGTCGCCGGCCTGCAGGCCCGCGTGGACGACGGCCTGGTAGGGCGTCGAGATCGCGTCCGCGATCACCGAGAGGTCGGCGAGCGCGAGGCCCGCGGGGTTCTTCGCGCGGTCGGCGAGGTCGGGCACCGGGCACAGGCCGCGCGCCGGCACGCGCACGTGCGAGCCGAAGCCGCCGTGCACGTCGTTGCCCGGGAACACCTGCTTGGGGCACACGCCACCGCGCCCCGCACGGCACGCGGGGCACGTGCCGCACGGGATCACCGCGGGCACCACGACGGCCTTCCCGGCCCACGCCTGCGCGCCCGCGCCCGTCGCGACGACGCGGCCCGCGATCTCGTGGCCGAGCGTCAGCGGCAGCGGGTGGCGCGTGGGCACGCCGTCGTAGAAGAAGCCGAGGTCGGTGTGGCAGACGCCGCAGCCCGCGACCTCGACGAGCACCTCGCCCTCGCCCGGCGTCTCGTCGCGCTCGGCGAGCGTCATCGGCTCGCCGCCCTTCGTCACCACCCAGGACGAGACGCGCATCGACCCTCCGATCCGCCCCGCGCCGAGGGCCCGCGAGGCCAAACCGCTAAATCGGATCTGGAATTCCTATATCACCGGGACGGGACGGGGGCAACCCCCGTCCCGTCCCACGGCGCGGGGGTGCGGCGCGATCGTCGAGGCGCGGGGCCCGGACCGGAATGGTCCGAGTCGCGCCGCGGACACGCGGAGGCGGCGCGGCCGGGGCGTCGGGGGAGGAACGGGCACGGCGCGGGGCCCGGGGCGACGGCGGGACGCGGGACGGCGCCGCGGGCGCCGGGCGGAGAGGCCGCGGGGCGGTGCCGGGGCCCCGGTGCTACGCTCGCCGGTCCTCCCCGGGGAGCGCCATGCCCGTCGTCGAGACCGTCAACGCGAAGTACGTGTTCCTGGACGTCGTCGGCTACTCGAAGGGCCGCACCGTCGAGGCGCAGAGCCACATCATCGAGACGCTCAACCGCGTCATCACGGAGGCGGTCGCCGCCAGCGGCGTCCCGAAGGACAGCTACCTGCTGCTGCCCACCGGCGACGGCGTCGGCATCGTGCTCATCGACGTCATGCGCCCCTACGACGTGGACGTGCGGATGGCGCTCGACGTCCTCGCGCGGCTCGCGGCGAGCAACGACACGCAGCCCGACCGCCAGCGACGCTTCCTCGTGCGCATCGCCGTGAACGAGAACAGCGACAACCTCGTGATCGACGTCAACGGGAACCGCAACATCACCGGGCTGGGGATCAACCAGGCCCAGCGCATCATGAGCATGGCCGACGGCGGGAACATCCTCGTCGGCCCCGTCGTCGCCGAGCGCTTGAGCCAGCGCGACACGTACCAGGGCAAGCTGCGCGAGCTCAAGCTCGTGGTCAAGCACGGCGTCACGGTGCGCGTGTGCCAGCTCGTCGACCCCGCCGTGCCGTCGCTCAACTCCGAGGAGCCGGCCCCGCTCCACGACGAGCAGGGCGAGGGCATCCCCGAGTTCCTCGCCGTCTACATGGCGCTGCTCGTCAAGCACAACGTCTTCGTGCGCAGCCACCTCGCCCCGCGCCAGGCCGTCGCGCTCGTCCCCCTGTTCTCGATGATGGCGTCCGACATCGTGGACCCGCTCGAGAAGCCCGGCGTCGGGCCCGTGCTCCGCGTCCCCGCCGAGCACCGCGGCGACCTGCCGAAGCTGCTCGAGTACTACCAGCAGGTGGACGTCTGGGTCCTCGAGGCGTTCACGCGCTTCTTCGTCGCCTCGCAGGTCGAGGGGCCGGGCTACCGGTCGTTCTTCGAGGGCAAGGAGAAGTCGCTGCTCGTCTCCGACGAGGGCCGCCGCGTCCTCCTGCGCGACTGGCCCAAGGTCGCCCGCGCCATGGGCGTCGAGTAGGCGGGCCCGCCGCGACCGGAGCCCCCGACCGCCCGGGGCCCGTGCCGGTATCCTCGCCCCCGTGCCCGAGCCGACGCCCGACGTGTCCCGCGCCCTCGAGCGCCTCAAGGCCGGCGACCCCGCCGCCGCCGAGCGCGTCTTCTCGCTCCTCTACGACGAGCTGCGCCGCATCGCCGAGCGCGTGTTCCGCTCGCAGCGGCCCGACCACACGCTGCAGGCGACCGCGCTGGTGCACGAGGCCTACCTCAAGATGGTGGACGCGCCGGGCGCGCAGGACTGGAAGGACCGCGCCCACGTGCTCGCGGTCGCCGTCCGCGCGATGCGCCAGGTGCTGGCCAACCACGCCCGCGACGCGGCGGCCCAGAAGCGCGGCGGCGGCGAGGCCCGGGCGCGCGTGACGCTCGCGGGCCTCGGGGCCGACGGCGGCGACCGCGCCGTGGACGCCGCGGCGTTCCACGAGGCGCTCGACCGCCTGGCCGCGCTCGACGAGCGCCAGGCGCACATCGCGGAGATGCGCCTGCTCGGCGGCCTCCCCACCGAGCACGTCGCGACGCTGCTCGGCGTCTCGACGCGCACCGTCGAGCTCGACTGGAGCATGGCGAAGCGGCGCCTCTCCGAGTGGCTGACGCCCCCCGCGACGGGCGCGGGGCCCGTGGCGACGGCGGAGGCGTGACGTCGGTGGACGCCGCGCGCTACCGTCGCCTGCGCGACCTCGTGCACGCCGCGGCCGACGTCGCGACGGCGTCGCGCCGCGCCTTCCTCGAGGGACGCGCCCCCGACGACCCGTCGCTCGTCACCGAGGCGCTCGCCGAGCTCGCCGCGGCCGACGTGGACACCACGGGCGTCGCGCCGCCGGGCCGGCCGGCCGTCGCCCCGGGCCTCGCGGTCGGGGACACGGTGGACCGCTACCGGCTCGTCGCCGAGCTCGGCCGCGGCGGCATGGGCGTCGTCTTCGAGGCGGTCCCGCTCGAGGGCGGCCCGGCGGTCGCCCTCAAGGCGATGCACCCCGCGCTCGCCGCCGACGACGCGAGCCGCACGCGCTTCCTGCGCGAGGCCGCCGTCGGGTTCGCCGTCGAGAGCCCCCACGTCGTGCGCGTGCACGGCACCGGCGAGGCGACCGTGGCGGGCGCGCACGTCCCCTACCTCGTCATGGAGCGCGTGGTCGGGCGCACGCTGCGCGAGGCGCTCGACGCCGACGGCCCGCTGCCGCAGGCGCGGCTGCTCGAGGTCGCGAGGCAGGCGGCGCGCGCGCTCGCCGCGGTCCACGCGGCCGGCGTGGTGCACCGCGACCTCAAGCCCGAGAACCTGCTCTGGACCGACGAGGGGACGCTGCGCCTGCTCGACCTCGGCGTCGTGCGCCTCGACGGCGAGGCGCGCCTGACGCGCGAGGGGCAGTTCGTGGGCTCGCTGCGCTACGCGTCGCCCGAGCAGTGCGCGGGGCGCGACGTCGGCCCGACCTCGGACCTCTACGCGCTCGGCGTCGTCCTCTTCGAGCTCGCGACGGGCCACCCGCCGTTCCAGGGTCCGGGCGCGCTCGCGACGATCCGCCAGCACCTCGAGACGCCGCCGCCGCGGCTGCTCGACCGCGCGCCGTCGCTCGCGCCCGCCTTCGCGGCGATCGTGGACCGTCTCCTCGAGAAGGACCCCGCCGCGCGCTTCCCGTCCGCCGAGGCGCTCGAGCGCGCGCTCGGGTAGCCCGCCGGGGCGCGGGCGAACCGGACCGGCGCGGTCCGAGCGGACGGCGTGCGTGCGGCAGACCGCGTCTTTCGTGCCCGCGACCGGCGGCGGGCGGCATGATCCGGGGCGCGGCCCCGGAGACGACCCGTGAAGACGATCATCGAGCCCTTCCGCATCCAGTCGGTGATGCCGATCAAGATGACGACGCGGGCCGAGCGAGAGGCCGCGGTGCGCACGGCGGACTTCAACCTGTTCCGCCTGCGGGCCGAGGACGTGATGATCGACCTGCTCACCGACTCGGGCACGTCGGCGATGAGCGCGCGCCAGTGGGCCGGCGTGATGCAGGGCGACGAGGCGTACGCGGGCTCGCGCTCGTGGTTCCGCTTCGAGGCCGTGGTCAAGGACCTGACGGGTTTCAAGCACGTCATCCCGACGCACCAGGGCCGCGCGGCCGAGCGCATCCTGTTCTCGCTGCTGTGCAAGCCCGGCCACGTCGTCCCGAGCAACACCCACTTCGACACGACGCGCGCCAACATCGAGGCGGCCGGCGCCGAGGCGCTCGACCTGCCCGTGGCCGAGGCGCGCACGCCCGGCCTCGTCGCGCCGTTCAAGGGCAACATGGACGTCGAGGCGCTGCGGCGCGTGCTCAAGGAGAAGGGCCGCGAGCGGGTCCCGCTCGTCATGATGACGGTGACGAACAACTCGGGCGGCGGCCAGCCGGCCTCGCTCGAGAACCTGCGCGCGGTGCGCGCCGCGTGCACCGAGGCGGGCGTGCCGCTCTACCTCGACGCGTGCCGCTTCGCCGAGAACGCGTGGCTCGTGCGCGAGCGCGAGGCCGGGCAGGCGGGCCGCGCGCCGCGCGACATCGCCCGCGAGATGTTCCGCCTCGCCGACGGCTGCACGATGTCGGCGAAGAAGGACGGCCTCTCCAACATCGGCGGCTTCCTCTGCACCAACGACGACCGCCTCGCGCGCGCCGAGAAGGACCTCCTCATCCTGACCGAGGGCTTCCCGACCTACGGCGGGCTCGCGGCGCGCGACCTCGAGGCGACGGCCATCGGTCTCGAGGAGGTGCTCGAGCCCGACTACCTCGCCTACCGCCACGCGGCGATCCGCTACCTCGTCGAGCGCCTCGACGCGGCCGGCGTCCCGGTGATGAAGCCCGCGGGCGGGCACGCGATCTACCTCGACGCGAAGGCGTTCCTCGCCCACGTACCGCCGCACCGCTACCCCGGCCAGGCGCTCGCGGTCGCGCTCTACGTGCACGGCGGCATCCGCACGTGCGAGATCGGCACGGTGATGTTCGGGCGCCCCGACCCGGCGGGCGGCCCGGACCGCCCGGCCGCGCTCGAGCTGGTGCGCCTCGCGATCCCGCGCCGCGCCTACACGCAGAGCCACATGGACTACGTGCTCGAGGCGGTGCAGGAGGTCTTCGCCGCGCGCGCCTCGCTGCCCGGCTACCGGATCACCGACCAGGCGCCGCACCTGCGCCACTTCACCGCGAAGTTCGCCCCCGTCGCGTGACCGACGCGCCGGCGGATCGGGACCGACGCCCGCCTCCCCCGCCGCGGGCGGCGAGGCTCGGGCCCGCGACACGTCGCGGGGCGCGCGACGTGTCACGGGATCCGCGCGCTAGGTTCCTGAGTCGGTACTCCGCACGGGGCCGATGCGCTGCACTTGACCGCCGCACGCACTGCTACTCACCGAAGCCGCGCCACCTGCTCAGCTCGCGATGCAATCTCACGGTCCGAAGTCCGTCGCGCGAGCTCCAGAAGTTCGTCGCGCACCCGCGAGCGGACCTCGGGCGCGCGCGAGGCCACCTCGATGGCCGCGAGCTGCACGAGCCGATCTGGGGACTGGAGAGCGGTCCGCGTCTCCTCGACTACCAATGGCAGCACATCCGGAAAGCGCTTGAGCGGGGTCGGAAGACCCAGGAGCACCTCGACGTACAGTCGCGAGTCGCGTCTGAATTCACCAGCCGCCGAGATCGAAGCGCCCAGTTCGTCGTGACTCCTGGATGTCGAGAGCAGATACACGACCGCAGCCATTCGAGTCCCGCGGTTGGGCGAGCTCGTCAGCGAAGCCGCCCACGCACGGAGTGCAACAGATCCGGACATCTCAGCCCCACGCAGGATGGCTGCCTGTCGCGCGGGATCCACCTCGGCCAGCACACTGCCATCCAGCACTCGCCCGGCCCCAGAGCGGCAGAGTGCATCAGCGGCGCTCATGACCGTCGCCGTGTCCTCGCAGTTACGCACGATCGACTCGACAACCCGTGCAACCTCGGGGTGAGACACGAACGGTGACTCGGCGAGTGACGACATGAGAAACCGATCCACACGATCAATGCCATCCCTCTCGTCGCGACAGTGGGCCGCGACTCCTGCCGCGACGAAGATCGACGCGCGAAGATCTACACGAACGAGCCTTGCCAGCACGAGCGCCGCGGTCTCGTCCGCCTCGGCGTTCCGCGAGAGCCACAGCGACGCGAGACGCGAGACGACGGGGCGCCACGCGTCGACTTCGGCTGTCGCCGGGAACTGCGCCGGAACCGAGGCGTCCAGAAGTGCGCGCAACTCGGAGCTCGCCAAAGCGGCATCCGACTCGACGTCGGACTGCATGCGAGTCACGAGCACGGCGACGCGCGCTTCGAGGTCGCGCGTTGAACCGGGGGGGCTGAGCCAGCGCCAAACAGTGGGACCGAGAGTCAACACGCCGAACACCACGATCGCCGCGCACGCCAAGGCGATGTGGCTTGCTCGCGCGCGCATCACCAGTCCTTGCCGCGACGCTTCGCCGCGTCAACGATCCTGTGCATCTCGTTGCCTGTCGAGAGGTACCGCATCAGGAAAGCAGCGCGCGGATACCGTGACGCCGCGCGTCTCCGCCACGGGCCTCGGCGTCTCGCTCCCGGCATCCTAGGAGACGACCAGCGGGATCGCCGTCGGGGTCTCGCGCAGCGGCTCACCTTCCCGACGATCGAGTGCGGCGTCGGCCGAGGGTGCACTCGGGCGCCCCAGCGCGCCGGAGAGCCGGGCCAGACCGCAGCCGATCGAGCACCGCCGAAGTGGCGTGTCACCGAATCTTCACGCGACTCTTCTGACTCGGTAGTGTTCATGGCGGGCTCACGAGCAGGAGCGCGCACGGCGCCGTAGCTGAGGACCCGCCGTCCGCATGGACGTCCACGAAGCGAGCGAGGTCGCTCGCTGCCGTGAAATCGGGCATCAGGAAGTTCGCGTTCAATCTCGACCTGAGGATCTGGTACTCGCGCGTCATTGATGTTCGGGTCGACACCGAGAACTCACCCGATCCGCGGATCGCGCTGCAGAACGTGTCGTCGATGACGTCGTAGCCGAGCCACTCCCAGCCTGGCTCGGGGCGTTCCGGGGTGCAGGCTGCCCACCTTGCGAAGTAGGACCCGGGATGCAGGCACTCGTCCGGGACTGCGCCGCACACCACGAGGACACCGCGACCGAGGCTCGGAGCAGCCCCCTGCTGCAGCCCCATCAAGAACTCCTGCACTCGGTCCAGTCGCGTCCAATGATCGTCGAACAGAGGCCAGGCGTCAGCCGGAGGCACTACGCTGCGCATCGGGTGGACGGTGGGCCAGCACCGCAGGTCGATCGTGAGTCGCGGGCCGGGCAGCCGACCGAAGATGCCTGTGCATGCACACCCGTCTTGATCGGCGTCCGGCGCGAGTCGCGCCGTGCAACTCACGATTCGATGCGGTCGCTGAGGATCAAGAGGCTGCCCCACGACGGGCATTCTCATCGTCGGCCCTTCGGAATGCGCGGACGGATCGGACCGATCCGATCTTCGGCGCACGGAGGTATCGAGTCAAGCGAGCAGCGCGCGGATGCCGTGACACCGCGCGTCTCCGCCACGGGCCTCGGCGTCTCGCTCGCCGCATCGGAGGAGACGACCGGCGAGGTCGCCGTCGGGGTCCCGCGCAGCGGCTCACCGTCCCGAGGATCGAGCGCGGCGTCCGCCGAGGGTGCACTCGGGCGCCCCCGCGCGCCGGAGAACCGGGCCAGACTGCGGCCGATCGAGCACCGCCAGAGTGGCCTGTCACCGAATCTGCACGCGAGTTTCCTGACTCGGTACTGGTCGCCCGGTACGCACGCTCACGCTGAAGCTGTCACTTGGGCTTCGGGTGCTCGGATCTCCACTGCTCGACAGTCTCCTTCGTCGCATCGAACCGATCCCCTCCCATTCGATCGACGAGCACTCTCGCATCCTCGACACTCCCGGATCCCCGGAGGCGGACAAGGAACCCGATCCACCGGAAGGCGGGGCGCTCAGATCGAAGGAGCCGCTCCGCGTCCTCGGTGGCCGGGAACGCATCCAAGCACAGGCGGACGGCCGCGGCCCACTCGGGATCATCTTGCGACGGGAGACTGTCGCGGACGAGGCGCGCCACGTCCTCGCGCGCGGCGAGGCCGAGCCTCGACGCGACGACGAGGGCAGCGTCGCACGTCCGCAGGATGAAACTCACGGACGCATCTTCACGCCAGGCGATACCCACGACGCACTCGCGTTGATCAGCGATGCAGCGGGCGAAGCTCGCACAGAGCCCCCGCCCTAGCGCCGTCGTCGGCGGGTCAAAGTAGGCTGCGTCTAGAGCTCGCCATGTTGACTTCCCATCAACGCGCAGTGCGTCTTCAAGGACCAGAGCGTACTCGGCGTCTGGAAGCGCGCGGAGCCTCCGGAGGACTCGGCACGCGAGGACGCACACCTCGGACGACGCGCCGCGAGAGATCGTCCGGAGCGCGTCGACGGACGCAGGTTCGAGTGCCACCGCGGTGCATCGAACTGCAAGGTCGAGGCCCTGATACCGAAGTCGAGATGAGTCGGACTGCAGGCATGCATTCACGACCGGCGTCGCCCAGTCCGCTCGTGGTGATGGCGATACAGATCGCATCAGATAGAGCGCAGCAAGGCGCACATCCTCATCGTGATTCGTCGAGAGAATCACTGGGAGTACGGTCGCGGCCACCAGTTCGACCTGGTCGTGCAGCAACCCATCCAATCTTGCGAGTTCCGTCCAGTCGACGCTTCGGATCGCGCGGAGCATGGTCTCCCGCAGCGTCTCAGGAGTGACAGGCGAACTGTCTGCCTCGGCCGGGGCGAGAGGTGATGTACGAGGTTGCGTCTCGAGACGAGTAGTTGCCCATCCGCCCGACACGAGATCAGGAGCGGCGGAGTCCCGCTCGACCTCGCTCCCCGAGTCACGGTGAACGTCAGTCCCCACCTGTGTCGGCCGCCGCACGGCGGCGGTGACAACGGCTCCGACTGCCATAGCAATGGATGCCAAGGCGAGGCTCAACGACTTGGCGTCCATGTGGGCAGGGTACCGAGTCAGGAACGTAGCGCGCGGATTCGGTGACACCGCGCAATCTCGCCACGGGTCTCGGGATTTCGCTCACGGCTGCAGAGGAGTCGACCCGCGAGGACTGTGGGGCGCCCGAATGGTCCTCCGCCGCGGGGGAGAGCGGGGAGCGCGCGGGCGCACCACGGCACGCCGGCGGTGCTGGACGTCGTTCCCATGTTCGAACACGACGTCACCGTAGCCGCTCCCGCCGGCGTCGCAAGGGCGCGATCGCGGTCCGCCGCCCCTGCATCGCGCGCGGCGCGCCCGGTGCACGCCGGCGCCGCAGACCGGGGCCGCCCCGGGACCCCGGGCGGATCGACGCCGGCCGAGGCGCGGTCGCCCCGCCGACGACGGCGCTTGTCCCGGGGGCGGCCGCCCGCGGAGAATCCCGGCGGAGGCGACGATGGTCCCCGCGCGCGGATGGAGACGGTTCGCGTGGGCGGCGCTCGGCGCCGCGCTCGGCGTCGGTGCGGCGCGCCCCTCCCCCGCCGGGGCGCAGGACGCGGCGCCCGCGCCCGCCGCGCCGGCGCCGGCGCCGGCCGCCGCGGACGCGCGCCTCGTCCACCTCGTCCTCGTCGGCGACACCGCCGACCCCGACGTCGGCGAGAGCGTCGGCGGCGACCTGCGCGCCGTGCGCCTCGCGCTCGAGGACGGGCTCCCCGCGGCCCGACGGTCGCTCACCGTGCTCGACGGCGAGGCCGCGACCCCCGCACGCGTCCTCGAGACCGTGCGTGCGCTCCCCGTGACCCCCGACGACGCCGTCGTCGTCTACTACGCCGGCCACGGCGCGTGGGCCGACGCCGGGCCCTACCTGCGGCCGAGGGGCCAGGTCCTCCCGCGCGCCGACCTGCTCGCCGCGATGCGCGCGAACGGCCCGCGGCTCGCGGTCCTGCTCACCGACTGCTGCGGCACCTACGTCGGGCAGACCTTCCTCTACCGCGAGCGCGTGCCCGACCCGGCCCTGTTCCGCGACCTCTTCTGCCGCGCGCGCGGCACCGTGGACGTGACCGCCGCCTCCCGCGGGCAGGTCGCGGTCGGCGACCGCGCGCAGGGCGGCTACTTCACGCAGGCGCTCGTGTCGCTGCTCGAGGGGACGCCCGCCGAGACGCTCGACGCCGACCACGACGGCGTCGTGTCGTGGCGCGAGGCGGTGACGCACCTGACGGCGGCCACCGCGCAGGTCTTCTCGCGCACCCACCCGCGCGGCCTCGCCGTGAAGGGCACCACGCTGCGGGGGCAGACGCCGTTCGTGTTCGGCGACCTCGCGACGCCGGGCCCGCGGGTCCCGCCCTCGCCCCGCCGGCTGGGCACCCGCACCGAGGACGCGGGCGGCGCGCGCGGGGCCCGCGTCGTCGCCGTCGAGCCGGGCACGCCCGCCGCGTGGGCCGGGCTCGCGCCGGGCGACGTCGTCGTCGCGGTGCGCGTGCCCGGCGGCGGCCCCGCCGACGACCGCCGCCCCGTTCCGACCGCCGCGGCGCTGCGCGACGTGCTCGCGTCGCTCCCCGGCTCGCGGGTCGTGGTATTGGAGACGCGCGACGGGAGGGCGACGACGCCCGACGTGCCGCCCCGGGAGACGTGGGTCCGCCTCGGGCCCTGAGGAGCCTCGTGCGACGTCCGCCCTACGCCTCCGTCGCCCTGCTCGGCCTCGCCGTGCTCGCGGTCGCGCTGCTCGTGGCCTGCGGCGCCGACCGAGGGAAGGCGTCCGAGCCGCGCCCGCGCGACGTCCCGACGCCGACCGCCGCAGGCGACGGCGGCGCCGACTCCGTCGTCGTCTTCTACGCCACCGACCGCGAGCGCTTCGAGCCCTCGCTGCGCTGGT
This sequence comes from Planctomycetota bacterium, assembly GCA_020851795.1. Classification (GTDB taxonomy): domain Bacteria; phylum Planctomycetota; class PLA2; order PLA2; family JAEUHO01; genus JAEUHO01. The sequence continues at coordinate 76,047 of JADZCA010000010.1, read as the reverse complement.
ACCTCGCGCGCTTCGCGTGGCCCGCGGGCGTGCTCGCGCTCGGCCTCCTCGTCGTCGCGCGCGTCCGCCGCGTGCTCGCCGCGCCGTTCCGGTGGCGCGCGACCGTCCTGCGGTGGATGGTCGTCGCCACCGGCGCCGTGCTCGCCGCCAAGGGCGCCTACGAGTGCGTGCGCATGGCGCAACGGACGGCGCGCGTCGAGGTGCTCTACGGCGACGAGCGCTTCCAGGCCGTCGGCGACGGCCTCCCGCTGCGCCTCGGCGCGTGCCGCGTCAGCATCCCCCCGACGCACGTCGTGGGCGCGGTCGAGCAGCCGTCGATGTGGACGGGCGACTGGTTCGAGGACCCGGCGCGCCACATGGTCGTGTTCGGCGCGAAGGAGCGCGACGAGGCCCGCTGGTTCGACGACCTGCGCGCCGTCGTCGCGGGCAGCACGAAGGAGGACGCCTTCGTCTTCGTGCACGGCTACAACGTGACCTTCGAGGAGGCGGTGCTGCGCACCGCGCAGATCGCCTACGACCTCAAGTTCGAGGGCGCCGCGGTCACGTACTCGTGGCCGTCACAAGGCGGCTACGCGCAGTACCCGATCGACGAGGCCAACGTCCGCTGGTCCACGCCGCACCTCGAGCGCTTCCTCGCCGCCCTGCGCGACCGCTCGGGGGCGAAGCGCGTCCACCTCGTCGCGCACAGCATGGGCAACCGCGCGCTCACCGAGGCGTTGCAGCGCCTGCGCGGCAAGGGCGCCACGGACGCGAAGCCCGTCTTCTCCGAGGTCGTCCTCGCGGCCCCCGACCTCGACGCCGACACGTTCCGCGAGGACATCGCCCCCGCGATCCTCGGCGCGGCCGAGCGGACGACGCTCTACGCGTCCACGCACGACAAGGCGCTGCTCGTCTCGCGCGGGCTGCACGGCGCGCCGCGGGCGGGCGAGGCCGGCGAGGGCATTGTCGTCGTGCCCGGGCTGGACACGATCGACGTCTCGTCGGTCTCGGGCAGCCACTCCTACATCGGCGACAACGGCCGCGTGCTCGACGACCTCGGCGCGCTGCTCAAGGACCGCCTCGCGACCCCGCGCCGCAAGGGGCTGGTCGAGCGCGCCGCGCGCGGGCTGCGCTTCTGGGTGCTCGAGGCGCTCGGGGCGAAGTGAGGCGCGCGCTCCCCGTCGCCGGGGCCCTCGCCGCGCTCGCGCTGGCGGTCGCCCCGGCCCGCGCGCAGGCCCCGCGCCTGCGCGCGCTGCTCGTGGGCGTCTCGGAGTACCCGCTGCTCGAGCGCGCGCTCGGCCCCGAACGCTACCGCCGCCTCGTGCGCCTCGAGGGCCCGCGCCACGACGTCGCGCTGCTGCGCGACGTGCTCGTCGCGCGGCTGGGCGCCTCGCCCGGCGACGTCGAGACGCTCGCGGCCGAGCCCGACGACCCCGTGCGCTCGCCCACGCGGCGCAACCTGCTGCGGGCGCTCACGCGCCTCGCGCGCGCCGCCGCGGCGGGCGACACGGTGCTCGTCGCGCTCTCCGGCCACGGCACCCAGGAGAAGGACGCGTCGGGCGACGAGGCCGACGGCCTCGACGAGGTGTTCCTCGCCGCCGACGCGCGCACGGCCGACCGGGGCGACGGGCGCCTCGAGGGCGGCGTCTCCGACGACGAACTCGGCGCGGCGCTCGGCGAGGTCGCGCGCACGGGCGCGCGGGTCGTGCTCGTCGCCGACTGCTGCCACGCGGGCACGCTCGCGCGCGGGGGCGACGGCAGCCTCCGCGGGCGCGGGCTCGACCCGGCCCTCCTCGCCGCGCCCGGCGCGAGCGGGGCGGACGGCGAGCGCGCGGGGCCCGCCTCCGACGCGGGCGACGCGCCACCCGCCGGCGTCACCGCGCTCTACGCGGCGCGCGCCGGCGAGAAGGCGGGCGAGATGCGGCTCCCGCTCGGCGCCTCCGACGCGGTCCCGCGCGGCCTGCTGACGTGGGCGCTCGCGCAGGAGCTGTCGCGCTCCCGAGGGCGGGCCCCGTGGCGCGAGGTGGCCGCGCGGGTCGCGGCGACGCTCGCCTCGCTCGGCGTGCACGGGGCGCACCCGTTCGCCGACGGCGACGTCGGCGCGTCGTTCCTCCCCGCCGCCGCGGCGGCGACCGACGTCGCCGCGTGGCGCCGCGACGACGGCGTCGTGCTCGACGCGGGTGCGCTCGAGGGGTTCGTCGTGGGCGCCGTCGTCGCGCTCGCGCCCGCGCGGGCGGGCGACCCCACGTCGCCGCGGCGCGCGACGGTCGTCGCCGCCGACGCGCTGCGCGCCCGCGCCCGGCTCGACGAGGCGGCGTCCGCCCCCCGCGTCCCCGCGCCCGAGGACGGCCCCGCGTGGCGCGCGACGCTCGTCGCGAGCCCCGCGCCGCCCCCGACGCTGACCGTGGCGCGCGTGCAGCGCGACGGGACGCCGGGACGCGCGCCCGGCCTCCCGCGCGCCGACGACGGCGCGCTGCGCTCGGTGCAGGCCGCCCGCCCCGGCGACGCGGACTGGCTGCTCGTCGAGGACGGCGAGCGCGCGTGGCTGCGTCCGGCGCGGCTCGCCTCGCAGGACGTGACGCCGCTGCCCGTGGACGCGGCCTCGCTCGACGCCACGCTCGCGCAGGTCGCCCGCGTCGAGCGCCTCGTGCGCCTCGCGGCGTCAGGGCTCGTCCCCGCGCCCGCGGGCCTCGCCGTCGAGGCGATGCACGACCCGCGCCCGGCGGGGGCGGCGGCCCCGCGGCCGCTCGAGGACGGCGCGCGGGTGCGCCCCGGCGACGCGCTGCGCTTCGTCGCGCGCAACGGCGGCGCGACGCCCCTCGACGTGTGGGCCTTCGTGCTCGACGGCGCGGCGGGCGTCACGTGCGTGTTCCCGGGCCCCGCGCGCTCGCCGCGCGTCGCGCCCGGCGAGGCCGCGGTGCTCGTCGAGGCCGACGTCACCGACGACACGACGGGCGAGGAGCACCTGCTCGTCGTCGCGAGCCCCGCCCGCGAGGGCGCGCTCCCCTCCGACCTGCGCTGGCTCGAGGCGCCGCCGCTGCGTCGCTCGGAGGCCGAGCGCGCGCGGGGTGCGGCGGCCGGCACGCTCGGCACGCTGCTCGCCTCCGCGGCGTTCGGCGACGACCCGCCGCCCCCGCTGGCGCGCGGGGCCGGCGCGCCCGACCTCGGCGGGCTCGCCCTGCGCACGTGGACGACGTCGTGGGAGCCGATCGTCGCGCCGTCGCCGCCGAGCGACGGCGCCGAGGTGGACGTCGGCCCCGGGCGCGGGGCCGACGGGAGCGCCGACCCGTTCGTGCCGCGCGGGCGGTGCCGGCTCGCGCGCTCGGCCGCGAGCCGCGGCGGCTACGACGTGCTGGTCGCGCAGGACGGCGACGGGCCGCTGCGCGAGACCTGCACGTTCGTCGCCGCCGACGACGTCGTCCCCGCCGGCGGCGCGACGGAGGAGGCCGTGCGGCGCCTCGCCGCGCCCGGCGCGTTCCCCGCGGCGGTGGCGGTCCGCGCCACGGGCCGGCGCGTCGTCGCGGTGCGCTACGCGCGGACGCGGCCGGGCGACCTCGACGTCGAGCGGGACGCCGACGGCGAGACCCGCACGCGCGACGGCGACGCCTGGACGTGGTCGCTGCCCGACGCGAGGGTCCGGCTCGCGACGCTCGACCCCGCCCGGTGGAGCGAGACGCAGCGCGCGCGCCTGCTGGCGGCGCTGCGGGGGCTGCTCGTACCGTAGGCGTCGTGCGCCCCCACCCCGTCCTCGTCGCGGTCCTCCTCGGCGCCGCCGGCTGCGCCGGGCGCTGCCCGTGCCCCGCACCGGTCGGCGCGGCGACCGTCGCGCCGGCGGCGGGGCCCGCGCCCGCCGCCGACGACGCGCCCGTCGAGCGCGACGTCGAGTCGCTGCGCGAGCTGCTGCGCGCCGAGCCCGACGGGGACGACGCCGCCGCGCGGGTGCTCGCCGCGCTGGCGCCGTGGGTGGAGAGCGGCCGCCTGCGCCCCGCGCTGCGCCACCTCGTCGCGGCGTCGTCGGCCGGGCTCGCTCCCGCCGCCGCCGCGCGCCGCCGGGCCAAGGCCGACCAGGCGCACGACATGCTCGAGGCGCAGCTGTGCGTGCGGGGCCTGCTCGCCGCGTGCGCCGGGGTCGAGTACCGGCCCGAGGGGCTCGTCGTCGCGCAGACGCGCGCGGCGGTGGAGGCGTCGGCGCTCCCGCGCGCGCGGCGCACGCTCCACGACCCCGCGTTCGTGGCCGAGCTCGAGCGGCTGCAGCAGGCGCCCTTCGTCGCGGCCCCGACGGTCCGCGCGCTGGTGGACGGCCCGGCGTCGTTTCCCGAGCGCGCGCGGCTCTTCGCGTCGGCCCGCCGCACGATCCACGTGCTCACGTGGGCGTTCTACGACGACGGCACCGGCCACGAAGCGGTCGCGCAGCTCGTCGCCGCGGCGCGCCGCGGCGTCGCCGTCCGCGTCGTGGTGGACGGGCAGACGGCGTCGGGTCCGCCGTACGGGGCCGCGGTCGCCGCCCTCGAGGCCGCGGCCCGGGGCGCGCCGCCCCTGCCGATCGAGGTCGTTCGGTGGAGGAACCCGGCGCGGCGCCACGAAGGGCAGCACCGCAAGGTCGTCGTCGTGGACGGCGAGGTCGCGATCCTCGGGGGGATGAACTTCGGCGACGCGTACAGCCACCGCGACCCGGCCGACCCGCGGCGCTGGCGCGACACCGACCTCCTCCTCTCGGGGACCGCGGCGGCGCACGCCGACGCGCTGTTCGCGATGATCTGGGAGCAGCGGACCGGCCGGCGCGTGGCCCCGCTCCGGCAGGAGCTCGCCCTCCCGGCCGCGACGGACGGCGCCCGCGCCGCGATCGTGGACCACGAGCCCGGCGACGAGGACCGCATCCTCCTCTCGCTGTGCAAGGCGGTGGACGGCGCGACGCGGTCCGTGGACGTGGAGAACGCCTACGTCGTGCGCACACCGGCGCTCGCGGAGGCGCTCGAGGCCGCGGTGCGCCGGGGCGTGCGCGTGCGCCTGCTGACCAACTCGGACGAGACGCTCGACGAGCCGATCCTCGCCTACGCCGTGCTGCGCACGGCCCGCGACCTCGCCGCACGCGGCGTCTCGGTGTGGCTGCAGCGGGGACGCACGCTGCACAGCAAGCTCGCGCTGGTGGACGACGTCTTCGCGCAGGTGGGCTCCTACAACCTCCACCCGCGCTCGCACCGCCTCGAGGGCGAGGTCGTCGCGAACGTGCTCGACCCCGCGACGGTGGCGACGCTGCGCGCGGCGTTCGAGCGCGACCTCGAGGCGGCCCGGCCCGTGGCCCGCCCGGAGGACGTGGTGCTCCCCGACGACCTCCTCGGTCGCGCCGCGTGGTGGCTGTTCCCCGACCTGCTCTGACGGGTCGAGGTCCGGAGCCCCTGGCGTCGCGCGCAGGACGCGCGAGGCTCCGGCCGGTCAGCGGCCGATCGCGGCGCGCAGCGCGTCCTCGAGCTCGGCCTCGGACTGCTCGCCCATGAGGCGGCGGCGGCCGATGTCGAGCGTCGGGAGGCCCTCGAGCCGGGCGGACGCGACGAGGCGGCGGTCGCGGTCGATGCGGGCCTGCGCCTCCGGCGACGCGCCGCAGGCCGCGAGCGAGGACGGGTCGAGCCCCGCGCGCTGCGCGGCCGCGCGGACCGACCCGGCGTCCTGGTCGTCGGTCTCGAGCAGCGCGGCGAAGAGCCGGTCGCCCAGCCCGTGCTTCTCGGCGCACGCGCAGGCGCGCGCCCACGGCGGGGGCTCGCGCGTGTTCCAGACGTAGACGCGGTGGCGGCGCACCGGCACGTCGAGCCGGGCGAGCACGCGCTCGAGCCGCGCGTGCGTCGCGCGGCAGTGCGCGCAGAAGGGGTTGAGGAACTCGACGACCGTCACCGCCGCGCGCTCGGGCGACGGCGCGGGCGCCGCCACGGGCGCCGGGGTGCGCGTCTCCGCGCGCGGCGGCGCGGACGTCGGGGGCGGCGCGGCGGTCGGCGGCGGCGCGAGGTCGGGGACGGCGTCGGCCTCGGCGACGGGCTCCGGGGCCCCGTCGGCGACGACCTCGGGATCGACCGGACGCGGCACGGGCGCCGGGGGAGGCGCGGGCTCGGGCTCCGCGGCCGCAAGCTCGGCGGCGACGTCCACGCCCGTGCCGCGGGGCAGCTCGACCCACGACGGGCGCGCCGCGGGCGCCGGCCAGAGGAGGGGGACCGCGACGGCGAGCAGCGCGAGCGCCAGCCAGCGCAGGCGCGCCACCGCACCCTCCACGATCACCGGCTTCTTGCTGCGGCGGACCGGCGCCTTGGCCCACGCGAACGCGGCGGCCGCGACGACGAGCCCCGAGAGGTCGGCGACGAGGCAGAGCGGGCAGAACGAGCCCAGCACGAAGTACTGGTAGAGGACGAAGCCGAGGCCCGCGGCGCCGGCGAGCCACGCGGCGGGACGGGCGACGCGGCGCGCGAGGTCGTGCGGGAGCAGCGTCGCGAGGAAGAGCGCCGCGAACGCGCCGATCCCGACCAGGCTGGTCGGGATGCCGAGGATCGCGCCGAGCGCGCTGTGCTTGGCGCGGTTGCAGGCCGCCTCGAGCGGGCAGAACGCGCGACCGGGGTGCATCGCGTCGGCGGTGAGCGTGGCGCTCGCGGCGAGGGCTGCGACGCAGGCGAGCCGCAGCACGACGACCGAACGGGGCACGCGCATGGCAGGGAACTCCTCGGGCGCCCCCAATCACGTTCGACCGTCCGGGCGTCGGGCTTGAGCCGAACCGGGGGGATCGGCCGCCCGTGGCGCGACGGGGGCCGCGGCTCCCCGTGTGGGAGCATGCGGGCGATGACCGCGCTGCGCCCTCTCGCCGAGACGCCCCCCGGCGAGCTCGGCGCCGCGTGGCGCGCCGCCGTGCGCGCCCTCGACCCGGCCGCGCAGGACGCGCTGCTCGCGCAAGCCGACGCCGTCCGGGGCGCCGGCGACGACGGGTCGTGGCGGGCGCTGACGACCTACCGGACGCTGGTCGATCGCGCGCGGGACGGGCCGCAGGCCCTCGCGCGCGCGGTGTGGATGGTGGACGAGGACCCCGACCGCGACGGCGTCACCCGCCGGTTCGCCGAGGTGGCGCGGCGCGCGGGAGGCGACGCCGCGGCGTTCGCGGCGCTGCTGCTCGCCGAGTGCGACCTGCACGACGGGCGCGCCGACGTCGCCCAGCGAGGCCTCGCCTCGGTGCTCGCGCACGCGCACGGGCGCGGCACGCGCCTCGAGGTGATGGCGTGGACGTCGCTCGCGGCGTCCTACGCCTTCGAGCGCCGCGAGACCGAAGCGCTGCTGGCCGCCCGCCGCGCGGACCGGCTCGTGGACCGCGCGACGGACGTGACCGCGGTGGACCGGGCCCACGTCGCCGCCGCCGTGGCCCGCGCGTGGTTCTCGCTCGGGGACGTGGACCGCCTGCTCGCGCACCTGCCCCGCGTCCGCGCGTCGGCCGACGCGATGCCGCCCACCGACGCACGGCGCGCCCGCTTCCACGCGTACCTGCTCGTCGCGCGCGCCGCGGTCGACGCGGGCCGCCTCGAGGTCGCGCGCGCGCACCTCGCGCTCGCCGAGGCCGAGCACCGCGACGAGGACGGGCGACACGGGCATCTTCCCGCCGCCGTCACGGCGACGCGCCTGCGACTGGCACGTGCGGAGGGGGACGTCGCCACGATGGCGACGCAGCTCGACGCCACGCCTCCGCCGCGGGCCGCGGACGCGACGCGCCACCTCGCGTTCGTCGAGATGACGGTGGCGCTGCACGCGCTGCGCGGCGAGCGCGCCGAGGCGGAGCGTCGCGCGGCCGAGCTGCTCGGCGCGCTCGGCGACCGCAAGGGCGTGGGCCCCGCGCAGCGGCTCCTCGCCGCCGAGGCCCTCGGACGGCTCGTGGGCGACCGCGACCTCGACCCCGCGATCGGGACCGAGGCGTTCCGCGTCGCCGCGGACGCGGCGTTCGAGCGGCTGCACGAGCTCGAGCGCGCGACCGACGGGCTGGTCTCGCTCGCGCAGCCCACCGACGACGACCGCGCCGCGCTCGCCGAGCACCGGGCCCGCGCGCTCGCACGCCACCGCGCGTTCGCCGCGCAGCTGCGGACCCGCATCGAGGCGGCGGCTGCGGCGGGCACGCTGCCGCAGTCGGTGGCCGCCTCGACCGGCGGCCTCACGACCGTGTGCGCGTGGTGCCTGCGCGTGCGCGACCGCGGCGGGCGGTGGTGGCCCGTGGGTCACCTGCTCGCGCCCTCCGACGCGCTGCCGGTCACGCACGGCGTGTGTCCCGACTGTCGCCCGCTCATCGTGCGGTGACCGTCCGCCGCACGACGCTCGTGGACGTCGTCGCTCGTCGAGGGTGATTCTGAGAACCGCTCGCAGCGCGCGCTCTCCGCGCCCGCTCGCATCCGAAGCGCGTCGAGCCGACTCTGCACGGGCGACGGGACGCGCCGCGCGTCCCGCGGAGCCCGCCCGTGACCGCACCGTCCCCGCTCGTCCTGCGCCTGCGCTCGCTCGTCCTCGTGCTCGCCGCCGCCTTCCCCGTCGCGGGGACGCTGGTCGCGTGCGGCGCGGGCGGTGCCGCCGGAGGCGGCGGCGGGGAGGACGACGACGAGGGCGACGACGACGATGACGACGACGGCGGGAGCGGCGGTGGTGGCGGGGGCACGCCGACCCCGGCGAGCGGCGCGGTCGTGCTCGCGGCCAACGACCTCGGCATGCACTGCATGGACCGCGAGTTCGCGACGTTCTCGATCCTGCCCCCCTTCAACGTCGTGCGCGCGCAGGTCGTGCGGCGCACGGCGTCGGGCCCCGTGCTGCTCGACTCGGCCAGCGCGCGCGTGACCTACGCGGCGGTGGCCGACGCGACGGGCTCGATCAACCGCAAGAGCGTCGGCAAGACCGACTTCTGGACGTGGGCGTCGGCGGCGTACGGCGCCTCGCTCGCGCCGGGACAGGGCCTGACCGGGCTCTACATGCCCGACGACGCGACCCCCAAGGGGCCGCAGGCGTTCACCTGGGACGCCGCGGCGCGGTGGTACGCGGCCGCGGGGATCCCCATCACCCCCACCGACGACGGGGGCACGACCAACCCGTACCCGCTGATGCGCGTGGCCGCGACGGACGCGAGCACGGGCGCGGCGCTCGCCTCGCTCGACGTGGTCGTCCCGGTCGCGCAGGAGACCGAGTGCCGCACCTGCCACCGCACCGGCGGGACCGCGGCGTCGCGCACCGACGTCACGTGGTCCACGGCGACCGACCTCGAGGTGCAGGCGAAGGAGAACGTGCTCAAGCTCCACGACAAGGAGAAGGGCACCAACCTCTTCGGCTCGCGCCCGGTGCTCTGCGCGAGCTGCCACTACTCGCCGGCGCTCGACCTCACGGGCGCGGGCCCGCAGGGCGCGCAGAAGGTGTTCCCGTGGTTCTCGCGCGCGATCCACCGCAAGCACGACTTCCTGCCCGGCGGCGCGGCCGCGGCGTGCTACCAGTGCCACCCCGGCGCGGTCACCCAGTGCGCCCGCGGCCCGATGATCACGGCCGGCATGGAGTGCAAGGACTGCCACGGCGACATGAAGGCGGTGGCGGGCGAGACGGCGCTGGCCGCGGGCGGGAGCCTCGACGGCGCCGCCGACGGCGCGGCGCGCCGCGCGTGGACCGACCTGCCGCGCTGCCAGTCGTGCCACACCGGCGACGCGACGTCGCACCTGTCGGGGACCGGCTACGTCCTCGCCGCCGACGGCGTCCGGCTGCGCCAGGCGTGGAAGACGGGCGACGCGGCGGCGTCGCCGATCGCGGCCACGACCTCGCGCTTCGCGGAGAACCCGCGCACGCTCTACCGCTTCAGCAAGGGGCACGGCGGGCTGCTCTGCCAAGCGTGCCACGGCAGCACGCACGCCGAGTGGCCCGTGGCCGACCCCGCGGCGAACGACAACGTCGCGGCGCGCCAGCTCCAGGGCCACGACGGCGTGCTGGTCGAGTGCGCGACGTGCCACGGCAGCAACGGCGCGCCGATGGGGACGGGCGGCCCGCACGGCATGCACCCCGTGGGCGACTCGCGCTGGGCCAACGGCGGGCACGAGCGCTACTACAACAGCAGCTGCAAGGCCTGCCACGGCGCGACGCTCGACGGCACCGACCTCTCGGTCGCGCACGCCGACCGTCCGTGGGGCAACATCAAGAAGGGCGACCGCATCGGCTGCAACCGCTGCCACGGCAAGCCGTAGGATCCCGTCCAAGGGACGGGATCCTCAGGGGCGGAGACGGACGCGTCAGACGACGCCCGCGGCGGCTGGCGTGCGTCAGAGGATGGGCGTGAAGAGGCGGGCGACGCTCTGGAGGACCCTCCGCCCCGGCCCGCGCTGCTCCCACGCGTCGAGGTCGAGCTCCTCCGACGCCGCGAGGTAGCGGTCCTCCTCGGCGCGCAGGCGCCGCGCGACCGCGCGGTCGTAGACCACGAGCGTGATCTCGTCGTTGAGCGCGAAGGAGCGCACGTCCACGTTGCTCGAGCCGACGACGGCGACCTCGTCGTCCACCGTCATGTGCTTGGCGTGCAGGAACGCCGGCAGGTAGCGGTGCACGTGGACGCCGTGCTCGGCCAGGTCCTCGAAGTACGACTCCACCGCCAGCCCGATGCCCACCTGGTCGCTGCGCTTGGGGACCACGACGCGGACGTCCACGCCGCGCGCGGCGGCCGCGCCGAGCGCCTGCAGGATCGGCGCGTCGGGCACGAAGTAGGGCGACACCACCACCGCGCGCTCCCGGGCGCGGTGGAGCAGGTCCACGAGCACCCACTGGAACGAGTCCGCGGCGAAGGTGGGGCCGCTCGGCAGCGCCTGCGCGACCACGTCGCCGGCGGGCACCGGCGGCGGGAGGTGGCGCGCCGCGTCGAGCATCTCGCCGCGCGCGAGCCACCAGTCGGCGAGGAAGACGTACTGCAGCGCGACGACCACCGGGCCGCCCAGGCGCACGACGAGGTCCTCGCAGCGCAGGCCCCCGCCGAGGTCGGCGTCCACCACGTTCTGCGACCCCGTCCACGCGACCCGGCCGTCCACGACCGCGATCTTGCGGTGGTTTCGGTGGTCGGGGCGCCGGAAGAACATGCGGCGGAACTTCACCGGCGCGACGAGCACCGCGTCCACGCCGCGGCGCGAGAGCTCGCGCACCCACGCCCGGCCGTCGGCGCGCGACCCCACCGCGTCGGCGAGCACGCGGCACGCCACGCCGCGCTCGCGCGCCCGCAGCAGCGCCTCGCCGACGCGGCGGCCGGTGCGGTCGCCGGCGAAGATGTAGTAGAGGAGGTGGACGTGGTCGCGCGCCGCGTCGATGTCGGCGACGAGGCCGTCCACCGCCGCGTCGTAGTCCGCGACCACCTCCACCGCGTTGCCGCGCAGCGGGCGGAAGTGCCCGAGCCGCGAGGCCAGCGCGGCGGTGGGGTGCACGCCCTGGCCGTCGAAGGGGTCGTGGGCCTCGACGTGGGCGAGCAACCGCTCGGCGGCGCGCGCGGCGCGACCGGGCAGCATCGCCATCGCCTTGCGGGTGCGCCGCGACGGCCCCACACGCCCGACGAGGAGGAAGAGCGGCACCCCGAGCCACGGCGCGAGGAAGATCAGCAGGAGCCACGCGGAGGCGGCCTGCGGTGAGCGCCGCCGTGGGAGCACCAGCGCCGCCGCCGTGCAGACCGCGAGGTGGGCGGCGGGCCACACCCACCACGGGACGAGCGCCACGGTCGGCGTCACGGGGTCCTCCGGGCGGCGCGGGCGCGACGCGTCAGCGCGGGTCCACGCGCCGGAACTGCTCCTCGTCGAACGTGTTCCCCTGCGCGAAGTCGCCGGTGCGGAACCCGTGGCGGAACCACGCGACGCGCTGCGCGGACGTGCCGTGGGTGAACGAGTCGGGCACCACCGTCCCGCGGGACTGCCGCTGCAGCGTGTCGTCGCCGATCGCGTTCGCCGCGGTGATCGCCTCCTCGAGGTCGCCCGACTCGAGGACGCCGCGGGCCTTCTGCGCGTGGTGCGCCCACACGCCGGCGAGGAAGTCGGCCTGGAGCTCGAGCCGCACCGACAGGCGGTTGTACTCGGCCTGGCTCACCTTCCCGCGCGCCTCGTGCACGCGGTCGGAGATGCCGAGCAGGTTCTGCACGTGGTGCCCGACCTCGTGCGCGACCACGTACGCCTGCGCGAAGTCGCCCGGCGCGCGGAAGCGCCGCCGCAGCTCGTCGTAGAACGCGAGGTCGATGTAGACCTGCCGGTCGCCCGGGCAGTAGAAGGGCCCCATCGCCGCGTCGGCGAGGCCGCAGGCCGAACGCACCTGCCCGCGGAAGACGACGAGCTTGGGCTCCTCGTAGCGCTTGCCCATGCGCCGGAACTGCTCGTTCCAGACGTCCTCGGTGTCGCCGAGGACGACCTTGACGAAATCGACGAGCTGGTCTTCGGCGGCGCTGGTCGGCGCGCCGGACGCCGCGGGCGCGCCCGGATCGCCACCGCCCGCGAGGCCGCGCAGCAGCGCCGACGGGTCGCCCGTGAGGAACAGTGCGATCAGCCCGACCACGAGGACGCCGACGCCCCCGCCCACGACGGGCCCGACCGAGGCCCGGCGCCGGTCCTCGACGTTCTCGCTGCGGCGACCCTCCTGCCAACGCATCACGACCTCCTGTCGGCGCCGTCGGACGACTGCGCGCCGACGCCGGGGTACCCGAAGCGCCGACGCCGCACAACCGCGGAGCCGACCGGTCGCGGGCGTCCCGCCGGCGCGGCGCCGCGGCCGTCGCCCGGCGCACCCGCCGTGGGCGCGCGAGCGGGCGCGCCGGACCGGCACCCGCCCGGCCCCCGGACCGGGCCCGGGCCGCTCGGGGACGCCGCGCGAGAGGAGGGTTGCAGGCCTACAATCTCGGTAGAGGAAGACGCGATGCGACGAGTCCTGCTCTGGACGGTCGCGTTCGCTGCCGCGGTCCCGACGACCGCGCGCGCGGAGGGGCTCCCGCGTCGCCCGACCTCGGTGTCGGCGGTCGTCGAGGCCGCGGCCCGCGCCACGACGGCGCACGACCGCGCGCGGCTCGACGCGCTCGTCTCCGCCGACGGGCCCGACCCGTGGGTGGTGGCGCTGGCGCTCGTCGGCGACGACCGCGCCGACGCCGCGGCCGCGTGGGCGGGCGCGGGCCGGGGACCGGACTTCGACGGTCTCGCCGTCTTCGTGGCGAGCCTGCCCGACGACCCGACGACGGCCCGCGCGGCGGCGGCGGCGCGCGTGGCGTTCGACGCGGCCGAGGACGCCGACCCCGTCGCCGCCGCCGCGGCGCTCTCGGTGCCCGCGGTGCGCGCGTCGCGGGTGCTGAGCGCGTACGCGACGTGGGTGTCCGCACGCGCGACGCAGGCCACGACCCGCGCGCCCGGAGACGCGAGCGCGCTGGCGGAGGCGGCCGAGACCGCGCGCCGCGTCGGCTGGCTGCGCCTCGAGGCCGTGTGCCTGCACGCGGCCGGGGCGACGTTCGTGGCGGTCGGCCGCCCGGCCCTCGCGCTCCCGCCGTGGGAGCGCCGGGTCGTCGTCGAGCGCCTCCGTGGGCGCGCGGAGGACGAGCTCGCCGCGCACCTCGACCTCGCGGCCGCGGGCTGGTCGCTCGAGCAGCTGCGCACGACGAGGGCCCACGCGCGCGCCGCGCTCGAGCTCGCGCAGCGGCTGGGCCGCCGGGGCGACGCCGCGCGGGCGCTCGCCCGGCTCGGCGAGGCCGACGTGGCGGCGGGCGACGTCGAGACGGGCACCGGACGGCTCCTCGTCGCGGTGCGCGAGCTGGCCGCGCTCGGCGACGCGCAGGACGCGGCGCGCACGGAGGCGGGCCTCGGCCTCGCGCACGCGACGGCCGGTTCGCTGGGCGAGGCGGCGCGGCGGCTCGACGACGCGTGCACCGCGCTGGGCGGCGACGACGGCGTCGCCGCGGAGGACGTCGGCGCCCTCGACGCGTGCGGGCGCCTCGCGCTCGCGACGGGCGACACCGGCCGCGCGCGTCAGCTCCTCTCCGCGCTGCGCGCCCGTCGCGCGCGCGACGACGACCCCGCCGAGCTCGCGCGCGCCGAGGAGGGGCTCGCGACGGCGGCGCGGCTCGGCGGCGACTTCGAGGCGGCCGTCGCCGGCTACCGGCGCGCGGCCGCGGCGTACGCGCGGGCGGGCTGCGTGCGCGGGAGCGAGCGGAGCGTCCTGCTCGCCGCCGACGCGGCGGGCGCCGCGGGACGCCCCGCCGAGGCGCAGGTCGCGGCGGAACGCGCGCTGCGCGAGGACGGTCCCGCCGACCCGGCGGCGCGCGCCGAGGCCTTGGCCGTGCTCGCGCGCGCGCTCGAGGCGCAGGACCGCCCGGCCGAAGCCCTTCCGACGTGGCGTCTCGCGCGCGCGGCCGCGACCGCCGCCGGGCGCAACGAGCGCGCGACGGAGGCGCTCGCGGGCGAGGCGCGGGCCGCGCTCGCCGCCGGGCGCCCCGACGAGGCGCTCGCGGCGGCGGCCACGGCGCTCGACGAGCTCGACGGGCGGACCGCCGAGCTGCCCGACGCGGACGCGCTCCGCGTGCGCGCCGCGTGGGCATGCGTGCACGAGGTCGGCGTCGCGGCCGCACGCGCCACCGACGACGCGGCGGCGGTCGCGCGCTTCGTGGACGCGGGGCTCGCCGCCTCGCTGCGGGCCTCGCTCTCCGCCCGCGGCGCGCTGCGCGAGGCGGCGGTGCCGCCCGCCGTCCGTCGGGCGGAGGACGCGGCACTCGAGGCGCGGGCGGAGGCCGCCGAGGCGCTGCAGCGGGCCCGCGCGGCGCAGGACCAGCGCGCGGCGCGGACCGCCCAAGCCGCGCTCGAGGACGCACAGCGGCGGCTCGCGGCCGCGGCGGACCACGGGGAGCGCGAGGCCCGCGCAGCCGCCGCCGCCTTCGGCCTGCGCGCCCCCGCGCTCGACGCGGTGCGCGACCGGCTCGGCCCGGCCGACGCGCTCGTCCTCTACGACGTCCCCGACGGCGACGCGGCGGCGACGGCGGTCGTCGTCACGCGCGCGGCGACGCGGTGGGCCGACCTCGGGCCCGCGCGCGCGCTCGCAGCACTCGTCGAGCGCGCGGACCTCTCCGACCGCGACGTGCTCGCCGGCCCCGCCGCGACGCGCCTGCGCGACGCGCTCGCGGCGCCGCTCGCGCTCGACGACGACGTGACGCGCGTGCTCGTCGCGCGGGACGGGCCGCTCGCCCACGTCCCGCCCGCGGTGCTGTTCCCCGACCGCGTCGTCGCGGTGGTGCCCTCCGGCGCGGTCTTCGCCGCCCTCCTCGCCGACGCGGCGGCGCCCGGCGAAGGCGTGCTCGCCGTCGGCGACCCGCGCGACGACGGGGCCGCGCAGGCGCCGCGGGTCCCGCTCCCCGCCGCGCGCGACGAGGCGGTCGCGCTGGGGACCGACGTCCTCGTGGGCGCGCAGGCGACCCGCGACGCGGTGCGGGGCGCGCTCGCCCGCCGGCCGCGGTGGAAGGCCGTGCACCTCGCGACGCACGCGGTCGCGGCGAGCGGCCGGCCCGACCTCGCCGCGGTGGTGCTCGCGCAGGGCCCCGCCGACGACGGGCTGTGGACGGCGGCCGAGATCGTGCGGGACCGCGTCTCGGCCGACGTCGTGGTGCTCGCGGGGTGCGCGACCGCGCGCGGGAGCGGGGTGCCGGGCGAGGGCGCGCTCGGCCTGGCCCGCGCGTTCCTGCTCGCGGGAGCGCCCCGGGTCGTCGCCACGCTGTGGCCCGTCGACGACGAGGCGACCCGGGCGTTCTCGACGTCGTTCCACCGCCGCCTCGGGGCGGGCGCGCCGGCCGCGGTCGCGCTGCGAGGGGCGCAGGACGACCTCCGCGCCGACCCGCGCTGGAGCCACCCCGCGCACTGGGCCGCGTGGGTGCTCGTCGGGCGGCCCGACTGACGGGCGTCGCGACGCGCCCCGGCGACGGGCGACGCGCGCGGCGCCGCCGCGGCCCCGGACGGCGAACGCCTCCTCGCTTGCGGTGTGCCCCGGGGGGCGGGTACCGTCCCCCACCGTGGGAGGTCGGCTGCGCATCCGACGGCGCTGGTGCCTCGCCGCCGCGTGCCTCGCGGCCGGTGCGCTCCCGGTGCGGGCCGACGACGGCGCCGCCCCCGGCGCGCCCGCCGCGGCGCGGCGCGCCGTGCTCGAGGACGCGCGCCGGGCGCTCGCGGCGACCGACGCCGACGAGGGCTGCGACGGGCCCGTCGCCGCGGTGCGCGCCGACGCGGCCGCTCGCGGCCTCGCCGCCGCGTTCGCGCTCGGCGACGCGGAGGCCTTCGCCGCGATCGTCGAGGCCACGCGCGGTCGCGCGCTCGCGACGGCGCTCGCCTCGCGGGCGGCGCTGCGCGACGCACGCAAGCCCGCCGACCTCGTGGAGGCCGACCTCGCGGCCGCGCGCCGCGTCTCGGTCGCCGCGCTCGCGCTGCGGCGCGCGCGCGCGAGCGGCCGCGTGGCCGACGTGCGGGCCGCGACGCGCGCGCTGACGCTGGCACGCGCCGAGCGCCTCGCCGCGGCCGAGCGGCTCGACGCCGCCGTGGGGTGCGCGGTGCACGAGGCACCCCCGCCCGCGCCGACGCTGAGCACGGTGCGCGCGGGGCTCGGCGAGGACGGCGCGCTGCTCGTGGCCGCCGAGTCGGACGGGAGCGTGCGCGTGCTCGTGGCGACGCGCGACGCGGCGCGGCTCGTGGACCTCGGGCCGGTCGAGGCCGTGGACGCCGCGATCGCCGCGAGCGCGGACGCGGCCTCCGGCGAGGGTGACGGCGGCGCGGCGTGCACGGCGCTCGCCGGCGCGCTGGCCCCGCTCGCCCTCCCGCCGACGGTGCGCCGCGTCACGATCGTGCCCGACGCCCGCTTCGCGCGCGCGCCGCTCGCGTGCGCGTGGCCCGAGCGCGCGCTGACGTGGTGGCCGTCCATGACCGTCGCGCGGCTGTGCGCGGCACCCGCGGAGCGGGGCGACGGCGTGCTCGCGGTGGGCGACCCCGACTTCGGCCCCGTCTCGCGCGGCGGGCTCGTCCGGCTGCCCGCGACGCGCGACGAGGCGGTGGCGGTCGGCGACGTCACGCTGCTCGGCGAGGAGGCGACCGAGGCCCGCCTGTGGGCGGCGCTGGCCCCGGGGCGCCGGTGGCGGGCCGTCCACCTCGCCACGCACGCGTTCTCCTCCGGCGAGGACGCGCGCACGTTCTCCGTGGCGCTCGCCCCCGACGAGCGCCACGGCGACGACGGCCTCGTGTCCGCCCTCGACGCGACGCGCCACGGCGTCTGCGCCGACCTCGTCGTCGTGGCGGGCGACCGCAGCGCGCGCACGTCCGACGTCGCGGGCGACGGGCCGAGCGGCTTCGTGACCGAGCTGCTGCGCGCGGGCGCGTCGGGCGTCGTCGGCTCGCTCGGCGCCGCCGACGACGAGGCCACGCGCGTCCTGCTCACGCGGTTCCACGCGCTGTGGAACCCGCGCGACGAGGACGGGCTCCCCGCTGCGGAGGCGCTGCGCCGCGCACAGGCGCACGTCCGCGGCCAGGAGGGCTGGTCGCACCCGCGCTACTGGGCGGGCTGGGTGCTCTGGGGCGACCCCGACTGACGGCGGGCCGACCGCGCCGGCGTCGCGGGTCCGGCCTCCGTCGCGGCGGCGCGCTCGGCGGCGAGGCGCGCGGACAGCGCGCGCCCGCGGCGACGCGACCCTTCGGCGGCCGCGCGTTGCAGCGCCTCGACGCGGCGCCGCAGCGCGGGGTCGGACGCTCCGAGGATGCGCGCGGCGAGCAGCCCGGCGTTGCGCGCGTTGCCGACGCCCACCGTGGCGACGGGCACGCCGCCGGGCATCTGCACGATCGAGAGCAGCGCGTCCACGCCCTGCAGCGGGCCGTGGGCGACCGGCACGCCGACGACGGGGAGCGGCGTCAGGCTCGCGAGCATGCCCGGCAGGTGCGCCGCGCCGCCCGCCGCCGCGACGAGGACGCGCAGGCCCCGCGCCGCGGCGGTGCGCCCGTAGCGCGCCATGTCGGCGGGCGTGCGGTGCGCGGACACGACCGCCACCTCGTAGGGGACGCCGAGCTCGTCGAGGGCCTCGCCGGCCGCCGAGAGCGTCGGCCAGTCGCTGTCGCTGCCCATCGCGAGCCCGACGAGCGGGTGCGCGTCGCGTCGGCGGGTCGTCGTGCTCATGTCGCCTCCCCGAACCGGATCCGCCCCGCCGCCTCGCGGGCCGTCGCCAGCGCGGCCTCCGGCGTCGCGCCGAGCGCGGTCACGTGCCCCATCTTGCGGCCCCGCTCGCTCCGCGTCTTGCCGTACACGTGGACGTGGGCCCCTTCGACGGCGAGCGCGCGGGCGAGCCCGTGCGGCTCGCCCGTCCCCGGCCCGGCGCCGAGCAGGTTCACCATCGCGGCCGCAGGCGCGCGCAGCGCGGTCGAGCCGAGCGGCCAGCCGAGCACCGCGCGCAGGTGGTTCTCGAACTGCGAGCAGGTGCAGCCCTCGATCGTGTAGTGGCCGGTGTTGTGCACGCGCGGGGCGAGCTCGTTGACGAGCACCTCGCCGTCGCGCCCGACGAACATCTCGACGCCGAAGGCGCCCACGCCGTCCACCGCCGCGACGGCGGCGCGCGCGACGTCGGCGGCCCGGGCGGCGAGCGCCGGGTCGAAGCGCCCGGGCGCCACGACCTCGCGGCAGACGTGGTCGGCGTTGACGGTCTCGACGACGGGGTAGGAGACGACGCCGCCGTCGCGCCCGCGCACGACGATCGCGGCGGCCTCGGCCACGAAGGGGACGAAGACCTCGACGTAGAGCCCCCGCGCGTCGGCGCCGAGGCGCTCCCACGCGCGGTCGAGGCCCGCGGCGTCGCGGGCGGTGGCGTTCCCGCGGCCGTCGTAGCCGCCGCGGCGGCGCTTGACGACGACGGGGAGGCCGAGGTCGGCCGCGGCCGCGTCGAGCGCGGCGCGCGTCGGCGCGTCGCGGAACGCCGGCACCGGCAGGCCGGCCGCGGCGAGGCGGCGCTTCTGCAGCAGCTTGTCCTGCGTCACGTGCATGGTGGCGGGCGAGGGCAGGACGAGCGCACCGCGTGCCGCGACGGCCTCGAGGGCGCCGGCGTCCACGAGCTCGTTCTCGAGCGTGACGACGTCCACGTCGGTGGCGAGGACGCCGAGCACGGCGGGGTCGTCCCAGTCGCCGAGCACGGTGTCGGTGTCGCAGAGGTCGGCCGGGAACTCGGGCTGGCGCTCGAGCACGCGCACCGAGCAGCCCAGCGGGTGCGCGGCCTGGGCGGTCATCTTGGCCAGCTGCCCGCCGCCGACGATGCCGATGCGCGGGAGCCCGCGGGGTCGGAGGTCCATGCCACGACGCTACGGACCCGGTGGCCCGCCGTGGAGCGCTTTCGGGGACGAACCGCCCGGCCCCGCCCGCCGGTCAGGCCTCGTCGAGCGACGAGATGGAGAGCGGGCGCAGCAGCGCGTGCTTCTTGGACTGGTGCGCCTGCATGCGCCGGAGCACGTCGTCGAGCAGGCGGAGCGCCTCGGCGACGTACGGCCCCTTGTTGAGCATCACGCACTCGGCCCGCGCCGACATCGCCGCGTCGGTGATCTCGGCGCGCGTCGGCTGCCCCTTCTTCGTCATCGTCTCGAGCACCTGCGTGGCCCACACCACCGGGACGTGCGCGGCCTCGCACATCCACAGGATCTCCTCCTGCACCTCGGCGAGGCGTTCGAAGCCGCACTCCACCGCGAGGTCGCCGCGCGCGATCATCACGCCGACGGGGTGGCCCTCCATCGCGGCGAGCAGCACGTCGGGGAGGTGGGCGAACGCGTGCTTGGTCTCGACCTTGACGACCACGCCGAGCGGGCGGGCGCGGTCGTGCCCCACCAGCCGCCAGAGGTCGCGCACGTCGCGCGGGTCGTCCACGAACGAGAGCCCGACGACGTCGGCCACCGTCTCGGCGACCGCGAAGTCCTCGACGTCCTTCGGCGTCAGGCCCGGCACGTCGAGCCGCGTGTCGGGGAGGTTGACGCCCTTGTCGGCGCCGAGCCGGCTCCCCTCGGGGCTCGCGTGCACGATCTCGACCTCGATCGCGTCGGCGTCGACGCGACGGGCGACGCCGCCGATGCGCCCGTCGTCGAGGCGGACGGGGTCGCCCGGCTTCACCCGTCCGAAGACCTCCGGGAGCGTGCACGGGACCGCCGCCGGGACGAGCACCCGACCGTCGGCGTCGGTCAGCGCGCCGCGCCCCGGACGCGGGTCCCTCGTCAGGACGAGGGTGTCGCCGCGGCGCAGCACGATGCGCCCCTCCGCGGCGGGCAGGCGCCCCACCGTCGTCGACGCGCCACGGTGGCCGTCGCCGCGCCGACGCACGAGGAGCGTCCCCGGCTCGACCCACGCGGCCTCGCGGCCCAGCACCATCGCGCCGTCGGGCCCCGCCGCGACGACCTCGAGGCGCCGGCGGCGGCCGCGCAGGTCGTCGAGCTCGACGACCTCCCCGACCCGGAGCGCGGCGAGCCACTCGCGGTCCACCGGCAGCACGGCGTCGACGGGCTCGTCGGGCCGGACGACGCGCTCGGGCGAGAGCCAGACGCGCGCGGCGCGGGTCGTCTGCCCGCGGGCGTCGCGCGCGGGCGACCAGCGGACCACGGCCGGGCCGGGCGCGACGTCGCCGGTCCGCAGCTTCGGGCCGGCGAGGTCCATGAGGACGCGGACCGGACGCCCGACGTGCGCCGCGGCCGCACGGACGTGGGCGGCCATCGCCCGCCAGGCGTCGGCGTCGTCGTGCGCGCAGTTGACGCGCGCGACG
Source organism: Planctomycetota bacterium (assembly GCA_020851795.1). Classification (GTDB taxonomy): domain Bacteria; phylum Planctomycetota; class PLA2; order PLA2; family JAEUHO01; genus JAEUHO01. Next base: position 55,307 of record JADZCA010000010.1, on the reverse strand, counting down.
TCCATGCCGGCCGCGACGAGCTCGTGCGCCAACGAGGCCGACGCGGCGGCCTCCGTGGGCAGCGTGACCATCAGCCGCGCGCGGCGCCCCGCCGGGCGCGGACCGAAGAGCGCCTCGGTCTGGGCCTCGAGACGCCCGTGGTGGTCGTCGAGCGACACCGGGTGGTCGTGGCCGCGGGCCTCGGCGGCCGGACGCCCCAGCAGCGCCTGGATCGCCCGACGCACCGCGTCCACCGTGGCGAGCGCGTACGGCTCGAGACGGCCGAGGCTCGAGAGCCCGTGCCGGCGGAGCCGCGCCTGGAGGTCGCGGAGGTCGTGACGGCGCAGCGCGACGTAGTGCGCGAGGTTCCTCGCGCCGGGCCGCTGGAGCGGGTGCAGGTCGCGGTGGCGGGCCAGCGTCGCGTCCTCGAGCGCGCGCATCTCGGCGCGGAGGGCGTCCAGGTGCTCGAGCACGGCGTCGAGCTCGCTCGGCTCGGGTGCCGGAGCGGACGCGCCCTCGGGCTCGGGCCGAGAGCGGCAGATCGGCGACGACGGGTCCACGCCGCCATCGTCGCGCGGTGGATTGAAGGGGCGATCAAGAGGGCGCGGCGTGCGCGGGGCGCGGGGCGCGAGGCATCGCTTGCCTTTAGCAAGGTTCTCATGGACATTTGTTGTTGACAGTTGTCAGTTTTTCGCTACGCTACCTCCATGACCCGCGGGAAGGACTCGCCCGACGCGCCCCGAGCCCAACGCCGCGAGGCCACGCGGCGCGCGCTGCTCGACGCGGCCGCCGCGCTCGCCGAGCGCGACGGCGCGAACCCCCTCGACCCCGCGCAGCTCGCCGTCGAGGCGGGCGTCAGCCGTCCGCTCTTCTACGCCCACTTCGGCGACCGGGCGGGCTTCGTGGACGCGCTGCTCGCGGCCCTGCACGAGGGCTCGGGCCCGCCCGCGGTGGCGCCCGGGCTCGCGCCCCGCGAGCGCGTGCTCGCGTTCTTCGAGGCGCTCGCGGCGCCGCTCGACCGGCGCGCCCCGCTCGCGCGGGCGATCGTCCCCGCGTCGCACCAGCCCGGCGCGCTGGCGGAGGCGCGCGGCCGCCGTCGGGCGCGCGCGATCGCCGTGCTCACCGACCTCCTCCCCGGCGCGCTGCCCGACTGCGAGGCGCGCGCCGCGGTGCTGATGGACGCCTTCCTCGGGCTCCAGCTCGCGTGGAGCAAGGGGCAGCGGCCCGGCGCGCTCGCCGCGTGCGTGCGGCGCGAGCTCGCCTGGCTCCTCGACGGCGTCCTCGTCGCGTCGTCGCCGCCGCACGCGCCCTCCCCCACCGACCCTCGGAGCCCGTCATGAGCCGCTTCTCCCTCGACACCACGGTCGGCGCCGTCGTCGCCGCCGCCCCCGCGACCTCCCGCGTCTTCCAGCGTCTCGGCATCGACTTCTGCTGCGGCGGCAAGGTCGCGCTCGGCAAGGCGTGCGAGGGCAAGGGGATCGCGCCGGCGGCGCTGCTCGCCGAGCTCGACGCCGCCGCCGCGGGCCCCGCGGCCGGCCCCGACCTCTCGTCGGAGGGGCTCGAGGCGATCGTGGACTACGTCCTCGACCGACACCACACCTTCGTCAAGCGCGAGGTCCCGCGCCTCTCGGCGCTGATGGAGAAGGTCGTGCGCGTGCACGGCGAGCGCCACCCCGACACGCTCCCCGCGCTCGGGCGCGTCTGGAGCGCGACCGCCGGCCACCTGATGGACCACCTCGGCAAGGAGGAGAACGTCCTGTTCCCGTGGATCCGCGCGGTCGCGTCCGGGCGCGTGCCCGCGGCGGCGGCGCAGGGCATCGAAGGGCCGCTGTCGGTGATGGAGGCCGAGCACGAGGACCACGGCGCGAACCTCGCGCGCATCCGCGAGCTCACCGGCGGCTTCGTCGCGCCCGCCGACGCGTGCGGCTCGTGGCTCGCGCTGTGGGGCGGGCTCGCGGAGTTCGAGGCCGACGTCCACCAGCACGTGCACGTCGAGAACAACGTGCTGTTCCCGAAGGTGCGCGAGGCGGTGTTCGGGCGGTAGCCCGTGCCCGCGTCGTGCCGTCGATCCTCGGCGGTCGCGCACGGTCCCCGGCCGACGGGCCTGGGGCTACCCCTCGCTTCGCACGACGCGACGCAACGACGCCGGGAACAGCGCCGCCTCCACGAGCGAGGCGACCGCGGCGACGTCGTCGCGGGCGACGGCGGGCACGCCCGCCGGCCCGCGCCCGTCGGGGGTCGCCAGCGCGACGACCGCGCCTCGGGCGGTCGCGAGCGCCGCATCCGCGGTCTCGGCGGCGGCGACGACGACCGCGGGCAGCGCCGCGAAGCGGAACCCCTCGAGCACGACGACGTGGTGCGTGCCGAAGAAGCGGTCCACGAGCGTCGCGGCGGCCGCCTCGGGGCCCCGCTCGAGGAACGCGGTGCCGCCGGGGCCGGTGACCGCAACCCCGCTCGCGCCGGCCTCGGACAGCACCCACGTGTCCTTGCCCTCGCGGTCCATCTGGAAGCCGTGCGAGGCGTGCTTGCCGTAGCCGACCCGCAGCCCGCGAGCCTGCCAGTACGCGACCAGCCGCGCGGCGAGCGTCGTCTTGCCGGCGCCCGACGGGCCGAGGAGCGAGACGAGGACCGGAGGCTGGGCGGGATGCACGAGGGGGACCGGCGCGCGCGCGTCGGCGGGCGGCATCGTAGGCGACGGGCGGACGGAGCCGTCCCCCGTGCGTGACCCGCTCGCCCGCGTCCCGATCCGCTGGAAGCTCATGGCGGGGTTCGTGGGGCTCTCGCTCGCCGCGTTCGCCGTCGGGGCCTGGCTCGTCAACGTCGAGGCGGAGGGCACGCTCCGCGAGGAGGTCGTCGCGCGCCGGTCGGCGGAGGCGCGGGCGGTCGCGCTCGCGCTCGACCGGGGCGTGCTGGGGTCGCTCAACCGCGCGCGCGACTTCGCCAGCGACGGGCTGATCCGCGCGGAGGCCGAGCGCCTCGCCGCGGACGGGGCCGCCCCGCCCCCCGAGGCCGCGGCGCCGCTGCGCCGCCACCTCACCGAGAACAAGCTGCCGCTCGAGCCGGTCTGGACCGACCTCCTCGTCGTCGCCGCCGACGGGCGCACGCTGGCACGGGTGCGCGAAGCGACCGGCGCAGCCGTGCGCGACCTCGTGGAGCGAGGCGGCGCCGCCGCGACCGAGGCCGTCGGCGCGATCGACCTCGGGGCGGGCCCGGGCGACGTGCCCGCCTTCGCCGTGCGGACGCCGATCTCGAGCCTCGACCGCGCGCGACGCGTCGGCGCGCTCGTCGCCGAGGTGGACCTCGCGCGGTGGATCGACGCGTGCGCCCCGACCGCGTGGCGCAGCGAGGCGCCCGGCCGCGTGCTGGTGCTCGACGGCCACGGGACCGTCGTCGAGCTGCGCCCGCCGCCCGACGGCGTCGGCGGATGGTCGCTGCTGCGCGGGGCCCGCGCGGCGCCCGCGCCCGGCACCGACCACCTCACGCACGCGTTCCCCGTCGCGGCCGCGGGCTGGGAGGTCGCGGTCGAGGTGGACGCGGACCGCGCGCTCGCCGGCGTGCGCGGGCTGCGGAGCCGCTCGCTGGGGCTCGGGCTCCTGTTCGCGGGCGCCACCGCGCTCCTGATGTCCTTCCCGCTGCGCTTCCTCGTGCGCCCGCTCGGGCGCCTGCGCGACGCGGCGCGACGCATCTCCGAGGGCGACTACGGTGCCCGCGTCGAGGTGCAGTCCGAGGACGAGGTCGGCGAGCTGTCGCGCGCGTTCAACGGCATGGTGGACGCCGTCCGCGACCGCGAGGGGCGGCTCGACGAGGCCCGCCGCGAGGTGGAGGCGCGCGGCGCCGAGCTCGCGCGCGAGCACGCGAGGCTCGACGCGACGGTGCAGGCCATGCAGGACGCGCTGGTCCTGCTCGACGCGGACGGGGCCGTCGTGCTGCACAACGCCGCCGCGGCGCCGCTGCTCCCCGCGCTGACGGGAGGCACCGCGCGCGACCTCGCGCTGCGCTGCGGCGCGGGCCTCGGGGAGGGCGAGCGGGACTGCGTCGGGTGCCTCGGCGGCTCCACGACGACGCCGCCCGCGTCGTGCCGCCTCGAGGTCGGCTCGCGGGTGTACGAGGTCCTCGCGAGCCGCCTGCCGGGAGACGGGCGGGAGGCGGGGCGGCTCCTCGTGGCCCGCGACGTCACGGCCACCGCCGCGTGGGAGGAGCGCCAGGCGCAGCAGGAGCGGCTCGCCGTGCTCGGCGAGGTGTCCGCGATCGTCGCCCACGAGCTCAACAACCCGCTCTCGGCGGTGGCGCTCTACGCGCAGATGCTCGAGGACGAGCTGCCGACGACCTCGCCGTTCCGCGAGCACGCCGACGTCATCCGCCGCAACACCGAGACCTGCTCGCGCACGATCCGCGGGCTGCTCGACTGGGCGTGGAGCGCCACCCCGGAGGTCGCCGACGTGGACCTCGACGACGTCGTCGACGACGTGGTGCGCTTCCTGCGGCCGCTCGCGCGGCGGGCGCGCGTCACGCTCGAGCGCTCCGGCCGGCTCCGTGACGCCCGGCTGCGCGGCGACGCGACCCAGCTCCGCCAGGTGCTCGTCAACCTCGCGATGAACGCCGTGCAGGCCACCGAGGGCGTGGGGCGCCGCGTCGAGCTCGCGGTCGCGGAGGCCGACGAGGGGCGCTCGCTCGTCGTGGAGGTCCGCGACGACGGCCCCGGCGTCCGGCCCGCCGACCGCCTGCGCATCTTCGAGCCGTTCGTCACGACGAAGCCCGCCGGCAAGGGCACGGGGCTCGGCCTCCCGATCAGCCGCCGGATCGCCGAGGCGCACGGCGGGTCGCTCGAGCTGGTCGCCGGCGAGCCGGGCGCCACGGTGTTCGCCGTCCGCCTTCCCCGCCGCGCGATGGTCGCGTCGCGACGTCCTGCCGGGACGTCGGAGGAGTCCCCGTGAGCCACCGTCCCGTGCTCGAAGGCCTGCGGATCCTCGTCGTGGACGACGAGGAGGACGTGCGCCGCGGCGTGGAGCGCCTGCTGCGGGGGACGGGCGCCACGGTCGCGGGCGCGCCCGACGGGGAGACCGCGCTGGCCCGGATGGAGGAGGCCCCCGCCGACGTCGTCGTCACCGACGTGCGCATGCCCGGGATCTCGGGAGTGGACCTGCTGCGCGAGGTCCGCGCGCGCCGTCCGTCGGTGGAGGTGATCCTCCTGACCGGCTTCGGGACCATCGAGACGGCCGTCGCGTGCCTCCAGGCCGGGGCGGCCCACTTCCTGACCAAGCCCTTCGAGAACGCACGCCTCGTCGAGGTGGTGGAGCGCGCGGGACTGCGGGCGCTCGCACGGCGCCGCCCGCCCACGCTCGGCCCGGACGGGCGCCGGCCCTTCGTCGCAGTGGACCCGAAGATGAAGGACGTGCTCGCGCAGGTCGCCCGCGTGGGGCCGCTGCGCGTGCCCGTCCTCGTGGAGGGCCGCAGCGGCACCGGCAAGGAGCTCGTCGCGCGTGCGGTGCACGAGTCGAGCCCGGGCCGCGACCGCCCCTTCCTCGCCGTCAACTGCGCCGCGCTGCCCGACACGCTGCTCGAGTCGGAGCTGTTCGGCCACAAGAAGGGCGCGTTCACGGGCGCGCACCGCGACCACGACGGGCTGTTCCGCCAGGCGCAGGGCGGGACGGTGTTCCTCGACGAGATCGCGAGCATGTCGCTGCCCTTCCAAGGCAAGCTGCTGCGGGTGCTCGAAGAGCGACGCGTGCGGCCGCTCGGCGCGGACCGGGACGAGCCCGTGGACTTCCGGCTGGTCGCGGCGACCAACCGCGACCTCGCCGCGATGATCGCGCGCGGGCAGTTCCGCGAGGACCTCTACTACCGGCTCCGCGTGATGACGATCCGGCTCCCCTCGCTCGCCGAGCGCAAGGCCGACGTCCCCGCGCTCGCCGCGCACTTCGTCGAGCGCGCGACCCACGACCTGCTCGGGCCGCGCGCACCCGTCGCGACGTTCTCGCCGGCGGCGCTCGAGGAGATGCTCGCGCACCCGTGGCCGGGCAACGTCCGCGAGCTCGAGAACGCGGTGCAGCAGGCGGTCGTGGCCGCGGAGGGAGGGACGATCCTCCCGCACCACCTGCGGCTCGGCGCGACCGAGTGGGGCGTCCCCGACGAGGACCTCTCCTACGACGAAGGCAAGCAACGGGCAGTCGAGCGCTTCCAGCGCCGCTACCTCCTCGCCGCACTCGACCGCGCCGGCGGCAACGTCACGCGCGCGGCCGCGGCGTGCGGGATGACCCGGGCCGCGCTGCAGAGGATCCTGCGCAGCCTCGGCGTGGACCGCGCCGACTTCGCCGACGACGAGGACTAAATCGGTACGAGCCCGCGCCGCACGACGGGCGGTGGCGTGCGGCGCGACGCCGTGGATACTCGCGGACGCGGACGCTCCCGCCGCGCCGCGCCGCGGCGGACGGCGGGCCCCCGCCCCGAAGGAGCCTCGTGCGCGAGCTGCCCGACCTCTCCGACCGCGTCGCCGTCGTCGCCACCGACGGCGACCGCGCGCGCACGCTGTTCGAGCCGGCCGCGCGCGCGTCGTCGGCGTGCGACGGGCGCGACCTCGTGCCGGAGCGCGTGGACCCGTCGCGCGCGGGCTCGCTCGCCACCGACGGCGTGCTCGACCTCCTCGAGCACGGCGCCACGGCGCTCTTCGACCTCGAGCAGCTGCCGTCGGGCGCGTTTGCGCTCGCGTCGTGGCTCGCGCGCTCGCGGGGCCGCGCGGTGGTGCTCGTGCGCGCGGCGTCGGGCGCGATCCCCTACGAGGTGCGCGACCTGCCGGTGCGCGTCGCCGACGCGGCGCTCGAGGGCGGCGCGCCGCGCACGCGCACGGCGCTCTCGCAGCTGCTGACCGAGGCCGCGGTGGCCCGCGCGCGCCTCGGCGACGAGGACGCCGCGCTCGCCGACCTGCGCCGCTCGTGCGCGCGCCGGCGCCGCCGCGTGCGGTCGGGCGTGGCCGAGGCGCTGCGGCGCGCCGACCGCGCGGTGCTCGCGGGGACGCCGGACCGCGCGCTCGAGCCGATGGCGTGGGCCCGCGAGCAGGAGCCCGACGCCGCCGACCTGCTGGTGCGCGAGGCGGTGCTGCTGCGCGACCTCGGCCGCGAGGAGGAGGCGATCGCGCGGCTCGAGCGGGCGACGCTGCGCGCCCCGGAGTGCGCGCCCGCGTGGCGCGAGCTCGGCGCGGCGCGCGACGCGCTCACCGCGGAGGGCGCCGAGGAGGCGCTGCGCCGCGCCGTCGCGCTCGACGGCGACTACGGGGCGCTGGTCACCCTCGCGCCGGTCCTCGAGCGCAGCGGCCGCACGACCGAGGCGCTCCAGATCCTCGAGCGTGCGCTCGAGGCGTGCGACGGCCAGCTCAACCTCGTCATCCCGACGCTCGTGCTGCGCGCGGCGCGCGACGCGCAGGTGGCCCCCACCGAGCTGCAGCGCGAGCGCCTCGAGCAGGTGCTGCGCATCCGCCGCCGCCAGGCCGAGTCGGAGCCGCCCGTGGACGCCCCGTGGTCGGCCTTCGACGCCGCCACGGCGTGCTGGCTGCTCGGGCGCTGCGACGAGGCCGCGGGGCTCGTCAAGGACGTCGCGGGCTCGCTGACCGCCCCGTGGCAGGCCGAGACGTTCGGCCGCACGGTGGACGCGCTCGAGCGCGCGAAGGTGGACGTCGCCGCGGCGCGCGCCGCCCTCGGGATCAAGCCCCGCGGGGCGACGACCACCGCCGCGGCCCCGGCGGCGCCGTCGGCGCCCCGCGCGCCGGGCAAGCCGATGCGCGCCGAGGCCCGCGACGCCGCGTTCGCCCGCGCCAACGTGCCGTGCGCGTCGGCGTGCCCCGTCGGCACCGACGCGGGCGGCTACGTGATGCTGCTCGCACGCGGCGACCTCGACGGCGCGTACCGCGTCGCGCGCGGGCCCAACCCGTTCGCGTCGGTGTGCGGGCGGATCTGCGCGGCGCCGTGCGAGACCGCGTGCCGCCGCGGCGCGGTGGACGAACCCGTCGCGATCCGCCCGCTCAAGCGCTTCCTCTCGGAGCGCCACGGCCCCGAGAGCGACGACAGCCGGCTCGAGCACGTGCTCGACGGCACGCGCGCGCCGGGCATGGAGGGCCCCGCCTACACGAGCCACCTCCAGCGGCTCGGCCGCGCGGCGGGCGGCGGGCGCCGGGTCGCGGTGGTGGGCGGCGGCCCCGCGGGCCTCGCGTGCGCGCACGACCTCGCGCTGCTCGGCCACCGCGTGACCGTGTTCGAGGCCTCCGAGTCGCTCGGCGGGATGATGCGGCACGGCATCCCCGAGTTCCGCCTGCCGCGCGACGTCCTCGACCGCGAGATCGACGCGATCGTCCGCCTCGGCGTCGAGGTCTCGCTCAAGGCGCCGCTCGGCGAGGGCCGGACGGTGGACGACCTGTTCCGCGGCGGCTACGAGGCCGTGTTCCTCGGGTCGGGCGCGGGGCGCGGCCGCGACCTCGAGGTCGAGGGCTCCGACCTCGACGGCGTCGTCCGCGCGATCGACTTCCTCATCAACGTCAACAACGGCTTCCGCATGGGGCTCGGCACGCGCGTGCTCGTCGTCGGCGGCGGCAACGTCGCGATGGACGTGTCGCGCACGCTCCTGCGGCTGGGCCGCGTCGAGCGGGCGCGCGCGGCGGCGACGAGCCGCACGATCGCGCCCGCGCTGCGCGGCGAGGCGCTGCTCGCCGCGGTGGAGGGCGCCGCCGCCGAGGTCCACGTCGTCGCGCGCCAGCCGCTCGGGCAGTGGCCCGCGCAGAAGGGGGTGCACGGCCGCGAGGAGGTCGAGGAGGCGCGCAAGGAAGGCGTGCGCTTCCACCCGCTGCGCGGCGTGCGGCGCATCGTCGGCGAGGGCGGCCGCGTCGCGGCGGTCGAGCTCGCCGAGGTCGTCCGCCTCGTGGACGAGCGCGGCCGCTACGCGCCGCTCTACGGCCCCCACGCGGCCGAGACGATCCCGTGCGACGCCGTGCTGCTCGCCGTCGGGCAGGAGCCCGACCTCGACTGGCTCGCGGGGACGGCGGGCCTCGAGCGCACGCGCGACGGCCTCGTGCGCGTGGACCCCTCGACGCTCTCGACGAGCCGCCCCGGCGTCTACGCGGGCGGCGACGTCGCCTTCGGCCCGCGCACGCTCATCGAGGCGGTGGCGGAGGGCAAGCGCGCGGCGGCGGGCATCCACCGCTTCCTCGCCGGCGACCGCCCGCTCCCCGTGCGCCACGAGTACGACGAGGTGCACCCGCGCTCCACGTGGGCCGACGAGCACTACGACGCGCTGCCCCGCGTCGAGCCGCCCACGATCGGGATCGACCGCCGCACCGGCATCGGCGAGGTCGAGGGCGGCTACGACGAGGCCGAGGCGCGCCGCCAGGCCGCGCGGTGCCTCTCGTGCCACGTGCAGACCGTCTACGACGGCGGCCTCTGCATCGCGTGCGGCCGCTGCGTCGAGGTGTGCCCGTGGCGCTGCCTCGGCTTCTCGCCGGTGGGCGACGTCGAGGGGACCGACGCGGCGACCTCGGCGCTGCTCACCGGCGCGCCGCAGGGCGCGCTCGCGATGGTGAAGGACGAGACGGCGTGCGTCCGCTGCGGGCTCTGCGCCGAGCGGTGCCCGACGGGCGCGATGACGATGCAGCGCTACGACCTCGTGGCGCAAGGACCCTCCGCATGACCCACGCGACGCACGACCACGACCCCCACGGCCCGACGCGGCGGTCGCTGCTCGCCGCCGGGGCGACCGGGTGCGCCGTCGCGGGCGCGCTGGCGCACGGGGCCGCGTGGACGCTCTCCCTCGCGCCGCGCGTCTCCTACGAGCCGCCGTCGGTGAGACGCCTGGGCCCGCCGAAGACGTTCCCCGAGGGCGTCACGTTCCTCTCCGCCGAGAAGGTGTTCGTGGTGCGCAAGGAGGCGGCGTTCCGCGGCCTCTCCGCCGTGTGCACCCACCTCGGGTGCACGGTGGACCGCACCGACGCCGGCTTCCGCTGCCCGTGCCACGGCAGCGAGTTCGACGCCGAGGGCGTGCGGACCGGCGGGCCGGCGCCGCGGGGCCTCGTGTGGCGCGCGATGTCGCTCGCGGCCGACGGGACCCTGCTCGTGGACCTCGCCGGCGAGGTGGCCGCGACCGTGGCGCTGACCGTGCCCGAGGAGAGCCTTCGATGAGGTGGCTGCGCCCTTTCCGCACGCTCCGGCGCGAGCTCTCCCCGACCACGCCGCGCGAGGCCTCCGACGCGGTCGTGCGCAACCTGATGCTGCACGCGTTCCCCGCGCGCGCCACCAAGCGCGCGCTCGCGTGGGGCACGACGGGCTGGCTCGGCACCGTGACGCTGGGCTTCTTCCTCGTGCTCTGCGCGACGGGCGGCGTGCTCCTGCTGCTCTACGTCCCCAGCGTCGAGCGCGCCTACGCGTCGATGAAGGACCTCGAGTCGGTGGTCGTGTTCGGCTCGTGGCTGCGCGGCACCCACCGCGCCGCGGCGCACCTGATGGTCGTCGCCGTCGTCCTCCACCTCGTGCGCGTGTTCCTCACCGGCGCGTACAAGAAGGAGGGCGCGCCCGGCGCGTTCCGCCCGCTGAACTGGCTCGTCGGCATCGGGTTGCTCGTGGTGACGCTCGGCCTCTCGTTCACCGGCTACCTGCTGCCGTGGGACCAGCTCGCCTACTGGGCCGTCACCGTCGGCACGCGCATCGCGGCCTCGGTCCCGCTCGTGGGCGAGCAGGCGCGGCACCTGCTGCTCGGCGGCTCGTCGATCGGCCAGCCCACGCTGACGCGTTTCTACGCGCTGCACTGCTTCGTCCTGCCGGCGGCGACGCTGCTGCTGACCTTCTGGCACCTCTGGCGCGTGCGCAAGGACGGCGGGCTCGCGGCCTCCGACCGCGTCGTGGACGACGCGATCGAGAAGGCGCGCCACGCCCCCGCCGCCGCGGGCAAGAGCTACACGCTGCTCGGGACCACCGCCGGCGGCACCGTCTCGACGCGCTCGCCCGCCCCGCTGCTGCACGAGGCGACGTCGTTCGCCGTGCCCAACCTCGTGCGGCGCGCGATGCTCGTCCTCCTCGCGACCCTGGCGCTCTCGTCGCTGCTCGGGCTCGTCTCGGCGGCCCCGCTCGAGCAGGCGGCCGACCCCGAGCGGACGCCGAACCCCGCGAAGGCGCCCTGGTACTTCCTCTGGCTCCAGGAGCTCGTCTCGATCCTCTCGTTCGAGGTCGGCGGGCGCGTGCTCGACGGCGCCTTCCTCGGCGGCATCGTGGTCCCCGGCCTGCTCCTCGGCCTGCTCGCGGCGTGGCCGTGGCTCGACCGCAGCCCGCGCGAGGCCGCGGGCCTCTGGTTCCACCCCGCCCGGCGCGTGCAGTGCCGCGTGTTCCTCGCGCTGCTGCTCGTCGTGGTCGCCCTCGGCGTCGTGGGGACGTTCTTCCGAGGCCCCTACTGGGCGTGGACCTCGCCCTTCGCGCCCACGCTCCCGGTCCCGACGAGGGTCTGACCGTGCACCCTTCCACCGCCCACCGCTCGGACCGGGTCGCCCTCCTCCTCGTCGGGGTGCTCCTCCTCGTGCTCTTCGGCGTCGCCGCGGCGCGCGAGGTGCGCCCGCCCCACGCCCGCGTCCAGGACGACGTCCGCGCCGAGGTCGCCCGGCGCGCGGGCCCCGAAGTCGCCGCGCGTCTGCCCTCGGGCGTGTCGCAGGTGTGGATCGAGCGCCTCGGCCGCGTGGACCGCTGCGTCACCTGCCACACCGCGATCGAGGCGGGACCCAAGCTGCTCGACGCGCCCAACCCCGCGCGCTCGCACCCGCGGCCCGAGCTGCTCGCCGCGCACCCCGTCGCGGAGTTCGGCTGCACGCTCTGCCACGGCGGGCAGGGCACGGCGGTGACCGAGGCGGCGGCGCACGGCGAGGTGGACTTCTGGGACGAGCCGCTGCTCTCCACCGCGCGCGCCCGCCGCTACGGGCTGACCGCGCGCGAGCTGATGGAGGTGCGCTGCGGCACCTGTCACCGCAAGGACGTCGAGACGGCGGGCACGCCGCGGCTCAACGCGGCGCGCGCGCTGATGCGCCCGAAGAAGTGCCTCTCCTGCCACCGCGTGGAGGGCCGCGGCGGCGTCACGGGCCCGGACCTCACGTGGGTCGGCGACAAGAACCCCGAGCTGCTGCATTTCCCCTCGGGTTTCCCGCGCCCACGCACGGCGCTCGGCTGGCACGTCGCCCACCTGCTCGACCCCGCGTCGATGAGCAAGGGCACGGCAATGGAGGTCCCGGGCGGGCTCGGCGAGCCCGAGGCGACCTCGCTCGCGCTGCTCGTCGCCTCGTGGCGGCGGCCGAACCTGCCGCCGGAGTGGATCCCCGCGCCCAAGCCCGCGAAATAGCGCTCGCACCGCCGCACCGGGCGGTCCGGGTGCATACGCGAGGCGGCGCCTCGAGTCGCGCGGCGGCGCAACGGGTTGCGACGCTCCCGGCCGTCGGGGTGCGTACGCGCGGCGGCGGCGGCGCACGGGCGCGGCGCGGGCACTCCCGCCGCAAGTCGCACCGGTGACGGGGGTTGCGCTGGGAGCGCCGGGCGCGCGCCGGTGGCCCGGCGTTTGTTCTGCACCGGGGACGGGAGCTCCGTCCCATGCGAACTCGCGTTGCTGCCGCCCTCGTCACGGTCCTCTCGCTCGCCGCCGCGGCGGGCGAGGCGCGGGCCGACGGAGACGCCGACGACTTCAAGACGTCGTGCGCCAACTGCCACACGATCGGGGGCGGTCGCCTCGTCGGCCCCGACCTCAAGGACGTGGAGAAGCGCAAGGACCGGGCGTGGCTGGTCGGGTTCGTCACGGACCCCACCGGCGTGCTCGCCTCGGGCGACCCGTACGCGCAGAAGCTGCTCGCCGAGGCGAACCGCGTCCCGATGACGCCGATCGCGGGCATGAACGCGAAGCGCGCGGGCCAGCTCCTCGACCTGGTCGCGGCGGAGAGCAAGCTCGAGAAGTCGCGCTTCGCCGGCGGCGCGGTCCCCGACCGCGCCTTCGACGCGAAGAACGTCCCGGTCGGTCGGGATCTCTACACCGGGGCGGCCGGCCTCAAGGGCGACGGTCCGGCGTGCATCGGCTGCCACCGGGTGGGCGACACCGGGGCGCTCGGCGGCGGGCGCCTCGCGCCGGACCTGACCGACGCCGTCGCGCGCCTAGGCGGCCGCAAGGCGCTGTCGGCGTGGCTCTCCGCGCCGCCGACGCCGACGATGAAGCGGCTGTTCCCGTTCGAGAAGGCGCTCGACCCGGAGCGGGAGATCCTCCCGCTCGTGGACTTCCTGCAGGACGCCGCGGCGCGCCACGCGCCGTCGGAGCGCGCGCCCGCGCGCGTCGCGTTCGTGCTGCTCGCGCTCGGCCTCGCCGGCGCGCTGCTCGTCGGGATGGAGATCGCGTGGCGCCGCCGCTTCCGCGGCGTGCGCGAGACCCTCGTCAAGGAGCCGTCATGAGCGGTGGCAACGGCGGGAGCAACGGCGCCAGCACCTGGATCCAGGACGAGCGGGACCCGCGCCTGCGCCGGTGGGAGGAGTTCTACCGGAACCGCTGGCAGCACGACAAGGTCGTCCGCAGCACGCACGGCGTCAACTGCACCGGCAGCTGCACGTGGAACATCCACGTCAAGGACGGCATCGTCACGTGGGAGATGCAGGGGCTCGACTACCCGGCGCTGCAGCCGGGCATCCCGCCCTACGAGCCGCGCGGCTGCCAGCGCGGCATCTCCTACTCCTGGTACCTCTACTCGCCGCTGCGGGTGAAGCACCCCTACGTCCGCGGCGCGCTGCTCGACCTGTGGCGCGAGGCGCGCAAGGCGCACGAGGACCCGGTGGACGCGTGGAAGTCCCTCGTGTCCGACCCGGTCAAGCGCGCGCGCTGGCAGCGCGCGCGTGGCAAGGGCGGGTTCCGTCGCACGTCGTGGGACACGGCGCTCGAGATCGTCGCGGCCTCGTGCGTCCACACCGTCAAGTCGCACGGCCCCGACCGCGTCGCGGGCTTCTCGCCGATCCCCGCGATGTCGATGCTCTCCTACGCCGCGGGCGCGCGGTTCCTGCAGCTCATGGGCGGGCTGTCGCTCTCGTTCTACGACTGGTACTGCGACCTCCCGAACGCGTCGCCGGAGATGTGGGGCGAGCAGACCGACGTCAACGAGTCGGCCGACTGGTTCAACGCGAAGATGCTCGCGGTGATGGGGTCGAACCTGAACATGACCCGCACGCCCGACGTGCACTTCGCGGCCGAGGCCCGCCACAACGGCACGAAGATGGTCGTGTTCTCGCCCGACTTCAGCCAGGTGAGCAAGTACGCCGACGACTGGATCCCGCTCAACGCCGGCCAGGACGGCGCGTGGTGGATGGCGGTGGACCACGTCCTGCTCAAGGAGTTCCACCACGAGCGTCGGGTGCCGTACTTCCTCGACTACGCGAAGAAGTACTCCGACGCGCCGTTCCTCGTCGAGCTGACCCGCGACGGCGACGCGTTCGAGGCCGGCCGCCTCCTGCGCGCCGACCGGCTCGAGCCGTACGCGCGCGAGGAGCACGGCGCGTGGAAGTTCCTCGTCTGGGACGCCACGAGCGGGCGCCCGCGCATGCCGGGCGGCGCGGCCGGCCACCGGTGGGGCAAGACGCCGGGCAAGTGGAACCTCGTGATGGCCGACGCCACGGACGGGGCGCCCATCGACCCCGTCCTCTCGATGCTCGACGCGTCCGACGAGGTCGTGCAGGTGCGCTTCCACGACTTCGGCGCCGCCAAGGCCTCCTCGCGCGGCGTCCCGGCGCGCCGCGTCCGCACCAAGGACGGCACGACGGCGCTGGTCGCGACCGTCTACGACCTCCTGATGGCGCAGTTCGGCGTGCCGCGCGGGCTGCCCGGCGACGACCCGACGGGCTACGACGACGCCGACCGGCCGTTCACGCCCGCGTGGGCGGAGAAGTACACGGGCGTCTCGCGCGCCGACCTCGTCAAGTTCGCGCGGGAGTGGGGCACCACCGCCGAGAAGACGAACGGCAAGTGCACGGTCGTCATCGGCGCGGGCATCAACCACTGGTACCACGCCAACCTCATGTACCGCGCGGCGATGCACGCGCTCGTGCTGACGGGCTGCGTCGGCGTCAACGGCGGCGGGCTCGCCCACTACGTCGGGCAGGAGAAGCTCGCCCCGATGGAGCCGTGGTCGGCGATCGCGTTCGGGCGCGACTGGGCGCCCGTGGCGCGCCTGCAGAACGCGCCGTCCTGGCACTACGTCAACACCGACCAGTGGCGTTACGAGCGCGACTACACCGACTACCACACCGTGCCCGCCGGCGACCGCGGCTGGAAGCACGGCCACACGATGGACACGCAGGTCCGGGCGGTCCGCAACGGGTGGCTGCCCTTCTACCCGCAGTTCCTCGAGAGCCCGTTCGAGACGGCGCGGAAAGCCGCCGAGGCCGGCGCGAAGACCGACGACGAGGTCGTCGCGCACACCGTCCGGCGCCTCGTCTCCAAGGACCTCAAGTTCGCCGTCGAGGACCCCGACGCCGAGGCGGCGTGGCCTCGCGTCTGGTTCATCTGGCGCGGCAACGCGCTGATGGCGAGCAGCAAGGGCCACGAGTTCTTCCTCAAGCACTACCTCGGCACGCACCACAACGACGTCGCCAAGGACGTGGCCAAGGACGCGGTGCACGAGGTCACGTGGCGCGACGTGGCCCCCGAGGGGAAGCTCGACCTCGTGGTGGACCTCAACTTCCGCATGGACACGTCGGCGCTGTACAGCGACGTCGTCCTGCCCGCGGCCACCTGGTACGAGAAGGCCGACCTCAACTCGACCGACATGCACTCGTTCATCCACCCCCTCGCGGCGGCGGTCCCGCCGTGCTGGGAGTCGAAGAGCGACTGGGAGATCTTCCGCGCCGTCGCGAAGAAGGTCTCCGAGCTGGCCCCGCGCCACCTCCCCGAGCCCGTCGCCGACGTCGTCGCCGCCCCGCTGGCGCACGACAGCGCGGCGGAGATCGCGCAGGAGACGCCCAAGGACTGGTCGAGCGGGGAGGTGCCCGCGGTCCCCGGCAAGACGATGCCCAACCTCCGCGTCGTCCGCCGCGACTACGTGAACCTCCACCGGCGCTTCTGCTCGCTCGGGCCCCTCGTGCGCTCGGGCGGCCTCGGCGCGCACGGGACCAGCTACGAGTGCGCGGACTTCTACGACGAGCTCGCGGCCCGCGGCGCCAAGGAGACCTGGGGCGGGGCGACGTACCCGTCGATCGCGCGCGACGTGGACGCGTGCAACGCCGTGCTCTCCCTCGCCACCGTCACGAACGGGGAGCTCGCGTGGCGCTCCTACGCCGCGATGGAGAAGAAGGTCGGGCTCCCGCTCAAGGACCTCGCGGAGAAGACGCGTGGCGTGCGGATGTCGTACGCCGACCTCCAGGCGCAGCCGCGCCGGCTCCTCAACAGCCCGATGTGGTCGGGCCTGTGCGCCGACGGGCGTCCCTACGCGCCGTTCACCTACAACGTCGAACGCGACGTCCCGTGGCGCACGCTGACGGGACGCCAGCACCTCTACCTCGACCACGTCGGCTACATCGCCTTCGGCGAGCACCTGCCGACCTACAAGCCGCGCCCGACGCCCGCGCAGTACGGCGACCTCCAGTTCACCAAGGACGAGGGGCCGACCAAGCTGCTCAACTACCTCACGCCGCACGGCAAGTGGCACATCCACAGCACCTACGGCGACACGCAGCGCATGACGACGCTCTCGCGCGGGTGCGAGCCGTTCTGGGTCCACCCCGACGACGCCGCCGAGATCGGGGTCGCGGACAACGACTGGGTCGAGGTGTTCAACGACAACGGCGTGGTCGTGACGCGGGCCGCGGTGAGCCACCGGATCCCGCGCGGCGTGTGCGTCCAGTACCACTCGCCCGAGCGCACCTACGGCGTGCCCCGCACGCCGCTGCGCGGCGGCCGCCGCGCCGGCGGGCACAACAGCCTGACGCGCACGCGCCTCAAGCCGAACCTGATGGTGGGCGGCTACGGCCAGTTCACCTACCACTTCAACTACTGGGGGCCCGTCGGGTGCAACCGCGACACGCACGTCCTCGTGCGCAAGCTCCCCGAGCTCCGCTGGTAACCGGAGGCACCATGGACGTCCGCTCCCAGGTCTCGATGGTGTTCCACCTCGACAAGTGCATCGGGTGCCACACCTGCAGCATCGCCTGCAAGAACATCTGGACCGACCGCAAGGGCACCGAGTACATGTGGTGGAACAACGTCGAGACGAAGCCCGGGACGGGCTACCCGACGAAGTGGGAGGACCAGGAGGCGTACCGCGGCGGGTGGACGCTCGGGCCCGACGGGCAGCTGCGGCTGCGGTCCACCGACAAGCGCCGGACGGTCACCAACATCTTCCACAACCCGTCCATGCCGAGCATGGACGACTACTACGAGCCGTGGACGTACGACTACTCGAACCTGTTCGACGCCCCCGAGGGCGCCGACCAGCCGGTCGCGCGGCCCGTCTCGATGGTGACGGGCGAGCCGATCGAGGTGAAGGCCGGCCCGAACTGGGACGACGACCTCGGCGGCTCGCCGGTGTACGCCGCCAACGACCCGAACCTCGACGCGCTCTCGCCCGAGCAGCGCCTCCAGATGCAGTCGATCGAGCGGCTGGTCTTCTTCTACCTGCCGCGGATCTGCAACCACTGCCTCAACCCCTCGTGCGTCGCGTCCTGCCCGAGCGGCGCGCTGTACAAGCGCGGCGAGGACGGGATCGTCCTGCTCGACCAGACG
The DNA here is from genome assembly GCA_020851795.1 of Planctomycetota bacterium. Lineage (GTDB taxonomy): Bacteria > Planctomycetota > PLA2 > PLA2 > JAEUHO01 > JAEUHO01. Next base: position 37,583 of record JADZCA010000010.1, on the reverse strand, counting down.
CGCTGCCGCGGCTGGCGCGCGTGCGTGGCGGCCTGCCCGTACAAGAAGACGTACTACAACTGGCAGACCGGCAAGTCGGAGAAGTGCATCCTCTGCTTCCCGCGCCTCGAGACGGGGCAGGCGCCGGCGTGCTTCCACTCCTGCGTCGGGCGCATCCGCTACCTCGGCGTGCTGCTCTACGACGCCGACAAGATCCCGGCGGTGGCCCGCAGCCGCGACGAGGACCTGATCGACGCGCAGCGGGACATGATCCTCGACCCGCACGACCCCGCCGTCGTCGAGGCCGCGCTGCGCAACGGCATCGACCCGTCGGTGGTCGACGCCGCGCAGCGCTCGCCGGTGTACCGGTTCGTCAAGACGTGGGGCATCGCGCTCCCGCCCCACATCGAGTTCCGCACGCTGCCGATGCTGTTCTACGTCCCGCCGCTGCTCCCGGTCATGTCCGCGAAGAAGGACGGGGCGGTCCGCAACGCCTCCGACGACCTCTTCGCCGACGTCGAGGACGCGCGCGCCCCCATCGCCTACCTCGCGCGCCTGCTCGGTGCGGGCAACGAGGGCAAGGTGCGCGCCGCGCTGCGCAAGCAGTGGGCGGTCCGCCTCCACCGTCGTGCGACCACCGTCGGCGACGTGGACCGCGCCACGGCCGACCGTGCGCTGCGCGAGACCGGCTGCACGGCCGAGGAGGCCGACGAGATCTACCGCCTGACCGCGCTCTGCACGTTCGAGGACCGGTTCGTCATCCCCCCGATGCACCGGGAGGAGGCGATCGAGATGCTCGAGGACCCGCACGTCTGGAAGCAGGAGACCGGGTTCGGCTTCCGCGCCGGCCCCAAGCGGGAGTTCTGACCGTGACCACCCCGACCGACGCCCTGCTCGCCCTCGCGCCGCTGCTCCAGTACCCCGGCGACGACGCGGCCGCGGCTGCGCGACGCGCGCTCGGGGCGCTCGCCGCGGCGCTCCCCGAGGCCGCGGCCGCGCTCGAGCCCTTCGTCGTGCACGTCGAGCGGGCGTCGCCCGACGCGCTCGAGGAGGCGTTCACCCGCACCTTCGACTGGAGCGAGGACCGCTCGCTCGACCTCGGCTGGCACCTCTACGGCGACCGCTACGACCGGGGAGCCTTCCTCGTCCAGGCCCGCGCGATGCGCCGTGCGGCGGGGCTCGAGGACGACGGGGAGCTCCCCGACCACCTCCCTTCGTTGCTCCGCGTCCTCCCGCACCTGCCGGGGACGCACGCCGTCGAGTTCGCCCGCGACTTCCTCGTCCCGGCCCTCGCGCGCCTGCGCAAGGGCTTCGAGGACGGGGACAACCCCTGGGCCGCCGTGGTGGACGCCGTCCGGGCCGCGGTCGCCGCGCTCGCCGCGACGGCGCCGGCGACGGCGCCCGCGCTGGCGACGCCCACCGGAGACGCGCGATGAACGCGACGCCGCTCGAGGTGCTCCTGTTCGGCGCGGCGCCCTACGCGGCGCTGGCGCTCTTCTTCGTCGGGACGATCGTCCGCTACCGGACGCGGCCGTTCACCTACAGCAGCCTGTCCACGCAGTTCCTCGAGAACAAGCGCCACTTCTGGGCCCAGGTGCCGTTCCACTACGGCGTCCTGACCGTGCTCGCGGGCCACCTCGTCGCGTTCCTGCTGCCCGACGCGATCCTCTGGTGGAACGCGCGCCCCCTGCGGCTCTACGCGCTCGAGGTGACCGGGCTGGCCGCCGCCGCGCTGACGCTGGTGGGGCTCGTCAACATCGTGGTCCGGCGCGCGCGCCACCGCATGGTCCGCGCGAGCACCTCGGCGATGGACTGGGTCGTCTACGCGCTGCTGCTCGTGCAGGTCACGAGCGGCATGGACCTCGCGGTCTCGAAGACGTGGGGCTCCTCGTGGTTCGCCTCGGTCGTCAGCCCCTACCTCTGGTCGCTCGCGAAGTTCAGCCCCGAGCCCGACCGGATCGCGGCGCTCCCGTTCGTCTTCAAGATGCACGTGGTCGGCCTGTGGGCGATCCTCGGCGTGTTCCCGTTCACGCGCCTCGTCCACGTCCTGGTCGTCCCCAACCCCTACCTCTGGCGGCGGCCGCAGGTCGCGCGCTGGTACGGCGTCCGCAGGCAGGCGCGCGCGTAGCGCGCGACGGAGGTCCGACCGATGGGCAGCTTCAAGGCGTTCCGCCACTCCGGCCACCTGCCGACGCTCCTGACCGCGCTCCTCTACTTCGACTTCTGCTTCGCGGTCTGGGTGCTCAACGGCGCGATGGCGCCGTTCATCAGCGCGGAGTTCAAGCTCGACGACGTGGACAAGGGCTTCATGATGTCCGTGCCGGTGCTCGCCGGCGCGCTCATGCGGTTCCCGCTGGGCATCCTCTCGCAGTACATCGGCCGCAAGAACGCCGCCCAGGTCGAGATGGGGGCGATCGTCCTCGCGCTCTCGGGGGGCTACTTCTTCGTGGACTCCTACGCGGGCGTCATCGCGATGGGCGTCGCGCTCGGCATCGCCGGCGCGAGCTTCGGCGTCGCGCTCTCGCTCGGGTCGGGCTGGTTCCCGCCGAAGTACAAGGGCCTCGCGATGGGCATCGCGGGCGCCGGCAACAGCGGCGCGGTGCTCGCGGTCCTGTTCGCGCCCCCGCTGGCCGAGGCGCACGGGTGGCGGACGGTGTACGGCCTCGCCGTCCTCCCGATGCTGCTCGCGATGGCGCTGCTGCAGATCTTCGCGAAGGAGCCGCCGGACCGCGAGCACAAGTCGCTCAAGGACTACCTCAAGATCCTCGTGGACCGGGACGCGTGGGTCTTCAACCTCATGTACATGGTGACGTTCGGGGGCTACATCGGGCTCACCAGCTTCCTCCCGACGCTGTTCCACGACCAGTACCACATCCCCAAGAAGAGCGTCGGGAGCTACGCCGCGATCATCATCGTCGCGGCGAGCGTGCTGCGCGTCCTCGGCGGGTGGATGGCCGACAAGATCGGCGGGCTCCGCCTCCTGCGCGACCTCTTGATCGCGATCATCGTGCTGACGGGCCTCGCCGCGCTGATGCCCTCGAGCCCCTGGGTGATGGTGGCCGTCCTCGTCGCGTGCTTCGCCGCGATGGGCGCGGGCAACGGCGCGGTGTTCCAGCTGGTCCCGCTGCGCTTCAAGACCACCACCGCGGTCGCAGGGAGCCTCGTCGGCGAGATCGGCGCGCTCGCAGGCGGCTTCCTCCCCAACGCCATGGGGATCGGCCGCAAGACGACCGGCTCGTTCGCCCCCGGGTTCCTCGCGGGGACGGCGCTGTCGATCGCGGTGCTCGTGACGCTCGCGATCGTCTCGCGTCGCTGGACGCGGACCTGGGTGGGTGAGGGCGGGAAGGCCCTCGACGACGCGCACGGCCACAGCCACAGCCACGGCCACAGCCACGGGCACCCGCACGCCGCGGCGACGGCGAAGTCGTGACCGACGGAGGAGGGACCGCCATGAGCACGCCCGCCGACGCCGCCCCCGCCCCGAGCCGCGGGCTCGTGCGCTGGGAGGTCGAGGACGACGCCTTCTGGGCCTCGCAGGGCCGCGGCGTCGCCTGGCGCAACCTCTGGGTCTCGATGCCCGCGTTGCTGTGCGGGTTCGCGATCTGGGGGTTCTGGTCCGTCATCACGGTGTGGATGAAGAACCTCCACTGGTTCGGCCCGAACCTGAAGGACCCGCGCTACTACGAGCTGGCCGCCGTCGCGGGGCTCTCGGGCGCGACGCTGCGCATCCCCTGCTCGTTCCTCGTCGCCGTCGCGGGCGGACGCAACGTGGTCGCCGTCACCACCGCCCTGCTGCTCGTCCCCGCGGTCGGCGTCGGGCTCGCGCTGCAGGACCCCGCCACGCCGTACGGCCTGCTCGTCGCGCTCGCCGTGGCCTCCGGCGTGGGCGGCGGCGCGTTCGCCTCGAGCATGAGCAACATCTCGGGGTTCTTCCCCAAGCGCATGCAGGGCCTCGCGCTCGGCCTCAACGCGGGCGTGGGCAACCTCGGCGTCAGCGTGATGCAGTTCGCGCTGCCGTTGGCGGTCACCGCGGGCGTCTTCGGTGGGCTGGGCGGCGCCTCGCGTGCGCTCCCCGCCGCCGTCCCGGGCCACCCGGCCGGCGAGGCGGTGTGGATCCAGAACTGCGGCCTCGTGTGGGTGCTCCCCCTCGCGGTGCTCGCAGTGCTGGCGTGGACGCGGATGGACGTGCTGCCGGCGCACCGCGCCGGGACGACGTCGTCGTGCGTCGGCCGGGCGACCTGGATGAACCTCGTCGGCCTCGCGGCCGCGGGCGTGGGCGCCTGGCTCTACGCCGGCCTCCACTGGACGATCGGCGTGGTGCTCCCCGTCACGATCGCGCTGGGCGTCGCCGGGACGCGGTGGCTCGGCCCGGCGGCCCTGCGGGCGCGCGTCGCCGAGCAGTACGCGATCTTCCGCCGCAAGCACACGTGGGTCATGACGCTCCTCTACATCATGACCTTCGGCTCGTTCATCGGCTACTCGTTCGTGTTCGGCCTGCTCATCAAGGACGTGTTCGGCAAGCTCCCCGGCGGCGCGCCCAACCCCGCGGCCCCGAGCCCCACGCTCTCCTTCCTCGGGCCGCTCGTCGGCTCGCTCGTCCGCCCCGTCGGGGGCTGGCTCTCCGACAAGTTCGGCGGCGCCCGGGTGACGCAGTGGAGCACCGTGGTCATGGTCGCCGCGGCCGTGTGCGCGGGGCTGTGCCTCGCCGACGTGCACACGATGGCGCACCCCGAGGAGCGCTTCCCGCTCGCCTTCGCGCTCTTCCTCCTGCTCTTCGTCACGGCGGGCATCGGGAACGGCAGCACGTTCCGGATGATCCCCATGATCTTCGGCGCGAAGGAGGCGGGCCCGGTCCTCGCGTGGACGTCGGCGGTCGCCGCGTACGGCGCGCTGCTCGTCCCCGACGTGTTCCGCCCCCAGGTCGCGGCCGGCACGCCGCAGAACGCGCTCTACGGCTTCGCGGCGTTCTACGTCCTCTGCCTCGTCGTGAACTGGTGGTACTACGCGCGCAAGGGCGCGGCGGTGAGGTGCTAGATGGGCGTCCCGTTCCCGGTGCTGCTCGGCGTCGGCGCGGCCCTGGGGCTCGTCGTCGTCGTGCAGAGCGCCGACCTCCGCCTGCCCGGCGACGCCACGGGCTACGAGCCCGACCAGCCGGTGGCCTTCTCCCACCAGAAGCACGCGGGCGAGCTCGCCGTCCCCTGCCTGTTCTGCCACACGGGGGCCGAGACCGGCCGCGCCGCGACGCTGCCCCCCGCGTCCACCTGCATGGGCTGCCACCAGTTCGTGCGCGCGTCGTTCGCGGCGGTGCGCGCCGAGGACGACCTCGCCAAGGCCGAGAGACGCGACCCGCGGCCGGTGACCTCGGACGCGATCCGCTCGCTCTACCGGCTGCTCGGCCGCGACGACGAGGGGAAGCGTCGCCCCGGCGCGCCCGAGGGGGAGATCCCCTGGGTGCGCGTCCACGACCTCCCCGACTTCGTCGTGTTCGACCACCGCTCGCACGTCGCTGCGGGGGTCGCGTGCGCGACCTGCCACGGCGCCGTCGAGACGATGGAGCGTGTGCGCCAGGTCGAGAGCCTCTCGATGGGCTGGTGCGTCACGTGCCACCGCCAGGAGAGCGGGCGGGTGCTGCCCCAGCCCGTCCGCGGCCCCGACGGCAAGGTCGTCTCCCCCACGCGCGCGCTGCACCCCACGACCGACTGCAGCGTCTGCCACCACTAGGGACCCAACCATGACGCCCCGCCCGCCCCGCTGGTCGTCGGCCGAGGAGCGCGACGCGCTCGCGCGCGCCGCAGCGACCGGCGAACCGAGCCGGCCGCCCGCCGCCGAGGAGCCCGTCCCCGCGGGCCTCTCGCGCCGCGGGTTCCTCGCCGCCGTCGGCTTCTCGGCCGGCGCGCTCGCCGCGTGCGCGCGCGCCCCCGAACGGGTGACCGCCGCGCCCGGCGAGGCGCCCGAGCACGCCCCTTCGGGGGGCGCCCGCTGGTTCTCGACGACGTGCGGCGCGTGCCCCGCGGGGTGCGGCCTGCTCGTCAAGACGAAGGACGGCCGGCCGATCAAGGTCGAGGGCAACCCCGCGCACCCGGTCTCGCGCGGCGGCGTCTGCGCCGTGGGGCAGGCGAGCGTGCTGTCGCTCTACGACAGCCGGCGCCTGCGCTCGCCGCGGGTGGACGGCCGCGACACCGACCTCGCCGCGGCCGACGCGGCCGTCCGCAAGGCCGTCGCGTCGGGCGGCGCGGTGCGCGTGCTCACCGCCACCGTGACGAGCCCCTCGACGCGCGCGGCCGTCGCGCGGTGGCTCGCCGGCGTCCCCGACGGCCGGCACGTCGAGGTGGACCCGCTCTCCGCCTCGGCGGCCCTCGCGGCCCACGAGGCGGCCTTCGGCGTGCGCGCGCTCCCGCGCGTGCGGCTCGAGCGCGCCGAAGCCGTCCTCGCGGTGGACTGCGACGTCCTCGGCACGTGGGTCTCGCCGGTCGAGCACACGCGCGGCTGGGCTGCGGCGCGCGACCTCGGCGCCCCCACGCCGCGCCTGTCGTGGCACGGGCAGGCCGAGAGCGTGCTGACGCTGTCGGGCAGCAACGCCGACCGGCGCGTGCGCGTGTCGCCGGGCAACGTGCCCGCGCTCGTCGCGCACCTCGTCCACCGGGTCGCGCAGCGGACCGGCGGCGCCGCCCCTTCGCCCGCCGACCCGTGCCCGGTCGCGGAGGACTTCGTCGAGGACTCGGTCCGCCGGCTCGTCGAGCACAAGGGACGCTCTGTGCTCCTGTGCGGCACCAACGACCTCGACGTGCAGCGGCTCGTCCTGCTCGCCAACGAGCGCCTCGGCGCCTACGGCGGCGTGCTCGATCTCGCCGCGCCTTCGCTGCAGCGGCGCGGCGACGACGCCGCCTGGGCCGCGCTGCTCGACGAGCTCGACGCCGGCAAGGTCGCCACGCTCGTCGTCGCGGGCGTCAACCCGGTGGTCGAGCTCCCCGCCGGCCGGCGGTTCGCCGCCGCCGCCGCGAAGGTCCCCGTCCGCGTCGTCGTCGCGGAGCGCCCCGACGAGACGGTGGCGCTCGCCACGGTCGCGGTCCCCGCGCCCCACTTCCTCGAGGCGTTCGACGACGCGGAGCCCGTCGCGGGCGTGGTCTCCCTCTCGCAACCGACGGTGCAGCCGCTCGTCCGGGCGCGCACGCTGCGGGCGTGCGTCGCCGCTTGGACGGGCGCCCCCGAGCCGGACCTCGACCTCGTCCGCGCCCACTTCGAGCGCGAGGTCGCGCCGAAGCAGGCCGCCGACGCGAGCCCCGGTCGGGCCTTCCGACGCGCGCTGCGCGACGGGTTCGTCGAGACCGCGCCGGCCGCGCCCGCCGCGCCGGTCCTGCGGGGCGACGCCGTGCCGGCGACGGCCCCCCGAGCGAAGCCGCCCGCGGCGGGGCGCCTCGTCGTCGCGCTGTTCCCGTCGGTCGCGCTGCTCGACGGGCGCCACGCGTGGAACCCGTGGCTTCAGGAGCTCCCCGACCCGGTCACGAAGCAGACGTGGGGCAACGCCGCGTGCATCGCCCCCGAGACCGCGGCGGCGCTCAGCGCGAAGGACGGCGACGTGCTCCGGCTGTCGGGCGACGACGGGACCGCGATCGAGCTGCCCGCGGTCGTCGTCCCCGGGACGGCCCGAGGGACGGTGGGCGTCGCGCTCGGCCACGGCCGGCTCGGCACCGAGCGCTTCGAGCGCGTGGGGCCCCGCTGGCTCGAGGCCAGGCCCACGACGGGCCGCGACGGCCGGGTGGGCACGGACGCCTCCGCGTTCCTCGCGCTCGTCGGCGGGCTCGCGCGCCCGTCGGGCGCCGAGGTGCGCGTCGAGCGCACGGGCGCGACCGACGTCGTGGCGCGCACGCAGACGTGGTCGTCGCTGACGATGCCGACCGCGACGGCGCCGCACGGCGGCGAGCGCCGTGACCCGGTGCGGGAGACGACGCTCGCCGCGTGGAAGGCCGATCCGCGGGCCGGCAACCCGGCCGCGCACCACGGCCCGGGGCTGTGGGAGGGGCTGCGCGCCGCGGGGCCCCGCTGGGGCCTCGTCGTGGACCTGACGAAGTGCACCGGCTGCTCGGCGTGCGTCGTCGCGTGCCAGGCCGAGAACAACGTCCCGGTCGTCGGTCGGGACGAGGTCGCCCGCGGCCGCGACATGGCGTGGCTGCGCGTGGACCGCTACTTCGCCGACGTCGAGGGCGCCCCGGGCGAGGTGGAGGTGGTGCACCAGCCGCTGCCCTGCCAGCACTGCGGCAACGCGCCGTGCGAGGTCGTCTGCCCGGTGCTCGCGACGAGCCACTCCGAGGACGGGCGCAACGAGCAGACCTACAACCGCTGCGTCGGGACCCGCTACTGCGCCAACAACTGCCCGTACAAGGTGCGCCGCTTCAACTGGTTCGGCTACGGGTCGCACGACACCTGGGCCGACCTCGTCCTCAACCCGGACGTGACCGTGCGCGAGCGCGGCGTGATGGAGAAGTGCTCCTTCTGCGTCCAGCGCGTCTCGGAGGCCAGGGCCGAGGCGCGCCGCGAGGGCCGCGCGCTCGCCGACGGCGACGTCCGGACGGCCTGCCAGCAGTCCTGTCCCGCCGGCGCGCTCGTCTTCGGCGACGTGACCGACGCGACGAGCGCGGCGGCGAGGGCGGCGAAGGACCCGCGGCGCTACCGCGTGCTCGAGGAGCTCAACGTGGACCCGGCGGTGTCGTACCTCGTCAAGGTGCGCGAGCGGCCGCTCGACGGAGCGCCGAAGGAGGGCCCCCACCATGGCTAGCCTCGCGGTCGGGACGGCCGCGCGCCCCGCGTCGCCCGCGCACGGGCCCGGGCACGACCGGGGCCACGGCCCGGCCGACGACGGGCCGCCCCTCGTCGAGGGACGCAAGTCGCTCGCCGACGTGACGGCGACGGTCGTCTCGCCGCTCGAGCGGCGCCCCCGCCCCGTCTGGTACGCGGGCCTCGCGGTCTCGCTCGTGCTGCTCGGCGTGGGCGCCGCGAGCGTCTGGCACCTCCTCGCGACCGGCATCGGCGTGTGGGGGCTCAACAAGACGGTCGGCTGGGCCTTCGACATCACCAACTTCGTGTTCTGGGTCGGCATCGGCCACGCCGGGACGCTGATCTCCGCGATCCTCCTGCTCTTCCGCCAGCGCTGGCGCACGTCGATCAACCGCGCGGCGGAGGCGATGACGATCTTCGCGGTGTGCTGCGCGGGGCTGTTCCCGCTGCTCCACATGGGCCGGCCGTGGTTCGCCTACTGGGTCTTCCCCTACCCGAACACGCGCGGCTCGCTGTGGCCGAACTTCCGCTCCCCGCTGCTCTGGGACGTGTTCGCGATCGGCACGTACCTCACGATCAGCGCGCTGTTCTGGTTCAGCGGGCTGCTCCCCGACTTCGCGACGCTGCGGGACCGGGCCAAGGGGCGCCTCCCCCGCTCGCTCTACGGGGCGCTCTCGCTCGGCTGGCGCGGCACCACGAAGCAGTGGCAGCGGCACGAGGCGCTCTCGCTGCTGCTCGCAGGGCTCGCGACGCCTCTCGTGCTCTCCGTGCACTCCGTCGTGTCGTTCGACTTCGCCACGTCGGTGATCCCGGGCTGGCACGCCACGATCTTCCCCCCCTACTTCGTCGCCGGCGCGGTGTTCTCGGGCTTCGGGATGGTGCTCACGTTGCTCCTCGTCGCGCGCAAGGCGATGGGGCTCGAGGCCTTCATCACGAAGGGCCACGTGGACCGGATGTGCAAGGTCCTGCTGTCGATGGCCTGCATCGTCGGGCTCGCCTACGCCACCGAGCTGTTCGTCGCGTGGTGGTCGGGCAACCCCTACGAGCAGTTCGCCTTCCTCAACCGCGCCTTCGGCCCGTTCGGCTGGGCCTACGCGATCATGGTCGGCTGCAACGTCCTCGTCCCGCAGCTGCTCTGGTCGAAGCGGGTCCGCGCGAACCTGCTCGTGGTCTTCGTGCTGTCGCTGCTCGTCAACGTGGGGATGTGGTTCGAGCGTTTCGTCATCATCGTGACGTCGCTCCACCGCGACTACCTCCCGTCGTCCTGGGCCGACTACGCGCCGACGCTGCCCGAGGTCGGGCTCTTCCTCGGGTCGTTCGGGCTCTTCTTCACGCTCTTCCTCCTCTTCTGCCGCTTCGTGCCGGTCGTCGCCATGGCCGAGGTGAAGGCGACGCTCGTCCACGAGCAGGGCGGTGCGCACGGGACCGGAGGTGCGTCGTGACGCGCCGCGGGATGGTCGTCTCGTTCGCCGACGAGGTCGGGCTCCTCGCCGCGGTGCGGCAGGGCCCGGCGCGCGGCTTCGAGGTGGTCGAGGTGTTCGCGCCCTACCCGGTGCACGGGCTCCCCGAGGCGCTCGCCGTGCGCCCGTCCCGGCTCAACCGCGTCGGGCTCGTCGCCGGGCTCGCCGGGCTCGCGGGCGGGATCGCGCTCCAGGTGTGGACGTCGGTGTTCGACTGGCCCGCCAACGTCGGCGGCCGTCCGCTCAACTCGATGCCGGCCTTCGTGCCGGTCGCGTTCGAGCTCGCCGTGCTCTTCGCCGGCGTCTCCGTGGTGGCGGCGTTCCTGCTGTCGCTGCGCCGCAGCCCTCGCCCCCCGGACGTCGCCGCCGCCGCGGGGAGCCTCGACGACCGCCTCGTCGCGGTGCTCGCCGCCACCAACGCCCGCTTCGACGGCCCGGCGCTCGCCGCGGAGCTGGTCGCCGAGCACGGCGCCGTCGCCGTCGAGGAGCGCCTCCTGGAGGACCGTCCGTGAACCCGAAGACCGTCCGCCGCACCGCCGCCGTCGGTCTCGTCCTCGCGGTCCTCGCCGGCACCGCGGTCGCGCTCCAGCGCGACCCGCGCCGGACGGTGCTCGAGGTGCTCCCCACCGACATGGTGCGTTCGCGCGCGCTGCGCGCGGGCGACGTGCGCACCGACCTCCCGCTGCGCGCGCTCCCCGCCGCGCGCCCCGACGGCGCCGTGGCGCGCGACGACGACCTCGACGTGTTCGGCGCGAGCCTCGAGGAGGCCGCGCGCGCGGGGCGCGAGCTCACGGCGCCGCCGCCGTCGGCGGCGCTGCGCGCGCGCGGCGCCGTCGTGTGGGCGAACGTGTGCGCGGCGTGCCACGGCGCGGCGGGGCTCGGGGACGCCCCGGTCACGAAGAAGGGCTTCCCGCCCCCGCCCACGCTGCGACGTCCCGATTCGAGGGCGCTCAAGGACGGCGAGATCTGGCACGCGGTCGTCCACGGCCGACGGAACATGCCGTCGGTGGCGGCCCAGGTCGCACCCGCCGACCGGTGGGCCGTCGTCGCCCACGTGCGGTCCCTGATGGAGGTCCCGTGAACCCCTCCCCCGCACGCACGCCGTTGGGCCCGCGCGCCCTCGTGGCGCTCGGGCTCGCCGCCCTGACGGTCGGGCTCGTCGTCGAGCCCTCGCGCGCGGCGCGCGGCGTCCTGCTCGCGACCACCGTGGTCGTGTGGGCCGGGCTCGCCGGGGCGACCGCGACCGCCCTCTACCACGTGTGCGGCGCGCGCTGGGGCGACCGCCTGCTCCGCTCGGCGCACGCGCTCGCGTCGCTGCTCCCCTGGGGGGCGCTCGGGCTCGCGGCGGTGGCCGTCGTCGCGCCGTCGCTCTACCCGTGGGCCGACGGCGCGCGGAGCGCGGCCGACCCCCACCTGTCGGCCCGCTCGGACTGGATGAGCCTCCCCTTCGTCCTGGGGCGAGGGCTCGCGCTGGTCGCGTTCTGGACGTGGATCGCCGGAGTCGTGGTCCGACGCTCCGCGGCGGCGCTCGACGGCGACGCGTCGGCACGGCGCGCGACCGTGCGCCCGGCGGCGTGGTTCCTCGTGCTCCTCGGCCCGACGTTCTCGCTCTTCGCATTCGACTGGCTGATGAGCCTCGAGACGCACTGGTACTCGACGCTGTACGCGCTCTACCACCTGTCGGGCGTCCTGTCGGCCGCGGCGGCCGGCCTCGCGCTGCTCGCGCTCGCCGCCCGGCGCGCGGGCCGGGCGGCGTTCGGCGAGGAGGAGGTCCACGACCTCGGCAAGCTCGTGTTCGCGACCTCGTTCCTCTGGGGCTACCTCTGGTTCTGCCAGTGGATGCTGGTCTGGTACGCGAACCTGCCCGAGGAGACGGGCTACTTCGTCGCGCGCCACGACGGCGTGTTCGAGCCGCTCACCGTGACGGTCGTGCTCCTGGGCTTCGCGATCCCGTTCGCGGCGCTCCTCTCGCGCGCCGGCAAGCGCTCGGCGGCGCGGGTGCGTCTGGTGGCGACGGTGGTGGTGGCGGCGCGACTCCTCGACCTGCACCTCGCGATCGCGCCGTCGGCCGCGACCGCCGCGGGGCCGCTCACCTGGTGGGACGTGCCGCTCGCGCTCGGCGCGCTCGGTGCCGTGACCTGGGGCGCGTGCCGGGCGTCGTCGTGGCCGACGACGCCCCCTCTCCCCGCCGTCCGGTGACCGTCGGGCGCCGCGGTGCCGGGCACCGCGCGGCGAGCGGCCCGCCCGGCTGGTAGCGTCGTCGGACGTGAGCCTCCCCGAGACCCTCGAGGACCTGCGCCGCCGGCTGCTCGACCTGACGCGGCGCAACCGCCTGCTCAACGTCCGCGACGGCGGCCGCGCGACGCTGCGCCTCGTCGACGAGCGTCCCGAGGAGGTCTGGCGCCTCCTCGTCGACGAGGAGCGCGCGCTCACCTTCCTCCCCGTCGAGGAGGCCCCGCCCGAGCTGCGACCGACGCTCGAGCGCGCCGCGGCGACGGCCGCGGACGCGGCGGCCGGCACGCCGACGACCGACGCCCCGGCGGCCGCCACGGGCCCCGCGCCGGCGCCCCCGGACGCCGACCTCGACCTCCCGCCGGTCGCGGAGGGCCCCGTCGCCGCGCGCCACCGCGACCGCCGCCTCCAGACGGCCCTCGACGGCAAGGCCCTCGAGGCGCGGCTGCTCCACCTCGCGCGCGAGGCCCGCGCGCACCTCGAGGAGCAGGGCTGCAACGTGCTCTACGTCGCGCTCGGCGCCGCCGAGTGGCGCGACGCCGAGGGCGACGTCGGGTCGCGCGCCCCGCTGCTGTTCGTGCCCGTCGCGCTCGAGCGCGCCTCGGTCGCGACCCGCCACACGATCGCGCTGTTCGACGACGAGCTGCTCGCCAACCCGTGCCTCGCCGAGCTGCTCCGCCAGACGACGCGGGAGACGCTCCCGCCGTTCCAGCCGGAGGCCGAGGGGTTCGACGTGGGCGCGTGGCTCGCGGCGGCCGCCGCGGTCGTGCGCAGCGTGCCCGGCTGGACGTACCGGCCCGACGTGACCCTCGGGCTGTTCTCGTTCGGCAAGCTGCTGCTCTGGCGCGACCTCGACCCGCGCGCGTGGCCGGAGGGCCGCGGGCTCGCCGAGCACCCGCTGGTCCGGTGGCTGGCCGGCGACCCGACGCCCGGCGCCGACCTCGGCCCCGGGGCGGTCGAGCCGGCCTCGCTCGACGCGACCGCGCCCGACGCCTCCTTCCACGTCGTGGACGCGGACTCGAGCCAGGCCGCCGCGCTCGCCGCCGTGCGCGCGGGCTCGACGCTCGTCGTGGACGGGCCGCCCGGCACCGGGAAGTCGCAGACGATCACCAACCTCGTCGCGGAGGCGCTCGCCGACGGCAAGCGCGTGCTCTTCGTGGCGGAGAAGGCCGCGGCCCTCGACGTGGTGCGGCGCCGCCTCGAGGCGGCCGGGCTCGGCGACTTCCTCCTCGAGCTGCACAGCCGCAAGGCGAGCAAGCGCGCGGTGATCGAGCGCCTCGCCCGCGCGCTCGAGGCCCCGCGCCGGGACGCGCCCGCGGCCTCCCCCGCGACCGCCGACGAGCTCGCCCGCACGCGCGCGCGCCTCGCCGAGGTCCACCGCGCGCTCCACGCGCCCGCGGGCCCGCTCGGCCTGTCGCCCTACGAGGCCGTGCGCGCGCTGGCCGCGCTCGCGGGCGCGCCCGAGGCCGCGGTCGCGCTCGACGGGGCCGCGGCCTACGACGCCGCGGCGCTCGCGACGGCGCGCGACGCCGTGGAGGTGCTCGACCGTCGGCGCGAGCGCGTGCCCGACCCCGCCGCGCACCCGTGGCGGGGCGTCGGGCGCACCGAGGTCCCCCTCGACGTCGCGCGGCGCGTGCAGGAGGCGCTGACGGCGCTGCCGTCGCGCGTGGACGCGCTGCGCGCGACCGCGCGCGCGCTCGCGGCCCGGCTCGGGGTCGCCGCGCCGACCACGGGGGCGCACGCGGCGGCCGCGGCGGCGACGGCCCGCGCGCTGCTCGCGGCCGCGCCCGGCCTCGACGCCTCGACGGTGGACGACGTGCGATGGGACGCGCCCGACGACGCGCCCGGCCGGCTCGTCGCGACGCTTTCGGCGCGGGCCACCGCGCGCGCGGCGTGGACGACGGTGTTCGCGCCGGCCGCGGAGACGGGCGACTGGGACGCCGTGCTCGCGCGCCGCCGCGCGCACGGCGGCTCGTGGCTGCGCGGGCTGCGCCCGTCGTGGCGACGCGACCGCCGCGCGCTCGTGGCGGCGTCGAGGCCCGACGCGCCGCGCGACGACGCGGCCACGACGGCCGCGCTCGAGGCCCTCGTCGAGAGCGGGCGCCGCCGCGCCGAGGCCGAGGCCCTCGCCGCGGGCGCGGCCCCGCTGGTCGGGGCGGCCTTCACCGGCGTGGACGCCGACGTCGCGACGCTGCGTCGCCGGCTCGACGCCGCCCGCGCGGCCCGGGCGCTGGTCGCACGCGGCGAGGCGTCGCGCGACGCCGCGCGCGACGCCGCGTCGGAGGCGGGGCGCGCGGCGCTCTCGGCGCAGGCCGACGCCGTCGAGGCGGCGCTGGCGGCCTTCGACGCGTGGACGACGGCGTGGACGGGCCTGCTCGAGACCGACGACGCGACGTGGTTCGGCGGGCCGGCGCGCGCGGCCGCGCTCGACGCGCTCGCGGCGCGCCACGCCGGGCTCGCCTCCGACCTCGACGCGCTGCACGACGCCGCGGCGTACGTCGCGGCCCGTCGCCGCGCCGAGGCGTTGGGGCTCTCGGCGTTCGTGGCGTGGTCGGAGGGGCCGGCCGGCACCGCGGCGCGCGGGAGGATGGCCGTCGCGTTCGAGGCGCAGGCCCGCCGCCTCGCGCTCGAAGCCGCGCTGGGGGCCGACGAGGCGCTGCGCGGGTTCCGGGGCGACGACGTCGAGGACGTCGCGCGCCGCTTCGCGCAGGCCGACCGCGCGTTCCTCGCCGCGAACCGCGCGCGCGTCGTCGAGCGCTGCCTGTCGCGGCGGCCGGCGGCGGACGCGGGCGCGAGCCGCGAGACCAAGCTCGGCCTGCTCCGCGCCCAGATGCGGCTCAAGCGCGGCCACCTCCCGCTGCGCCGCCTGCTCGAGCGGGCGGGCGACGTCGTGCAGTCGGTCACGCCCTGCTTCCTCATGAGCCCCGGCTCGGTCGCGCACTACCTCGCGCCCGGGGCCGTCGCCTTCGACCTCGTGGTCTTCGACGAGGCGAGCCAGGTCGAGCCCGCGGACGCACTCGGCGCCGTCGCGCGCGCGCGCCAGCTCGTCCTGTTCGGCGACGAGCGCCAGCTGCCGCCGACGCCGTTCTTCGCGCGCACCGAGGCGGCCGAGGAGGGCGCGCGCGACGAGGTCGCCTCGGCCGACCTCGAGAGCGTGCTCGGGCTCGCGATCGTGCGGCTCCCGGCGACGCACCGCGCGCCGCTGCGCTGGCACTACCGCAGCCGCGACCCCAGCCTCGTCGAGTTCAGCAACCGCCGTTTCTACGACGCGAGCCTCGTCACCTTCCCGGGCCCGCGGGTGGGACGCCACGACCTCGGCGTGTTCCTCCGCCCGGTGCCGTCGGCGACCTACCGCCGCGGCGCGGGCCAGAGCAACCCCGAGGAGGCGCGCGCGGTCGCCGCGGCGGTGATGGCGCACGCGCGCGCCTTCGCGCAGGGCGGCGGCGGCCCGTCGCTCGGCGTGGGCGCGTTCAGCGTCGCGCAGCAGCGCGCGATCGAGGACGAGCTCGAGCGGCTGCGCCGCGAGGACCCGGGCTCGCCGGCCGAGGCGTTCTTCGACGAGGGGCGCGACGAGCCCTTCTTCGTCAAGAACCTCGAGACGATCCAGGGCGACGAGCGCGACGTGATCCTCCTGTCGGTCGGCTACGGCCGCGACGAGGCGGGGCGGCTGACGATGAACTTCGGCCCCCTCAACCAGGAGAACGGCTGGCGCCGGCTGAACGTGCTCGTGACGCGCGCCCGCGCCCGCTGCGAGGTCTTCTCGTCGCTGCGCGCCGAGGACCTCCGCGTCGAGCCGACGTCGCCCCGCGGCGTGGCCGCGCTGCGCGACTACCTCGCCTACGCCGACCGCGGCGGCTTCGACGACGCCGCGACCGAGGCGGCGCGCGACGCCGCGGCCCCGTTCGAGGCCGCGGTCGCCGCCGCGCTGCGCGCGCGCGGGCACGTCGTGCACACGGGCGTCGGCGAGGGCCCGTGGACGGTGGACCTCGGCGTGGTGGACCCCGACGACCCGCGACGGTTCCTGCTCGGCATCGAGAGCGACGGCGGCGCCTGGCGCCGGGGCGCGACGGTGCGCGACCGGGACCGGCTCCGCGGCGAGGTGCTCGCGCGCATGGGCTGGCGCCTCGCGCACGTGTGGTCGGCCGACTGGGCCCGCCGCCCGAAGGCCGCCGTGGACCGCCTCGTCGCCCTCGTCGACGAGGCCCGCCGCGCGCCGCGCGCCACGACCACGCCGCCGACGCCGGCGGCGTCGCCGGCGCCCGCGTCCGCGGCGTCGCCCGTGGCGGCCCCGCCGTCGCCGCCGGCGCCGACCGTGGCGGCGGAGCCCGTGGCCCCGTACGGGGTCGCGACCCGCCGCCCCGCCGTCCCCGAGGCCTCCCGCGCCGCGACGCCGCCGCCCGGCACCGGGGACGCGTTCGTCCCCTACCCGCGCCGCGACGCGCGCCCGTGGGGCGCGCCCGACGCGCTCACGAACGCGCGGCCCGACCGCGTCGCGGGCTGGGTGGCGGCGATCGTCGAGCGCGAGGGGCCCGTGCACCTCGAGGAGGCGCTGCGGGTGCTCGCCGCCTCGTTCGGCACGCGGGCCTCGCCGCGGGCGCGCGAGGCGTTCGCCGCGGGGCTGCTCCACGCGACGCAGGGCGGGCGCGTCGAGCGCCGCGGCGACTTCCTCTGGCGCGCGGGCGCGACCTCGCCCGAGGTGCGACGTCGCGACGCGGACTGCCCCGTCACCGACCCCGACCTCGTGGCGCCGGAGGAGTGGGAGGCGGCGACGGCGCGCACGCTCGCGCTCGAGTTCGGCGCGAGCCGCGAGGGCCTCGTGGCCGCCACGGTGCGTCGCCTCGGCTACGAGCGCACCGGGCCGCGCCTGCGCGCGGCGGTCGAGGCCTCGATCGACCGCCTGCTCGCCACCGGCACGATCGTCCGCGACGCCCGCGGCGACCTCGCCCCGGGCCACGGCACCTGACGCGTCACTTCTTGGCGCGGTCGGCGGCGTCGAGGACGACCTTGACCGCCGCCTCGAGCTGAGGGTCCTCGCCCTGGGCGACGGCACCCGGGTCGGCGAGCACGACGACGTCGGGGACGAGCTCGGTGTTCTCGAGGAACTTCCCGTCGAGCGCCTGCAGCCCGACCTGCGGGATCCCGAAGACGAGCTCGGGGTCGAGCAGCGTCTCCCACCACACCGCGGTGCCGGTGCCCGCGACGGGCGCGCCCACCACCGGCGCGAGGTGCAGCGCCTGCACCGCGAACGGGAACACGTGCGCGTCGGAGTAATCGGCCTCGTTGACGACGAGCGCCCACGGGCGCGACCAGCGCCGCGCCGGCTCGGCGCCCAGCTCGCCCGGCGTCTTCCCGCGCGGGGCGAAGCGGACGTAGTCCTTGCCCGAGAGGAACGCCACGAGGTCGTCGTGGAGCCAGCCGCCGCCGTTGAAGCGCGTGTCCACCACGAGCCCCTCGCGCGCGCCGTGCTTGCCGAGCGCGTCGGAGAAGACGCGCCGGAAGCCCTCGTCGTCCATCGAGCGCACGTGCACGTAGCCGAGCCGCCCCTGCGAGCGCGCGAGGACCAGCGCCTCGCGCCCGCGGACCCAGCGCCGGTAGAGGAGCTCGCGCTCGGCGTCGAGCGACACGGCCTTGACGACCTCCTCGAACGCCTCGCCCCCGCCCGCGGGCACCGCGCGCACCCGCACCGGCACGTTCACCTTGCGCTCGAGCAGCGCCTCGACCGGGACGTCGGTGCCGAGCGCCTGGCCGTCCACGTGCGTCACCGTGACGCCGGGCACGAGCCGCGCCCCCGCGCGGTCGGCCGGGCCCCCCGCGAGCACCTCGGCGACCCGCAGGCCGCTGCCCTTGGCGCGCACGTCGAAGAGCAGGCCGAGCGAGGCCGTGCGGTTGTCCCCTTCCTCCTCCTCCTTGCGACGGCGGGCGCCGGTGTGCGAGGCGTTGAGCTCGCCGAGCAGCTCGGAGAGGAGCTCGGCGAACGCGTCGGCGTCGCCGACGCCGCGCAGCAGCTCGCGGTAGCGCGCGACGAGCGCCGGCCAGTCCGTGCCGTGCAGCCTCGGGTCGTAGAACTTGCGCTCGAGCTGGCGCACGACGTGCTCGAACATGCCCGCGCGCTCCGCCGACGCGCGGACGCGCACCTCGGCCGAGAACGCGACGGGCTTGCCCTCCACCGAGGCGTCGTCGGGCGGCGTGCGGCCCACGAGCCCGGACACGTCGAAGCGGCGCACCGAGCCGTCGCCCTCGAGGACGAACGCGGTGTCGCCGTCCTCCGACAGCACGAGGCGCTGGGGCTCCTCGGCGCCGAGCGACGCCACGCGCCCGCTCCAGTCGCTCCGCGGCCGGTGCGCGAAGAGGCCCCACGTCTCGCCCTGCCGCGCGAGCGTGAACACGGTCTCGCCGTCCACGGAGACCGCGTGCCCCGCGAGCGGCGCGCTCGACGGCGTCAGCCGCACGGTGCGCTCGTCGAGCAGCTCGGTCTCGACCTCGACCTCCGGCGCGGGCTCGTCGTCGGCGTCCTGCGCCTTGCCCGCCCCCTTCCCGTCGCCCTTCCCCTTCTTGCCCCCGTGGCCGCCGTCCTTGCCG
This sequence comes from Planctomycetota bacterium, assembly GCA_020851795.1. Classification (GTDB taxonomy): domain Bacteria; phylum Planctomycetota; class PLA2; order PLA2; family JAEUHO01; genus JAEUHO01. The sequence continues at coordinate 18,561 of JADZCA010000010.1, read as the reverse complement.
TCGCCGCCCGGGGCGTCCTTGCCGTGGCCGTCCTTGGGCGCGGCGGGCTCGCCGCCCGGGGCGGCGCCGTCGTCGCCCTCGGCGTCCTCCGCCGCGGCCTCCTCGTCGTCGAGCAGGTCGTCGTGCTCCTCGGGCGTCAGCCGGAAGCGGTCGCGCGCGGCGCGCGTGAGCAGCACCCCGACGACGTCCTCGTCGCTCCCCCACGAGCCGTGGTTGCGACGGCCGAACCGGTCGGAGCGGAAGGTGAGCATGCGCCCGTCGGAGCTGAACGCCGGGTCGGACTCGCCGTAGCCGCTGCGCGACACGTCCACGACGACGCCGTCGGCCACGCGCACCACGACCACGCCGTCGATGTAGCGGCCCTCCTCGAGCGCGGTGCACGCGAGCCAGCGCCCGTCGGGCGACCAGGCGACGTCGAGGTCGCCGTCCGCGTAGGAGGCGTTGCGCGACGCGGGGAGCACCGTGCGCGTCTTGCCGCTGGCGAGGTCGAGCACGTCCACGGCGTCGCGGTCGCGCACGTAGGCGAGCGCGGTGCCGTCGGGCGACGGGACCGGCTGGAACTCCTCGGCGGCCGTCGAGAGGACGGCCCGCTCGGACAGGACGGTCGCACGGGAGAACCGCTTCTCGTCGGCGCTCGCCACGGTCGAGGCGTAGAGGTTCCACGAGCCGTCGCGCTCGCCCGCGTAGTAGAGCGTCTTGCCGTCGGGCGACCACGCCACGGACCGCTCCATCGTGGGCGTGTCGGTGACGCGCTTGGTCGTGCCGTGCTCGACGGAGGCGACGAACACCTCGCCGCGGACGACGAACGCGAGCTCCTTGCCGTCGGGGGACGGCGCGAGCTCGCTCGCCTCGTCGGTGTAGGTGCGAAACGACTCGTCGTTCTCGCGCGCGGCCGGCGCCGCCTCGACGACGAGGCGACGCGACGGCGCGCCGGGCGCCTTCGTCCAGATCGCGCCGTCCCACGCGTAGGCGAGGGTGCCGTCGCGCGCGAGGCTGAGCGAGCGCACGGGGTGCACCGTGTGATCGGTGACGCGCTCGGCGGGCGCGTCGGGCGTGGCGGCGGCGACGTAGACGTTGGCCGACCCGCCCCGCTCCGAGATCCACCACAGCCGCCCGTCGGGCCCGATCGAGGGGTCGCGGTCCTCGCCGCGGTGGCTGCGCGTCAGCGCGACGTGGCGGTCGGTGGCCGGGTCGAAGGACCACACGTCGCGCGACGCCGACGAGACGTGGTGCTTGCGCAGCGGGTCCTCCCACGCCTTGAGGTCCTCGTAGACGATGCGCGTCCCGTCCGGCGACGGGTGCGCGTTCACCGCGGGGGTGGCGAGCACGAGCGTCGGCCGCCCGCCCCCCACCGGCACCGACCACAGCTGCGGCCACCAACCGCCCTGCGACGACCGCGGGTCGTCCTGGCGGCGGCCGACGAAGAGCACCGCGCTCCCGTCGGGCGTGAACGCCGTGGGCACCTCGGCGCCCTCGTGGCGCGTCAGGCGCCGCTCGGCGCCGCCGTCGGCGGCGACGAGGTAGACGTCGGCGCGGCGCCCGTCGCGGTCGGAGGCGAAGGCGATCCACTTCGAGTCGGGCGACCAGCAGGGCGCGCGGTCCACCGCGGGGTGCGCGGTCACCGGCGTCGCGCGGCCGCCCGCGACGGGCACCGTCCAGACGTCGCCGCGCCACGTGAACGCGATGCGCGTCCCGTCCGGGGCGATGCGCGGGTCGCGCAGCCACACGGCCTCGTCGGCGCGCGCGGGACCGGCGGCCGCCGCGGCGACGACCGCGACGGCGAGGGGGGCGAGGACGCGGCGCATGGGACCTCCGGGCCCGCGCGCGGCGCGGGACGCAGGAGGCTACCCGGCGTCGTCGCGGCGTCGACCCCCGGGCCCCGCACGCCGCCGTGCGTCAGCGCGGCACGGGCGCGCCGCGCAGGAAGCGCGCCTTCCAGACGCGGCGGTAGCGCTGGTAGAGCTCGTCGTCGCGCCCGGAGAGGTACGGGAACAGCTCGAGGTTGCGCTTGTCGCGCTTGAGCTTCTTCTCCGCCACGTCGAGCACGGTCGTGATGCCGTAGGGGTGGATGTAGACGCGCAGCTCCGCGAGCACGGGGTCGGCGCGGATCTCGGCGATGCGCCGGCGGATCGGCGCGGCCTTCGCCGCGGTCATGAACTTGCCCCGCTCGGCCGTCGCGAGGTCGAGCCACTCCTGCGTGAGCGTGCCGATGCGCGCGAAGCCCTGCGTGCGGAACGCCTCCGCCGCGGCGGCCGAGATCGACACGACGACGATGTTCTCGTTGCAGCGGTCGGTGCCGGCCTGGTCGCGCAGGAGCCCGGTCATCCCGTGGAAGGCGGCCGCGCCGTAGCGGCCGATGAGCGAGCCCGCGTCCGCCGTGCCCACCTCGCTCGAGCGCACGACGAGCGCCTGCCACGGCGAGGTCGAGGTGTCGGCGAGGTGGCGGCCCAGCGGGGTGGCGTGGAAACCGGGCAGCGGCCCGAGCGCGACCGCGTCGGGCTCGTAGGCCTCGTCGAACGCCGCGTCGCCGAGCAGCTCGCGCTGCATCGTGAGGATCATCACCGTCTGGCCGACGAGGCACTCTGCGAGCGACGGCTTCGACTCGAAGTCGAGCAGCGCGGCGGCCGACGACCCGCGCGGGACCCACACGCCCTCGCCCCGCTCCACCCACGACGTCCCCGGCGGGCTGAACATGAACAGCGGCGACGTGATGCCGAGCAGGCGGGGGAACTTGTAGACGCCCGCGTCCGCGGCGGCGCCCAGGCGACGCCCGACGGCCTCGGCGGCGGGGCGCAGCCGCTGCTGCCACGCCACGCGGCTCCCGACGCCGTCGGCCGTGGCGGGGAGCACGCGCGCGAGCGCGGGCGCGACGGCGGCCCCGCGGCCCGCCGGCACGCGGATCCGCAGGTCGCCCGCGGCGCGCGCCTCGTCGATCGACGCGCGGAACCCCGGCCGGCCCTCGACGACCGTGACGTCCTGCACCGACGGGTCCTCGACGAGCTGCCACCCGAGGTGCTCGAGGAAGGCGAGCTCGCCGCGCAGGTCGGGCGTCAGCGCCGCCTCGAGCGCGGCGCGCGGCGTCGCCGCGGGCTCCGGCCGCGGCGGCGCGACGGGCGGCCCGTCGGCGCGCGCGGGCAGGACGCACGCGAGCGCGACGGCCGGGAGGACGAGGGACGCGAGACGACGCACGAGACCTCGACGGCGGGGACGTGCCCCAAGGTAGCGCGGTGGCCGGGGCCCGGGACGCCCGCGACGGGTGACCCGTCGTGCGCCCGACGTCCCCCCGGTCGGCCACGGCCCCGCTCGCGGCTGCCGTGGTCGGGGGGCTAGACTCGCACACCGGGAGCCCCTCGGACGACTCCCCGGGAGATCGCCATGGCGTTTCGTCTCTGCGCGGCGCTCGGGGTCGCGATCGTCGTCGCGACATCGTGGTCGGCTCCGTCGGTGCGGGCCGGCGAGGGCGAGGAGGGCCTCGGCGCGCGGGCCGAGCGGCTCGAACGCGAGGGCAAGGCGCTGCTCGAGGCGGGCAAGCGCGTCGAGGGCGCCAAGACGATCGCCGAGTCGTGGCGGCTGCGGGCCGAGCTCTTCGCGCGCGAAGCGCGGGGCGAGGCCGAGCGCCGCGTCGAGGAGCTGCGCGCGCGCAGTGCCGACGTCGAGAAGGAGGCCCACCGCCTCCGCGACGCGGGCAAGCCCGAGGACGCCGAGAAGCGGATCCAGGAGGCGGCCGCGCTGTGGAAGGAGGCCGAGGCCCTCGCCGCGTCGCTGCGCGCGAAGGTCGAGGCCGGGGCCGACCGCGAGCCGCTGGCGCGCAAGCAGAAGGAGCTCGAGCGCCGCCTCGTCGAGCTGCAGCAGAAGCGCAAGGATGCCGAGGCGAAGGCGGCCGACCTCTGGGCCGACGGCAAGGAGGCCGCCGCGCAGGAGCTGCTCACCGCCGCCAAGCGGGCTGCCGACGAGGCGGCCGAGGTGCAGCGCGCGGCGGCGCAGCTGGCCGAGGCCGCGCGCGCCGCGGCCGACCCGGCGGCGCGCAAGGCGAAGGACGCCGCCCAGGCGGGCGGCGACGCGCTGCGCCGCGAGGTGGACAGGCTCCGCGCGGAGGTGGCCGAGCTGCGCGGCCTCGTCAAGGCGCTGCGGGAGCGCGTCGAGGGCACGACGCCGACGAAGTAGCGGGGGGCGTCGCCGCCCCTCGCGGCGGCGACGACGGAGCGACGGCCGTGACCGACGAACGGGTCGAGCGGGGTCACGCAGGTGCGCCGGCGGTCGGCGCCGCGCCGGCCGCGCTCGTGCCCACCCCCGCGCTCCTCGACGCGCTGCCCGCCGCGACGCTCGTGCTCGACGCCGCCGCGCGCGTGGTCGCGTGGAACCACGCGGCGCACGCGCTGTTCGGGTGGACCGCCGCCGAGGCGACGGGCCGCGACGGCCTCGACCTGCTCGCGCCCGCCCACGTCCGGGAGCCGGCGCGGGCGCGGATCCTCGCCTTCGTCGGCCGCGCCGACGCGCTCGGGCAGACGCGGCGCTTCGAGTCGCCGCTGCTCCACCGCGAGGGCCGCGAGCTGGCGGGCGCCGTCTCGTTGGCGGTGGTCGCCGGCGGGACGGGGCGCGTCCTCGTCGCGGTCGTGGAGGACCTGTCGCCCCGGCGCGCCGCGGAGGCCGCGGTGCGCGAGGGCGAGCGGCGGCTGCGGCGCATCGTGGACCTCGTCCCCCAGTTCATCTTCGCCAAGGACACCGAGGGCCGCTTCGTCCTCGTCAACGAGGCGGTGGCGCGCGCCTACGGGACCACGGTCGAGGGGCTGCACGGGCGTCGCGACGCCGACTTCACCGCGACCGAGGAGGAGGTCCGCCACTTCCGCAACGACGACCTCGAGGTGATCCGCAGCGGCCGCCCGAAGACGATCCGCGAGGAGGTGCTCACCGACGCGACGGGCCGCACGCGCGTGCTCGACACGATCAAGATCCCCTTCACGTTCCACGACGGGGGCGAGCCGTGCGTGCTCGGCGTCTCCACCGACGTGACCGAGCGCAAGCGCATGGAGGCCGCGCTCGTCCAGGCGCAGAAGATGGAGGCCGTCGGCCGGCTGGCCGGCGGCGTCGCGCACGACTTCAACAACCTCCTCACGGCGATCCTCGGCTACACGCAGCTGCTCGAGGCGAGGCTGCCCGAGGGGAGCCCGCTGCGCCGCGACACCGGCCCGATCCGCGAGGCGGCCGACCGCGCCACGGCGCTGACGCGCCAGCTCCTGACCTTCGCGCGGCGCGACCGGACGCGCCCGCAGGTCGTGGACCTCGACGCGCTGACCGCGGGGCTCGAGCCGATGCTGGCGCGGCTGCTCGGCGGCGCCGTGACCCTCGACCTGCGCCGCGCACCGGCCCCGCTGCCGGTCGAGATCGACCCCGCGCAGCTCGAGCAGGTCGTGGTCAACCTCGTCGTCAACGCGCGCGACGCGATGCCCGCCGGCGGGCCCGTGCGCGTCGCACTGCGCGGCCTCGAGGCGGTCGCGACCGCCGCCACGCCGCCCGAGGCGACGCCCCGCCCGTGGGTCGAGCTCGTCGTCGAGGACCAGGGGGTCGGCATCCCGGCCGACGTGCTCCCGCGCGTCTTCGAGCCGTTCTTCACCACGAAGTCGCCCTCGGGCGGGAGCGGGCTCGGGCTCGCGATCTGCTACGGGATCGTCGAGCGGGCGGGCGGGCGCATCGACGTCGAGAGCGTCCCGGGCCGGGGCTCGACGTTCCGCGTCCGGCTCCCGCGCGCCACGGCCGGCGCCGAGCCCGCGGCCCCGCGCCCGCCGCCCGCGCGCGTGCCGCGCGGCGACGAGACGGTGCTCGTGGTGGACGACGACGAGCCCGTCCGCGACGTGCTCTCGCGCGCGCTCGAGGACGCGGGCTACCGCGTGCTCTCGGCGGACGCGCCCGCCACGGCGGTGCAGGTCGCCCGCGACCACGCGGGGCCGATCCACCTGCTCGTCGCCGACGTGGTGATGCCCGGGATGTCGGGCCCCGAGGTCGCGCGTCGCGTGCAGGCGATCCGCCCGACGACGCGCGTGCTCTTCGTGTCGGGCTTCCACGACACGGCGCAGGGCGGGGCGGCGGTCCCGTCGGCCGAGGACCTCCTGCCCAAGCCCTTCACGCCGGCCGAGCTCGCCCGACGGGTGCGCGCCGTGCTCGACCGGCGAGCCTGACGAGCGAGCGTCCGCGGCCGCGCGGAGGCGGCCGCGGACGCGGATCGTGCCGCTACTTCGCCGGGGCGGGAGTCGGCGCGGGCGCGGGCGCCGCGTCGGGCGCCTTCGCCTTGGGGCAGCAGGGCGGCGGCTTCTCGCAGTCCGAGCAGCAGCCGGAGAGGGCGCCCACGAGGGCGAGCGCCGTGCAGGAGAGGAGGAGGCGGCTCAGGGTCTTCATGGGCGTCGCTCCTAGAACATGACCTGCCACTGCACGCGGAGCATCACGCCGTCCTCGATGACGACGCCGCGGCTCGTCCCCCACATGTACCCCTGCGTCGTGGTGTTCACGCCGGAGTTGTCCTGGACCCAGTTCACGTCGGCCGTGAGCTTGTTGTTGTGGTTCCAGAAGAAGTAGTTCACGACGACGCCGAACTCCGAGATCGTGTCCGCGAACTCGACGGGCGCGTTCTGGCCGATCGCGAGGCTCGTGTAGTCGTCGTCGATCCAGATCACGCCGGCGCGCACGCCGAGGCCCCAGTTCGAGTCGGCGAAGCGGTAGTGGAGCAGCCCGTGCAGGCCCACGTCGGTCTGCTCGGGCGCGCCGCTCGTGTAGTCGATCGAGCGCTGGAAGCCCTCGGCGAGGAAGGTCCATCCCTGCCACGCGGCGCGGAACCACGCGTTGAGGCCCGTGCGCTCCGCGCGGCCGGTGGAGCGCAGGGTCAGGTTGCCCCAGCCGTTGTGCTGGGTGTCGTCGTCGTTCTCGTAGTAGCCCGAGACGCCCACCGCCGCCTGGAGCTGGCACCGCTTGTCGCAGTCGCGGTGGTCCACCTCGTCCCACTTGAACTCGTCGCAGGTGATGACCCACTCGAGCATGCCGGAGATCATCGGCTGGTCGGAGTAGGTGTCGCGCGCGTCGCGGTTGAACACCGAGCCGGCGGAGGAGCCGCCCTCCTGGTCGATGCGGCCCTCGCCGTTGGACAGCTGGACCTTGTAGAGGAACTGCTTGGGGCAGTCGCAGGGGCCGAAGTAGCCCCACGCCGTCACGCCGGTGTGCCAGCCGATGTCGAAGGCCGTGCCGACGATGCTGCGGTCCACGAAGGCCAGCGCGCCCGACGAGTTGTTGGGCTCGTAGCCGTACGGGGCGCGGTCGGCGCCGGCGCGGAGGTGGTGCTCGCCCGAGTACTTCCAGTCGAGGTAGGCGAAGCGCTTCTGGATGCCCGACCCGCTGTCGGTGTCGAAGTCGAACTGCATCAGGTAGGAGATGTCGGGGCAGAAGATCGTGCCGCCGAAGTCGAGCAGCAGGCGCTCGAGCTCGAAGCCCGAGCGGTCGCGCGGCGCGGCGTCGGTGACCGTGAAGTTCTCGGGCGTCGCGCCGTCGCCGACCACCCCGACCGCGTCGTTCGAGTACAGGAACGCCTCGTAGCGGACCTGCCAGCGCGCGCCGATCTCGAGCTTGTTGGGGCCCTCGGAGATGAAGGGCTTCTTGCCCAGCGGGAAGCCGGCCTTGCCGCCGTCGGCGCCGCCGACGAACTTGGCGTCCGGGGTCTGCGCGAGGTAGCGGGCCACCGCCGCCTCGACCTCGTCGCTCGTCTGCGACTTGCCTTCCATCGCGCGCAGCGCGCGCTCCTGCTCCGCGACCTTGCGCTTGAGCGCGTCGAGCTCGCCGCGCAGGTCACTGCCCTCGTCGCCGAACACGGAACCGGCCGTCGCGATGCCTGCTGCGAGGACGCAGGCGAAGACGGCCATCGACGTACGCATCGACGGTCCTCCCGGGGGGCCCTCTCGCGGACCGCGAGAGGAGGTGCCCAACCGGGGGGGAGTGTAAGGGAGCCGATGGGCGTCCATCAAGGCCCGATCAAGGACGGCGCACCGCGCGCCCGGGAGGCGGCCCCGCGTCCCGCCCGGATCCCGCCCGCCGGGCGGCGCACGCTCGGCCTCGTCTTTCCTCAGCGCCGCGGGCTCACGGCGTAGAACGGCGCCATGGGAACGCGCGTCGTCGTCGTCGGGGCCGGCGTGATCGGCCTCGCCACCGCCCGGGCGCTCGCCCGCCGCGGCGCGGCCGTGGTGGTGCTCGACGCCAGCCCCGACGCCCGCGAGGCGTCCTGGGCCGCCGGCGGGATCCTCGGCATCGGCAGCGAGAGCGCCGCCGACGGGCCGCTGTTCCGCCTCGCCCACGCCGCGATGCAGCGCTGGCCGGGGGTGGTGGCCGAGCTCGAGAGGACCACCCACGTCCCGCTCGCGTTCCGGACGACGGGCACCCTCCTCGTGGCGCTCGACGAGGGGGAGGTGGCCCCGCTCGAGGCCCGGGGCGAGTTCCACCGCAGCGCCGGGCTCGACTCGCGGATGCTCTCGGGCGACGAGGCGCGCCGCGTCGAGCGGCGGGTCGGGCCCGCGGTGCGCGCCGCGCTGCACGTCCCCGAGGCGCGGCTGGACAACCGCGCCCTCTGGCGCGCGCTCGAGACCGCGTGCCGACGCGAGCTCGTCGAGACGCGACGCGGAACCGCGGCGCTCGGCCTGCTCCGTCGCGGCGAGCGGGTCGTCGGCGTCCGCACCGCGGCGGGTGACGTCGAGGCCGACGCCGTCGTGGTGGCGGCGGGCGTGTGGTCGAGCGACCTGACGGCCGCCACCGGGGTCACGCTGCCCCTCGTCCCCGTGAAGGGGCAGATGGTGCGCGTCGCCGCCCCCGACGGGTTCCTCGGGCGCATCGTCAAGCGCGGCCCCGCCTACCTCGTGCCGCAGGACGGCCACGGGATCGTGATCGGGACGACGGCCGAGGAGGTCGGGCTCGACCGCCACCTCGACCCGGACGTGCTGCGCCGCCTGCAGGCCACCGCGGCGGGCCTCGTGCCCGAGGTCGAGGGCCTGCCCCGGACCGAAGCGTGGGCAGGGTTCCGCCCGCGGCTGCCCGACCTGCTCCCCGCCATCGGCCCGGTCGGCGGAAGCCCGGGGCTCGTGCTGGCGACCGGCCACTTCCGCAACGGCATCCTGCTGTGCGAGTGGACGGGCGAGCTGGCCGCGCGCGCGGCCTTGGGCGACGTGGACCCGTCGCTCGCCGCGGTCTCGCCGGACCGATTCCGGCGTGCTTGACCCCGACCCCCGGGTCCGTAGGCTCTGCCGCCCGTGAGCTTCGACCTCGAGGCGACGGGCATCCGGAAGGCCTTCGCGGGCGTCCCCGCGCTCGGCGGCGTGGACCTCGTCGTCGAGAAGGGGTCGTTCTACGCGCTCGTCGGGCCGTCGGGGTGCGGCAAGTCCACGCTGCTGCGCATCGTGGGCGGCCACGAGTCGCCCGACGCCGGACGCGTCGTGATCGGCGGGCGCGACGTGACCGCCGACCCGCCCGAGCAGCGCCCCGTCCACACGGTGTTCCAGCACTACGCGCTGTTCCCCCACCTGTGCGTCGAGGACAACGTCGCGTTCCCGCTGCGCATGCGTGGCACCGGCCGCCGCGAGCGGCGCGCGCGCGCCGCCGAGGCGCTCGCGATGGTGCGCCTCGACGGGTACGGCCGGCGCCCGGTCGCGACGCTGTCGGGCGGCGAGAAGCAGCGCGTCGCGCTCGCGCGCGCGCTGGTGCCGCGCCCGGCGATCGTGCTGCTCGACGAGCCGCTGGGCGCGCTCGACCTCCAGCTGCGGCGCGCGATGCAGGACGAGCTGCGCGACCTGCAGCACCGCGTCGGGCTCACGTTCCTCCACGTCACCCACGACCAGGAGGAGGCGTTCCGCCTCGCCGACCGCGTGGCCGTGCTCCACCGCGGCCTCGTCGCGCAGCAGGGCGCCCCGCGCGACGTGTACCGCCGCCCGGCGAGCCGCTTCGTCGCGGCCTTCCTCGGCGTGGGCAACCTGCTGCCGGGCCGCCCCGAGCCCGACGGACGCCGGTTCCGCACCGAGGGCGGCCTCGTGCTCGAGACCGCCGAGCCGCGCCCGGGCGCGGCCTTCGCCGCCGTCCGCGAGGAGCGCGTGCTCGTCCAGCCCGAGCGCGCGGGCGCGCCCGCCGGCGACCTCTCCGGCCTCGTCGAGGACGTCGTGTTCCTCGGCGCGACGACCCGCGTGTCGGTGCGCGTCGGCGGCGCCGGCGCGCTCGTGCAGGGCGTCGCCGCCGACGGCGCCCCCCCCGCGAAGGGCGCGCGCGTGACGCTGCACGTGGACCCCGAGGACGTGTGGCTGCTGCCGCCGGAGCCCGCGTGAGCCCGCCGCCCACCGAGCGCGCGGGGCCCGTGTCGAAGGCCGCGACGTTGGCGCTCCCCGTCGCGTGGGCGGCGCTGCTCCTGCTGCTCCCGCTCGTGGTGATGGTGGTCACGAGCACGGGCTCGAGGCCGCCCTCGGGCGGCGTGCAGCACGACGGCTCGCTGCAGGCGTGGTCGTGGATCGCCTCGCGCGGCGAGCTCGTCTCGCGCACCGCGTGGCGCTCCGCGCGCATCGCGGGCGTCGCGACGCTGCTCTGCGTCCTGCTCGCGACGCCGACGGCGTGGTGGATCGCGCGGGCCCCGCTCCGTCGCCGCGCGCTGCTGCTCCTGCTCGTCGTCGTGCCGTCGTGGACGTCGTTCCTGCTCCGCACGTACGCCTGGAAGATCCTGCTGCGCACCGAGGGCCCCGTGAACGAGCTGCTCGGGCTGCTCGGCGCGGGCCCCGTGTCCTTCCTCAACACCGAGGGCGCGGTCGTCGTCGGGCTCGTCTACGGCTACCTCCCCTTCGCCGTGCTGCCGATCTACGTCGCCGTCGAGCGCCTCGACCGCGACCTGCTGCACGCGGCGCGCGACCTCGGCGCGGGCCCCGTGCGCACCTTCGTCTCCGTGGCGTTCCCGCTGACGCTGGCGGGCACCGTGGCCGGCGCGATGCTCGTGTTCGTCCCCAGCCTCGCGGCGTTCGTGACGCCGGCCCTGCTCGGCGGCGACGACACGTACATGGTCGGCCAGCTGACGCAGGACCAGTTCATGAAGGCGCGCGACTGGCCGCTGGGCTCGGCGCTGGGCGCCGCGCTCGCGGCGGCCGCGCTGCTCGCGCTGCTCCCCGTCGCGCTCGCCAAGCGGGTGGCCCGTGCGTAGCCGCGGGCTCTCGGTGGCGGGGTGGGCGGTGGTCGCCTTCCTCTACGTGCCCGTCGTGGTGCTCGCGGTCTACTCGTTCAACCACGGGCTGCGCGCCGCGCAGTGGGAGGGCGCCTCCACCGCGTGGTACGAGCGCCTGCTCGAGGGCGCCGACCGCGACGCGCGGGCCGCGCGCGCGCCGATCCTGCTCTCGCTGCGGCTGGCCGCGGCGACGGCGGGCCTCGCGGTGGTGCTCTCGGCCGCGACGGCGCTCGGGCTGCGGCGCGCGGGCCGCCTGCTCTCGGGCGCCCTGCTGGCGCTCTGGTCGCTGCCCATCGTGCTGCCCGACGTCGTGCTCGGCGTGTCGTTCTCGACGGCGTACCACCTGCTCGGGCTCGAGCCCGGCTTCCTCTCGCTGCTCCTCGCCCACACGACGATCGCCGCGTCGTTCGCCCTCGTCGTCGTGCGGGCGCGGCTCGCGACGTTGGACCCGACGCTGGTCGAGGCGGCGCGCGACCTCGGCGCGACGCGGCGGCGCGCGACGTGGCACGTCGTGGTCCCCCACCTCACCCCGGCGCTGGTGGCCGCGGGCCTGCTCGCGTTCACGATCTCCTTCGACGACTTCATGGTGACGTTCTTCCTGCACAAGCCCATCGAGCCCACCCTGCCGGTCTGGGTGGCCGGCAAGGTGACCAAGAGCCCGACGACGCTGCTCAACGCGCTCGCCACGCTCTCGCTCGCGGCCACGTTCCTGCTCGCCTTCCTCGCGCTGCGCTCGGTGCGTGCGGGGACCGCGCAGCGCTCCTAGCCCGCCGAGTTCACGAGTGACGAGGCCCGTCGAGCGCCGAACGCACGTCAGGCCCCCGTCGGGGCTCGCGGATTCGGCCCGGGCGCGCGCCGGCCGCGACGACGGCGTGTTCTGGCACCACGCCGAGGAGCGGACGACGCGTGGCGACGCGCATCGAATCGCGACGGGCCCCCACGTCACGCCCGGGCCGAAGCCGCCGCCCCGACCTCGTCGGCTCGTGAAATCGGCGGGCTACGCCTGACGAGCGCCGACGGGCGGCGGCGCGGCGGTGGGCCGGTCAGCCGCGGAGCGCGTCCTGCACGCTCGCGTGCACCGGCCACCGCGCGTCGAGCCCGAGGACGGCGACCTGGCGCGCGACTCGAGGGGTCCCCACGAGGGACGTGCGGGCCCCGCGCGCGGCGAGGCGGTCGCCGACGCGGACGAGGAACCCGAGGTCCTCGACCGTCAGCGCGTGCATCGCCGACACGTCGACGACGAGGTGGCGCGGGACGGCGGTCGGCGACGCGAGCGCGTCTTCGAGCGCCCGGTGCCAGCGCGACGGCGGGAGCGGCGCCGCGACCTCGTCCCCGAGGTCGCGGAGGTCGCCGCCCGCGGCGTTGGCGGGCTCGCCCGGGCCGGCCCGGAACACCCACACGTCGGGGTCACGCTCGAGGTCCACGCCGCCGAGGCTACCGCACGGCGTCGGGCGACGGCGTCCCCGGGCCGGCACGGGTCCCGCGGCCCGCCCGGACCGCGCCGCGCAGGGGAGGCGGGGCCGTAGGATGGCGCGCCGTCCCCGGAGCCCCCCGATGGCCGCCCCGACCTCGCGCCTCGTCCGCGTCCTCGCCGTCCTCGCGCTCGCGCTGTGCGCCGCCCCGGCCCGCACCGAGGCCGCGGCGCCGGTGCTGCGGATGACGATCTGGACGAACTACATGCCCGACGACGTGATCGCCGACTTCGAGAAGGCGGCGGGGTGCACGGTCGAGGTCCCGTGGAACTACAGCAGCAACGACGAGCTGCTCGCCCGGCTCGAGGGCAAGGACACCGGCTTCGACCTCGCGGTCCCCAGCGACGTGATCCTGCCGGCGCTGATCGCGCGGGGCCTCGTCGAGCGCATCGACCGCGCGCAGCTGCCCAACGCGTCGCACGCCGACCCCGAGTTCGCCAAGCGCCAGGCCGACCCCGACGGCGCGTGGTCGGTGCCCTACACGTGGGGCACGGTCGGCGTGGCGTGGCGCACCGACAAGGTGAAGACGGCGCCCGACTCGTGGGCGGCGTTCGCGGACCCCAAGGTGGCCGGCGGCAACGCGTTCCTGCTCGAGGAGGCGCGCGACGTGGTCTCGGCGGCGCTGCTCGCCCGCGGGCACGGCGTCAACGACGTGGCCGACAAGCCGCTCGCCGACGCCAAGGACGCGCTGCGCGCGTGGCGCAAGGCGATCAAGGGCTTCACGGGCGAGACGAAGGACCACCTCCTGACGGGCGAGGCGTGGCTGCTGATGGCCTACAACGGCGACGTCGCCCAGGCGATGAAGGAGCAGCCGGGCAAGTTCGGGTTCGCCGTCCCCAAGGAGGGCGGGATCCTCTGGATCGACAACTTCGTGGTCCCCAAGGGCGCGCCCAACGCGAAGCTCGCGCACCGCTTCATCGACTTCTGCCTCGACCCCAAGGTGGCGGCGCGCATCAGCACCTCGATCCGCTACGCGCTCGCCAACAAGGACGTCGGCCCGCTGCTGCCGCCGGAGGTGCGCGACGACCCGGTGATCTACGCGCCCGAGGACGTGCGCAAGCGCCTCCACCAGTACAAGGACCTCGGCGACGACCTCAAGAAGGTCACGGACGTCTACACCGAAGTCCGCGCCGAGTGACCCCCGCGAGTGGCGCGCAGGGCGTGCTCGGGCGAGGGCGCCCGCGCTCGCTGACGCCCGGGCCCCTCGGTCGCCCCGTGCTGTGCCGGCTCGCGGGGTGCGTGACGGGACCCGGATCGGGTCCCGTCACCCCTCGGGGAGTGCGATGACGGACCCGCGCACCGCGAGGGCGTGCCGGAGGCGACGTGCGGGAGAGGAGAATGAGGGAGCGGGGTCCGGGGACGAACCGGAGGGTCCCGCTCCCTCGAGGGACTGCTCGCCGTCGGTTGGGGGGTTGTCCGAGCGGCGTCTCGTCCTTTGCGTGAGCGTCAGAAGAGCGGCACCTCCGTGTCGCCCGACCACGTCTCCGGGAAGACGCCCGCCGGGTCCACGCCGAGGTGCGCGCGCAGCACGTTCGTGTAGATCGCCCGGAAGTCCACGACGCCGGGGATCTGCTCGTTCGCGGTGATCGTCGAGGCGGTGTAGGCGGGGCCGTACACGCCGCCGTGCAGCGCGCCGCCCAGCGCCAGCACGTTCTGGCCGTGCCCGTGGTCGGTGCCGCTGCTCGCGTTGTCGTAGTTGCGACGCCCGAACTCGGTGATGACGAGGACGAGCGCCCGGTCCCACGCCCCCATCGCGGCGAGGTCGCGCTGGAACGCGTCGAGCGACGTGGCGACCTCGGAGAGCAGGCCCGCGTGCCAGCCGGCTTGGTCGGCGTGCGTGTCCCAGCCGCCCAGCCCCGTGTAGAAGATGCGCCCGCCGAGGTCGGCGCGCACCAGCTTGGCGACGTCGCGCAGCCGCGCCGCGAAGGACGAGTCGGGGTACTCCACCGTCGAGGTGTAGGCCTCGTCGGCCTGCCGCACGACGTCGACGAGGTCGTAGGCGTTGCGCAGCGAGCGCCGCAGGTCCTTGCCGGGCGACGTCTCGGCGACCGACCCCGCGGCGAGCATCGCGCGCGCCGTCGCGTCGCGGTGCGAGAGCTCCCACCACGGCACCGCGCGGTCGCCCGGGCCGTACGACGAGAGCCCGTCGAGGGCGAGCGGCTTGGCGACGTCGGCGACGAAGTCCGGGCGCCGGCCGACGCCGAGCCCGACGACGTCGAGCGCGCCCGGGAAGTGGAGGTCGGCGGCGCGCCCGATCCAGCCGCGCGCGTCGGTGGTCCGGCCGAGGTCGCGCACGCCCCGGCTCCAGATGTCGGCGCTCTCGAAGTGCGAGAGGTTCGGGTCCGGGTAGCCGGTCTGGCGCACCACCGCGAGGTCGCCCGCCGCCCACAGCGGGTGGATCGGCGCGAGCGACGGGTGCAGCCCCTCGCCGGGCACGATGGGCAGCACCTCCTCGTCGGCGAGCCCGATGCGCGGGCGCGCGTCGTGGTACGCGCCGAGCCCGTAGGGCACGTACGTGTTCATCGAGTCGTTGCCGCCGAACTGGTTGACGACCACGAGGAAGGTGGGCTTGGTGCCCACGGCGGCGAGCGCGCGGCGCGCGGAGAGGTGCGGCAGCAGCGCGGCCGAGCCGAGGCCCAGCGTCAGGCGGGAGAGCAGCGTGCGGCGCGACAGGCCGCGGGCGGAGAGGGTGCGGTCCACGACGGCCTCCTAGTTCTTCATCGCGTCGGGGTGCTGGGCGAGGATCGAGAGCAGCCCGCGCACCTTGACGTCCACGGCGTCGGGGTCGCTCGGGTCGAACGGGGCGGCCACGGGCGCGCCGTCGTCGCCGGTCGTGTGGTCCATGTAGTCCACGAGGACCGCGCGCTCGGCGGCCGACAGCGTCACGTCGAGCAGGCGCGCGAGGTGGTCCACGACGTCGGCGCCGGTGACGCCGGTGCCCGGCGGCAGCAGGTGCGTGACCTCGACCGGCGCGGCGTCGTTGCCGTCGGCGTCGTGCACGTGGTCCTTGCCGGCCAGCTCGTCGGCCATCACCGCGCGGTCGAGCAGCGGCTGCTCGCCGCTCCAGCCGAGCCCCTGCGGCCACCCCTTCACGCTCGGCGGGTCGAGCGGCACGTGCCCCATCGCCTCCGCGTTCCAGAGCAGCTCCCACGACTCGAGCGGGAGCTGCGTCGCGCGCGAGAGCCCCACCATCTGCACCGTCGGGTCGGCCACCTGCGAACGGCGCGCGCGCGCCGAGTAGAAGGCCCGCGACTTCGCGACGAGCCGCACGAGCGGCTTGAGCTCCCATCCGCCGTCCACGGCGCGCTGGGCGAGCTCGGAGACCAGCTCGGGCTCGGGGTCGCGGTAGCAGAGGCCCTCGAGCAGCCGCCGCGCGAGGTAGGAGGCGGCCTCGGGGCGCTCGAGCGTGATGCGGACGACGTCGAGCTCGCCGAAGCTCCCCGTCTGGCCGAGGATGGTCTTGGTCCCCTCGTCGTGGGCCTCGGCGTGGAAGTAGAGCTCTTCGAGCTCCGTCTCGGGCACCCACCGGCTGTCCCAGCCGGTGAACGCGCGCGCGGCCTCCTGGATGTCCTGCTGCGTGTACCCGTTGTCCACGCCGAGCGTGAACAGCTCCCAGAACTCGCGCGCGTAGTTCTCGTTGGGGTGCTCCTTGTCCGAGGGGAGCCCCGACAGCCACACGAGCATCGCGCCGTTGTGGGTCAGCTCTTCGAGCAGGGTGCGGTAGTTGCCCAGCCCGTGGGTGCGCAGGAGGTCGCGGTACTCCTTCATCCAGCGCAGGTTGCCGTTGTGCAGCATCCGGCCCGACACCGCGAGGCGCTGGTGCCAGAACAGCGCCATCTTCTCGCGCGCCGGGCTGTTCGTGCGGACCATGAGCGAGAGCCACGAGCGCTCGAGCTCGTCGAAGCCGGGCCGCAGCGGGTCCTCGACGAGCGCGTCGGCGTCGGCCTCGGCCGACGTGTCGCGCGGGGCGTCGAGGAGCCGGTCCACGGTGCGGTCGAGCCCGTCGCGCACGCAGCGGTCCACCTCGGCCTGCGGGGCGAGGAACGCGACGCGGCGCAGCAGGTGGCGCGCCTCGGCCTCGCCGAAGCTCTCGCCGCTGCCGGGCTCGGCGTAGGGCTGCAGGAGCGCGGCGACCGGCGGCGGGCCGTCGTCGACCGGGCTGCCGCCGCCCGCGCCGCCGCCGCCGCACGCGGCGGCGAGGAGCGCGGAGGCGGCCGCCGCGAGCCGCGTCGCGCGGCGCGCGGGGACACTCGTGACTGCCATGGGGACCTCGCGGTCCCGCACCCACCCGTCGGGAGTATACGTCGACGCGTCGCGCGCGTCGCTGGAGTCGAATCCGCGCGACGTGCGGTGTCGCGCGGGCGCGTCGTCCGTGCCCGGGACTTGGACGGGCGGCCGCGCGCGGATACGGTGCGCGCATGGCCAACGTCACGTTCGTCAACGCGGGCAAGACGGTCCGCGTCGGCCCGCTCTCGAACCTGCGCCGCGTCGCGCTCGGCGCGGGGATCCCGCTCTACAACGGGCTCGCGAAGGCGATCAACTGCCGAGGCGCGGGGACGTGCGGCACCTGCCGCGTGAAGGTGGAGCCGGCCGACGCGCTCACCCCGCCCACGCCGCTCGAGAAGCTGCGGGGCTGCACGGGGCCGATGCGTCTCGCCTGCCAGGCCCAGCTCGCCTCGGACCGCCACGACCTCGTCGTGACGAAGATGGAGGGGTTCTCGGGCAAGGGTACGAGGCCGCAGCCGGGGCCCGGGATACAGGGCTCGTAGTCCGAGGGGCTCACGAGCCGCCGAGGTCGGCGGAGCGCCTTCGACCTACGCGTGGCGCGGGGCCCGGGGACGACGCCGCCGCGCGCCCTCTCGCGGAGCACGTCGATCCGCGCGCCGCGGCGCCCGGTCCTGTTCCGGCGACCTCGCGCTCGGACCCTCGGCCCGCGGATCTCGTGCGCAGCACGGACGCGGCGGTGTCCGGCCGTCGCCATCGAACCCGCCACGCGCATCCGGCGTCTCGCCGATTCGCGCCGAGGCACCCGCCTCCGGACGGACTCTGTCACGGGATCCGCGCGCTACTTTCCTGGCTCGGTACTTCCCGGCGTCGAGGTGCCGGAGGAGGACCTGGCGACGATCCGGCTGCGGAAGCACCGCGTCCACGGGGACTGGAACTACACGATCAGGCCGAGGAAGCCATGAACGGACCTGCCGGTACGTCACTGATCCAGCTCCGCCCACGTGCAGGTGCGCACGTCGAAGAACTCCTCCGTGTGCTCGCTCAGAACCAGTTGGATGGCCTGAAGCACTGCGCCTCGCCCCACGTCCGGAGATCCGAGCACCCGTCGGAACGCCTGTCGAAGCCCGCCACTTCGGCATGGTCCCACCTGGAGAGTCCACAGGATGCAGCCTCGACCACGGCGACCGCCGCTCGTGTACCACGTCAAATGGATTGCGCCGCGGCCGTGATCACATTTCACATATGCGCTGCTGCCGGATCCTTCCAGTGTCGGACCCGACGCCCGGGTGAAACCCTTTGCATCCAGGAACTCAAGGAGCAGAGCCAGCAGGGGCACTCCACCGGAGTCGGCCTCGGACTTGGCAGGATCTGTGGCAGCGCCAGCCGGGAAGGACCGACTCTGGAAGGCCAAGACCGTGTTCATCAATCACTTCCCAGCGGTTCCTTCGGGAGTCACCGCGTCCCAAACCGCGTATCCGCCCGCCCCGACGCCGACAGCTGCGCCGCCCGCCGCCACCTTGGGAAAGGTACCGAGCCGCGTACCTTTCCACCAAGTACCACCGTCCGCGCGCCACGGCACCCGGTCCTCTCCCGGCGACCTTCGCGTTCGAACCCGAGGCCCGGGGGATCTCGTCGCCCACGCACGCGACG
>JADZCA010000009.1 GCA_020851795.1 Planctomycetota bacterium | reverse complement strand
GGCTTCGTGGACCGACCGAGCGGCGTCCCGCGGTCGGGGCCGATGCAGGGTCGTCGGGCGCGGGGTTTCACCGACGACCGCGTGTTCTTGGGACACGCCGAGGAGGTGAAACCCCGCCGGCGCGGCGTTCGCTCGCGCGACGCGCGTCTCCTTGCGCCCGACGGCCCGGCGCGGCCCCGACCTCGTCGGCTCGTGGGAAATCCGGGCTCAGGGCCGCTGCGCGACGAGGTGGTCCTCGACGCGCGCGGCGGCGGTCGCGCGCCGCGCGGGCGTCATCCCCTCGAGCAGGCGGTCGGAGAGCGCGCGGGCCTCGCGCCGCAGGTCGTCGCGGCCGGTCGCCTGCGCGACCTGCACGAGCACGTGGAGGCGGTCGTCCACGTCGAGCGTCGTCGTGCGCGCGGCCGCGGCGAGCGCGGCGTCGGCGTCGCCGCCCGACCACGCCGCGCGGTCGGCGAGCACGAGGGCCTCGAGCCCGACGAAGCCGCGCTCGCGGGCGAGCGCGAGCGCGGCGTCGAAGGCCGCCGTCGCCGCGTCGCGGTCGCCGCGGCGCGCCGCGACCACACCGAGGTGGTGGAGGCTGTGGCCCTGGCCCGACGGGTAGGCGATCTCGCGCCGGATCGCGAGCGACGCCTCGTGCCACGCGCGCGCGCCGTCGAGGTCGCCCGTCGCGGCGAGCACGAGCCCGACGCGGTCGCGCGCGTACGACTCGACGCGGCGCTGCCCCGTCGTCTCGCACTCGACGAGGCAGGAGTCGAGCGCCGCGCGCGCCTCCTCCCACGCCCCCTGGCGCAGCAGCGTGACGCCGAGGTTGACGTAGGCGTAGGCCGCCTGCGGCCGCTCGGCCACCTCGCGCGCGAGGTCGAGGTAGCGGCGCAGGCCCTCCTCGGCGCGCGCGTGCCGTCCCTGCGCGAGGTCCACCAGCGCGAGGTTGCCCACCGCCGTCGCGGCGGTGCGCCGCGCGCCGAGGCGCTCGGCCGCGGCCCGGCACGCCTCGTAGCGTTCGCGCGCCTCGTCGCGGCGGCCGCGCTGGTCGGCGACGAGGCCGAGGTTGCCGAGCGCCATCGCCTCGCCGTCGCCGTCGCCGGTGGCGCGCGACAGCTCGAGGTAGCGCTGGAAGTGGCGCTCGGCGTCGTCGAGCCGCGACACGCTCACGTCGAGCAGCCCGAGCCCGCGCTCGGCGGTCGCCTCGAGCGCGGGGTCGCCCGCGGCCCGCGCGTCGGCGAGCGCGGCGTCGAGCGGCGCCCGCGCGTCGGGGAAGCGCCCGCGCACCCAGTACGAGCGCCCCCGCATCGAGCCGACGCGCGAGCGGGCGGCCGGCGTGCCGATGCGCGCCGCGACCGCGCCCGCCTCGGCGAAGGCGTCGTCGAGGCCGTCCTTGCGCCCGCACAGCTCGAGGAAACGCGCGCTGCGCAGGAGCACGTGCAGGCGCGTCGGGTCGTCGAGCAGCCCCGCGACCGCGAGCGCGCGCCGCGACACGTCGAGCGCGTCCTCGACGCGCCCCGCGCGGTCGAGGCGGACGAGCACGCGGTCGAGCCACGGGAGCGCGAGCGCCGGGCGCGAGCCCGAGAGCGCGTGCGCGACGACGTCGGTGGCGGCGTCGTCGGGCAGCGCGTCGGGGCGCGCGGCGTCGGCGCCCGCGCGCTCGGCCGCCGCCTCGGCGGTCAGCGCGTGGTACTCCTCGCGCAGCGCGGGGGCGAGCTCCTCGAGCAGCGTCGCCTGCACCTGCGGGTGGTCGAAGCGGTGCCCGCGGCCCGCGGCGCGCACGAGCCCCGTGCGCCGCTCGAGCTCGGCGAGGTCCTGCAGCACGCGCACGCGGCGGGCGTCGAGCGCGCGCGCGACGAGGTCGGCGTCGAAGCCGACGCCCTGCACGCTCGCGGCGTCGAGCAGGTCGCGCTCCTCGCGGCGCACGTCGCGCAGGCGCGCGAGCACGACCTCGCGCACCGCGCGCGGCACGGCGAGCGCCATCGAGAGGTCCACTGTCGCGACGGTGCCCCCGCCGGTGCCCTCGACGCGCACCGCGCCGCTCTCGCGCAGCTGGCGCGCCACCTCGAGCACGAACAGCGGCACGCCGTCGGTGCGCTCGAGCACCGCGTCGGCGAGCCGCTCGGCGACGGCGCGGCTGCCGAGCGCGCGGTCGAGCACGGCCCGCACGCCCTCGCGCGGCAGGCGCGGGAGCGCGACGCGGCGCAGCGCGCCCGACTTCTCGAGGGCCTCGACGTCGGTCTCGGGGAGCGGCGGCCGCCCCGCGAGCACGAGCATCGCGCGCGTGCCCGGCAGCGCGCGCACCAGCGCCCGCACGAGCGACCACACCTCGAGCCCCGCGCGGTGCACGTCGTCCACCGCGAGCACGACGGGGCGCTCGGCCCCGAGCGCCTTGACGACCTGCGCCCACGTCGCGTGCAGCGCGTCGCCGCGCAGCGCCTCGACGCCGGGCGGCGGCGCGTCGCGGCGCAGGTGCGCCGCGAACGCCGCGGCGAGCGGGGCCGGCAGCCCGAGCCGGCCCCGCAGCGTGGCCTCGGCGCCGTCGCCGCCGAGCGCGCCGAGCAGCGCCTCCGCGACGCCCTCGGCCCCGCCGCCGGGCCCGACGGCCCCGTAGAGCGAGCGCGCCTCGCGCGGCCCGGCCTCGACGAAGAACGCGTCGAGCAGGCGCGTCTTGCCGATGCCGGGCTCGCCCTCGAGCAGGACGACGCGCCCCGCGCCCGCGCGCGCCTCCGCGAGGAACCCGCGCAGCGCGTCGAGCGCGCCCTCGCGGCCGACGAGCGGCGCGTCGTGCGCGACGGGCACGCGGGGCGGCGCCTCGGGCAGGGTCCCGCGCGTCGCGTGGTCGCGCCACCACGCGCCGGCCTCGCCGGCCTCGAGCAGCGCGACGAGCGCGGCGGCCGACGGCGGCCGCGCGGCCGGGTCCTTGGCGACGAGGCGCGCGACGACCTCGGCGAGGAAGGGCGAGACCTCGGGCACGACGCGGTCGAGCCGCTCGGGCGTGCGCCGCAGGTGCGCCTCGAGCACCGCGGCGACGCTGCCGTCGCCGAACGGGTGCGCGCCCGCGGCGAGCTCGAAGAGCACGAGGCCGAGCGCGTACAGGTCGGCGGCCGGGCCCACGACGTCGCCGCGCACCTGCTCGGGCGCCGCGTAGAGCAGCGAGCCCGCGAACGCGCCGGTCCGCGTGAGCGACGCGCCGCCCTCGTCGAGCCGCGCGACGCCGAGGTCCATCAGGCGCACGCGGTGGTCGGCGGTGACGAGGAGGTTCTCGGGCTTGACGTCGCGGTGGACGATCCCGGCCGCGTGCACGGCGGCGAGCCCGCGCGCGGCCTGCAGCCCGATCTCGCGCACGAGCGCCTCGGGGACGCGTCCGAGGTCCTCGAGCAGGCGGCGCAGCGTGCGCCCCTCGACGAGCTCCATCGCGATCCAGCGCACCGGGGCGTCGCCGACCTCGGTGGTGCCCGCGTCGAGCGTGCGCACGACGTTCTCGTGCACGACGCGCCGGCCCACCTCGGCCTCGCGCAGGAAGCGCGCGACGTGGTCGGGGTCGGCCGCGAGGTGCGGGTGGATGGCCTTCACGGCCACCGGCGTCCCCACGGGCACCGGGGCCCCGTCCTGCGCGACCGCACGGTAGACGACGCCCATGCCCCCCGTCCCGAGCGGGGCTTCGACCCGGAACGCGCCGAGGCGGGTGCCGATCATGTCCGTCTGAGCGTACCCCTCGGCGGCGCGATCCCGGACGGCGAGCGCCCGCGGGCCCCCGGACGCGGCGTGGTGTCGCAGGAGGCACGCCCGACGTCGCCCCGGGACCCGCGCCGTGCCTGCGACCCCGCGCCGACGCGGCGGTTCACCGTCACTCGAAGGTCGTGTGGATGCGGCGGAGGTCCTCGGCCGTGAGCCCGAGCGTGTCCATCAGGTGGACGACGACGACGTCGAGCACGACGAGCAGCGCCTGCTCGAACACGCTGCCGAGCGGCGGCTCGGGCGCGCGGCCCGCGCGCGCGCGACGGGCCTCCGAGGGCAGCACGAGCGTCGCGTCGGAGCGCTTGGCGACGAGGCTGCCGCGCTCGCCGGTCACGACGGCGACGCGGGCGCCGACGCGGCGCGCCATCGAGACGTAGTGGAGCAGCACGGGCGAGCGGCCGGTGCGCGAGCAGATGACGAGGAGGTCGCCGCGGCGGATCGCGGGCGTGATGACGTCGCCGACGTGGTAGACGCGGCGGCCGAGGTGCATCAGGCGCATCGCGAAGCCGCGCGCCATCAGCCCGGTGCGACCCAGCCCCGTGACGAAGACGCGGCGCGCGCCGAGGAGGACCTTCTCGAAACGCTCGACCTCGTCGCGGCGGACGCGCGACAGGACCCGCTCGAGGGGGCCGAGCGCGTCGGAGAGCCCGCGGCTCACGCGTGCGCCCCGTGCGGGTGGCCCTCGAACACGAGGCGGTCGAGCGGGAAGATGCAGCCGTCGGCGCAGCAGAGGCGGTAGCCGGTGCGGCCGTCGTCCTCCTTGACGCGCAGCGTGCAGCCGAAGCAGACGCCGAAGCCGCAGCCCATGAACTCCTCGGTGGCGGCCTCGACGCGCACGCCCTTCGGGCCGAGGAGGGACTGGAGCGCCTGGAACATCGGGACCGGCCCGCACGCGAAGACGTAGGTCTCCGGCGTGAGCCGCCCGGTGGCGAGGAGGTCCTCGATGTGGGACGTGACGCGGCCCTTGCGGCCGACGCTCCCGTCGTCGGTGGCGACGAGCAGGCGGCAGCCGTGGGGGCAGACGTCCTCGGCGGGGACGACGTGCTCGAAGTCGCGGGCGCCGTAGCAGACGGTGATGTCGCGCACGCCGCGGCGCTGCAGCTCCTCGGCGACGATCTTGATGGGCCCGACGCCGACGCCGCCGGCGACGAGGACGGCGCGCTTGGTCCCGGCGGGGATGGTGACCGCGTTGCCCAGCGGGCCGACGAAGTCGAGCCGGCGCCCCTTGGTCAGGGTGGCGAGCGCGCGCGTGCCGGGGCCGACGACGTCGAAGAGCACCGCGAAGCCGGTGGGCGTGTCCCCGTCGCGGATCACGCGGTGGACCGACATGGGCCGGCGCAGCAGCGGGACCAGCGAGTCACTGGTGCGGATGTTGACGAACTGGCCGGGCTGGATCGCGGGCGCGACGGTGGGCGCGTGGACCTTGAGGACGTGCGTCCATCGGGCGATCGAGCGGTTCTCGAGGATCTCGCCGAGGGCGACCTTGGGGAACTCCGGGGCGATCGCAGGCGGGGGCTGGGGCACGGCGGGCGGAGCGTAGCACGCGGCGTCCCCCCACCCCGGGCAGGCCCCCCGGGGCGGCCGGGTGGCGGGGCGGCTGGGCCCGGCGGCCCCCCGGAGCCTCGCTTTGCACTACCCTCCGCCCCCTTGTCGGCCTGCCGGGGCTCGCCCCGGACCAGCCGCAGGAGCCCCGCGTTGAAGACCCTGCTCGCGTCCGCGCTCGCCGCGCTCGCCTTCGCGATGACCTCCCGGGCCACGGCCGCGGGGTGAGACTGCGACCCTCCGACGCCCGGTCGGGTCGTCGTCGTCCGTCGCGCTCCGTCTTCGCCCGTCGTGCCCGCGCCCGTCGTCGCCGCCCCGGCGACGCCCGCGCCCTACGTGACCCCGCCCGCGAGCGGGTCGCTGCCCCCGCCGACGCGCGTCGAGGCGGCGCCCATCGCGTGGAAGCCGGTGATCGGCGTCAAGGCGGGCGACCGCCCGCTGCTCGTGTGGATCGGTGACGCGTCGCGCGACGCGGCGGCCGAGCACCGCGCGTTCGACGACACGGACGTGCGGCTGGCCGCGCGCGCCTTCCGCGTCGTGCGCATCACGCCCGCGGCGGCGGCGGCGGACCCGCTGCTCGCCCCCCACGCGGCGCGCGCCCCGGTCGCGGTGGTGTTCTCGCCGGGCCTCGACCGGGCGAGCGACCTCGACGGCCCGCTGCTCGACCCGCGGGCGGTGCTCGGGAGCCTCGACGCCGCGGCCGCGGCCTACGAGCGCCTCGACCTGCGCGCGTCGGTCGCGCGGGCCCGCACGATCCTCTCGGAGCGCGCGGGCCTCGAGCGCGACCGCGCGGCCCTCGCCGCCGTGGCGCCGACCGACCCGACGCTCCCCACGCGCCGGGCCGCGATCGACGAGCGCGTCGCGGCCCTCGACCGCGAGCTGAGCGCGCTGTTCAGCCCGCGGGCGTAGCGGGCGCGCCCCGCGACGCCGCCCGCGCGACCTCGTCGCGGGCGGCGTCGGCGCGGGCAGGAGTCCTTCGCGCGTCGCGGCCCGGCCGGTAGGCTCCGGCGCCATGCGGCCCGAGGACCTCCCCCAGAGCCGCGCGGCGGGCTTCGTCCTGACGCGCGAGACGGCCGGCGGCGCGACCGAGTACCTCCTCCTCGTCAACCGCCGCGACGGGATGCCCGGCTTCCCCAAGGGCCACCGCGACGGCGAGGAGACCGACCTCGAGACCGCGCTGCGCGAGACGCGCGAGGAGTCGGGCCTGACCGACCTCGACGTCGTCCCCGGGTTCCGCGTCGAGATCGCGTACCGGGTCAAGAAGGGCGGCGAGCACCGCTGGAAGACGGTCGTCTACTTCCGTGCGCGCCTGCGCTCGGGCAAGGTGCGCCTCTCCGACGAGCACACCGCCTTCGACTGGCTCTCGCTCGACGACGCGATGCGGCGGCTCTCGTTCGACTCGCTGCGCGACACGCTGCGCGCCGCGGCGCTGCACGGCAAGGACCGCGCGCTGTTCCGCGCGCCGCCCCCCGACCTCGACGCCGCCGACCGCCACCTCGCGGGCCTGCCCGCCGCGACGCCGGGCCTGCTCGCCCACCTGCGCGGCGCCGCGCGGCTCGCCCGCGCCTTCGCCGACGGGCTGGCCTCCGTCGGCGTGCCCGTGAACCCGCAGGCCGCCGCCGTCGGCACGCTGCTCCACGACGTGGGCCGCGCGCTGGGCCGCCACGAGGACCACCAGCTCGCGGGGCTCGCGCACCTGCGCTCGACGCCGTTCGCCCCCTACGCGTTCGCGTGCGTCTCGCACTTCGCCAAGGGCGCGGCGCGCGAGGAGCTGCTCGCCGCGGGCCTCGAGCCCGCACAGGCCGACGCGTTCCAGGCGGCGGTGGACGGGACCACGATGACGTGGGAGGAGCGCTGCGCGGCGCTCGCCGACTCGTGCATGAAGGGCGCGACGGCGGTGCCGCCGCGCGAGCGGTTCGAGGACCTGCGCGTGCGCTACCCGGGCGGGACGCGGCTCGTGGACCTGCAGGAGCGGCGCACGGCGGCGATCCGCGCCGACCTCGAGCACGTGCTGCGCCGCGACCCGCTCGCGCTCGTCGGGCTGGCGTGACGGCGGGCACCTGACCCCGAATTCCCCGTGTCGCGGGGAAATCTCCTGACCCCGATGTCCTGACCCCGATGTCCTCGTGGCGCCGTGGCGGGCGCGCGCGCGGGTGGACCGGGGCCCCTCGCGCGGCGAGCGGGCCCCGCGGCGGAGGGGGGTACGATCCGCGCCCCCCGGCCCCGGAGGCGATCCCGTGAAGGCGTTCCGCGACGAGACGGTCGAGCGGCTCTCCCGTGCTTCGGGCCTCTCGCCCGAGGCCGTGGACCGACTCCTCGTCGTCGCCGAGGCCGACCGGGGCGACTTCGCCCTCCCGTGCTTCGTGCCCGCCAAGGAGCGCAAGGCGCCGCCGCCCAAGGTCGCCGCCGAGATCGCCGCGAAGGCCGAGGCCGGCGGGCGCGTCGCCCAGATCACCGCCGCCGGGCCCTACGTGAACGTGCGCCTCGACCGCGCGCGCCTCGCGCAGGAGACCGTCGAGGCCGCGCGCGCCGCGGGCCCCGCGTGGGGCCACGGCTCCGAGGGCGCCGGCAAGACGGTCGTCGTGGACTACTCGAGCCCCAACGTCGCCAAGCCGCTCGCGTTCCACCACCTGCGCTCGACGATGATCGGCAACAGCCTCGTGCGCCTCTACCGCGCGCGCGGCTGGCGCACCGTCGGCGTCAACCACCTCGGCGACTGGGGCACCGGCTTCGGCAAGCTGCTCCTCGCCGTCGAGCTGTGGGGCCACGGGCCGATCACCGCGCAGGACCCGCGCGGGCTCAACGCGATGTACGTGCGCGTCAACGCCGAGATCGCCAAGGACCCGACGCTCGAGGACCGCGCCCGCGCGTGGTTCAAGCGCCTCGAGGACGGCGACGAGGTCGCGCGCGACCTGTGGCGGCGCTGCGTGGACCTCTCGATGCGGGAGTTCCAGGACGTCTACGACCGCCTCGGCGTCACGTTCGACCACGTGACGGGCGAGTCCTTCTACGAGGACCGCATGCCCGGCGTCGTCGCCGAGCTCAAGGGCAAGGGCCTCCTCGAGGAGAGCGAGGGCGCCCTCGTCGTGCGCGTGGACCGCCCCGACGACGAGAAGGAGGTCCCGCCCTGCCTCATCGTCAAGTCCGACGGGGCCACGCTCTACGCGACGCGCGACCTCGCGGCGGCCGAGTACCGCCGCGTGACGTTCCACTTCGACCGCGCGCTCTACGTGGTCGACGTCGGCCAGGGGCTGCACTTCGAGCAGCTCAAGCGCGTGCTGCTGCGCGCCGGGCACCCGTGGGCCGACGCGATGCGCCACGTCCCCTTCGGCGTGCTGCTCATCGGCGGCACGCGCGCCAAGACGCGCACCGGCCAGGTCGTGCTCTTGGCCGACGTGCTCGACGAGGCCGTCGAGCGCGTCGAGGGCGTCATCCGCGAGAAGAACCCCGAGCTCGCCGACGCGGCCGAGGTCGCCAAGGCCGTCGGCGTCGGCGCCGTCGTGTTCAGCGACCTCAAGAACCGCCGCATCAACGACATCCAGCTCGACCTCGAGTCGGTGCTCTCCTTCGAGGGCAAGACCGGCCCGTACGTGATGTACAGCCACGCCCGCGCGTGCTCGATCCTGCGCAAGCACGGCGCCGCGCTGCCCGCGTTCCCCCAGGGCGGCGGCGCGCTGCTCTCCGACGCCGGCGAGCAGGCGCTCGTCCGCGCCGTCGCGCGCTTCCCCGAGCGCGTCGCGCGGGCCGTCGAGACCGACGAGCCCTCCGAGGTCGCCACGCACCTGCTCGACCTGTGCGAGGCGTTCCACGCCTACCACGCGCGCGGCAGCCGCGACCCCGCGCTGCGCGTGCTCACCGAGGACGCGACCGTGCGCGCGGCCCGCCTCCACCTCGTGGACGCCGTGCGGGTCACGCTCGCCGCGGGCCTGTCGCTGCTCGGGATGGCCGCGCCCGAGCAGATGTAGACGCCGCGGGGTCCCACCGGGGCCCCCGGCTTTCTTTGCATTCGGCAATCAAAGCCGACTTGCACCCCGGGGACGGGGCTAGACGGCACAATGCCCTGCCGGGCTCGTATCGTCCCCGCCCCCGATGACGCCTCCCCCGCCCGACGCCGCCGCAGACCTCGCCGCCCTCCCCGGGGCGGAGACGGCCCCCGCCACGCCCGCCCCGACGCCGGGCGAGGCGGCCGCCGCGGGTCGGGGCCGCCGTCGGCGCTCGTTCCTGCGCGCGTTCCGCCGCGCGCTGACCGACCCGGCGACGTTCGACCTCCGCACCAACCCCTCGCTCTGGCTCGGGGCGGTGCTCGCGGTGCCGATCCCGATCCTCGCCGCGCTCGCCGGGGCGCCCGCGTGGATCGAGGTGCTCGCCTTCCTCGCCCCCGTCGGCTGGGGCCTCGTGCTCGGCGCCGCGGGCCGCGTCGCCGCGATCGAGCGCGAGGCGGCGCTGCGCTCGGCCGAGGAGGCCCTGCGCGCGCGCGAGCTCGCCCGGGCGGCGGCCGAGCGCCGCGACGAGCTCGAGCAGGAGCGCAAGGCGATCGACACCGACCTCAAGCTCGCCTCGGCGGTGCAGAAGACGATGGTGCCGCCCGACATCGTCAAGCCCGACGTGCAGGTCGTGGTCAAGCACATCCCGACGTCGTTCGTCGGCGGCGACTACCTGCAGGCGTCGATGCCGCGGCCCGACCTGCTCTACCTCTGCGTCGGCGACGTGTCGGGCCACGGCGTCGCGGCGGCGCTCGTCGTCAGCCGCCTGCACGGCGTCGTGCGCCGCCTCATCCTCGAGCAGCGCAACCCCGTGCAGTTCCTCGACGAGCTCAACCGCGCGGCGCTGCGCATCCTCCAGCACACGTACTTCTTCGTGACCTTCGCGGTGTTCCGCATCGACCTCGCCGCGCGCCGCATCGAGTACGCCACGGCCGGCCACCCCGCGCAGCTCCTGCTGCGGGCCGACGGCACGCTGTTCCCGCTCTCGACGCCCAACCGCCTGCTCGGGATGGACGCCGACATCTTCGACCCCGAGCGCCCCCACGACGTGGTGACGTACGGGCCGGGCGACAGCCTCGTGCTCTTCACCGACGGCCTCTTCGAGATCCCGGGCGAGCACGACGGCGAGATCCTCGGCGAGGCGGGCCTCGAGCGCGTGCTCGCCAACCTCGGCGGCCTGCCGCCGTCGCTCGTCGCGGGCGACATCCTGAAGGAGCTCGCCGACTTCCAGGGCGACAGCAAGTTCGAGGACGACGTCTCGCTGATGATCGCGCGCTTCGACCCCGCCAACGTGGACGTCGCGCCGAGCACGCCGCGCGCGGAGGCCGCGCCCGACCTGCGCGCCTCGGGCGTGTTCTCGACCACGGGGACGCCGCGGTGAGCGCGGCGCACGAGGGCGAGCGCGAGGCCCGGGGCGACGTCCGCGGCTCGGGGCGGCTGGTCGTCGAGGCCTACGACCGCGAGCGCCACGGGAACGGCCCCGCGCGCGTGGTCGAGGACGTCTACAACGAGTTCCGCTTCACGTGGGAGCCGGGCGGCTACCACTGGGACGTCCTCAACCCCGACAAGGCCTACCCGCCCCCCGACGCGTTCTTCGACGTCGCGGTGCTCGACGGCGAGGTCGTCGGGACGATCGGCGGCGAGTGCCGCGACGGCGTCGCCGAGCTCAAGCGCCTCTACCTCCTCGACCGCTGCCGCGGCATGAACGTCGGCCGCGCGCTCATGGACCGCTTCCTCGCGTGGGCGAAGGGCAAGGGCTGCACGCGGGCCGTCCTGTGGAGCGACAAGCGCTTCACGGACGCGCACCGCCTCTACGGCAAGGCGGGCTTCCGCGTGATGTCGGAGCGCATCTGCCCCGGCGACCCCGACAAGAGCGAGGAGTTCGGCTACACGCTCGACCTGTGAGCCCGCGCCGCCGCGGGCCATGCGAGGATCGCGCGCCCCATGCGCCCCTCGCGTGCCCGCCCGCGACGCGACGGACCGCCCCGCGAGGGCGCGTCGCTCGCGCTCGACGCCGACACCTGCCGCGACCTGCCGGTCGCGCTCGCGCGCGAGTGGCTCGAGACCGACGGCCACGGCGGCTACGCCGCGCTCTCGGTCCCGTTCGCCCCCACCCGCCGCCAGCACGGGCTGCTCGTCGCGCCGTTCGAAGGCAACGCCCGCCGCCACGTCTTCCTCTCGCGCTTCGAGGAGACGCTCGTCGTCGGCGGCCGCGCGATCCCGCTCTCGACCGGGCTCTACCCGGGTGTGGTCAGCCCCCACGGCCACGCCACGCTCGAGGGCTTCGACGCCACGCCGTGGCCGACCGCGGTGCACCGCGCCGGCGAGGTGCGCGTCGTGCGCGAGGTGCTCCTGCCCGGCGACGCCGGCGTCGTGCTCGTGCGCTGGCGCGTCGAGGGCGCGCCCGGGCCCGCGACGCTCGAGCTGCGCCCGCTGCTCCCGTGCCGCGAGAGCGACGCGCTCACGCACGAGAACCAGGCGCTGCACCCGCGGTGGTCGGTGACCGCCGCGGGCGTGCGCTGCCGCCCCTACCCCGAGCTGCCCGCGGTCGCGCTCGCGGTGGACGGGGCCCCGCACGTCGCCGAGGCGAGCCCGACGTGGTACCGCCGCGTCGAGCACCCCACCGACCTCGCGCGCGGCTACGAGGGCCACGAGGACGTCTTCTCCCCGGGCGTGCTGCGCGTGCGCCTGCCGCGCGACGGCGCGGTCGTCGTCGCGGCGTCGCTGGGCCGCCCCGTCGCGCACGCCGCCGCGCGCTTTCAGGCCGCGGCGCGCACGCGACGGCGCGCGTGGCGCGAGGCGGGGCCCGGGCTCGCGGGCCTGCTCGCCCACGGCGCCGACCGCTTCCTCGTGCGCCGGCCCGACGGCGCCCCCGCCGTCGTCGCGGGCCTGCCGTGGTTCGGCGCGTGGAGCCGCGACACCGCGATCGCCGTCCCGGGGCTCTTCTTCGCGCGCGGCCGCGTCGAGGCCGGCGGGGACGTGCTCGAGGCGACGCTGCGCTATCTGCGCGACGGAGCCCTGCCCAACCGCCTCGGCGCGACGCCCCCCGACGGCGACGGCCTCAGCGCCGACGGCGCGCTGTGGCTCGCGCTCGCCGTGCGCCGCTACGACGACGCGGGCGGCCGCGACGAGCACCTGCGCGCGACGTTCCTCCCCGCGCTGCGCGCGGTCCTCGCGGGCCTGCGCGACGGGCGCGGCGCCGTCACCCTCGACGACGACGGGCTCCCCGTCGTCGCGCCGCACGCCGCCGCCGCCACCTGGATGGACGCGCGCGCCGACGGCACGCCGATCACGCCCCGCGACGGCACGCCCGTCGAGCTCGCCGCGCTCGTCGTGTCGCTGCACGCGCACCTCGCCGCGCTCGAGGCGCGCGGGGGCGACCGCGCCGCCGCGACGGCGCACCGCCGCGCCGCCGCGCGCGCGGGGGAGGCGCTCGTCGCGCGGCTGTGGCTCCCCGCCCAGCGCCGCCTCGCCGACCGCTCGGTGGCCGGCCGCCCCGACCCCGCGCACCGCCCCAACGCGCTCGTCGCCGCCGCGCTCGAGGACGTCCCGCTCTCGACGGCGCAGCGGCGCGACGTGGTCCGCGCGGCCGAGGCCGCGCTCGTCACGCCGTGCGGCCTGCGCACGCTCGCCCCCGACGACGACCGCTACCGCGCCCGCTACGAGGGCGACGTCGTCGCGCGCGACGCTGCCTACCACCAGGGCACCGTCTGGCCGTGGCTCGCCGGGTTCCACGTCGAGGCGACGCTGCGCGCGTTCGGCCGCGGGCCCCGCGTGCGCGCGCGGCTGCGGGCGTGGCTCGACGGGTTCGCGCCCGCGGCCGCCGCGATGGGGCTCGGCCACCTCCCCGAGGTGCTCGACGGCGACCCGCCCCACCGACCGGGCGGGACCTTCGCGCAGGCGTGGAGCGACGCGGAGTGGCTGCGGGCGCACGCGCTGCTCGGCGGCGCCACGGGCCCCGCGCCCGCGCGCCGCGCGTCGCCGACCGGCCGCCCGCGGTAGGCTCGCGCGATGCCCACGATCTCGTCCCGCACGATGGCGCTCGTCGGCGCGCTCGCCTTCGTCGGCGGCGGCGCGGTGGTCGCGTGGAGCGCGGGGCGCCCGGTGCCCAAGGCCCCGCCGCCCGCGCGCGTCGCGCTGCGGCTCGAGGAGGGCGCGAAGGCGACGGGCGTGCTCGAGGCGGCGCGCGACGGCACGCACCGCATCGACGTCGAGCTGCCGCGGGTCGCGACCGCCGACGAGATGGGCCGCGCGATCGGCGGCGGCTGGTTCGGGC
This sequence comes from Planctomycetota bacterium, assembly GCA_020851795.1. Classification (GTDB taxonomy): domain Bacteria; phylum Planctomycetota; class PLA2; order PLA2; family JAEUHO01; genus JAEUHO01. The sequence goes on along the minus strand of JADZCA010000009.1, from coordinate 29,702 downwards.
ACGAGGGCCCGCGCGGGGTCGGCGTCGTCGTCGAGGTGCGCGAGGGCGAGCGCGTCGTCGGCCGCGGCGCCTCCGACGACGCGACGGGCGGGACCGCGACGTCGGGCGCGTTCGGCGTGCCGTGCGGCACCTTCGAGGCGCGCGCCGGCGTGCGCTACACGCTCGACGCCCGCGCGACGCGCGCGTTCCCGATGGAGGCCGCGCGCGCGGCCGAGGTCGTCGTGGCGCCGGCCGGTCGCACCGCGGGCGACGAACGCGCGGCCGAGGGCATGCGCCGCGGCCTCGTCTCGCTCGCCGGCGTCGGGGCGCTCGCGCTCGGGTCGGTGCTCCTCGTCGGCGCGTACGCGACCCGGCGCGGGCGCCGTCCGCCGCCCGACGCCCGTCCCCCGGCGTAGCGCGGGCGGTCGCGCCGCGCGGGCCTTCGCGCCGCCCTGATCGACGGCTCACGCGGCGCCGGGAGGCCCCCGGGGCTCGGACCCGGGCGCCGCGCCGGGCGCTGGCGCGACCGTGGGCGGAATGCCACCATCCCCGCCCCCCCATGGCGACCGCCGCGGCCCCGACCCCGATCCCGCCGCCGGCGGCGCCGCCCCCGCGGCGGACGCTGCGGGCCCTGATGCTCGGGTGGGAGTTCCCCCCCCACATCAGCGGCGGGCTCGGCACCGCGTGCCACGGGCTGACGCGAGGCCTGTCCCACCACGACGTGGACGTGCTCTTCGTCGTGCCGAAGGCCTTCGGCGACGAGGACCGCGGCGCGACGCGCGTGCTGGGCTGCAACGAGGTCCCCCTCGACGTCGAGGAGGCCGACGCGATCACCGCCGCGACGGGCGCGCCCGCCGCGCGGCGCCCGGGCTCGCGCGCGGTCGCGGTGGACAGCGCGCTGCTCCCCTACCTCTCCGCCGAGCAGTACGCCGAGCGCCTCGCCGCGCTCGCGCGCGAGGAGGCCGAGCGCGCCGCGCGCGCCGCCCCGCCCCCCGAGCCGGCCCCGACCTCGGACCGCGCCCGCCGCGTCCAGGTCGCCAAGCGCCCGCTCTCCTTCTCCGGCTTCTACGGCCCCGACCTCATGGCCGAGGTCGCGCGCTACGCGTCGGTGGTCGCCACGGTCGCGCGCTCGGAGAGCTTCGACGTCGTCCACGCCCACGACTGGATGACCTACCCGGCCGGCATCGCCGCCGCGCGCGCCACGGGACGGCCGCTCGTCGTCCACGTCCACGCGTGCGAGCACGACCGCAGCGGCGAGCACGTCAACCCCGCCATCGTCGCGATCGAGCGCGAGGGCCTCGACGCGGCCGACCGCGTCGTCTGCGTCAGCCACTACACCGCCGGCGTCGTGCGCCGCGTCTACGGCACGCCCGCCGAGAAGATCCGCGTCGTCCACAACGCCGTCACGCGCCGCGAGCAGCGCGAGGGCTGGCACGTCACGCGCCCGGCCGGCGGCCCGATCGTGCTCTTCCTGGGCCGCGTCACCTTCCAGAAGGGCCCGGTGTACTTCCTCGAGGCCGCGGCCCGCGTCGTGCGCGTGATGCCGCAGGTGCGCTTCGTCATGGGCGGCAGCGGCGACCTCCTCCCCTCGATGGTGGAGCGCGCGGCCGCGATGGGGCTCGCGCGCCACGTGCGCTTCACCGGCTTCCTCTCGGGCGCCGACGTCGAGCGCATGTACGCGATGGCCGACGTCTACGTCATGCCGTCGGTGAGCGAGCCGTTCGGCATCTCGCCGCTGGAGGCGATGGCCCTCGACGTGCCCGTGATCGTGTCGCGCCAGAGCGGCGTCGCCGAGGTGCTGACGAGCGCGCTCAAGGTGGACGCGTGGGACGTGGCCGGGCTGGCCGACAAGATCCTCGCGGTGCTGCGCCGGCCCGCGCTGCGCGCCTTCCTCGCCGCCGAGGGCCGCCGCGACCTCGAGTCGATGCGCTGGGACCTGCGGGCGGGCCTGCTCCGCGGCGTCTACGAGGAGCTCGTCGCGTGACGGCGCTGGTCCCCTACTTCCAGGTCCACCAGCCGTTCCGCCTGCGGCGCTACACGTTCTTCGACATCGGCGTGGACGCGCGCTGGTTCGACGACGCCGAGAACGAGCGCATCGTGCGCCGCGTCGCGCAGCGCTGCTACGTGCCCACGAACGCGCTCCTGCTGCGCCTCGTCGAGGAGACGCAGGGGCGCTTCCGCTGCGCGTTCTCGGTCTCGGGCACGGCGATCGACCAGATGGAGCGCTGGGCCCCCGAGGCGCTCGAGGGCTTCGTGCGGCTGGCCCGCACCGGCGCGGTCGAGTTCCTCGCGGAGACGTCGCACCACAGCCTCGCGTTCCTCCACGACGAGGACGAGTTCCGCGCGCAGGTGCGCGCCCAGGCCGACCGCGTCGAGCGGGTGTTCGGGCGCCGCCCCACGGCCTTCCGCAACACCGAGCTCGTCGTGGACGAGCACGTCGCGCGCGTGGTCGAGGACCTCGGCTTCGTCGCGCTGCTCGGCGAGGGCTCCGACGGCCTCCTCGGCTGGCGCAGCCCGGCCCGCGTGTACGGGGTCGAGGGCTGCGAGCGCCTGCGCCTGCTGCTGCGCCACTACCGCCTCTCCGACGACATCGCCTTCCGCTTCAGCAACCGCGGCTGGGCGTCGTGGCCCCTGACGCCCGAGAAGTACCTCGCGTCGCTGCGCGCGCTGCCGCCCGACGACGAGGTCGTCGGGCTGTTCATGGACTACGAGACCTTCGGCGAGCACCAGTGGGCCGAGACGGGGATCTTCGACTTCCTTTCGGGGATGCCGCGCGCGGTCCTCTCCGACCCGCGCTTCTCGTTCGCGACGCCGACCGAGGCCGCCGCCGCGCACGCGCCCGTCGCACGGCTGCCGGTCCCGCACCCGGTCTCGTGGGCCGACGCCGCGCGCGACCTCTCGGCGTGGCTGGGCAACCCGATGCAGCGGGCCGCCGACCTCGCCTTGCACGGCCTCTTGCCCGCCGTGCGCCGCACGGGGCGCGCCGACCTCCTCGCCGCGTGGCGGCGCCTCTCGACGTCGGACCACCTCTACTACATGTTCACCAAGCGCACGTCCGACGGCGACGTGCACGAGCACTTCAGCCCCTACGCGACGCCGCACGACGCCTTCATCGCCTACATGAACGTGCTCGACGACCTCGAGCGCCGCGTCGCCGCCGCCCTGCCTGCGTCGGCGGGGCCCGACGTCGCCCCGGGCCCCGCGCCCTCGCCGACGACCGCCGAGACGTCGCCCCCCGCGCCCGACGCGGGGCCCGTGGCGCCCGCCGCGCCGGCGGCCCGCGCCCGCCGCAAGGGTCGCAGGGTCCCCCGTCGCCGGTAGGCTCCCGGCCCCGTGAACGCGCCGCTGACCGTCTTCGAGGTGTCCTGGGAGGTCGCGCAGAAGGTCGGCGGCATCCACACGGTGCTCTCGACGAAGGCGCGCACGCTGGTCGAGCGCCTCGGCGACCGCTACGTCTGCGTCGGCCCGTGGCGCCTCGCCGACCCGCGGCGCGCGCCCACCTTCGAGGACGAGCCGGGCTTCTCGGGGTTCTCGGAGTCGTGCCGTGCGCTCGGCGTCCCGGTGCGCGTCGGGCGCTGGCTCGTGCCCGGGCGGCCGCGGGCCCTGCTCGTGGACGCCTCCGCGTCCTACCGCGCCAAGGACGAGCTGCTCGGGCGCCTGTGGGACCAGTACCGCGTGGACAGCCTCTTCGGCGCCTGGGACTACGTCGAGCCGACGCTGTTCGGGCTCGCCGCGGGCGTCGTGATCGAGCGCTGGTGGCAGGAGTACGTCGCGCCGCGGAAGGAGGAGTGCGTCGTCCACGCCCACGAGTGGATGGCCGGCGGCGCGCTGCTCCACGTCAAGGCGCGCGTCCCCGCGATCGGGACCGTCTTCACGACGCACGCGACGGTGCTCGGCCGCGCGCTCGCCGGGACGGGCGCGTCGCCCGAGGACGGCCTGTCGGGGCGCACGCCCGAGCAGGCGGCGGAGTCGCTCGGCGTGCGCTCGAAGCACTCGCTCGAGGCGGTGTGCGCGCGCGAGGCCGACGTCACGACGACGGTGGGCGAGGCGGTGGCCGACGAGGTGACGCGCTTCCTCGGCCGGCGCCCGACGCCGCTGCTCGTCAACGGCATCGACCCCGACGCGTTCGACGCGCTCTCGGCGGCCACCGACCGCACGGGCGCCGCCGCGGCGCTGCGCCGCCTCGCCGCCGCGCTCGCCGGCGGCGAGCCCGCCGACGCGACGCTCGTCGTCGCGGCGGGGCGCAACGAGCCGCGCGCGAAGGGCTTCGACGTGCTCGTGGACGCGCTCGCGCGCCTCGACCGCCGGCCGGGGCCGCCCGTCGTCGCGTTCTTCTTCGTGCCCGTGGGCGTCTCCGGCGTGCGCCGCGACGTCGTCGAGCGGATGGCGGCCGGCGTGCGCGGGGCGCCCGCGCTCCCCGGCGTGGCGACGCACCACGTCTACGAGGGCGAGACCGACCCGATCGCGCGCGCCTGCGCCGCGGCGGGGCTCGACAACGGCCCCGGGCGCCGGGTGCGCGTCGTCCACGTCGCCGACTACGCCTCGCCCGGCGACGGCCTGCTCGACCTCCCCTACGAGGCGATCCTGCGCGGCGCCGACCTCGCGTGCTTCCCCTCGGCCTACGAGCCGTGGGGCTACACGCCCATCGAGTCGCTGGCCGCCGGCGTCCCGACGGTGACCAGCGACCGCGCGGGCTTCGGGCGCTGGGCGCTCGCGCGCGGGCTCGCGCCCGCCGACGGCGTCACGGTGCTCGCGCGGCGCGGCGTGGCCGACGCCGACGCGGCCGAGGCGCTCGCCGAGACGGTGGACCGCTGCGCCCGAGGCGACGCGACGGTGCGCGCCCGCGCCGAGCGGTGCCGCGCCGCGGTGGCCCCGCTCGCGTGGGACCACGCGCTCGAGCCGCAGGAGCGCGCCTACGCGCTGGCCCGCAGCAAGGCCGGCGGGCGGGCGCTCGGCGCGGCCGCGGCGTGGCAGGGCCCGGCGCCGGACGCGACGCCGCGGCGCGACGGCGGCACACCCGACGTCGAGGGCGCGATGCCCGCGGCGCTGCGCGGGCTCGTGCGCCTCTCGCGCAACCTCGCGTGGACCTGGGACCCCGACGCGCCGGCGCTGTTCTCCGCGCTCGCGGGCGACGCGTGGGAGGCGGCCCGCCACAACCCCGTCGCGCTGCTCGCCGACGCGCCCGCGGCCGACCTCTCGGCGGAGGCCGGCGACCCCGCGCTCGTGGCCCGCACGCAGGCCGCGCTCGCGCGCCTCGACGCGCTCGCCGCGCGCGGGCCCCGCCTGCCCGCGCAGCCGCCCCCGCCCGCGCCGGTGCTCTCGCCGTGGCCGCCGCTGCCCGCGGTGGCCGACGGGCCCGCGGTCTCGCCGTCGCGGCCGGTGGCGTACTTCTGCGCCGAGTTCGCGCTCCACGAGTCGCTGCCCGTCTACAGCGGCGGGCTCGGCGTGCTCGCGGGCGACCACCTCAAGGCCGCCTCCGACGAGGGCCTGCCGCTCGTCGCGGTCGGGCTCTTCTACCGGCGCGGCTACCTGCGCCAGCGCGTCTCGGTGCTGGGCGAGCAGGTGCCGCTCGAGGTCGAGAACGTCCCGCGCGACCTGCCGGTGACGCTGGTGCGCGACGCGACGGGCGCGCCCCTGCGCCTCGACCTCGACCTGCCGGGCACGACGATCGTGCTCGTCGCGTGGCGGGTGGACGTCGGCACGGTGCCGCTCTACCTGCTCGACGCCGACGTGCCCGAGAACCGCCCGGAGGACCGCGCCGTCACGCACCGCCTGTACGCGGGCGACGCCGAGATGCGGCTGCGCCAGGAGATCGTGCTGGGCAAGGGCGGCGTGCGACTCCTCGCGCGGCTCGGCATCGAGCCCGCGGTCGTGCACCTCAACGAGGGCCACGCCGCGTTCGCGCCGCTCGAGCGGGTCTCGCGCCTCGTGCACGGCGCGGGCCTCACGTTCGAGGAGGCGGCGGCGACGGTGCGTGCGACGACGGTGTTCACGACGCACACGCCGGTCCCGGCGGGCCACGACCGCTTCCCCGAGCCGCTGCTGCGGCGCTACTTCTCCGACGTCTCGACGTGGGTCGGGATCCCGTGGGAGCGCTTCCTCGCGCTGGGCCGCGGCGGCAACGACCCCGAGTTCAACCTCACCTACCTCGGCCTGCGCATGTCGGCGTCGCGCAACGGGGTGAGCCGGCTGCATGGCGAGGTCTCGCGGCGCCTGCTCGCGCCGTGCTGGCCGGGCGTGCTCGAGGCGGAGGTCCCCGTCGGCCACGTGACCAACGGCGTGCACCTCGCGACGTGGGCGGCGCCCGCGGTGACGCGGCTGCTCGGCGCGGGCGACCGGCCCGTCACGGGCGCCGACTACGCGCAGCGCGCGGCCGACCTCGACCTCGACGCGCTGTGGGCGGCCCGTGCGGAGCCGCGCCGGGCGCTGCTCGACGCCGTGCGCGCGCACGTGCGCGCGGCGTGCGAGGCGCGCCGCGAGCCCGAGGGCACCGCCGAGCGCCTGACGGCGGGCTTCACGCCCGACGCGATGCTGCTCGGCTTCGCGCGGCGCTTCGCGACCTACAAGCGCGCCGACCTCCTGCTGCGCGACCTGCGCCGCCTCGGGGCGCTGGTGGGCCGCGCCGACCGGCCGGTGCGCATCCTCTTCGCGGGCAAGGCGCACCCCTCCGACCGCGCGGGGCAGGACGTCCTGCGCCGGATCGTGCTCGCCTCGCGCGGGGGCGAGCTGGTCGGCAAGGTCCTCTTCCTCGAGGACTACGACATGGGGCTCGCGCGCCTGCTCGTGCAGGGCGTGGACGCGTGGCTGAACACGCCGGTGCGCGGGCTCGAGGCGAGCGGGACGTCGGGCATGAAGGCGGCGGCCAACGGCGGGCTGCACGTCTCGGTGCGCGACGGCTGGTGGGACGAGGCCTACGACGGGTCCAACGGCTTCGCCGTGGGCGACGGCGCCCCGGCCGCGGGGCGCGACGCCGAGGACGCCCTGGACGCGACGTCGTTGTTCCGGGTGCTCGAGGACGACGTCGTCGCGCGCTTCTTCGACCGCGGCCCCGACGGCGTCCCGCGGCGCTGGCTCGAGACGGTGCGCCGCTCGCTCGCGACGCTGCCGACGGCCTTCGACGCGGGGCGGATGCTGCGCGAGTACGCCGACCGCGCGTACTTCCCGCTGGCCGACACGGGGCTCGCGCTCGCGCGCGACGGCTACGCGCTCGCGCGCGCCGCGGCCACGCGCCACGTGCGGGTGCGGCGCGCGTTCCCCGCGGTGCGGGTGGCGACGCGTCGCCCCTCGGGCCTCGACGGCGTGCGCGGCGGCGAGCGGCGCGACGTCGAGGCCGACGTCGAGCTCGCGGGGCTCTCCCCCGACGACGTGCTCGTCGAGGCGGTGGTCTCGGGCGGCCCCGGCGGGCAGGGCGGCGCGGTCGCGGCGACGCTCTCCGCCGACGGCGCCGCGGGCGGGGCCCGTCGCTTCCGCGGCGTGGTCGAGGTCCCCCACGACGCGCGCCGGGCGCTCTCGGTGCGCGTGCGGGCGCGCGTGCGGGGCCCGCAGGACGCCGGCCTCTCCGACCTCGTCGTCTGGGGCTGACGGCGGCGGCGACCTCGGCGCGGACGCGGACCGCGTCGGCGGTCGAGCCGAGCCCGGACACGTCCTTTGCCTCGCTCGGACACACGGGCGCCGGGCCGCCGGGTATCGACGAGGGCCCACGAACGGCCTCCGGAGCCATCCCATGCCCGCCTCCACCCTGCCGCCCACGACGACCACGCCGACGACGACGCGGCCCGCCGCGCCTGTCCGCGGGACGTCGTCGGCGGTCGCCCCGGGACTCGCGCCGTGGGCCCCGGTCGCCGCGTCGTCGCCGGCGACGTCGGCGCGGCGTGCGCGGGGGCGCCTTCGGCATGCGCTCGCGATCGGGGTCGCGCTGGCGTTCGCGGGGGGCGTCCCGCGCGACGCGCGTGCGGAGGACGACCTCGTGGCCGCGGCGCGCGCGGGGCGGTTCGAGCAGGTCGAGGCGTTGCTCGTGGCGGGGCGTGCGGCGGACCCGACGTCGCCGGGCTACTCGGCGTTGATGTGGGCGGCGGAGCGGGGCGACGTGGCGATGGCGCGGCGGCTGCTGCGGGCGGGTGCGGATCCGGCGTGGCACGACCACAACGGCGAGTTCGCGCTCGGGTGGGCGGCGAGGGAGGGGCGGGTGGCGACGGTGCGGGTGCTGCTCGACGCGGGGACGAAGGTGGACGAGCTCGACCGCTGGGGGCGCTCGGCGCTGTTCGCGGCGGCGGGCGCGGGGCACGTGGAGGTGGTCGAGGAGCTGCTCGCGCGCGGGGCGGATGCGCGGCGGGCCGACGTGTGGGGCGAGGCGGTGTTGTTCCCGGCGTGCCAGTCCGGGCGGACGGAGGTCGTGCGGCGGCTCTTGGCGGCGGGGGCGGACGCGAAGGTCGTGCGGCCGCACCGCAAGGCGACGCCGTTGCACGTCGCGGCGGAGCGTGGGGACGCGGCGCTCGTGGACGCGCTCGTCGCGGCGGGCGCGGCGGTGGACGCGCTCGACGAGCAGGAGGAGGCGCCGCTGCACGCGGCGGCGCGGGCGGGGAACGACGCGGCGACGGCGGCGCTGCTCGCGCACGGGGCCGATCCCGACGGCGGCGGCAAGGCGAAGTCGACGCCGTTCGAGCTTGCGGTGGGGCGCGAGGGGGACGCGGTCGCGCCGCGGCTCGTGGAGCGCACGCGCGCGACGGGGCGGGCGCTGGTGGCGGCGGCGGCGGCGGCGCGGCCGGCGTTGGTCGTGCAGTTGGTGGCGCGGGTCGGGGTGCCGCTGCCGGCTGCGGAGGGCGGCGAGGCGCTCGTGGCGGGGGCGCGGGGCGGCGACGTGGACGTGCTGCGTGCGTTGCTCGACGCGAAGGCGTCGCTCGAGCGGGCGGGGGCGGCGGCGCTGGTGACGGCGGCGGGGGCGGGGCGCGACGCGGCGGTGGCGTTGCTGCTCGAGCGCGGGGTCGCGGCGGACGCGCGCGCGGCGGACGGGACGACGGCGTTCGTCGCGGCGGTGGAGTCGGGGTGGGTGGACGTGGCGGAGCGGCTGCGGGCGCGGGGCGCGGACGTGAAGGCGCTGGACGCGTCGGGCCGGGGCGCGCGGGCGCGGCTCGACGCGCGCATCGAGGAGGTGGCGGCGCGTGTGGCGGAGGGCGAGCGCCATCGCGGCATCCCCGCGTGGCTCGAGCCGACGCGTGCGTACCTCGAGCGGCTGCGTGCGACGCGCGCGGCGCTCGCGCCGCACCTCGACCGATGACCGCTCCCGGACGGGCGGTTGTGGAGCCGGTCGCGCGCGGCTACCGTGACCGCAGCGCGTCCCCGTAGCTCAGCTGGACAGAGCATCGGTTTCCTAAACCGAAGGTCGGCAGTTCGAATCTGCCCGGGGACACCATCTTCCCTGTGCGCCAGATCGCCACTGGATGCGTTCTGGCGCACCCTGGGGTGGAAAGGGCTTTCGCCCGCGGCGGTGGAGATGGGTCTGGAAGGAGCCCCAAGGGGCGGCAACGGCTGCGAACGCTGGCCAGAGCGGTGGCCAGGGGCGGTGCGGCGGGGATTGCGCGCATCAACGTCGAAAAGTCCCGCTCGATGCGCCCCGTATCTGACCTCTCGCCCCAACGAGAGGTGCCCCGATGCCCGATGCCCTGCCGGTTCCCGTCCCTGCGCCCGCGCCCATCGCGGACGCCCTCCCCGCCGCTGACGACTGCCTGACGCTCAAGCAGGTCGCCAAGCGGCTCAACGTCCCAGTCCGCTACGTCCGCCAACTCCGCCAGTCCGGGGCGCTGCCCGTCGTCCCCCTGAGCGCCCGCCGCCTCCGTGTCCGCCCGGAGGACTTGGAGCGGTTCATCCAGGAGCGCATGGCTCGGCCCGTCCGCCGGGGGGCGGCCCGATGACGCCCCCGAGCTTGGCCGCGCCCGTCCTCGGCCGTACTGGAATCCAGGTGGCCGACCGTCCTCCCCCGCTTCGCCTGGTTTCCCCCGACCCCGGCGACGAGCCCAGCCCGTCTCGCCCGCCCGGGAAGCGCTCGCCCCTTCCCCCTGGGCTCTACCGCCCGACGACGCGGTGCAAGCGGTGCGCGGCGTGCTGGGCCGGGAAGAAGTGCCTCTCGAAGATCGAGATGAAGACGATCTGGATCCGCCCGTGCATCGGGGGGAAGCGCTACCCTCGAAGCACCGGCTGCCGTGACGTGCGCAACGCCGAGGCTGCGGCCCGCAAGATCCGGGCCGAGATCGAAGCTGAAGTCAGGGGGATCGCGCCCCCGAAGCGGATCACGATCGAGGACGCACTCAAGGACTTCGTGCGCAGCCTCGCCAGCGGTCGCGGTGGCGCGGACCAGCAGAAGGCCGTCGAGAAGATCGTGAAGCAGGTCCTGGCTGCTGGCCCCGTGCGCTTCGTGGACGAACTCCACGTCGGCATCTATGACGCCTGGGTCGCAAAGGCGCGTCAGCCCCGGCCCAAGAAGCCGAACGGGCTCGCGAAGTGGACGATCCACATGCGCGCCCAGTACATCCGTCGCTTCGGGAAGTGGCTGGAGGACACGGATCGCATCCACAAGAGCCCGTTCCGCACGGTCCCCCTGATCAGCGGAGCCACGAGCGCCAAGCGCAAGCGCGCCCTGAAGTTCGATGAACTCAACACGCTCCTGACGGCCACGCGCCGCCGCCCGATCGACGACGCCAGACGCGAGAGGATTCACGCGGGCGTCAGCGACCGCGAACGCGTCCGGCTGCGGAAAGTCGGCCGTCGCCGCGCCCTCGTCATGCGGACGATCGCCAGGTCCGGCATCCGACCCAACGAGCTGCGCCAGGTCACGATCGCCTACTTCGACCCGGCGGACCAGACGATCTTCCTTCCCGCTCACGTCGCGAAGGCCAAGCGCGACGAGCTCGTCTACCTCACGCCCGACCTCTCGCGACGGCTTGCCGCCCTCGTCCGCTCGATGGGGCCGGGGCCGGACAGCCGCCGCCTGTTCCCCAAGGCGATCCCCAACTCGCGCACGTTCGACCTCGACATGGCGGCGGCGGGACTCCCGAAGGAGGACCTCCGCCGGGGCAGCCTCTGCCTCTACAGCATGCGCAAGACGTTCTCGACGCACCTCAGCATGTGTGGAGTTGACGACGAAATGGGCAGCCGCCTGATGCGCCACGCCCTGAAGTCCCTGAAGGCCCGCGTGTACACCGACGCCGGGCTCCTCGATCTGCGCGAGCCCATGCGGCTGCTCGATCAGAGGGACCGGGAGGAGAGGCGGAAGTGGAGGCGCGGGCTGTAGAAGCATCGGCACTATGGGGACCGGAGGCACCCCCTGTATGGGACCCAACGGGTCCCCCTGACCGCCCTGCCACATGAGCCTCGAAATCGGCCGCCCCCAGCCTCGAACCACGGCGGCAACCTCGCCCCCCGTCACGGTTGGCCTTCTCGATGCTCCTGTCGGGCCGCCTCGTAGACCTCCTTCGCCGCTCCGAGGTTCAGGACGGCGATCCCGAGCCCGACGATCACGTCGGGCCATGCCGTCCGCCACAGGAACGCCGTTACCAGCCCTGCGGCGACGATCGCCACGTTGGCCAGGACATCGTTCCGGGCCGAGAGGAACGCCGCCCGCGTCAGGCTGCCGCCGTGGTGCTGCTGACGCGACAGGAGGATCGCGCAGGTCAGGTTCACCACGAACGCCCCGGCTCCCGCGAGCGAGAGCGGCATCGCTGAGGGAGCGACCGGCTCCATGAGCTTCTGCCATGCCGCCCAGAGCGTCGTGAGGCCGGGGACGAGGATTAGGACGGCAAGGACCATCGCCGTACGCACGCGCCAGCGCAACGACCACCCGAGCGCCAGGAGGACGAGCAGGTTCACCGACGCGTCTTCGAGGAAGTCGATGCTGTCGGCGAACAGCGACACCGATCCGATGGCGACCGCAACACTGAACTCGACGCCGAAGTAGGCGAGGTTCAGGAGGGCAACGAGCCGGACGGTCCGGCGCAGGGATCGGTCGTGGGGTTCACGCGTCACGCGGCCATCGTCCGACGAGGCGGTCGATCGCGCCACGTTCGCGGTCGGACCCAGCGAGGCAGGGGGGTCGTCGGTACTCTCCGCTCATGCCCCAGTCCTACGTCATCGACATCCGCCACTACCTGACCGACGACGGCACGCTCCCGCCCGGCCTCCCCGCCCCCGCGATGACGATCGCCTACTTCTGTGGGGCGGTCGTCGCCTGGGTCTCGGGCTGGCCCGGCCCGGACGGCGAGCTCACGAACGTGCCGTGCCGCCGGTCGCGGTCGCGTCCGCCCTGCTGGGGCGAGGTCTATGCGCGGCTCGCCGTTGACGACCGCGTCGAGTGGCGGTGCGCGGCGTGCGGGGAGACCGGGGTGATCTCGGGGTGGCAGGGGACGAGGTGGGATCGGTCGGCGTGAGGTGGCCAGAGCATCGCCCCGATCTCCCGGCAAGGGGCTGAGGGCTTGCGGCCAACCCCTGCCAGCAGGATGATCCTCAAATCGTGCCACGCGCCAATGCCACGGATCGGCCCAGCGCACGCACGGCCAATCTCGGAGGACTCAACGCCATGTCGGTTCTTGGTCAACTGCGTCGTCAGCGGGGGCTGTTCGGTCGCTGCACCTCTTGCGACGAGACCTTTCGACTCTCGGAAGCAGATCTCTTCGATGCTACGGCTACGTTGCCCCCAGCGGCTGCCGCGCATCTTGAGGAACTCAAGCAGTCGATCGCTGAAGAGTGGGCCGCACTGACGGAGCGGAGGAAGGGCGCGAGGGAGCGCCCGCGCATCGCCGCCGAGTCCGTGAACATCGGCAAGGTCGTGGAGAAGATCGTGCCGTCTCTGCCTGGGTTCCCCTTGGACTCCGGCGACTGCCGCTCACTCCTGGAACCCATCGACTACCTCGTCTTCCAGGGACTCGCCCGGCGCGGGTCCATCGAGTCCGTCCTCTTCGTGGAAGCCAAGAGCGGCCAGGCGCGGCTCAACGATGCCCAGTCCGACATCCGCAACGCGGTTGAGCGGAACAAGGTCTCCCTCGTCGTCACCGCGCACGGGGGGAAGCAGTGAACATTGTTCGCATGTTCCAGGAGATGAAGAGGATCCACGGCTTCTGCCCCTGCTGCTCGGGGATCTTCCGGCTGTCCGACATCCAGATCTTCACAAAGGGTGCCCCTCCGCAGACGCCCTTTGATCGCTCGGCCGCCGAGCGGGCGAAGCTGGATGCCTCCATCGCACGGTTCGATGAACGCGAGGACCGAGTTCGTGAGAGTGCCCGGGCGCTTGGACAGGCGGCGGCCCGCCGCCGCCTTCGCAAGATCGCGGGGGCATTTGCAGCCCGGCGGGTCGATCCGCAGGACGTGAAGATCCTCTTCGATCCGGTGGACTACGTTGCATTTCGAGGGCTAAACGGAAACGGCGTCTCCGCTGTCGAGTTCATCGACCGCCCGGCAGCGACACGACAGCGCGAGAAGGTCCAGCGCTCTCTCGCATCGGCGCTCCGCAAGGGAAACGTCGAGTGGCGTCTCCTGAGGATCGGAGGGGACGGCGTAGTGGCGCAGGACGAGTAGTGTCGTCACCCCGCCGTCTCGATCACCATGACCGTCTTGAAGTCCTCGAACGTGCGGGTCGAGACGCTACCGACGCGGGGATCGAGGCGGCGGGCCTCGGCGGCGAGGGCGGCGAAGTCGGGGGCGGGGTCGTCCACGGTCAGCGCCGCGTCCACACCGGTCGCTCTGGTGATGGCTTGATCGGCGGGCCACGCCGCAGCAGCACGGTCCGACCGGCTTCGACAGTACCCTGGATGATCACTTCCGTTGGGTACTGGGAGGTAGCCAACGTTGACGGCTGGCCGCTCGGACGCACGATAGCATCCACGAAGTAACCGGGCGAACGCACACGGTGGACCGTCTCACCCGCTTGCCCCGCCGCAGTTGTTGGCAGGACGGGGGGCTTCCACTTGGCATCGATCACTCTTCCAGGAGCCTCCGGCGCACCAGCGCTACGCATCAGCGACGAGCGCAATGGGCTGACTTCTGCTGCGGCCTTTCGCACCGCCGCAATCCTCGGGGATTGGGGAGCTACCACGGGTGGAGCGAAGTTGTGGGGCTCCAAGTTGATCCCGCCGCCCACGGACACGATCGTCCGCACGCTAGTCGAGATGGCGTTCAGTCGGTCGCCCTCGGCATTGAAGGTCTCAACCTCTGCGTTGTAGGCCCGACGCAGCGCCTCATATCGGCCCACCAAGGCGTTGAATGCATCCACTGCACCCTGGTCTGTCCGGTCGAGCCCGGCACGCTCACTGTCGATCCTCCGACCGAGACGATCCAACTCCATGCTTCTGGCCTTCAGCCCTCGATCTGCCGCGTCGTGTGCTTGGCGCGCAGCGACGATGCTCGCTGGAAGAAGGTCATCACGATCGCGGAACTTGAAGGCGGCGTCGGCCAGGCCCAGGAAGTCGTCATCCGAAGCATCTGAGGGCTGCCGCTCCAACAGGTTGTCCAGGCGGATGACCGTCACCTCGCCGCGCTCGGCGGCGAGACCGTCCCCACGGCTGACCACGGCAGAGATTGCCAGCATCTTCTGTGTGGCGCGCTGCGTCTCGAACGCCGGGAGTTCGACGCCGAGAAGCCCGTCGAGATCAACACGGGTCGCAGCGGAAGAGGAGTGGAGCCAGTTCACGATGGCCATGAGCCGACCGACTGTGAGCAGCTCCTTGAACGGAAGGAAGCGCTTGGCGTACTCCTCGAAGTTGGCGTTGAGGTGTGCCATCGTCTCTCGCTGCGCGGCTCCGAGAGGGCGCTTGTCCCCCATTCGCTCGGCATCTGCGAAGAACTGGCAGCTCTCGACCGCAGCGATGCTCCCGTCTGTGACGGTCCTGATCCTGTCGGGGTAGAACCAGTAGCGAATGTTCTCGCGTGCTGCCACCGCAACGTCTCGAAGACTCCTCTCGTCCTCCGTCAGGAATCCTGGAACGACGGCCTTGATGCTCGCGACGACATTGGCTCGCGAGTTTGGGTCGATCCCGGTGGACAGGGTCTTGAACAACTTGTCCGCCTCCAGCACGACCAACCCGACGTGCGTGTCCTCCAGGAGGCCACCGAAGTTGACCTTGGCGCGCCGGTTGTCCTCATGCTGGTCGAGGCTGATGTAAGGCGGGTTCAGTCCGTTGTAGAAGACGGCGCGGTACACCACGGCGAGATCGGCGATCGTCTGAGGTGACTCCGCGAGGGTCTCTCGACCGCCCGGCCGAGCATACAGGCGCAGCTGGTTGCTCGGATCGATCTCCGCTGCTTCCAGCGTCCCGCCCGTGGCAAATAGACTCGCGAGCCCAGCAACGGGAAGCGGCGACTTTCGGGGTCCTAGATCCGCAGCCGTCACCTGCCGCACTATCGGTTCGAGGTCGAGCCGCAACGTCTGTGAAGCGTACTCGTTCTCGAAAGCGTACACTTCGAGCGTGATCGCTTGACGCGCACTGCTCCCGAGCGCTGCTGCGAGGGGATGACGAACCACACCGAGGTCGCGTTCCAGCAGCGAAGCCGGATCTCGGCCCTGCAGAAACACCCGAGCGAGCCCGTCCCCGATGAAGACTTGGTATCGCCCCTCTCGCAGTAACGCCGCCCACGCCGGTTGGATAGAGCCCGGGGGGTATCCGGCTACTGCGCTGACGAGCGGAGGCCGCGCACCTGATCGGCTTGCGTCCACGATCTCGTTGCAGACAAACGAGTAAGGCTCCAAGAATGGCTGAAGTTCCCCCGTTGGGGGGGACTCCCGCCCTCCAGCCATGTCGGAGAGCAGTTCGCCAACCGTCTTCCGCGAGTGCGTGATCACGGACGTGTCGATTAGATCGCGATAGCTGATCGACATCCAGCGCGGCGTACGAACGACAGCAGCGGGGGTTGTACGCAAAGTCGCGGACGAACGACCACTCTTAGCGCCCGGCCACTGCGCGGCGATTGCGATCCCTACTGCGACCAGGACAGCAACGAGGACGCCCACCGCCACCCTCCGCCGCCGTCCGCCCGGCGAGAGCTCTAGCGGCTGAGGCTGCGGCGCGGTGACGGCAGGATGCCGGGTGGGTTGCCACTCGAACTTGGAGCCGCACTCGGGGCACTCGACTACGAGATTCCCACGGTCGGTTGGGAATCGAAGGCCGACTCGGCAGCCGGGGCAGGGAACGACTACGAGCGGATCCACTAGCGGCCCTCCGGGTCTGGGCGATCGGCCCCGGCCATCCTACCTCGTCCCTGTCTCGAACGGGACGCGACCTACCTGTCCCCGCGCCCCGACCGCCAGCGGCGACGGTCAACCCCGCCACCCCCGCCAGCCCAACCGCCCTAGCGCCACCGAGACCACCAGCGCGTGCGCGTCGTCGCCGCAGACGAACCACGCGGCCCCGACGACGACCAGCAGGGCGACGAGCCCGAGGTCGCGGGCGGCGCTGCGGCCTCCGGTCTCCGCAACGAGGGCCAGCGGGGCGACGACGGCGCGGCCGAGGAGGGCCAGCGGCGAGCGGGCGATCGTGGGCCGCACCCCTACTTCTTCACCTTGCGCATCCAGTACTCACCGGCCACCAGCTCATCGCCGTCGAGGGGGATCTCCTCCACCTGCTGCTCCCTGAGACGCGTGCCGTTGAGCGTCGTCGCCGTCATGACGACCTTCTCACCGTCGAACTTCCACGACCCCTTGTAGACCTTGGCGGACCCGCTCTCGCCCTTGAACGTGGTCGTGAAGCTGCTGTCCTTCGAAAGCACGATGCGAAACGTTACCTTGCGGTCGCCCAGCGTCTCGGGCGTCGGCTCGTACTCCCCGACAAGATCGACGGCTGTAGCGGGACCGACCGGCGTGGCCTCAGTCGCGCCGCCGCCCGTGCGGCGCATCCACTGCTCCCCCCTCCCGACGAGCGTGGCCCGTACATCAGACCTCTCCGCCCAGATCTCGACGAGGAGCCGCCCCTCAGGAGGCATGTAGTCGCCGACGCCCGCGCTCTGCAGGGTCACGGCGGCTCGAACGAACTGCGCCGTGGCGGTCGTCCCGTCATCTTCAGTCGAAGCCGCGTAGTTGCCGTCTTCGAGTTTGTCGATCGCCCACTCGCCCTTGCGCTCCCATACGACCGTCCCCGAGATCTTGAGCGTGGCCTTGGCCGTGCGGTCAGGCCCAAGCTCCAGGACGTACTGGACGGCGGTGTCGGGGGCGCGCTTCCCGCGCTCGCCGCCGATCTCCTCCTTGACCCAGGACCAGCCGATCGTGTTCGGCAGCAACGAGTACACGCCCGCGCCGAGGGCGTAGAGCGCGGCAAACCTGCGCTCCCTGGCCGCCGTCGCCTCGGCCACGCGCTTCGCCTCGGCGTCTGCGTCAGCCTTCTCCCGCGCCTCACGGTCAGCCCGCTCCCGCGCATCGCGCTGGCGCTGCTCCTCCTGCTCACGCGCCCGGACAGCCTGAGCGGCGTCGTCACGCTCCTGCTGCTTGCGCTCCTCCTCCTTCGCGGCGGTGGCGATCTCTGCCGCTGTGCCGCCCTGGAAGGAGTAGACGAAGCCGTCCATGACGGCGGCTTTCAGTTCGCCATCCGTGAGCCGGTACAGCACCCACATGGGCGTGCCGTCGAGGGTCTGGTGGTCGTCGGGTTTCCCGAACTCCTCCAGGACGCGGCGGAGCGGAACCCGGCGCAGCACTTCGTGCCGGTCGAACAGCGCCTGGAAGCGACGGCGGAACTCGGCGACGGTGGGGCGTGCGCGGGTTGCCGAGTCCCTGTCGGTCGCCGCCGCGACGGGCGCTGGCGGAGCCGAACCAGCCGTCTCGAACGTCGCACCCTCGATGATGACGTTGATCGTCTTGCCGTAGCAAAGCCCGCGCACGACGACCTGCTGCCCCTTCGAGAGCGCCGCCGCCTGTGCCCGATGGGCGTCCGCGAAGTAGCACTGGACCGAGAGGACGATCTGATCGGCTTCCAGCGCGACGTACGGGCGTCCCGAGAAGTCGGTGCCGATCGACTTGACGGGGCCGCTCACGCGGAGCGGCTTGCCCTTGTACTTCGCGTCGGCCGCGATTCCGTTCGCCGAGTACTCGCGCAGGAGCGCGGCTGCCGTGAGATCGGCAACGGGGGGCTCGGCTCTAGCGCTGCGCTCGGCGAGCGACTGCCCGATCTCATGCTCGCCCTTCAGCGCGACGTACGCGATCGCGCCGACGACGAGCAGACCGACCACCGCGACGATCGCCTTCCCCCCACCCCCCGACGCGGGCGCGGGGCGGGGACGACGGGCAGGGCGGCGTTCGGGCCGGGCCGCGGGGGCGGCGGAGATCTCCTCGACCTCCTCCACCTCCTCAACGGCCTGGACGGCGCGGGCCGGCGGCGGGGTCGCGACCGGCGACGGGGCCGCGGACCACAGGCGACTCTCCTCGACCGGGATCCACCGCTGGCCGTCCGGGCTCACCTCCATCCCGGCGCGCACGCGGCCAGCCGCGATGTACTCGCGAACCCTGACTTCCTCGAACGGCCCCTGCGTCCCCTGACGGTTCTGACGGATCCAGTACGTCGCCACGCCCGCCTCCCTCGACCCGGGCGCTGGCCTCGCGGCCGCCCACCCGGTACCCTGACCGCATCCTGACCATCCCCGCCCGCGCCACCGGAGCCCTTGGCCCGGTTCGGCTGGACGGATTTAGCGACTGTCAGTATATCGGAGCCGACTTCTGCGGCCTCCGGGGCGGCTGGGCATGAGCCGCGACAAGCGCCCCCGTGGCCGCCCCCCGATGCCCGAGGGCGAAGCCATGGACCGCCAGCTCACCTGCCGCGTCCGCCGGTCCGAGGAGACCCAGATGAAGGCGGCGGCCGAGAAGGCGGGGCTGTCGCTCGCGCAGTGGATGCGCCAGGTGCTGCTCAGAGCGGCGGGGGGCTCGAAGCCGAAGCCCGGGAAGCCGCCGAAGGCCCCGGGGACGTAGGTTTCCGGCGGCAGCGGCGGTCTCGGTGTCGGTTTCCGACCTACGGCGGCGACAGTGGGGCCACGACGGTCGGCCGCCGGTGCTGACCCTCGTAGTCCGCCTGGGCGTCGAGGGCAGCGGCCTCGGTCTCGAAGGGTCCGTAGAAGACGAGGCCCGTCAGCACGTCCCCCGCGACGACGATCCACTGCTGCGGGGTGTCAGCGCGGTCAGTGGGGTCCACGGGGAGACCAGGCCAGACCGGCCCGAGGGGGTCAAGGGGCGATCGGGCGGCGCAAGCACGGGGGCTGGAATGCACTAGCGACTCGTCGGCGACCCTGGCCTGGTACCCACCGGAGACCACCCATGCCCGAAGCCGCTCGCCCCGACTGGCTCGACGAGGACACCTACGAACCCGAGCGCCGCGATCGCGAGGCGGCGCTGAACGTCGCGTGCGGCGACGTGCCGCTCGGTCAGCGGCACCAGACGTGGCACCCGGACTTCGTGGCCGGGTTTCGGGTCGGCTGGGCCGCCGCGGAGGCGAGGCGGCGCGGTCCGCTGACGGGCGAGGAGCCCCAGCCGGGCTGTCCCTGACCGCCTGGGCGCGCCGGATGCTCATCTCCGCCGCCGACCGTCAGGAGGGGCGGCCGGGGGGTGGGGAACCGCCCCGAGCGGGGAAGCGGGCGAAGGGGTAGGCGGTCGTCGGAAGCACATCCGGGATGCGCTTCGTCCCCGGGACCTTCGACCCGGGTAGTTGTCGTCGGCTGCGTGGACCGATCGGTCGGTGTCGGGATCCGACCGCCCCGGCGCGTCCCCCCCGCCAACTACCCTCTCCCCGCAATGCCCTCCGTCAGGGGGAACTTGCCGAGCGCGGTGCGCTCGCCGTTTGTTCGTCGCCGGAGACCTCACCATGGCCAAGCGCCCCGCCCACCACCGCGAGCCGATCACGCCCGCCGTCGCCCGCCAGGTTCGCGACCTCGCGCACGGGAACACGCCGACCCGCGTGATCGGGTTGAAGATCGTGCGCACGCCCGACGCCGTGTATCAGATCGCGTCGAAGAACGGCATCTCGCTCGACCCGCCGAACCAGTCGCCGTACGGGCGGCGGACGTAGGGCTGCCCAGGGTCGCGATGTCCATCTCCTACATTCCCGACGCGGTGAAGCTGCGCCTCTGGGGTAAGGCGGCTGGGCGTTGCCAGTACGGAGGGTGCAACGCTCCGCTCTGGCTCGACGAGTTGACGCAGTTCGAGTTCAACGCGGCGTACATCGCGCATATCGTCGCGGACAGCCCGGATGGACCTCGCGGTCACCCGGAGCAGTCATCTCGGCTCCGCACCGATCCGTCGAACTTGATGCTGCTCTGCGATAAGCACCACCGGCTCGTTGACATCGCTGATGTGGGCGGCCATCCCCGAGAGCGACTAGAGGCGATGAAGGCCGAACACGAACGGCGGATCGAAATCACAGGCGGAATCCAACCGGCTCGCAAGACGGAGGTTCTGCTCTACGGCGCGAACATCGGAGCCCATGCCTCGCCAGTGAACTACGTCGCAGCCGCCGAAGCGGTCATGCCTGACCGGTTTCCTGCGGACAGGCGCGGCATCGCCCTAGGCATGAAGGGCAGCATGCTCCAGGATCGCGACCAGTCTTTCTGGCAGGTAGAGAGCGATCAACTACTCCGCTCCTTTGCCACGCAAGTCACACCGCGTCTGGCGGAGGGATCGCTCCAACACGTCTCGGTCTTCTCGGTCGCACCCCAACCGCTCCTTGTGCGGCTAGGGACGCTACTCTCCGACCTCCCCGATGCGGAGGTCTTCCAGCTTCATCGTGAGCCTCGCGGGTGGCGGTGGCCGGAGACCGGAGAAGGACCGCAGTTCATCGTCACGGAGCCGACCGCTACTCGCGGGCCGCCCGCGCTCGTCCTCTCGATCAGCGCGACGGTGACCGATAAGCGCATCGTGGATGTTCTCGGTAGCGATGCTGCCATTTGGCGCATCTCGCTGGCGACTCCCAACAACGACGCCCTGCGATCCCGAGAGATGCTCGGAGCGTTTCGGCGCACAGCGCGCACGATCCTCGACCGCATCAAGGCGATGCACGGCGAGATGGCGCTCTTGCACCTATTCCCTGCCGCGCCCGTTTCTGCCGCCGTCGAGTTCGGTCGGGTCTGGATGCCGAAGGCGGACCTCCGACTCCGCCTCTACGACGAACAGAAGCAGCTAGGAGGATTCGTACACGCGATGGACATCGGAGAGATGCCCGTGGGAGCCGCTCATGCGTAGAGTTCTCGATCTGGATCGCCGCGCATTTGTCGAGGCGCTGGCGGATGCCCTGGACCTCCCGGCTTCGAAATACAAGGACGCGCAGAGCCGATATGAGGCAGTCGCCACATGGCTGAACGCTGACGACAGCCCGATCGCACAGTACTCCCCTGCCATCTACCCGCAGGGTTCGTTCGCACTCGGCACGGCCACGCAGCCGTTTGCCGACGACCAATACGACGTTGATGCGGTCTGCCGCCTCCGTCTTTTCACGCACTTGATCAGCCAACGCCAACTCAAGGACATGGTGGGCGCTCGCCTGAAGGCCCACGGCGTGTACGCGAAGATGCTCGATCCGCGTGAGGGTGGTCGCCGTTGCTGGACTCTCATGTACGCAGACGAGTCAGGCTTTCACCTGGACATCCTCCCTGCAATTCCGGATGACCCCGCGAGCATCATCGCGCTTGGCGTTCCCGAGCGCCACGCGGCGCATGCGATCCAAGTCACCGACAAGCTGGAGTGGGATCGCGGCGGAGAGTGGCCGAAGAGCAACCCTCAGGGGTACGTTGGGTGGTTCCAGGAGCGGATGCGGACTGCGAGTTCATCAGAGGGACGCCTGTTCGCGGCTCGCGCTGGGACCGTCAAGCCCGTCGCGGAGGACGCACCCAAGTCTCCCCTTCAGCGGGTCGTCCAACTGCTGAAGCGCCATCGGGATGTTCGGTACCACGGCGACCCTGACAAACCCGCGTCCATCATCCTGACGACCCTGGCCGCTCGCGCATACCGAGGCGAGGCCGGTCTACTCGACGCTTTGGCGGCGGTGATCCCCGGGATGCGCTCAGGAATCGAGCATCGGGACGACGGTGACTGGGTCGAGAACCCGGTCAACCCGAAAGAGAACTTCGCCGAGCGCTGGAAATCCTACCGAAAGCGGAAGGCGAACTTCTACGAGTGGCTCGACAGCGTGGAAGCTGACTATCAAGGACTCCTCGCTGCGGTGACCGAGGAGGAATTGGAGGACCGACTCCGCGAGGCGTACGGGGAACGGGCGCTCTCGGCAGCACAGCGGCTTCGCACTGAACGAGCGGGCGGCGCGTCGGGCGTTGCGTTCTCCGCTGCGATGGCACGGGTCACGGACTCGGCGGAACGCAGCGCCCTCGCCCGCTTCAACGTTCCTCATCGGCAACGCCCGACGTGGGTCTTGGCGGGACAGTACAGGGTGAGCATCAAAGGTCGCTACAAACACATGGGTGTGTGGCGTGACTTCGCGAGCGACAGTCCCCGCCTCCCGAAGAACTGCGATCTCATCTTTCAAGCGTCCACCTCTGCGCCCCTGCCGTACCAAGTTCACTGGCAGATTGTGAACACGGGAGATGAGGCAGCTCGCGACAACGGGCTGCGTGGCAACTTCATCGAGTCTCAGGAACTCGGGGCAGGTGGACTCACCCGTCACGAGGCGACTCGCTACCGTGGCACGCACTGGGTCCAGTGCTTCATCGTGAACCGAGGGCGATGCATCGCTCGCAGCCCCGAGTTCGTGGTTAACATCGAGTAGCCGCTCGTCACCGACGTGAGTGTGCGGAGCCCCGGGCAACCGCCGAGGACCGCCCCGGCTACCCCGCCCAATCCGCGCACAGCAACTCCGCCTGGGCGAGGACGGTCGCGGTCGCCGCCTCCTGCTTGTCGGGCGGGTAGCCGTGCTGGCGGAGAATGCGCTTCACCATGATGCGGATCTTCGCTCGCACGCTCTCCTTCGAGGTCCAGTCGATCGTGACGCTCGACCTCACGGCCGCAACCAGCTCATGGGCGATCTGCTTGAGCGTCGGCTCGCCCAGGACCTTGAGGGCGGAGTTGTTGACGCCGCGTGACTCGGCTTGCGGTTGCATCTCAGGCGACCGCACCCAGCGACCCGCTCATGACAGCCCCAAGAAGCGCGGAGCGCGCTGCCTCACTTTGCGAAAGGGAAGCGTCGAGATGATCGCAAAGCGCCGCTAGTTCACCAACCCGAGCGACTATGCGCTTCTGCTCGGCGATCGGCGGCAAGGGAAGGGTGATCGTTACCATCCGCGTCAAGCCCAGATCACGATTCCCAATGCCATGAGTGAGTCGCTGCGCTTGGGCATAGCAATGGGACGAGTTCAGGCAGAGCGCGACGTAGTCTGACGACGTTCGCGATGCGTCCACCTTCAGCACTGCCACATGGACCCACACGCTGAACTCGTCTTCTACGCGGTTGACCGCCGCGACTCCTGTCGTACCTCCCTTGGTGTAGAGAACATCGCCACGCTGCGGCCTGATCCGTCGACAGAACTCCTCATGGTCGGCTCTGGAGACGTACTTAACGTCTTCGAAGTCGATCCTCCCGGCCGAGACATTGCGTGTGGAAAGAAACGGAACCCCCTCTTCCCTGCGGACGTACTTCGGCGAGAAGTGGGGACCATCCCCCAGCGTGAGCAGCACGTCGCCCAACCTGCACCAGGCCCAGGAGTTTGGCAGATCGAACTCCCGCTCCTCGCCAGAGACTTCACTGATCGCATAAGGCCTGCGTACGACCTGCTCGGCGACGAGACGGTCACGGTGCTGCGCGATCGCCAACAACTCATCTACGGCACGTCCGTCCCCGGTCGACGGACGAGTCAGGAGTCCTCGGATACCAAGATCTTGGATGAATCGACGTAGAGGTTCCACTCCGGCCTTCGCAGACAGCATCCGATCCCACCTAGCCTCCACGCGGCTCCATGCGAGATGCCTGGCAGAAGGATCAGAAACCGACGCAACTGCGGCGAATGACGCGGCTCTGGCACTTGCCAGCGCCACTCCGTCATTGCGCTGCGCCTCCTCCAGCCGATCGCACAGCGCCATCAGCTCGTCCACTTTCGCGACGATGCGGCGCTGCTCGGCGAGGGGCGGGAGGGGGAAAGGCAACTGGGCGAGATCTGAGTCGTTGATGGCCGGATACGCCTGACCGCGCATGCGTAGTTCCACGCAGCCCACCATGAACGGGCTGCGCATCACGATCCACAGGTAGCGCGGAAGGACGAAGCCACAGCCGTCCAGGACCGCAAACGCCGTACTAGCGATGGGCGTGGGGGTGATCTCTTCTTCGACTACCGCGACGTTCAGCAACGTCGGCCGTACGCAGGAGTACAACACGTCGCCCTTCTTGACGACCTTCCGCGCCCGGCTGGGAGCATCGTCGGCCTCAAGAACCTTCGGCCCAGCGATCCGCCCCGCCTCTTTGTCGATGGCTGTCACGTCGATGTAGGTGAACTGGCCCGATGGGGCTGTCTGCCCGTGGTCCGTCGTAACTTCGCGCAGCGTCGTCCAAGCCCAGGTCGGGGGTAACGGGTGGGGCGGCTCCTCGGCTTGAGGCTGAGTCTCGCTTCTACGCGATCGCCGCCGGAGGGGGCTCGCACTTGTTCTGGAAGCCGCGATCTGCTCCAGCAAGTTGATTGCAGAGCCCTCCCGGGGATCCTGCTCGACCAACGTCCCACGCACGGCCAAGTCGAGGACGAACCGCCGCAGCCTCGGCACCGCGTCCGGCACCTCGGCCAGCCTGTGGAACTCCGCGAGGAGCATCTCCCGAGCGTTCATCGGAGGAGGGCCTCGGCGAGGATCTTCTTCAACTGCTCCCGCAGCTCGGCCGCCTTGGCCTCCGCCTCGTTCAGCCGCTTCAGCAGTTCCTCGGGGTCGCCGTGGTCCTCCTCGACCGTGTGGGGGTTCTTGATGTCCAGGTTGAAGCCGCTGGCCTTCACGTCCCCGACGGTCACCCGCCAAGCGAGGTCGGTCTCCTTCCTCCCCTTCCGCGCCGCACCGCCCCACCAGTCCACGCAGGGCTTCAGGTACTCGACGCGGATCGGGCGCGTCATCGAGTACGCCTTCTGCCCCTCGACGACCCGATGCTCGAAGTACCAGATCTCCGTGGTGGGCGTCCCCTTCTCGAAGAAGAGGAGGTTCGTGCCGATCGAGGCGTAGGGACGGAAGACGCTGTTGGGGAGCCGAACGATCGTGTGGAGGTTGCACTCGGTCAGCAGGTGTTCCTTCAGGCGGGTCTTCACGCCCTCGCCGAAGAGGGTGCCGTCAGGGAGGACGACGGCTGCCCGCCCACCCGGCTTCAGGAGCCGCACGATCAACGCCAGGAACAAGTCCGCCGTCTCCCGCGTGCGGAAGTGCGCGGGGAAGTTCGACTCGATCCCGTCCTCCTCCTGGCCGCCGAACGGCGGGTTCGTCAGCACGATGTCCACCTTGTCGCTCGCCCCGTAGGAGATGTAGGGGCGGGCGAGGGTGTTGTCGTGGCGGACGAAGCTGGGGTCCTCGATCCCGTGCAGGAGCATGTTGGTCACGCACAGCATGTGAGGCAGTTGCTTCTTCTCGACCGCCCTGAGCGCCCCCTGCATCTTGCGCTCATCCCGGACGGTCTTGACGTAGCGCTTCCGCATGTAGTCGATCGCACTCGTCAGGAAGCCGCCGGTCCCGCACGCGGGATCGAACAGAACTTCGCCCGGGTGCGGGTCCAGCCGCTCCGCCATGAACGCCGTGACCGCACGCGGCGTGTAGTACTCGCCCGCATTTCCAGCGCTCTGGAGGTCGTTGAGGATCTGCTCGTAGAGGTCGCCGAAGTGCTGGCGCGAGGCGAGGTCGTTGAAGTCCACCTCGTTGATCTTGTTGACGACCTGCCGCATCAGCTGGCCGGACTTCATGTAGTTGTAGGCGTCGGCGAAGACCTCGCGCACGACGCGGCGGCGGTCGCCCGGCTTGCCGTTGGCCGGGAGGTCCTTCAGCGCCGGGAACAGGTCTTGGTTCACGAACGTCAGGAGCGCATCGCCTGTGATCCCCTCCGGGTCGGAGGCCCACGTCCGCCAGCGGTACTTCTTGGGGATCGGCGAGCGATAGTCCTTGTCGAGGACTTCGAGCTCCTGGTCCTGGTCGTCGATGATCTTGAGGAAGAACATCCAGCAGAGCTGGCCGATCCGCTGGGCGTCCCCATCGACGCCAGCGTCCTTCCGCATGATGTCCTGGATGGACTTGACCGTATTGCGTACCGACATGCGCTAGGCCACCTTCTCGTAGAGGGCTGCTTCGAGTTCGTGGACCGCCCGCTCGAACTTCTCCCGGGTGCCGAACGACCGGACGAGCTGGAGCGGCGTCCCCATGGCGTCGAAGGGGGGCACCTGGAGGATGCGGGGGTCGTCGAGGTTCGCGGGTCCAGCGTCTTCGTACTTCGCGAGCAGGGCTTCGAGGACCGCCCGGGCCTGGGGGCCGTACTTCGTGAACACGTCCCGCTTCTTGACGTTCTCGGCGCGCTCGCGGCGGGTCAGAGGGGGGCGGTCGAAGGCGACATGGCAGATGAGGTCGAAGGGGTCGAGGTTCTTGCCGACCTCATCGGCCAAGGGCTCTAGCGGGAGCCCCTCCTCCGCTAGTTCCTCGATAATCGCTTGCTTCCGATCGGCCGCACGCCACCTCTGAAGGAAGGCGTCCAGGGACGAGAAGCGCTTCCTCAGCGCCTTGCGCGTGAACTCGCGGAGGCTCTCGGTGACGAGCTTGCCGTTCTCGTCCAGGTACTCGACCCGCTCGGTGATGACCTTCACGGCCACGCCATCGACGTAGATCTTCTGCTGCGGCTCGGGGCCATCGGGCGGCAGCGGGCCGTCCACGATCACCTCGTCCTCAGGCGGCCCCTCGGGGTCGGGACCATCACCGCCTCCCGGGGGCGGCTCGGGCGGGACGATGGGGCCGCCCGGCGGGGGCTCGTACACCTGGATCGGCGGGCCATCGAAGTCGGGATCGGCGAAGTGGGCCGTCGCTCCCCGGAAGTCGATAATCGTGAAGTAGAACTTCTTCGTGTCTTCGTGGACCCGCGTGCCTCGGCCGACGATCTGCTTGAACTCGATCATCGACCCCACCGCCCTATCGATGGCGATGAGGCGGCAGGTCTGCACATCCACGCCCGTCGAGAGCAGCCGCGAGGTCGTGGCGATCACGGGGTACTTGGACTCGGGGTCGATGAAGTTGCCGAGCTGGGTCTGCCCCTCGGTGTCGCTGCCCGTGATACGCATGACGTAGCGCGGGTCCTGCTGGCAAAGGTCGGCGTTCTCGTTGACGAGCGCCTGTCGCATGCGCGACGCGTGTTCCTCGTCCACGCAGAAGACGATCGACTTCTGGAAGCGGTCGCCACTCTCCTTGAGGAAGTCGGAGACCCGCTTGGCCACCAGCTTGGTGCGCTCGTCAAGGACGAGGGTGCGGTCGAAGTCGCTCTGGTTGTAGATGCGGTCGGGCACGGCCTCGCCCACGCGATCGACCTGCCCCTTCTCCGGCCGGTAACCCTCCACGTCCCGGTCGATGTTGACCTTGACGACCTTGTAGGGGGCAAGGAAGCCGTCTTGGATGCCCTCCTTGAGCGAGTACTGGTAGACGGGCGGCCCGAAGTAGTCGATGTTCGAGACGTACTTGGTCTCCTTGGGCGTGGCGGTCATACCGATCTGGGTCGCGCCGGAGAAATGCTCCAGGATCTCGCGCCAGGCGGAGTCCTCGGCCGCGCTCCCTCGGTGGCACTCGTCGATCACGATCAGGTCGAAGAAACCGGGCGAGAACTCGCGGAAGAGCTTCTGCCGCTCCTCAGGTCCCGTGATCGCCTGATAGAGCCCGAGGTAGACCTCGTAGGCGGTGTCCACACGCCGCGCCTTGTCGATCGCTGCCGTGATGTCGATCTTGGTGCCGTCGTCCCGCTCGATCGTCTTCGCGCCCGTGCTGAGCTTGGCCATCACGGGACCGAAGGGGCGGAAGTCGTTGACCATCGTCTGATCGACGAGGACGTTTCGGTCCGCGAGGAAGAGGATGCGCTTCTTGACCCCCGCCTTCCACAGTCGCCAGATGATCTGGAACGCCGTGAAGGTCTTGCCGGTGCCGGTCGCCATGACGAGGAGGACGCGCTCCTGCCCCTTGGCGATCGCCTCGATGGCGGCGTTGACGGCGCGCACCTGGTAGTAGCGGGGAGCCTTGTCGCTGCCGCCCTCGTAGTACGGCTGGAGGACGACCTCGCGGGCCTTCTGGGGGATGCCTCGGGTTGAGCAGTACCGGTCCCAGAGGGCGTCAGGGGAGGGGAAGGCATCGAGCCCTAGCGGTACCTCCATCGCCCCTCCCGTCGCCGACCGGTCGTGGAGGACGAAGCCGTCGCCGTTCGAGGACACCGCGAAGGGGAGACCGAGCGTCTCGGCGTACCGAAGGGCTTGCTGGATGCCGTCGCCAACTGCCTTGGTGTTGTCCTTGGCCTCGATGACGGCGATCGGGATGTTCGGACGGTAGTAGAGGATGTAGTCGGCCCGCTGACCCTTCCCCCGGCTGACCATCCGACCGCGCACGATGATCCGGCCCTTCGTGAACGAGACCTCCTCGCGGATCTGGGTCTGCACGTCCCACCCCGCCCGCTGGAGGGCCGGGGTGATGAACTTCGTGCAGATGTCGCGTTCGCTGAGGGCCTTCTTGTTCATGAGGTCGAGCGCCTTCCCCTGAGCGACGACCCGGATCCCGCGAAGGACCTGCGGGGCCGGTAGGCGGCCACGGTGGATGACCGCCGACCTCGGGGCACGGACCTGCTCCTCTGGGGCACTGCCGGGACGAGACCGTCTCCCCCGGCTCCGCCATGTTGCTGGAACCGGGGCCGGGAAGCAACGGTTGTCGCCAGGACTCCCCTGCGTACCATCGTTGCGCAGCCGGAGAGCCTTGCCATGACCGTAGACGCCGACCCGCTCAAGATACCCAAGGGCATTGGAGGCTGGGTCAAGAACATCTTCTCAATCTCGTCTCGCCTCGACTCCCTGCAGGCCCAGGTCGCCGAGGCCCGTCGCGTCAACGTCGGCGTGTTCCAGTCGCTCATGTCGCTCGCTGAAGAGTCCATCATCGACCCTGCGAAGCAGAAGACGTTCCAGCGGGCGCTCTTTGACCGCTTCGGCGCGATGATGAGCTCAGCGATCGACCGCGAGGAGCGTCTGGGCAACCCGCTCTCGCCCGAGGAAATCACGCGGCTTCGGCAGTACTATGCGCACGCGCAACAGGGAGGGGGTTTCACACCCACCCAGGCGCAGGACTTCAACTCCCTCGCTCGTCGCCTCGAAGAGGACCGGGCGAGGAAGGGCGAAACCGACTGGGGAGCCATCGCGCTCGCGGCCCTAGCGGGATTCATCCTCGCCAAGCTTCTCGAACAGAAGTAGGGCTGGAGTACCGACCACTGGAACTTACCCCCGACCCCGGCTACCCTCCCGCCTCCCCTCAGGAGCCCCTCATGGCCCGCCCGACGAACCACGACAAGCGCATCAACGACCTCCTCGGCCAGCTGCGCAGGGCGCTAGTCGCCAAGGAGCAAGCGCGTATCGAGGCGACCGTCGCCCAGCAGATGGCGGGGCTCGTCGCCGGGCTCGGCAAGGGCGCGGCGGTCGTCGTGTCAAGGCTCGGGTCATCAGGTCCACCCTGGCTCGGCCAAGCGGGTCCAGGGTGAGGTCCTGGCACGAAGGCCGGACCGGTCTCGAAGTTGGGGCGTCGGGCGCTTGGCAGGATGGCCGTTTCC
>JADZCA010000008.1 GCA_020851795.1 Planctomycetota bacterium | reverse complement strand
GCCGAGGCGAGGCCAGGCACCGCAGGCGAAGAGCCCCGGAGGCGGGTTCCTGACCCGCTGAGGAGGCGCTTCGCCGAGGACGCCTCGCCGCAGCCCGGTCCGTGCGGACGCAGCAGGGAGGGTTCCGGAACCGAGCCTAAATGGTGCCCGCTGTAGGACTCGAACCTACGACCCGGTGATTAAGAGTCACCTGCTCTACCAACTGAGCTAAGCGGGCACGCGCAGCGAAGAGGCGGAGTGTAGGGACCGCCGCCGCCGCCGCAAGGGAAGCGGGGGGAGCCCCCCGGGCTGGCCCGCGGCCGTCCCGGGCGGCCCCCCGCGGGTCGCCCGTCAGCGCCCGAAACGGGCGCCGTCGCGGTCCTCGACCCACGCCCGGACGATGCGGTCCCCGACCCCGATCGCGTCCACCGTGGCGCGGCTCTCGGCGTCGGCCGCCTCGCCGTAGGCCGTGTAGCCACCGTCGAGATGGGGGGCCGCGACGTGCATCACGAAGAGCTGGCACCCGCCCGTATCCTTCGTGGACTTCGGCATGCCGAGCACGCCCCGGTCGAACGCGGTCTCGGTGATCTCGTCGGGCAGCGAGTAGCCGGCGTCGCCGCTCCCGTCGCCGCGCGGGTCGCCGCCCTGGATCACGAAGGCCGGGACGACGCGGTGCCACGGCGTCCCGTCGTAGACGCCCGTCGCCGCGGCGAGCACGACGTTGGCCGCGTGCGCCGGCGTCTCGGCCGTGTGCACGCGCAGGAGCAGCGGGCCCTTGCTCGTCTCGAGGTGCACGACCGCGCCGCGGGCGTCGATCGCGTCGCACAGCGTCAGCACCTCGGCCGCCGAGAGCCACGGGCCGCCGGCCGTGAGGTCGAGGCCGAGCAGCGGGGCCTTCGGGCGCGGCAGCCCCTTCCAGTCGTTGGGCACGGGGTCGGGCTCGGCCAGCCGCGGGTCCGTCGGGGCGAGCGCGCCGAGCGCCTCCCGCGCGGCCCGCCGCACCGTCGCGACCGGGTCGGAGAACGCTCGGTCGAGCAGCGCGCGCATCGCGGGCGAAGGGCCGCCCTCGGGGGCGTGGGCGGCCACCGCCTCCGCGATCGCCGCGCGGGCGTCGGCCCCGTCCCGCGACGCGTCGCGGTCGAAGGCGCGCACCACGGCCGCCTCGAGGCGCGCGCGCGCGTCCGGCGAGGGGCTGTCCTTTCCCGCGCGCAGCAGCAGTACGGCGCCGGCAGCGCGCACGGCGACGTCGGCGTCGTCGGCCGCCGCCAGCGCCACGACCGTCCAGTCGCCGCCCTCGACGTCGGCGACGAGCTCGAGCACGAACGCCCGCAACGAGGCGGGGAGGTCGGCGCGCGCGAGGTAGGCCCGCAGCCGACGTCGCGGGTCCTCGGTGGCCTCGCGCGCCAGCGAGCGCAGCCAGCGCCGCACCGCGGGACGGTCGCGCGGGGCGGTCGTCGCCGACGCGGGCGGCGCCGGAGGCGGGTCGAGGCCCTCGCCCCACGTCGAGGAGAGCGCCCGGACCGCCGCGCGGTCCTCGTCGTCGCGCGCCGCCTCCATCGCCATCGCGTACGCGATGCGGCCCGCGTCGTCCTTCTGCGCCGCCAGCCCGTCGAGCGCGGCCTCGCGCACGAGCGGCTCGGGACGGCCCGCCGCGACCCCGAGCGCCTCGACCACCTCGGCGCCCTCGTGGAGCGCGCCGAGCCGGAAGGCGACGTCGGCCGCGACGTGGGGTGAGGGGTCGCGCAGCGCCTCGAACAGCCGCTGCGCGGGGCCGCCGTCGGCGGGCGTGATCGCGCGTGGCGTCGAGCCGCACAGGGCGCGGAGCAGCGCGAGGCGGACCTCGAGGTCGCCCTCCTTGCCGAGCGCCGCCGCCACCGACGCGGCGACCGCCGGGTCGCCGGGCCACGCGTCGCCGCCGTGGGCCTTGCGTCGCTCGCCCACGAGCCGCCAGGTCGCAAACGCCGCCGCGCGCCGCACCCCGGCGTCGGCGGCCCCGAGCCCCGCCAGCGCGTCGTCGAGCGCGGTGTCGTCGCCCAAGCGCATGAGCGCGTCGAACGCCGCGCGGGCCACCGCGGGGTCCTGCGACCTCGTCCACGGGCGCACGAAGCCGGACGCGCGCGCGTCCTTGAGGCGACCGACCGCGGTGAGCACGGCGGCGGTCGCCGGCGTCGCCGCGCGGACCGACCGCGGCAGGTGGGGGAGCAGGTCGAAGACGAGGGCGGGCCGCTCCGAGAGGCCCGCCGCGCGGGCGACGACGTCGAGGTCCGCGTCCGCGGTGGCAAGCAACGCCCGCAGGCGGGCCTCGACGTCGGCACGCCCGCCGATGCGGCCGAGCGCGAGGATCGCGCGCCGGCGCGCCGGCGTGCCCGGCGGCCTCGCGAGGAAGGGCTCGAGCAGCGACGGCTGCGCCCGACGCCACTCGGCGTCGAGGATGCGGGCGAGGTCGATCGGGTCCGGCCGGGCGACGACCGGAGCCGGCGCCGGGGCGGGGGCGGCCGGCGCGTCGGCGCACCACGCGGGGCCGCCGCCGAAGCCGGCCGCGATCCACCCGCCGACCCCGAACACCCAGCCCGACCGCGCGACTCGCCCGTGCTTCACGATGGCCCTCCGACGACGCAACGGCCGGGATCGTAACGGGTTGCGTCCGTCGCCGTCGGAGCGACCCGACCCGCCGTCCGGAATCCGGTGCGCGTAGATTGCATGGTGATATCATAGAGATATGAACACGACCTCCTCTCCGGCGGCCACGCGCCGCCCCGCCGCCTCGGAGCGGCGCTTCGCCTCGCGCAGCGGGTTCCCGATGCTCGGCCTGCTGCTCGCCCTCGTCGTCGGCTCCATCGTCGCGTTCACGCGCGTCGAGCGGCCGCACGGCGAAGGCGTGCGCGTCCTCGCCCTCCTCGGCGGAATCGGCGGCCTCCTCGTCGCCTTCGGGCTCGTGGTGCCGGGCTTCTTCGTGGTCAACCCCAACGAGTCGCGCGTGCTCGTGCTGTTCGGCACGTACCGCGGGACCGAGCGGCGTGCGGGCTTCTGGTGGACCAACCCGTTCACGAGCAAGCGGAAGGTGTCCCTGCGCGCCCGCACGCTCAACGGCAAGACGCTCAAGGTCAACGACCTCGCGGGCAACCCGATCGAGATCGGGGCCGTCGTCGTCTGGCAGGTGCAGGACACCGCGCAGGCGCTCTTCGACGTGGACCGCTACGAGGAGTTCGTCGAGACGCAGAGCGAGGCCGCGGTGCGCGACCTCGCCAGCCGCCACCCCTACGACGACGGGCAGGCGCCCGGCCAGGGCACCTCGCTGCGCGGGAGCCGTGACCAGATCGCCGTCGAGATGGGCCACGCGCTCGACGAGCGCCTCTCGCGGGCGGGCGTCGAGGTCGTCGAGGCGCGCATCAGCCACCTCGCCTACGCGCCCGAGATCGCGTCGGCGATGCTGCAGCGCCAGCAGGCGGCCGCGGTGATCGCCGCGCGCAGCCTGATCGTCGAGGGCGCGGTGGGCATGGTCGAGCACGCGCTCGACCTGCTCGCGCAGAAGAAGGTGCTCGACCTCGACCCCGAGCGGCGCGCGCAGATGGTGCAGAACCTGCTCGTGGTCCTGTGCAGCCACAGCAACCCGACGCCGGTGATCAACGCGGGCACGGTGTACGGCTAGCGCGGGCGCGCCGTGGCCGACACCCGACCCGAGACGGGACGCGAGGACGCCGCGGAGGCGGGGCGCAAGCCCTTCCTCCTGCGGCTGCCCGCGCCGCTGCTCGACGAGCTGCGCCGCTGGGCCGACGACGAGCTGCGCAGCCTCAACGGCCACCTCGAGTGGCTGCTGCGCGACGCCGTGCGCCGCCACCGCCGCGGGGACGAGCGGCGTCCGCCGCCGTCGGCGGCCGGGCCCTGACCTGCGTCCGGCGCGCGCCTTGACGCGTCGTTCGTGCGCCCGGCGGGCTACGCCTCGCCGAGCAGCCGGGCGAGGACGTCGTCGGGCCGCTCGCACACGGCGACGGCGCCGGCGGAGGTGAGCTCGTCGGCGCTCCCGTAGCCCCAGAGCACGCCGAGGGGGCGCACGCCGTGCGCGAGCGCGGCGACGACGTCGTTGGCGCGGTCGCCCACCATCGTCGCCGTCGCGGGGAGGAACCCCGTGCGCTCGCGCACGTGCCCGAGCAGGCGGCGCTTGTCGTCGAGCGAGCCGTCCAGCGTCGGGCCGAACGCCGCGTCCACGACCGCGTCGAGGCCGTAGTGCGCGACGATGCGGTCGG
This sequence comes from Planctomycetota bacterium, assembly GCA_020851795.1. Classification (GTDB taxonomy): domain Bacteria; phylum Planctomycetota; class PLA2; order PLA2; family JAEUHO01; genus JAEUHO01. The sequence goes on along the minus strand of JADZCA010000008.1, from coordinate 29,388 downwards.
TGAACTTCTGCGGCTTGGCCGTCGCGACGAGCACGCGGGCCCCGAGCGCCCGCACCGCCTCGAGCAGCGCGACCACGCCGTCGTAGAGGCGGCTCTCCGCCCACCCGACCGCGTCGTAGCGCGCGCGGAACAGCGCGACGGCGCGTTCGACCGTCGCGGGGTCGGCCGTGCCGAGCAGCCGCGCGAAGTTCTCGCGCAGCGGCGGCCCGATGCAGCTGCGCAGCGCGGCCTCCGAGGGCGTGGGCAGCCCCATCGACGTCGTCGCGTGCGCGTAGCACCGCGAGAGCCCCTCGTAGGAGTCGAGCAGCGTCCCGTCGAGGTCGAAGAGGACCGTGGTGCCTCGCAGGCGGCTCATGCGGCGAGGCCCCACGCGAGCACCGCGCCCGCGACGCCGGTGACGAGGTTGACGGCGTCGTTGTCGAGCCGGGCGAGCCGGCGCGGCAGCGCGACCGGCGCGGCGCCGCAGCACGTCGCGCCCTCGGCGAGGCGTCCGCACGTCGCGCAGCGGCCCTTGCGCTGCAGCGCGGCGCCGAGCGCGCTGTCGAGCCACGCGGCGACGACGCCCGCCGCCGCGGCGCGCCCCGCGTCGGCGAGCCCGAGCGCGCGGCACGCGAGCATCGCCGCGGGCGCGAGGACGGCGCCCGCGACCGAGGCGAGCAGCCCGGCGGCCGTGACGCCGCCGCTCTCGCCGCGGGCGAGCGCGCGCCCCGTGAGCGCGTGCCGGGGCGTCCCGCCGTAGCGCGTGCCGATCTCGGTCGCCACCGTGTCGGCGCCCAGCGTGGCGAGCGCACCCGCGAACGCGACCGCCCCGCTCGACAGGCCCGCGAGCGCCGCGCCGGCGGCGAGCAGCGCCGGCAGGCCGTTGGCGAGGACCTGGCGCAGCACGCGCGGGCCGCCGGCGTCGAGGCCGCCCGGCAGCTTGCCGAGCAGCGTGGCGACGAGGAACGGGGCGAGCAGCCCCGCGAGCCCCGCCCAGGAGAACGCCGCGACCGAGACGAGGCCGAGGGCTCCCGCCGCGGACGCGGCGGCCGGGACGAGCCAGCGCAGCCGCACCGACGCGGCGACGATCCCCGCGAGGACGACCGCGGCGAGGGCGAGGGTGGCGAGGTCGGCCATCGGGGCCGGCGGATCGTACCCGTCGCCGGGGCGGACGATCGCGCGCGGCGCGAGCCCCACGTGCCAGCCGTCGCGCCGCGCCTGCGCGACGAGCGCGCCCTCGCGGCCCGTCACGCGCGAGCCGGCGGGCGCGAGCGCCGCCGTCGCGTCGGCGGCGCTGACGAGCCGGTGGCGGGGGCGCACGGCGGCGAGGAGGCGGTCGCGGCCCGCCGAAGGGAGCCCGTGGTGGGGGACGACGAGCACGTCCGCCGCGAGGTCGGGGTGCGCGGCGAGCAGGTCGTCCACGCCCGCGGCCTCGAGGTCGCCGGCGAGCAGCAGGCTCCCGACCGACGTCTCGACGACGAGGACGAGGCACGCGTCGTTCTCCGATCGGTCCGGCGGCGGGTCCCGGGCGGGCCCGAGCACGCGCAGGCGTCCCCACGGGCCGGCGAGCAGCACGTCCCCGTCGGCGGCCTCGAGCGTCGCCGACACGGCCGCCGCCATCGGCGACAGGACGGCGGGATCGAAGCGGGGCGGGTGCACGAGCAGGCGCGCGGGCACGTGCGCGAGGACCGACGGGAACGCGTTGAGGTGGTCCGCGTCGGCGTGCGAGACGACGGCGAGGTCGAGGCGCACGACGCCGAGGGCCTCGAGCGCGGGCCCGACGACGCGCGCGCCGACCTCGCGACGGTCGCGGCTGCCGGCGTCGAGCAGCGCGGTCGCGCCGTCGGGCGTCTCGAGCAGCGCCGCCTGGCCGTGGCCCACGTCGAGCAGCGTCACGCGCACGTCGGACGGCGGCGACCGGTCGCGCTCGGGGTGGAGCGCGCCCAGCAGCGCGGCGAGCGCGGCGAAGGCGGCCCCGGCCGTGGGCGCGCGCGCGCGGCCCGCGACGACGAAGGCGACCGCGTAGGCGCCGTACCACGCGGCGGGCGGCGGTGCGACGGGGCCCTGGACGAAGCCGGCGGCCACCGGGGCGTCGAGGCTCGCGCGCAGCGCGACGGCGAGCGCGCGGGCGGCCGCCTCGGCCCCCGCGCCGAGCGCGGGGAGGTCGTGCAGCGACGCCGCGAGCGTCCCCGCCGCCATCAGCAGCGTCGAGAGGGGCACGACGACGAGCCCCACGGGGACGGCGACGAGCCCCGCCTGCCCGAGATCGTGCACGGCGACGGGCGTGCTGCCCAGCCACGCCGCGATCCCCGCGGCGAGCGCGGCGCGCACCGGGGCCTTGGGCGGCGGGCCCGCGCCCGGCCCGAGCACGATGCGGTCGGAGGCGAGGGCGCGCCGGATGCGGCCCGCGAGCAGCAGCAGCCCCGCGGCCGCGGCGAACGACATGCGAAAGCCCGGGTCCTGCGCGGCCGTCGGGTCCACCACGAGGAAGGTCGCGCCGACGGAGGCGAGGAGGACGCCCCCCGACGGCTCGCGCCCGAGCAGCCTTCCGAGCGCGAAGAGGCCGAAGCCCGCGGCCGACCGCACGACCGGGGCCGCGCCGCCGGTGAACGGCACGAGCAGCGCCACCGCGACGAGCACGACGAGCGTGGCGGGGCGGCGCGGCGTGCGCAGGCGCCGCAGCAGCGCGAGCGCCCCGGCGGCGAGCAGCGCGACGTGCGCGCCCGAGATCGCGAGCACGTGCGCCGCGCCGGCCGCCCGGAACCGCTCGCGGTCGTCGGGCGCGAGGGCGCCGCGGTCGCCGAGCACGAGCGAGCGGAGCAGGCCCGCGTCGGCGGCCGGCAGCGTCTCGTCGTAGCGCGCCGCGAGCGCGTGGCGCGCGCGGCTCAGCGCCGCGAGCGGGCCGTCGGAGGCGTCGCGCCGCTCGACGCAGGCCGGGTCGGGGACCGCGAGGCGCGCGAAGACCCCGCGGCGCGCCTCGTGCGCGCGACCGTCGAAGCCGCCCGGGTTGGTGACGGCGGTGACCCGCGACGCGAGCCCCGCGACGGTGACCCGGTCGCCCGGGTGGAGCGCGGGGGACCCGCTCGCGCCCGGCGCGGCGAGCGCGCGGACGCGCCCGGGTGCCGCGTGGTGGCCCGCGGCGTGGAGGGTGCGCTCGACGTCGAGGACGAAGGGGGTGCCGGTCGCCGACGGCGGGTCGGCGGAGGCGACCACGCCCTCGACCACGACGCGCACGGCGTCGGACGCCGGCAGCCCCGCGGAGAAGGCGTCGTCGGCCGGGGCGGACGCGGCCCGCGCCGCCGTGACGGCGCCGAGCGCGACCGCGACGGCGAGGAGCCGCACCCGCGGTGCCCCGGAGAGCCGCACTCCGCCGACGAGCAGCAGGCCGGCGACGACCGTCGCCCCGGGACCGAGGTCCACCGCGAGGAACCCGGCGGCGATCCCGGCGGCGGCGACGAGGACGGGGGACGATCGTTCCACCGGAGGAACTCGCGCCCGCGGGGCCGCCGGTCACACCGGCGAGCGAACCGTCGGCCCCCGGGCCTGCGTCGCGTATCCTCGCCCGGATGCCCGAGGACGTCCGCCCGGTCGCCCGCGACGTGATCCGCCGCGAGTCGGAGGCGCTCGCCGCGCTCGCCGAGCGCCTCGGGCCCGAGTTCGACGCGGCGGTCGAGCGCATCCTCGCCTGCCCCGGCCGCGTGATCCTCTGCGGGATCGGCAAGTCGGGCCAGGTCGCCCAGAAGATCGCGAGCACGCTCGTCTCGACCGGCACGCCCGCGGGGTTCCTCCACCCGGCCGAGGGGTTCCACGGCGACGTCGGCCTCGTCACGTCGCGCGACGTGGTCGTCGCCGTCTCGAACTCGGGCACGACGCGCGAGGTGCTCGACCTGATCCCGACCATCAAGGCGCTCGGCGCCGCGGTGATCGCGATGACGGGGCCGAGGACCTCGCCCTTGGCGCGCGCCGCCGACGTCGCGCTGTGCTGGGGCGAGATCCGCGAGGCCGACCCGCTCGGCGTCGTGCCCACGGTCTCGGCCGCGTGCACGCTCGCGCTCGGCGACGCGCTCACCGTCGCGGTGATGACGCGGCGCGGCTTCGGCGCGAAGGACTACGCGCTCGTCCACCCCAGCGGGGCGATCGGGCGCAAGCTCACGCTGCGGGTCGTGGACCTGCTGCGCGGCGACGAGACCAACCCGCGCGTGCCCGCCGACGCGACCTTCTCCGACGCGCTCGCCATGCTCACACGCCACCCGCTCGGCGGCGTCTCGGTGGTGGACGCGCAGGGCCGGCTCCTCGGGCTCGTCACCGACGGCGACGTGCGGCGCACGATGGGCGCCGCGCAGGGCTCGGTGCGCGACCTGCTCTCGCGCCCGGTCGCGGAGCTGATGACGCGCAACCCCACCGTCGTCGCGCCGGGCGCGCTCGCCTTCGACGCGCTGCGGACGATGGAGACGCACCGGCCCCGCCCGATCATGCTGCTCCCCGTCGTGGACGAGGCCGGGCGCGCCGTGGGGATGGTCCCGATGCACATGCTCGTCGCCGCTGGCCTGACGAGCGGCAGGGACGAGTCGTGACGATCGCGAAGACGGTGTTCCGGGAGTACGACGTCCGCGGGCGCGTCCCCGAGGTGTTCCCGCGCGCGGCCGACGAGCTCTCCGACGAGAACATGACCCGGCTCGGGCGGGCGTTCGGCACGCTCGTGCGCGAGCGGGGCCGGTCGGCCGTCGTCGTCGGGCACGACCTGCGGACGTACTCCGCGCGGCTGCGCGACCGCTTCGTCGAGGGGCTCGTCGCCTCGGGCACCGACGTGCTCGACGTCGGCTGCTGCCTGACGCCGACGGTGTACTTCGCGCAGCTCCACCTCAACTGCCCGGCCGGCGCGATGCTGACCGCCAGCCACAATCCGCAGGGCTGGAGCGGGCTCAAGCTCGCCACCGACTTCGTGACCACCTGCGGGCCCGACGACGTCGCGCGGCTGCGCACGCTGGCCGAGGACGGGCCGCTCGCGAGCGGGCGGGGCACGGTGCGGACCGTGGACCTGCGCGAGGCCTACGTCGGCGACCTCGCCTCCCGCGTGCGCCCCGCGCGGCGGCTGCGCGTGGTGCTCGACTGCGGCAGCGGCACGGCGTCGCTGTTCGCGCCCGAGGCGTTCCGCCGGGCGGGCTTCGACGTCGTCCCGCTCTACTGCGACCCCGACCCGACCTTCCCGCACCACTTCCCCAACCCGAGCGAGACCGCGAACCGGCTCGCGGTGCGGCGCAAGGTGGTCGAGGTGAGCGCCGACCTCGGGCTCTCCTTCGACGGCGACGGCGACCGCCTCGGCGTCGAGGACGAGCGCGGCGAGGGCGTCAACGCCGACCTCGTGCTGATGCTGCTCGCGAGGCAGGTGCTCGCGCGCCGGCCCGGCTCGCCGGTCGTCTTCGACGTGAAGTGCTCGCAGGCGCTCGTCGAGGACGTCGTGGCGCACGGCGGCGTGCCGGTGATGTGGAAGACCGGCCACTCCCACATCAAGGCGAAGATGAAGGAGGTCTCGGCCCCGATCGCCGGCGAGCGCAGCGGGCACCTCTTCGTCAAGGAGGGGTTCCACGGCTACGACGACGGCGTCTTCGCGGGGCTGCGGCTCGCCGAGTTCGTCGCGGGGACGGGCAAGCCCCTCTCGGCCTCCCTCGCGGAGGCGCCGCGCTACGTCACCTCGCCCGAGATCCACGTGGACTGCGCCGACGAGGCCAAGTACGCCGTCGTCGAGCGCGTGGCCGCGGGGCTGCGACGCGACCACCCCGGCCGGGTCAACGAGGTCAACGGGGCGCGCGTCTCCTACGAGGACGGCTGGGGCCTCGTGCGCGCGTCGAGCAACCTGCCCGAGCTCGTCCTCGTCTTCGAGGGCCGCACGCGCGAGGCGATGGAGCGGATCAAGGCGGAGTTCCGCGCGCGGCTCGCCGCCGAGCGCGAGGCCGGCTCGGTCTGGCACAACGAGTGAGCCGGGCGTCCTCGCCGCCGCCGCGCCGCGGCCCCGACGCGCGCGACGGCGCGCGCGGGGCGCTCCGCCGCGGCCTCGAGGCGGTCGCCGCCGCGGCCGTCCGCGCGTGGTCGCGGGCCAGCCGCCCGCGGCCTCGCGCGCTGCGCGTGCCCGGGCTGTGCGCGGGCACCACGGTCGCCTTCGACGCGCACGGCGTCCCGCACGTCCGCGCCGCCACGGAGGCGGACGCGTTCCGCGCGGTGGGGGCCTGCCACGCGCTCGACCGCTTCTTCCAGATGGACGCGCTGCGCCACGTGCTCTCGGGGCGCCTCGCCGAGCTGGTCGGCGAGCACCCGCTCGGCGCGCGCGCGGTGCCGCCGCTGTCGCGCGGGACCACCGTGGACGCCGACCGCCTCATGCGCTGCCTCGACCTCGTGCGGTCGGCGCAGCGCGTGCTCGACGCCGCCACCGAGGAGGAGCGGCGCCTCGTCGGCGCCTACTGCGACGGCGTGAACGCGGTCGTCGCGCGGCTGGGGCCGAGGACGTCGCTCGAGCACGCCCTGCTGCGGCAGCGGCCCGCGCCGTGGACGCCGCTCGACGTGTGCCTCGTCGGCAAGGGCATGGCGCTGGGGCTCTCGTTCAAGTGGCGCTCCGGCCCCGTGCTCGCGGCGATGGCGGCCGCGCTCGACGGCAAGCCGGACCACCTCGCGGCCGTGCTGCCGCGCGCGCCCGGCGACGACGAGGCGCGCCACGTGCGCGTCGAGAAGGCCGCGGCGGCGGGGGTCGCGCACGCGCTCACCTTCCTCGGGTGGGAAGCCCCGCTCGCGGGGAGCAACGCGTGGGTGGTCGGCGGCGGACGGTCGGCGTCGGGCATGCCGCTGCTGTCGAACGACCCGCACCTCGAGCTGTCGCTGCCGCCGATCTGGTACCTCGCCAGCGTCGTGGGGGGCGGCTACGCCGCGGTGGGCGCGACGCTCCCGGGCGCGCCCGCGGTCGTGCTCGGGCGCACGCCGTCGGTCGCGTGGGGCGTCACGAACGCGATGCTCGACGACGGCGACCTCTGGGCCGAGGAGGTGGACGGCACCGGCACGCGCCACCGCGTGGACGGCGCGTGGCGCGACCTCGAGGTCGAGACGCAGGCGATCGCGCGGCGCGGGAAGGCGCCGGTGATGTTCCGCCTGCGGCGCACGCACCGCGGCCCGCTGCTCACCGACGCGATGCCGGGCGCGCAGGGGCGCCCGCTGTCGCTGCGCCTGACGCTCCACGAGAGCGCCCGCGACCTGACGACGTTCCTGCGGCTGGGGCGCGCGCGCACCGCGGCCGACGTCGAGGCGGCCGCGGAGGGGTACGGCTCGCCCGGGCAGAACCTCGTCTGGGCGACGACGGAAGGGCGCGCGGGCTACCGCCTGATGGGGTGGGTGCCGGTGCGGGCCGGCGGCGAGCCCGCGCTGCCGCGCGACGGCACGACGACCGCGTCGGACTGGAAGGGCTTCGTCCCCGCCGACGCGCTGCCGCACGTCGAGACGGGGCGCGACGGGCTCGTGGTGACGGCCAACCACCCGCACTTCGGGTCGGACGCGCCGTACTACGTCTCCAATCTCTACGAGCCGTCGTGGCGCGCCCGCCGGATCCGCGCGCTGCTCGAGGGCCGCCGCGGGCTGCGGCCCGACGACCTGCTCGCGGTGCAGCGCGACACGTGGAGCCTCGCGGCCGAGGCGTTCCGCCGCACCGTCGTGCTGCCGTGCGCCGACGCGATCCGCGCGACGCGCCCGCCCGCGGTCCCGATGCTCGACCGCCTGCTCGCGACGACGGGCGACGAGGGCGTGGACGCGGTGGGCCCGGCGCTGCTCCACTTCGTCTACGAGCACCTCGTCCGCCGGGTGTTCGCCGCGCACCTGCCGCCCGAGCTCGTCGAGCGGTGGATGGGCTGCGTCAACCTCGTGGACGCACCGCTGCTGCGGGCCTTCTCCGACCCGGCGAGCCCGTGGGCGCGGCCCGCGGTCCGCGCGACGCTGCTCGGCGAGGCGATGGAGGCGGCGGCGAAGGACCTCGCGGCGCGCGGGCACGGCATCGACGTCGCGTGGGGCGACGTCCACCGGCTCACGCTGCGCCATCCGCTCTCGGCCGTCCCGCTCCTCGGCGCGGCGTTCACGCGCGGGCCCTACCGCATGCCCGGCGGGCCGTTCACGCCGAGCGCGGGGCAGTACCTGCACGGTCGGCCGGCCGCGATGATCGTGGGGGCTTCGTTCCGCCAGGTCGTGGACCTCGCCGACCCCGAGGGGACGGCGCGGATGATGATCTTCGGCGGGCAGTCCGGCCACGTCGGCTCGCGCCACTACGACGACCTCACCGAGCCGTGGCGGGCGGGCGCCACGCTCCCGAGCCGCCTCACGACGACGCCGACGGCCGTCCGCCGCCTGCGCCTCGTCGCGCTGTAGGAGCCCGTCGGGGGCGCGAGCCGCCGGGACGTCCGCGCCCGGGACGGGCTCCTATAGGGCGGAAGCAGAGGCGGAGTTGTGGGCTGAGGAAAGGAAAGGGCAGAAACAGAGGGAAGGGCAGAGGCGGGGGTGGGGGCGAAGGCAGAGCCAAGGGCCGACGCGGAGGTGTGAGGGCAGGCTTCGCTTGTCGGGTGGAGTCGGGCGATCGCTCGGACGCGCTCGGATCCGAGCGGGGGCGTGCGATCGGGGCCGTCGGCGCGCGCTGGACGCACCACGTCCGCGCTTTACGGGGCGGCGGGGGGCCCGCCGGAGCCCGACACGCGGGCTAGCCCGCCGAATTCACGAAAGACGAGGCCCGTCGTGCGTCGATCGCACGTCGGGCCCCCGTCGGGGCTCGCGGATTCGGCCCGGGCGCGCGTCGGCCGCGACGACGGCGTGTTCTGGCACCACGTCGAGGAGCGGACGACGCGTGGCGACACGCATCCAATCGCCGACGGGCCCTGCGCCACGCCCGGGCCGAAGACGCCGCCCCGACCTCGTCGGCTCGTGAATTCGGCGGGCTAGACCACCGGCGTGCGGTCGGGGGCGCGGGCGGGGGCGGCCTCGGGCAGGAGGAACCGCATCCACCGCGGCGTGTGCGCGGCCTTCTCGTCGAGGAAGAGCAGCCGGCGGCGCGCGAGGCGGTGCACCGCCTCCCGCACGTCGGGGAGCATGCGCCCGGTCATGCTGCAGAGGCGGGTCAGGTCGAGCCAGCCGTCGCCCTCGCCCGCCATCGCGAGCACGTTGCGGAGCACGGCGTCCTCGAGGGGGGAGAGAGGGGTTTCGCTCATGGGGGAGAGGATACCCGCGGGCGGACCCGCCGAATTCACGAAAGACGAGGTGCGTCGAGCGCCGGACGCCCTTCGCGCCCCGGTCGGGGCTCGCGGATACGGCGGGCCGCGCGGATCAGCGCTCGAGGAGGATCACGTAGACCGGGTCGAGCGTGCCCTCGGCCGGGGCCGGCGCCGCCGACCCCTGCTGGACCACGCCGGGCACGCCGCCGGCCGACATCGCGACGAATCGGTAGCCGTCGGAGGTGAACTTGTCGAGCGCCTCCTGCACCCCGACGCCGGTGGGCGGCGCGCCCTGGTACCAGGCGCGCGCGGCCGACCCGCGGCCGCTCACGTGGACGTAGGCGAGGCGCTTGGCGTCCGCACCCTGCGCGTCGCGGGCGCTGCCGAACACCACGGCGACGACGCCGAGCGCGAAGAGGAGGGCGAACGCGACCACGACCGACGGGCGGGACATCGGGGGCTCCGGGAGGACGGGGGATAGCCTACGAGCCGGGGGCGTCGGCTTCGGGCCCGGACGGGCCCGGGGACGCGGCGGGGGCCGCGGGCGACCGCCGCAGGACGAAGCGCCCGAGGCGCACGAGGCCGTCCTTCGCGTCGGTGACGAGCGACATGAACGCCGGCGTCACGGTGAGCGTGAACAGCGTGGAGAGCACGAGCCCGCCGGTCACGACGGCCCCGAGCCCGCGGTAGAGCTCGCTGCCCGATCCCTCCGACAGCGCCAGCGGCAGCATGCCGAGCACGGTCGTGATCACGGTCATGAAGATCGGGCGGATGCGCGTCCGCACGCTCTCGGCGAGCGCCTCGGAGAGCGGCAGGCCGTTCTCGCGCTGGAAGTTGAGCGCCTGGTGGACGATGAGGATCGAGTTGTTGACCACCGTGCCCGCGAGGATGACGAAGCCGATCATCGTGATGACGTCCATCATCACGAGCGGCTGCGTCGCGTGCGCCCACGCGGCGGCGAGCACGCCGCCGGTCATCGCGAACGGCACGGTCAGCATGATGACGAACGGCAGCGCGAACGAGTCGAACAGCGCCGCCATGAGCAGGTAGATCACGAGCAGGCCGAGGAGGAACGACCCCGACAGCGCCTTCCACGTGCGGTCGAGGTCCTTCGCCTGGCCCGTCGCCGCGATCGTGTACCCGCGGGGGAGCGTCGGGCGCAGCGCCGTGAGCACCGTGGACTCGACGCCCGCGATCGCGGTCTCGAGCGGCACGTTGGCGGCGAAGCCCAGCGTCAGCGTGATCGCGCGCTCGCGGTCGCGCCGCTCGATCTTGGTGGGGCCCTCGGCGCGCCGCACGTCGGCCACCTGGTCGAGCGAGATGCTGCCCCCGCGCGGCAGCGCCAGCCGCGTGCGCGACAGGTCGTCGGGCGACGGCCGGTCGCCCGCGTCGCCGAGGAGGCGGATGTCGCGCTCCTTGCCGTTCTCGCGGAAGATCCCGGAGAACACGCCGTCCACCACGGTGGCGACCGCGACGCCCACGTCCTGGCTGCGCAGCCCGAGCTCGGTGGCGCGGTGGCGGTCCACCACGACCTGCAGCTCGGGGTTGCCGTAGTCGAAGGACGAGCGCGCGAACTGGAAGCCGGGCACGCCCGCCGCGAGCTGCTGCACGCGCGCCGCGGTCTCGGCGAGCGCCTGCAGGTCGGGCCCGCGCACGGCGACCTCGACCTGCGTGCCGCCGAGGAACCCGCCGCGCGAGCGGAAGATCGGCGTCTGGGTGACGAAGAATCGGCCGCCGGGGACGCCCGACGTCGCGCCCCACATCGCGCCGACCAGCTTCTGCATCTCCGGGATCGTGGACTGCTCCTTCTTGGCGAGCACGCCCACGAGGGTGATCTCGAGGCCGACGATGCTGAAGATGCGGTCCACCTGCGGGTTGGCGAGCGCGCGCTGCTCGACCGCGCGCACGGTGCGGTCCTGCTCCTCGAGCGAGTAGCCCGCCGGGAACTGCCCGAGGCAGAGCACGAGGTTGCGGTTGCCCTTGGGCAGGTAGTCGATGGGGGGGAGGAAGGCGAGGAAGGCCCAGACCGAGCCGCCCACGACCAGCGCGAGGTAGGCGAAGCGGCGGACGACGCCGCGCTCGAGCCAGCGCACCATCGCGGTGGTCCCGCCGACGAAGGCCGCGCCGACGAGGTCGAAGGGCTTGAGCAGCTTCTCGAGCAGGTGCCCGACCACGCCCTCGCCGTGCGGGCGCAGCAGGCGCGCGCACAGCATGGGGACGACGGTGATCGCGACGACGAGCGAGAGCCCCACCGACGCGCTGATCGCGATCGCGATGTCGCGGAACAGCTGCCCCGCCTCCTCCTTGACGAACACGATGGGGAGGAACACCGCGAGCGTCGTCAGCGTGGACGCGACGAGCGCGCCCCAGACTTCGACCGTCGCGTCGCGGGCCGCCATGCGCAGCGGCTTGCCCAGCTCGCGCGCGTGGCGGTAGACGTTCTCGACCACGACGATCGCGTTGTCCACCACCATGCCCGAGGCGAACGCGAGGCCCGCCAGCGAGACGATGTTGAGGGTGCGGCCGAGCAGCTGCATCACGATGAACGTCGTGATCAGGCTGATCGGGATCGAGAGGCCGACGACGAGCGTCGAGGTGATGCTCTTGAGGAACAGGATCAGGATCAGCGTCGCGAGGATCGAGCCGGTGACGAGGTTGTCGACGACGAGGTCCTTGGCCTCCTCGATGTACTCCGTCTCGTCGTAGACCTGCACGAGCCGGACGCCGCGCCCGGCGAAGACCGTGGCGTTGATCGCCGCGATCTCCTGCTTGAGGTCGCGCATCACGTCCATGACGTTGGCGCCCGTGCGGCGCAGCATGCCCATCACGATGGTCGGGCGGCCGTTCTGCCGGACGATGGCGTCGCGCTTCTCCCGGCCGAAGCGGACCTCCGCGACGTCGCGCAGGACGACCGGCGTGCCGTCCGCGCCCGTCGCGACGATCGTCTGCTCGAGCTGGCGCAGCGTGTCGTACTGGCCGACGGTGCGGACGACCCAGCGCCGCTTGCCCGCCTCGCTCGTGCCGCCGCGGTCGTTGCGGTTCTCGCGCAGGATCGCGTCGCGCACCTGCGCGACGGAGATCCCGCGGCCCGCGAGCGCGGTGGTGTCGAGGACGACGTGGACCTCGCGCTTGCGGCCGCCGAGGAACCGGCTCCCGCCGACGCCGGGCACGCGCTCGAGGCGGGTGCGGACGACGTCGTCCATCTCGTCGGAGAGCTCGACGACCTGCTCCTCGGGGGCGTCGAGCACGATCCACGCGATGGGGTTCTCCTCGTCGGAGTTCACCGCGCGCACGACGCTGCGGTCGGCGTCCTCGGGGACGTTCTCGACGAGGCCGAGCTTCTCGGAGACGTCGAGGCGGGCGATGTCCTTGTTCGTGGACCAGTCGAAGGTGAGCACGACCGACGACGAGCCCTCGCGGCTCGTGCTCGTCATCTCGTCGACGCCCTCGACCGAGGTCAGCTTCTCCTCGAGCGCGTCGGTGAGCTGCTGCTCGACCTCGAGCGGCGCCGCGCCGCGGTAGGTGGTCTGGACGGTGATCTCGGGCCGGTCGGTCGTCGGCGCGAGCTGCATCGGCATCGTCAGCACGGCCACGGCGCCGAACAGCGCCGCGAGGATCACGAAGACCCAGACGCGGACGGGCTTCTCGACGCAGACGTCGATGAGCTTCACTTGCCGCCGCTCCCGCCCGGGCCCCGCGGGGCGCCGCCCGGGGCCGCGCCGGGCGCGCCCCCGACCGGGCGCCCGTCGAGGCCGACGGCGACGACGGGCTCGCCGTCACGCAGGCCCTCGGCGCCGGAGAACGCGACCAGCGCCCCGGGGGCGAGCCCCGGGGCCTCGACCTCGACCCGCCACCCGTGCGCGGCGCCGCGCCGCACCGCGGTGCGCTTGGCGACGCCGCCGTCGAGCACGAAGACCGCGGCGCCGCGGGCGTCCTCGACGACCGCGTCGAGCGGGACGAGCAGCGCCTCGCGTTGCGGCCCGTAGGCGATCCGCGCGCGGACGTACATGCCGACCATGAGCGGATGGCGGCCGAGCGTGGCGTGCTCGTTGGGCACGGAGATGCGGACGGCGAAGGCGCGGGTCGCGGCCTCGGCGCCGGGGACGATGCGCGAGACGGTGCCGGGGAACTCGATGCGCGGGTAGGCGTCGGCGGCGACGACGGCGTCGGCCTTGAGCGCGACGTCGGCGATCTCGCGCTCGCCCACGCCCACGCGCGCCAGCACCGTCGAGACCACCATCACCTCGCAGACGACGTCGCCTTTGCCGAGCCACTGGCCGACCTCGGTCATCGTGCGCAGGACGCGGCCCGCCACCGGGCTGCGGACGACGTGGCGGTCGAGGTTCCACTGCGCGAGGTCCACCTCGGCCTGCGTCCGGGCCTCGTCGGCCTTGGCCTCGGCGACCTCCTCGGGGCGGGCGCCGGACTCGGCGCGCCGCAGGAGCTGGCGCAGCGCCTCGAGCCGGGCGGCGGCGGCGGACTCCTCGCGGGCGGCGTCCTCGGCCTTGGCGGGGTCGATGACGGGGCGGGCGGGGTCGGCGAGCGCCCGGGCGCGGGCAGCCGCGTCGCGCGCGAGCGCGAGCCGCGCCTCGGCCTCGGCCACGGACGCCTTCGCCGCGGCGATGTCCTCGGCGCGGCTGCCGGCCTCGAGGAGGCGGCGGTGCTCGGTGGAGGCGTCGAGGCGGGCCTTGGCGGCCGCGAGCGCGAGGCGCAGCGGCTCGGGGTCGATCGTGGCGAGGGGGGCGTTCTCCTCGACCTCGGCGCCCTCGGTGACGTGGAGCACCTTGACGATGCCCTCGACGCGCGCGGCGACCTTGGTGTAGAGGCGGGGCTCGACGGTGCCGACGGCGCTGACCTCGTCGCGCACCTTCTCTTGGACGACGGCCTCGGCGCGCACGACGCGGGGGGGCGGGGCGCCGCCGGGCGGGCCGCCGCCGGCCCCGGCGGGGGGGGCGGCGACGAGGCAGGCGAGCAGGGCGGTGCCTGCGGCGAGGCGGTGGGCGGCCGATCGGCGCATCGAGACCTCCGAAGGGGGCGAGCCTAGCAGCGCGGCAGGCGCGTCACCGAGGTTCAAACGGCCGTTTGACCGGGGGCGCGCCTGCGTCGCGCGCGAGCCACGACCGCGCGTTCCGACGGGCGAGCGGCGCGCCCGAGGGGCCCGCGCAAGGCGGCCCGCGAGGGGCGCGCGCACGGCACGGCCCCGTCTTGCCGGCACGCCCGCGGTTGCCTCCGGCGCGGGCCCGGCGGAGCCTCGATGACGCGTTCCGACGATCGAACGTCGCACCCGTTGCCCGAGGTCCGTTCCGACATCGCGTCCGGCGTCGCGGCGGAGCCGAGGGGCCCGCGCAAGGCGACCCGCGAGGGGCGCGCGCACGGCACGCCCCCGTCTTGCCGGCGCGCCCGCGGGTGCCTCCGGCGCGGGCACGGCGGAGCCTCGATGACGCCTTCCGAGGATCGACCGTCGTACCCGGAGCCCGAGGGTCGATCCGAGATCGCGTCCCGCGTTGCGGCGGAGCCGAACTGCCCGCGCAAGGCAAGCCCCCATCCTTGCCGGCGCGCCTGTGGCGCGCCGCCAAGGATGGGGTGACCGAGGGGATTTGAACCCCCGACCTCCGGAGCCACAGTCCGGCGCTCTAACCAACTGAGCTACGGCCACCGCGCGACGGTCGAGGGGGAATCGTCGGGGCCGGCCCCGGTTCTGTCAACTCGCTGCCCCACCCGAGCGGGCCCCGGGAAGACGTCGCGGCGCCTTCCGGCGGGCGCGCGAGCTCGGTCGAAGGCGCGGCGCGGCCCCGCGGCGGCACCGACCTCCGAAACCGCCGCGCGACGCGTCGATCCGCAGCGCCCGGGCGCCTGCCGTCAACGCCCCGACGAAGCGGGGAGCGTCTTCGCGCACCGGAACCCGCGCAGGTTGCCGAAGTCCCCGACGTAGAGCAACGCGTGGGGTTGGTCGTACGTCGATGCGACCTTCGGGAATCTCGCCAAGCAGGCGTTGTACCGCCAGCTGCACCGCCGCGCGGCGAGCCCGCGGAGGAACGCGCCCCCACGGTAGCTGCACGAGGCCCACGACTTGTCCTCGTCCGTCACCGCGACGGGATCGACCGCCGGCGTCGAGGGGTACGGGGCTCGGAAGTCGCGCACGATCTCCTCGACGTTGCCGTCGAGGTCGAACACGCCCCAGTCGTCGGCCTCGAACGAGCCGACCGGCGCGAGCGTCGCGTAGCCGTCGCTCGGGAGCGGAAGCCGGCTCCGGTCGGCCATGAACCGGCGCAGCGCGGACAGCCAGATCCCGGGGAACGCGCGCCCGTCGGGGGACGACGTCGCGACGGACGGGTCGACGGTCGCGCCCCTGAGCAAGGGCGTTCCGTCGGCGGCGAGGCGTTCGATCGCCCGCAGCGCCGCGTCGAGGTCGGGCGGTGTGCCGCCCCGGGCGATCGTCGTCGCGGCGCCGTCGCGGATCTCGGCGATCGCGGCGTCCACCGAAGCGCGCGTCGCGCCGCCGACGTCTACCGCGCGCAGCAGCGGGAGCGCGAAGTCCGTGAGCACCAGCGAGAGGAACTCCGTCGAGAGGACGTTCGCGGCGCGGACGCCCTCCGTCGTCGAGTCGCCCCACGGGAACACCGCCGCGTCGCGCGGCCCTCGCAGCGCGCGCTCGAACTGCGCCTCGGTCGGGAGCTCCACGCGCGCCCAGGCCGCGTACGCCTCGGCCTCGTGCGAGAAGAGCCGCGTGACCGGGTGGCGGAGCCCCTCCTGGAGCGGGTCTCCGACCCCGGGGACCGTCGCTCGCCAGGCCCCGACCACTTCTCTCGGCGCCGCGGGCCGATCCGGGTCCGACGCGAAGCGCGCGAACCGCTCGTTGGTGATCTCGTACACGTCGAGGTAGTACGCACGGGTGAGCGTGACGCGGTGCGCGGGTTCCTCGATCGAGTGCCGTACGGGGTCCTGCGGCACGCGCCCCATGTGGAACGACCCGGCCGGGATGAGGACCATCTCCGCGCCGTCCTTCGTGCGCCGGATGCGCCTCGGGTAGCCCGTGACGTCGTCCTTCGCGGCGCCGACCGGCACGGCCCAATCGGCGAGGAAGGCGAGCGCCTCCGTCGGCCACGCGGGGCCCGGGACGCGTCGCACGACGCGGACGATCGGGTCCGCGCGGCGCTCGCCCCCGTTCGCGACGGACACGGTGATGGGGTGGGGGCCGTCGCCGGGCAGCTCGACCTCGACGTCGAACGGGCCCGGTCCCGTGCGCGCCCTCGTGCCGTTGACGGTGACGACGTCGGTCGCCCGGCCGCGGACGAGAGTCCCGCGCACGCGCAGCGACGACTCGCTCGTCGTCGTCCCGTCGTCGGGCTCGCTCCACGCCACGACCGCGGGCTCGTCCGCCGGCGTGTCCGCGTCGCGGGGAGGCGGCGCGGCGGCCGCGCCATCCCGGCCGGACGGGAGCTCTCGTGCGCAGCGGAAGCCGATGCCCTGCGACCAGCCTTCGCCGGCGCCCAACGCCCGGGCGCCCGCAGAGGGTTCGCCCCACCCCCAGTCGCCTCCGCGCATCGCGTGGAGCGTCCCGTTCGGGTCCGCGACGCCCGTGAGGGATCCGACCGGACCGCTCGCGGCGGTCTGCGCCGCGGCGTCGAGGACGTCGAGGCACCATTCGACCACGTTCCCGGCGAGGTCGCACACCCCGAACGCGTTCGGGGGGAAGCTCGCGACCGGCGCCGTGAGCGCGAAGCCGTCGTCGTAGCGCACGGTCGCCGGATCGAGCCCCGGCACGTCGTTCCGGCGGAACGTGAGGTGGGTCACGTCCCGCAGGTTCTCGACCACCGTCGCCGGGTAGGCCGACTCGCCCCAAGGGTACTTCGTCTTCTCGCGATCCGCCCGCAGGGCACGCTCGAACTGCGCCTCGGTGGGCAGCGTGACGCCGGCCCACGCGGAAAAGGCCGTCGCGTCGTCCCACGACACCTTGATGACCGGGTGGCGCGACGCGTCCGCGATCGCCGCCTTCACGGTCGCCGGCGGCCACGGCGTCCTCCAGGTGGACACGAACTCACCGGGTCGCGGCTTCGCGGTCGGTCCGCCTTCGTTCCACCCGGTCCCGCCGCGCTTCTCGACGTCGGTCACGAATCCCGTGTCCCCCGCGAACCGTGCGAACTGCTCGGCGCTCACCTCGTGGACGTCGAGGTAGTACGGGCGCGGGATCGTGACGCGCACGTACTCGGCGGGCTCCTCACCCTGCGGCGCGAACGCCTGCGGTCTCGCGGCGACCCGCTGCATCCAGAACGGGCCGCCCGGCACGAGCACCATCTCCGCCCCGTCCTTCGTGCGCCGGATCCGCGCGGGGAACCCGCTCGCGCCGTCGCGCGCATCGCCGACCGGCTCGGCCCATCCCGAGAGGAACGCGCGCCACGGCTCGCCGACCCAGGTCACTTGGCGCTCGACCGCGGTGCCTCGCCGCACGCCGGCGTCCTTCACCTCGACCACGATCCGGTGCGCGCCGGCGGCGGCGAGCGTCACCGTGGACTCGAAGGGGCCCGGACCGGTGCGGACGCGCGTGCCGTCCACGTGCACCTCGTCGGTCGCGCGCCCGGAGCGGAGCACGCCCTTCACCGTCACGAGCGGCGTCGTCAGCGACGCCTCGTCCGCCGGGGCGTCCACACCGAGGTCGGGCGGCGCCTTCCAGGCGCGCACCAGGGCCGCGAGGCCCGCGGGCGCGTCCGTCGCCTGCATCCCCTTCGCGGTCGCGTCGTCCCACGCCTTCGCCGCGGTGCGGAGGTCGCCCGCGAGCCCCTTCTCGACGGCGACGTCGAGGTCGGCACGCCACGCGGGGGGCGCCGGAGGCGGCGGCACGGGCGCCGCGTCCGGCCGCGTGAGCCGCACCACCACGGCGGGCGACGCGTGGCCGGCGCGATCGGTCGCCCCGATCGTGACCCTCTTCGTCGCGCCGGGGGCGACGGCCACGACCTGCTCGTACGCGCCGTCGCCGCCCGGCGTCACCGGCGAGCCCTCGACCGTCACCGAAGCCAGGTGCGCGTCGGCGACGGTCCACCGGATCGTCGTCGTCCCGGCGTCGGCCGGGAGGCGCGCCTCACCGTCGGCCGGTTCGACCAAGGTGACGGTCGGGGGGACCGAGTCGAGCACCACGTCGCGGCGAGCCTCGATCGACGAGGGGCCCGCGCCGGCGAGGCGCGCGACGAGCGAGAGCGCCCCGTCGTCGGGTGCGGTCACCGTCGCGACCACGGACGCTCCGTCGCGCACGCCCTCGACCCCGTCGATCGCGCGCCGGCCCTGCGCCGTCACGAGCGTGCCGCCCACGACGACCCGTGCGTCCGGGGGCAGGTCGGCGTGGACGCGGACGGCGACCGTGCGCGTCGAGACGAGCGCGCCCTCCGCGGGCGCCTCGATGCGGAGCGCGTCGGCGGCCAGGCCCCGTGCCCCTCCGCCGTCTTCCCGTCGGGAGAGCGCGACGGCGACGACGGTCCCCGCGACCACGAGGAACCCCGCGACGGCGAGCCACGGGGCGCGCGGACGGCGACGGGGCCCGCGCCGCGGGCGCGGCGGCTCGTCGTGGTCGAGGCGGGGGACCGGCGCGCGCGGCGGTCGCGGACGCGGCGGGGTCGGAGCCGGCGGAGCGGCCCGCGGCGTCGCGGGCGACGCGTCGGCCACGGTCGAAGGCCCGCCCCGATCGGCGACGCCGACCGTCGGCGGCACGCGCCGCGCGGCGTCGCGCAGCGCGTCGGCGAAGGCGACGCAGGTCGGGAAGCGCGCCTCGCGGTCCTTCGACAGCGCGCGGTCGAGGACGTCGGAGACCGCGGCGGGCAGGTCGGACCGCCGCGCGCGCAGCGGCACCGGCGCCTCGGACGTCTTGCGGTAGAGCAACCGCTGCGCGGTGATCGGGCTCACGTCGCGCTCGCCGCCCTCGGTCCACTCCTCCGGCTCGACGGGGAACCGTCCCGAGAGCGCCTCGTAGACCGTGGCGGCGAGCGCGTACTGGTCGTAGCGGCCGTCGAGGTCGCGCGACAGCATCGCCTCGGGGCCCATGTAGAGCGGCGAGCCCGGGAGGTTGCCCGTCCTCGAGGTCGACCCGAAGATCTTGACGATCCCGAAGTCGGCGAGCAGCGCCGCGCCGCTCTCGTCGAAGAGGATGTTGCTCGGCTTGACGTCGCGGTGGAGCACGCCGCGGCCGTGGACATGGTCGAGCGCGCGGGCCACGTCGGGCAGCCAGCGCATCACCTCGGCGACCGTCTGTCGGCCCCCCGCGCGCGCGAGCACGTCGTCGAGCGAGCCGCCCACGGCGTGCTCGAGCACGAGGAACGGCGTCCAGGGCGTCGGGTCCACGCCGACGTCGAGCACCTTGAGCACGTGAGCGTGCTGCAGGCGCGTGAGCGCCGCCGCTTCCTTGAGGAAGTCCTTGGGGAGCGCGTCGGGGCCGGTGCCCGTCCGTTCGGCGTGCGGCACCTTGACGACGACCTTGCGCGCCTCGCCGGTGGTCGCGGCGAAGTGGAGGTCGGTCGCGAGGAACGCGGTCCCGAAGCCGCCCTCGCCGAGGCGCCGGTCGATGCGGTAGCGCCCCTCCGGACCGAGGCGCCGACCGATCCACGGGTCGTGCGGGTGCGGCTGCGGGCCGCCGATCGGGGGGTCGCCGTCGTTCGCCATCGGCCGCGGCCCGCCTCCTCGACGAGCCCGGGAGGATATCCGAGTCGAGGTGCGGTGTCGCAGGGCCCGACCGGCGCGGTCGCCGGGGGGCGTCCCGGTGCGCGACGTCGAGGTCTCCGCGACGCGGCCGGGGCGAGCCGCAGCCCGCCGGCGCGGCCGGTCGTCAGGACCGCTCGTCGCCCTCGGGACCCGCGTCTCCCCCGTCGCCCGCGGCGTCGGCGGCGGCGTCCGGCGCGTCGTCGCCGACGTCGTTCGCGTCGTCCTCGGCGCCGTCGTCCTCGTCGGTGTCGGCGTCGTCGGCGTCGGCGTCGCCGTCGGCCGGGGCCTCGGGGGGCGCGTCGGTGGGCGGCTCACCGCGCTCCTTGCGCAGCGTCTCGAAGATCGACTCGAGCCGCGCCGCGTTCACGACCGTCCCGTCGTAGCGGAAGGCCAGCGTCGGCGTGGTGCGCGTCGCCAGCGCCTTCGCGACCACGGACTGCACGAAGGGGACCGCGTCCACGAGCGCGCGCGACGTCGTCCGACGCTGTGCGTCCGTGCCGAGGCAGGACCAGAACACGGTCGCCTGCGACAGGTCGGGGGCGAGCTTGCAGCGCGTGAGCGTGACGAAGCCGAGGCGCGGGTCCTTCATCCGGCGGAGCACCGTCTCGGCGGCGACCTCGAGGATGAGCTGCTGCAGGCGGGCGATGCGGCGGGGGACGGGCATCAGATCGTCTCGAGCTCGTGGTCGACGAGCGACGCGGCCGGGCACGCGCGCACCCAGTCGAGGACCTTCTGCATCACGGAGGCTGCGTGGCGCGCGTCGTTGCTCACGCAGGCGAAGCCGAGCACCGTGGACTGCCAGGCGTCCTGGTCGTCCACCTCCGCGCCCGCGACCTCGAAGGTCGCGCGGACCCGGTCGAGCAGCCCGCGCACGATGCGCCGCTTGTCCTTCAGGCTCTGCGCGTCGGGCACGAGGAGGTGGACCTGGAGGAGACCGACGTTCATGGGGCGGCCGCGCGCGGGGCGGGGGCCCCGCGCGCCGGGTCACGTCGCCAGCGTGCGAGCGACCTGCTCGACGGTGAAGAACTCGAGGAGGTCGCCCTCCTTGACGTCGTTGTAGGCCTCGAGGCGGATGCCGCACTCGAAGCCCTCCTTCACGTCGCGCACGTCGTCCTTCTCGCGGCGCAGCGAGGCGACCGCGCCCTCCCACACGACGACGCCGTTGCGCGAGAGGCGCGCGCTGGCGTCGCGGCGGGCGAGGCCGTCGCGGACGCGGCAGCCGGCGATGTTGCCGAGCTTGGACGACGGGAACACGCGCAGGATCTCGGCGTGGCCGAGGATCTGCTCGCGCGACTCCGGGGCGAGCTTGCCCTCGAGGATGCCGCGGATCTCGTCCTCGAGCTCGTAGATGATCCGGTACATCCGGATGTCCACGCCGAGGTGCTTCGCCTTGCTGCGGGCCGTCTCGTCGGCGACGACGTGGAAGCCGAGGATGATCGAGCCGTACGCGGCCGCCAGCGTCACGTCGGACTCGGACACGGCGCCGACGCCCGCGCGGATGACCTGGACGCGCACCTCGGCGTTGCCCACGGCGTCGAGGCGCGCCTTGATCGCCTCGAGCGAGCCCTGCACGTCGGTCTTGAGCACGACCTTGAGCGTCTTGGTCTTGCCCTGCTCGATCGCGCTGAAGAGGCTCTCCACGCTGGCGGGCTTCGCCTGCGCGGCGAGCTCGAGCTCGCGGTCGCGCCCCCGGCGCTGCTCGGCGATCTCGCGCGCCTCGTTGACGTCGGGGCGCACGAAGAAGCCCTTGCCGACCTCCGGCACCTCGTCGAGGCCCGTGACCTCGACCGGCGTGCCGGGCGGGGCCTCGTCCACCGTCGCGCCCTTGTCGTCGCGCATGGCGCGCACGCGGCCCCACACGCGGCCGGTGACGACGGGGTCGCCGCGGCGCAGCGTGCCCTGCTGGACGAGCAGCGTCGCGAGCACGCCGCGGCCCGGGTTGTTCTCGGCCTCGATGACCGTGCCGGTCGCCGGGCGCGTCGGGTCGGCGCGGAGGTCCTCGACCTCGGCGAGCAGCGTGAGGTGCTCGAGCAGCTTGTCGATGCCCTTGCCGGCGTTCGTGCCGACCGCGGCCACCGGGAAGCACTCGATCTCGCCGCCCCACCCCGAGACCATGATCCCGTGCTGGGAGAGCTGCTGCTTGACGCGGTCGATCGGGGCGTCCTTGAAGCCGACCTTGTCGGCCTTCGTGATCGCGACGCAGATCGGGACCTCGGCCGCCTTGGCGTGGTCGATCGCCTCGACCGTCTGCGGCATCACGCCGTCGTCGGCCGCGACGACGAGCACGACGATGTCGGTCACCTTCGCGCCGCGGCGGCGCATCTCGGTGAAGGCCTCGTGGCCGGGCGTGTCGAAGAAGGTGATCTTGCGGCCGTCGGCGGCCGTCACCTGGTAGGCGCCGATGTGCTGGGTGATGCCGCCGGCCTCGTGCGCCGCGACGTCGGCCTTGCGGATCCAGTCGAGCAGGCTCGTCTTGCCGTGGTCGACGTGGCCCATGACGACGACGACGGGCGGGCGGGTGCGGAGGTCCTCGGGGCGGCTCTCCTTCTCCGCCTCCTTGACCATCAGCTCCTCGCGCGTCTCGCGCTTGGCGAAGCGGATGTCCTTGTCGAACTCGACGCCGAGCAGCACGAGCGTGTCCTCGTCGAGCATCGAGTTCGGCGTGAGCACCGACTTGTGCTTGACGAACATCGTCTTGACGACGTCGGCGACCTTGATGCCCGACACCTCGGAGAACTGCTTCAGCGAGATCGGCGGCGTGACCTCGAACGAGCGCGGCGTCGCGTCGACCGGCTCGACCGCCTTCGTCGGGCCGCGCTTGCGCGACCGCAGCTGGAACGTCTGCTTGCCGTGGCGCTCGCCGCCGGCCTCGCCCGGCGCACCGGCGCCGCGCGTGCGGCCGTCGCGGCGCGCACCCGGCGCGGGCGCGGGCTTGGCGAGCGAGGGGGTGAGCCCCGCGGGCGCGCCCGGCGCGCCGGGGCGCGGCGGCGCCGTGCGCGTCACGCCGGGGACGCCCTGCTTGGGCGCCTCCTTGACGAGGCGGCCGGCCCGCGGGTCGATCGTCGGCACGAGCTCGCCGCCGGGCGCGGCCTTGGGCGGCGGCGCCTTCGACGGCGACAGGTTCTTGTAGCCGAGCTTGGTCGGGTCGAACTTCGGCGTGCGCGGCTTGGCGGGCGCGGGCGGCGGCGCCGCGGGCGCGGGTGCGGCGACGGGGGCGACCTCGGCGGCGGGCCGCGCGGGCGCGGCCGCCACGGGCGCCTCGACGACGGGCGCGGCGGCGACCGGCGTCGCCGGTGCGGCGGGCGCGACGGCGGGCTCGACCTCGACGGGCGCGGCGGCCTCGACGGCCGCGGGCTCCTCCGCGACGGGCGCCTCGGGCGCGTCGTCGAGGGCCTCGACGGCCGCTTCGGCCTCGACGGCGGCCTCCTCGACCACGTCCTCGACCGCGACGGCGTCGCCGCCGTCGCCGTCGACGGCGTCGTCGAACGGGCCCTCGTCGGCCTCGGCCACGGCGACCGCGGACTCCGCCGCCGCGGCGGCGGCGCGCGCGGGCTCGGGGTGCACGGTGCCGTAGAGGGCGCGGATCCGCTCCTCGAGCGGCGTCGCGACGACGACCATCTGGTTGCCGACCGAGAGGCCGAGCGTGGTGAGCTCGTGGATCAGCGCGCGCGGGGGCACGCCGAGCTCGAACGCGATCTGGTAGAAGCGCTTCGCCAAGGGGAGCGGGATCCTTGCGTCGTCGGGCGGGAACGGGGGCGTTCGGTGCGGGACGGGGGGCCGGGAGGGTGGGGAACCGAGGATGGTAGCGCCTACGGGGCCTGCGGCAGAGCCGCGGCGGCTCCGTCGCCCGCCGCCGGGTCGGCGCCGTCGGGGGTGGGCGCGCCGTCGGGGGCGTCGGGCGCGTCCGGGGCGTCGGGCGTGCCCGGCTCGCCCGGTGCGTCGCCACTGCCCTTCTCGCTGGCGATCTGGATGTCCCAGCCGCACAGGCGGGAGGCGAGGCGGACGTTGGCGCCGCGGCGGCCGATGGCGAGCGAGAGCTGGTCGTCGTCGACCGTGACGTCGGCGGTCTTCGTGTCCCAGTTCAGCGTGATGCTGTTGATCGTCGCGGGCTTGAGCGCGGTGGCGATCATCACCTCCGGCTGCTCCTCCCACTTGAGGATGTCGATCTTCTCGCCGTTGAGCTCCTCGATCACCGTGCGGATGCGGCTCCCGCGGACGCCCACGCACGCGCCGATCGGGTCCACCTTCGTGTCGGTGGAGACCACCGCCATCTTGGTCTTGTAGCCGGCCTCGCGCTCGATCGCCTTGACCTGGATCAGGCTCTCGCCGACCTCGGGCACCTCGAGCTCGAAGAGCTTGCGGACGAACTCGGCGCGCGAGCGCGACAGCACGATGCGCACGCGCTGGCCCTGGGGCCGCACCTCGAAGAGGTAGGCGCGGATGCGGTCGCCGACCTTGTAGTTCTCGCCGCGGATCTGCTCGGACCGCGGGACGATGCCCTCGACCCGCCCGAGGTTGACGATCAGGTTGCCGCCCTCGATGCGCTGGATCGTGCCCGTGACGATGGTCCCGACCCGGCGGTTGTACTCGTCGAGGTTCTTGTCCCGCTCGGCTTCGCGGATCTTCTGGTTCATCACCTGGCGCGCGGTCTGCGCCGCGATCCGGCCGAACTCGAGCGCCGTGGACGCCCCGTTCACGTTGCAGGACACCTCGCCGGTGCGCCGGTCCACGTGGACCTCGAGCACGGCGTCCTCGCCGTAGCGCTTGCGGGCGGCGGTGAGGAGCCCCTGCTCGATGGACGAGAAGACGATCTCCTTGTCGATCCCGCGGTCGCGGTAGACGATGTCGACGAACCGGAGGATGTCTTGGGGGTCCATGGGCGGGCTCCGGCCGGCCCCCGGGAGAGGAGCCGGCCCCGACAACGCAAGAGGCGGGGGGGGACCCCCGCCTCCTGAGGAGTCTGCGGAAGATGGAGGGGCGATTGTCGCCGGACCTCCGGCGCGGCGCAAGACGAGCCGGGGCTGCTCCCCCGGGGCCCCCCCGGTTCTTTCTCGGGGAGTCCACCGGGGTGGCCCCCGGCGACCCTCCGCTCCCCCCGGTGGGGACTCGACCCCCCGGCGCGGGATGCGTACCGTGGCGGCCATGCCCGACGTCCACCTGCAGCTGGCCCTCGACTTCGTCGACCTGCACCGCGCGCTCAAGGCCGCGCAGGAGGGGGTCGCCGGCGGCGTGGACTGGCTCGAGGTGGGCACGCCCCTGCTCAAGGCCGAGGGGCTCGGCGCGGTGCGGGCGATCCGCGCCCGCTTCCCGAAGCTCCCGCTGGTCTGCGACGCCAAGACGATGGACGCGGGCCGCCTCGAGCTCGAGGCGGCGGCGAAGGCGGGCGCGACCGTGGGGACCGTGCTCGGGGTCGCCTCCGACTCGACGATCGAGGAGTGCGTGGAGGCCGGGCGCAACTACGGCATCGCCGTGCTCGTGGACCTCCTCGGCCACCCCGACCCCGTCGGGCGGGCCGTCTTCGCCGAGAAGGTCGGGGCGGACTACGTCAACGTCCACTGCCCGATCGACGAGCAGATGCGCGGGCGCGACCCCTTCGAGACGCTGCGCGCCGTCGCCGCCGCGGTGCGGATCCCGGTGACCGTGGCCGGCGGCATCACGGCCGCGACCGCCCCGATCGCCGTCGCCGCGGGGGCCTCGGTCGTCATCGTCGGCGGGGCGATCACGAAGGCGCCCGACGCCGCCGCGGCGGCGCGCGGCATCGTGGCGGCGATCCGTTCCGGCGTCGCCGGCGCGGCGACCACGGCCGCGCGCGGGGCCACCGACGACGACGTGCGCCGCATCCTGCTCGAGGTGTCCACGCCCAACGTGAGCGACGCCGCGCACCGCGCGCCGGTGCTGCACGGCTGGCACGCGACCGCGCCGGGCGTGCGCATGGCCGGGCGCGCGGTCACGTGCCGCACGCTGCCGGGCGACTGGGCGAAGCCCGTCGAGGCGATCGACCGCTGCGGCCCGGGCGACGTCCTCGTCGTGGACGCGTGCGGCGTGCCGCCCGCGGTCTGGGGCGAGCTGGCGACGAACTCGGCGGTCAACCGCGGGCTCGCCGGCGTGGTCGTCCACGGCGCGATCCGCGACACGCGCGACATCGCGCGCCTCGGCCTGCCCGTGTTCGCGCGGGCGGTGTGCGCGCAGGCGGGCGAGCCCAAGGGGCTCGGCGAGATCGGCGGGACGCTGCGCATCGACGGGATCGAGGTGCGGCCCGGCGACTGGCTGGTCGGCGACGACGACGGGATCGCCGTGCTGCCGAAGGCGAAGGCCGTCGAGGTCGCCAACCGCGCGATGTACTGCCTCGAGGCCGAGAACCGGCTGCGCGCCGAGATCCTCGGCCAGAAGAGCACGCTGGCCCGCGTGATGGACCTCGAGAAGTGGGAGAAGAAGGTCCTCGCGGGCGCGGAGGGGCTCGAGCGCCTGCCGGGGGCCGACGCGCGCTGACCGGCCGCCCGTGCGCGCGCCCCCTCGCCAAACCCCGGGCCCCGTCGCGGTCCTGCGCTACGGTGGGGGCATGACGAAGCCTCCCGTCCTGCTGCGCCTCGTCGTCAACGGCGCCCCGCGCGAGCTCGCGGCGCCCGACGGCGTGCTCACGGTCGCCGCGCTGGTCGCCGAGGTCGGGCTCGCCGGCCGTCGCGTCGCGGTCGAGGTCAACGGCGACGTCGTCCCGCGCGCCGACCACGGCGCGCGCCGCCTCGCCGACGGCGACCGCGTCGAGGTGGTGACCTTCGTGGGCGGGGGCGAGGTCGCCGACGAGGACGTGCTGCGCCTCGGCGACCACGTGTTCCACAGCCGCCTCTTCGTCGGCACGGGCAAGTACGCGACGAACGCGCAGATGGTGGCCGCGCTCGAGGCGAGCGGCACCGAGTGCGTGACGGTCGCGCTGCGCCGCGTGGACTTCGACCGCAAGGCCGGCCCCAACGTGCTCGACGCGCTCGGGGACCGCTGGACGCTGCTCCCCAACACCGCCGGCTGCTACACGGCCGGCGACGCGGTCCGCGTCTGCCGCCTGGCGCGCGAGCTCGCGCTCTCCGACCTCGTCAAGCTCGAGGTGCTCGCCGACCCCGAGACGCTGCTCCCGGAGCCGTTCGAGACGCTCAAGGCGCTCAAGACGCTCGTCGCCGAGGGCTTCCACGTCCTCGTCTACACCAACGACGACCCCGTCACGGCGCGCCGCCTCGAGGAGGCCGGCGCGACCGCGGTGATGCCGCTGGGCAGCCCGATCGGCAGCGGGCTGGGCATCGTCAACCCGGGCAACGTCGAGCGGATCCTGTCGCGCGCGAAGGTCCCCGTGATCGTGGACGCCGGCGTGGGCACCGCGTCGGACGTGGCGATCGCGATGGAGCTCGGCATCGCGGGCGTGCTGCTCAACACCGGCATCGCCAAGGCCAAGGACCCCGTCCGCATGGCGCGGGCGATGCGCGCGGCGTGCGTGGCGGGCCGCGACGCGTTCCTCGCCGGCCGCATGCCGAAGGGCGCGCCGTCGGCGTCGAGCCCGACGGCGGGCACGATCGTCCCGGGGCGCGCGTGAGCCGTCCCGCCCGCTCGCGGCGTCGGCTCGTCGCCGCCGCGGTCGCGCTCGTGGGCGCGCTCGCCGCCGTCGTGGGGGCGCCGGCGGCACGCGCCGACGGCGGGCCCGTCGCTCTCCCCGTCGTCGGGGCCGACGCGGACGCACCGGCCCCCGCGCCGGCCCCCGCGCCGGCCCCGCGCGCCGACGCCGGGCCCGCGCCGGCGGCGCCCGGCGCGACGGAGGCTCGCAAACGCCTGACGCTCGAGGACCTCACGCGTCGGGTCCAGCGCAAGCCCGCGGCCGCGGTCGCGTTCTTCGTGGGCAAGTACGGCCTCGGGCTGGCGGGCGTCGTCGTCGCGATCCTCGCGCTGCTGCGCCGCCGCGACGAGCGGCGGGGCGTCGCGCCGCCGCCGCTCCCGTCCGCGTCGATCCCCGCCGCGTTCTCGCCCGTCACCGCGGTGGCGCTCGTCGCGGCGTTCTTCACCGGCGGGAGCGTCGTGCTGGGCGCGGGCCGCGCCGTGGGCCTGTTCGGCGGCGCCGACCGCGACCTGCTCGACGGGCTCCTCGCCACCGCGGCGGTGACGGTGCCGCTCGGGCTGCTCGCCGCCGCCGCGGTCGGGGCGCGCCGTCGCGCGCTCGACCTCCCCGCGTGGCCCGCGCCGCGCGTCGCGGGCGCGGCGTGCCGCTCGGCGGCGGTGGGCGCGACGGTCGTCCTCGCGCTCGCCTTCGTCGCGTCGCAGCTGGTCCAGCACCTGACGGGCGAGCCGCCGTCGCCGCAGGACCTCGTCGCGCGGGCGATCGACGCGTCCACGCCCACGGCGCACGTCGCGTGGCTCGGCTTCTTCGGGATCGTGGTGGCGCCGCTGACCGAGGAGGCCGTGTTCCGCGGGGCGCTCTACCCGGCGCTGCGCGAGGCGATGGGGGTGCGCGGCGCCGCGCTGGCCTCGTCGGCGGCGTTCGCGGCCGTCCACCTCGACGTGACGGCGGCGCTGCCGCTGTTCGGGCTCGCGGTCCTCCTCGCGTGGCAGGTCGAGCGCACGGGGTCGCTGCTCGGCTGCGCGTTCGTGCACGCGGTCAACAACGCGACCTCGCTCCTCCCTCTCTTCCTCCTCCGCGAATGAACCCGAAGCCCCGCATGCGCAGGGTCGGGCAGGTCTTCGTCGCGACCACCGCGAGCGTGGTGGGCGACGTCGAGCTCGGCCCCGACGCCAACGTCTGGTACGGCGCCGTGGTCCGCGGCGACGACGCGCCCCTCTCGGTGGGCGCGCGGACCAACCTGCAGGACGGGGTGCTCATGCACGCCGACACCGACGTCCGCAACGACGTCGCCGAAGACGTCACGGTCGGGCACGGCGCGATCCTCCACGGGACGCGCGTCGAGCGCTACGCGCTGATCGGGATGGGGGCGGTGCTGCTCGGGCGCTCGGTGGTCGGCGAGGGCGCGATCGTCGCCGCGGGCTGCGTCGTGCCCGAGGGCTTCGTCGTGCCGCCGTGGAGCCTCGTCGTGGGCGTGCCGGCGCGCGTCGCGAAGACCCTCGACCCCGTCGCGCGCAAGGCGAACGCGCTCGAGATCGCGCAGGGCTACGTCCAGAAGGCCCTCGACCACGCCAAGGGGCGTTGGTCCTAGGCGCCCGTCGCGGGCGCGGGACTGGGCGGAGCCAAGAAGGCTGGGCGGGGCTGGGCGGAGCCAGGAACGTTGTTTCCACGCGACGTGAAAACACCGTTCCTGACTCCGCGAACCCCGCGAACCGCCGGGGCGCGCTCGGAAGAGTCCACGCGACGAGCGACGCCGCCGCATCGCCCGCGATTCGCTCAGTCCCGCGGGAGCGGCCGCGGCGACCGCGTACTCGCACCGCCGTACGCCGAGCCGCGGCCCGACGACGAGGAGTCTGCGACCTTACGGAGGCGGTGCCCGGCCCGACGGGCCGGGCACGAGCGCGCGAG
>JADZCA010000007.1 GCA_020851795.1 Planctomycetota bacterium | reverse complement strand
GAGGCCCGTCGGGCGCCGATCGAACGTCAGGCCTCCGTCGGGGCTCGCGGATTGCGCCCGGGCGCGCGTCGGCCGCGACGACGGCGTGTTCTGGCACCACGTCGAGGAGCGGACGACGCGTGGCGACACGCGTCGAACCGCCGACGGGCCCTGCGCCACGCCCGGGCGCAAGACGCCGCCCCGACCTCGTCGGCTCGTGAATTCGGCGGGCTAGGCACGTCGCCCTCCGGCCCGCGCGTACGGACGCGCGGGCCGCTTCGTTCCCGGGCCGTCGCCCGTCAGCGAGGGTCCGCTCGACCGTGAGTGGGCCCGCGACGCCCCGGGCCCGACGCGCCGCCCCGACGTCGTCGGCTCGTGACCCCGGCGGCCTACGCGCGCGCGGTCGGCACCGCCGGCAGCCCGCGGCCCGCGAGGTCGGCGAGCGCAAAGCCGTAGTGCACGGCGCCGAAGCGCTGGCGCAGCCGACGGGCGTCGGCCCCCACCGCACGGCGGTGCAGCACCGCGTCGGCGAGCAGCCGCGCGATCTCGTCCATCTCGGCGGGGCCCATGCCGACGCGGGTCATCTCCTGCACGCCGATGCGGATCCCGCGCGGGTTCATGGCGTTCTTGCCGGGCTCGCCCGGCAGCAGGTTCATGTTCGTGATGATGTCCTGCGTCGAGAGGAACGCCGCGACCTCCTTGCCGCCGCCGTGCGCCCCGACGTCCACCGCGACCTGGTGGCTCTCGGTGTGCCCCACCTCGCCGAACGGCACCGGCACCCCGTGCCGGACCAGCCCCGCGGCCAGCGCCTTCGCGTTGCGCACGACCGCCTGCGCGTAGCCCGCGCCGAACACCTCGGTCTCGAGCGTCGCGACCAGCATCGACGGCAGGCTGAAGAGATGGTGGTTGCTCGACGAGCCGGGGAACACGCCGCGGTCCACGGCCGCGCGCAGGGCCTCGTCGGCCCCGGTGGCGAGCACGACGCCGCGCTGCGGCCCGAAAAACGTCTTGTGCGTCGAGCCCGTCATGACGTCCGCGCCCTCGGCGAGCGGCTGCTGGAACGTGCCGCCCGCGACGAGCCCGAGGACGTGGGCGCCGTCGAACACCAGCTTCGTCCCCACCTCCGTGGCGACGTCGCGCAGCGCGGCGACGGGCTCGGGGAAGAGGAAGAGGCTGCGCCCGAGCACCGCGACCGCCGGCTTCTCGCGGGCGATCAGGTCCTTCGCCGCCGTGACGTCGATGCGGTAGCCGTCGGGCATCGTCGGCCACGGGAGGATCGTGTCGGTGCGCTTGCCGAGCGCTCCCATGCGGTCGTGGGAGATGTGCCCGCCCGTCGCGACCTTGTGCGCGATCACGGTCGCGCCGCGCGGCACGATCCGCGAGAACACCGCCTCGTTGCTGACGGTGCCCGAGATCGGGCGCACGTCGGCCCAGCCGCAACGGAACACGCGGCGGCAGGCCTCGGAGGCCAGCGTCTCGAGCTCGTCGACGAACTTCGTCCCCTCGTAGTAGCGGCCGCCCGGGTGCCCCTCGGCGTAGCGGTGCAGCAGGTCGGAGTCGAGCACGGCCCGCGCGGCGGGCGACAGCACGTTCTCCGACGCGATCAGGTTGATCGTGCTCGCCCGCCACGCGTCGTGGCGGTCCAGCACGTCGCGGACGTGGGCGAGGGCGCGGCGGGACGGGGCGAGGTCGGGGGCGTTCACGGCACGGGCGCTCCGGCGTCCGGCTCGGCGGGCGCCCGGGATCGGCGCGAGCCGCGCGGACGCGCGAGCGCCCGATTGTAGGCCCGACACGCCGACGCGCCCCCTCTCCGTGGAGCGCTCCGTGGGGCCGCACGGC
Organism: Planctomycetota bacterium; assembly: GCA_020851795.1. Classification (GTDB taxonomy): domain Bacteria; phylum Planctomycetota; class PLA2; order PLA2; family JAEUHO01; genus JAEUHO01. The sequence goes on along the minus strand of JADZCA010000007.1, from coordinate 77,653 downwards.
CCGGCCCGCGCCGGGTCGGCGCCCCGCGGCACGCTCTGCCACGCGCCGGACGGCCGAGGGCCCGGACCGCGCCGAGACGCGCGCCCTACTTCGCGTCGCCCCACGCGGCGGCGGGGTCGCCGAGCGCGCGCACCTCGTCCGCCGAGGGCCGGCGCAGGAACGACGAGCGAGGCCAGGCGCTCGCGCGCCGCGCCGAGGCGAGGCGGGCCGTCCGCAGCACGTCGGCCATCTCGCGCAGCGCTTCCGACGGGAACGAGTGGCCCGTGCCCGGGAGCTCCAGGTAGACGACGTCGGCGTCGGCGGCGAGCAGCTCGTCGGCGGCGGCGCGGGTCGCCTCGACCGCGTGGATCGGGTCGTCCTCCCCGTGGAACAGGAAGACGCGAGTCCCCGCCGCCTTGACGGCCTTGGGCAGGCGCACGGAGGTCCCCGACGACGCCGCGACGGCGGCGACCGTGTCGAGGCGCCGCGCCGCGAAGGCGGCCGCGCCGTCGGCCCCCATCCCGTGCCCGGCGACGTAGATGCGGTCGAGGTCCACCGCGTAGCGTGCGCACGCCTCGTCGAGGAGGGCGAGGAGCAGGGGCTCGTTGGCCGGCGCGGTCCAGGGCGCCGCGAGCGCGGTCGGGCAGACGAGGATCCAGCCGCGCTGGCGCGCCGCGTCGCGGTAGATCGTCGCGGCGTCGCGGCCGCTGCCGACGACGGCCGTGCCGTCCTTGCCCGCCTTGCTGCCGTCGTGCAGCGCGAGGAGCAGGGCCCGGGGCGCGAGCGGGTCGTAGTCCTCCGGGACGAACCACGTGGCGACGGCGCCCGGGCACCGGTCGGCCGCGACGACGACCGGGACGTCCTCGCGGTAGCCCTTCGGCTCGCCCCGGCTCCGCCGCGCCCGCTCGTAGAGCTCGGGCCGCGCGGCGGGCCCGCCGCCCCTCTCGACGGCCCGCGCGGCCTCCGCGCGCCGCGGGCCCGGCTCGAGCACGAGCACCTCCTCGACCGCCCGGCGCGCGGCGGGGTCGGCCTCGATGCGGCCCCGTCGCGCCGACGTCAGGCGGGCCTCCCCGTAGAGCGCGACGGCCTCGGCGTGGTCGGGCTTGAGCCGCAGCGCCTCCTCGAGCAGGCGGTCGGCCTCGAGCGGGAGCTTCTGCGCGCGGGCGAAGCGCGCGAGCCCGACGCGCCCGTCCACGTCGTCGGGCGCGAGGTCGTCGTGGCGCCGGCGCACGGTCTCGAGCGGGTCCGGCTCCTCCTCGACGCGGCGCACGTCGGCGACGGGGAAGCGCACGACGCCGTAGGTCATCGCCGCGCTCCTGGCACGGTAGCGGTTGACCACGACCTCGGTGTCGCTGCGGGTGACCCAGCCCCGCACCGCCGGCCCCTTCTTGGGCACCACGCGGTCGGCGTGGGCCACGCCCGCGCTCGCCGCGACGGCGAGGAGGACCGCGGCCCGCGTCGCTCGGCGCAGGGTCACGGGGCCGGCGCGACCGGTGCGCCCGGACGGGCGCGGCGCAGCAGGAACGCGACGAGCACGCCGACCGCCACCATCGCGAGGCACAGCCACTGGCCCCGCGTGAAGTGCAGCCACTGGTAGCCGATCCCGGCGTCGGGCTCGCGGAAGAACTCGGTCGCGAAGCGGAAGCCGCCGTAGCAGACGAGGAAGGCGGCCGAGACGCGCCCGCCGCCCCACCCGCGCCCGAGCATCAGCCAGCGCAGGATGAGGAACGTGAGCAGGCCTTCGCCGAGCGACTGGTAGAGCTGGCTCGGGTGGCGGAGGTCGGCGTCGAAGGTCCCGTCCCACACCTTGCCGATCTCGTAGCGCGGGAAGCGCACGGCCCACGGCCCGTCCCACCGGCGCCCGACGAGCTCGGCGTTGAGGAAGTTGGCGATGCGCACGACCGCGATCCCGGGCCCCACGGCGAGCGCGAGCCCGTCGCCGAGGTCGCGGAAGCGCACCTTCTCGCGCAGCGCGTAGACCCAGTACGCGAGCACGACGCCGAGGAGCCCGCCGTGGAACGACATGCCGCCCTCGCGGATGTTGAACCAGGCCGGGAACGAGCGGTCCGACGCGTAGAAGAGCATCCAGCCGATGCGCCCGCCGAGCATGACCCCGAGGATGCCCCAGAACAGCACGTCCACGACGCGCTCGGGCGCCACCGGCCACCGACCGCGGCGCGCCAGCCCGCGCAGGACGAGGTAGGCGAGGAAGAACGCGACGACGTAGGACACGCCGTACCAGCGCACCTCGAACCCGAACACCCGGAACGCGACCGGGTCCACGAGCGGGAACTTCATTTCCGCGACGACGGGGATCATGGCCGCCATGATCGCCTGCGACGGGGCTCTGGCGAACTCTCCGCGGGCCGCGGAGGGCACCGCCGCGCCCCCGTGGGGCCGCGCGCTCAGCGCACCCGCAGGCGCGCGTAACGGCGGTTGCCGACCTTGAGCACCGCGCCGTCGCGGACGGCCACGGGCGCGTGGACGTCGGAGAGGCGTGCGTCGTCGAGCGTCACGCCGCCCTGCTCGACGAGCCGACGCGCCTCGCTGCGGCTGGGGGCGAATTTGCACGCGACGACGAGGTCCACCGCCGACCAGTGGCCCGCCGGCAGCGCCGGCCGGCCCGGCGCCGGCACCGACGGCGCGAGCGCGACCTCGGGCATCTCGTCCGGGGCGCGCCCCTCGGAGATCTGGTGGATCCACCGCTCGCGCGCCGCCGGGGCCGCCGCGGGGCCGTCGTAGCGGCGCACGACCGCCTCGGCCATCGCGAGCTTGGCGTCGCGGGGGTGCGCGCCCGGGGCGAGCAGCGCCTCGACGGCCTCGTCGGTCAGGTCGGTGAGCAGGCGCAGGTACTTCGGCAGCAGGGCGTCGGAGATGCGCATCGCCGCGCCGAACTTCGCGTCGGGCGCGTCGGCGAGGCCGATCGCGTTCCCGAGCGACTTCGACATCTTCGCGGTCCCGTCGGTCCCCTCGACCAGCGGCGAGACGACGCAGACCTGCGGCTCCATCCCCTCCTGCTCCATGAGCCGGCGGCCCACGTTGAGGTTGAAGGTCTGGTCGGTCCCGCCGAGCTCGACGTCGGCGCGCACCATCACCGAGTCCCAGCCCTGCATGAGGCAGTAGAGGAACTCGCGGATCGAGATCGGGCTGCCCTCGCCGAAGCGCTTCTGGAACGAGTCGCGCTCGAGCATCTGCTGCACCGTCATGCGGTTGGCGAGCTGGAGCACCTCGACGAAGGGCATCCGCGAGAACCACTCGCTGTTGTGGCGCACCTCGGTGCGCCGCAGGTCGAGGATGCGGCCGATCTGCTCGAGCCACGTCGTGACGTTGGCCTGCACCTGCGCGGGCGTGAGCATCGGGCGCGTCTTGTCCTTGCCCGACGGGTCCCCCACGAGCGCGGTGTAGTCCCCGATGATGAGCACCGCCTGGTGGCCCGCGTCCTGGAAACGGCGCAGGTTCCAGAGCGGGATCCCGTTGCCGACGTGGACCGAGGTCGAGGTCGGGTCGATCCCGAACTTCACGCGGAGCGGGCCCCGCTTGCCCGCGTCGAACGCGGCGAGCTTGCGGGCGAGGTCGGCCTCCGGCGTCACCGTGTCCACGGTGCGCGCGAGCGGCGCGAGGCGGGTCGCGAGGTGGGCGTCGTGGATCATCGGCGTCGGCCTCGTTCGGCCCGGGCCGCCAGCTCCTCCTCGGAGGGCACGAGACTGGGCGGCCCGGACGCCTCGCGCCGCCACCAGTCCTCCCACAGGCGGGCGTCCGGCGCCAAGGAAACGCCGGTCAGGGCGTGCAGCCCCGCCATCACCTCCTGGGCGCGGTCGGGGTGCGTGCGCAGCGCCTCCATGAGCGGCGCGGCGAGCGGCTCGAGGCGCGCCCCCACCGAGACGAGGCGCACCCCCTCGACCGCGGAGACCGCGGCGCGCGCGAGGTCGGGGACGCCCGACACGAGCGCCTGCGCGAGGACCGCGAGCGCCGCCGGGCGGTCCTCCGCGGCCACGAACTCCGTCGCGACGAGCAGGTGCACCGGGGACGACGCCGCCACCGCCTTGCGGAGCGCGCCGACCGGGTCGGCGGAGAGGGCCTCGGACCGCGGCGGGAGCACGACGACGCGCCCCTTGCGCACGCGCAGCCGCCCCAGCGGCTCGGGCAGCCCCGCCTCGATGCGCCCGGCGCGCAGGTCGCCCGACACCTCGAGCACCCGCACGCCGGCGAGGGGCGGCCCCACGTCCTCGGCGGGCACGCGCACGCGGACCTCGTAGGCGCTCTCCGGCGGGATCGTGAGCGCCTCGGCCCCCTTGCCGAGCAGCGGCACCACCTGGGTCCACGAGCGCACGAGCTGCGAGGCCAGCGCGTCGCGGTCGCGCCGGTCCACGGTGAGCACGAGCGTGGTGCCGCTGACGACGTCCTTCTTGCCGGTGTCGTCGGGGGGCAGCACGACGACGTCGGCGGTGCCGACGTTGCGCAGGCGGACGACGAGGTCCACGTCGGTCCCGAACGTCACGAACTCGCGCACGCCCCGCACGTCCACCCGCAGCACCTCGCTCTCGGTGCGCCCCTGGCGGATCTCCTGGCGCAGCTCGCGCAGCGCGGACGCCCACGGCTCGGGCGCGCCGAGCGCGATCGTGCGCTCGACGACGTCGGTGGCGAGCGCGTCGTCGCCGGCGTCGAGCGCGGCGCGCGCCGTCTCGACCTTCTCGCGGAAGAACTCCTCGCCCTCCTCCCCCGTGGCGCGACGGTCGCGCCGGCCTTCGCCGCGCGTCTCGCCGGTCTGCCCGAGCACGGTGGGCTCGAGCGTGAGGCCCTCGAGCGCCGAGCGGTCCACCGTGCCGCTGCCGAGCCCGGTCGTCGGCGCGCCGCCCTCGGTGCGCGCGGCCTTGCCGTCGCGCGGCGTCTCCGGGGCCAGCTCGCCACCGGGCCGCGCCCCCGCGGGGCGCCGCCGGGCGTCGGTGGCGCATCCGCCCGCGATGGCGAGCAGGAGGCCGAGGACGAGGGGGACGCGGGCGCGCATCGTCGTAGATCGTGCCCGCAGGGCGGTCACGTCGTCGTCACCGGTGAGGGCCGCGCCCCTCCAAGGAGAGCGGCCGGCGGGCTCGCGCCCGCCGGCCGCCGGGGATGCACCGCAGGAGCGGTCGCTCAGGAGGCCGCGGCGCTGCGGACCAGCGTCAGGCCGATCTTGCGGTCGTCGGTGTCGATGCGGATCACGCGCACCGCGACCTTCTTGCCCGGCGTCAGGTTGTCCGACGGCGTCAGCTCGGAGATGTGGAGCAGGCCCTCGAGGTCCTTCTCGAGCGACACGAACACGCCGAAGTTGGTGACCTTGGTCACGTCGCCGGTGTGCTCGGTGCCGACCGCGAAGCGGTCCGCGATCTCGTGCTGCCACGGGTCGAGCTCGAGCTGCTTCATGCCGAGCGCGATGCGCTTCTTCTCCTTGTCCACGGAGAGGACCAGCGCCTTGATCTTGTCGCCCTTGTTGAGCATCTCGGCCGGGTTGGCGATCTTGCGCGTCCACGACATGTCGGACACGTGCAGGAGGCCGTCCACGCCGTCGGAGATCTCGACGAACGCCCCGTAGTTGGTGAGGTTGCGCACCGTGCCCTCGACCACCGTCCCGGCGGGGAACTTGCGGTCGACCTCGTCCCACGGGTTCCCGTCGGCCTGCTTCATGCCGAGGGAGATCTCCTGCTTCTCCTTGTTGATGTCGAGGACGACCACCTCGACGGCGTCGCCGACCTTGACCACCTCGCTCGGGTGGTTGATCCGCTTGCTCCACGACATCTCGGAGATGTGCACGAGGCCCTCGATGCCGTCCTCGAGCTTGACGAAGGCGCCGTAGGGCATGACGTTGACGACCTTGCCCATGACCCGGCTGCCGACCGGGAACTTGAGCTCGACCGTCTCCCACGGGCTGGGGAACTTCTGCTTGAGGCCGAGCGCGATGCGCTCGCGCTCGTGGTCCACGCGCAGGACCATCACCTCGACCTCGTCGTCGATCGAGAGCATCTCGGACGGGTGGTTCAGGCGGCTCCACGACATGTCGGTGATGTGGAGCAGGCCGTCGATGCCGCCGAGGTCCACGAACGCGCCGAAGTCGGCGATGTTCTTGACGATGCCCTTGCGGACCTGGCCGGGCTGGATCTCGGCCAGCAGCTGCTTCTTGAGCTCGTCGCGCTGCTCCTCGATGAGCTTGCGGCGCGAGATGACGATGTTCATGCGCGGCTCGTCGATCTTGATGATCCGAGCCTCGATGTCCTTGCCGATGAACTCGCCGATGTCGTTGGTGCGGCGGATCGCGACCTGGCTGGCCGGCAGGAACACCGGGACGCCGATGTCGACGAGGAGGCCGCCCTTGATCTTCTTGAGCACCCGGCCGCGCACCGCGTCGCCTTCCTTGTGCGACTGGATGATGCGCTCCCAGCCGCGGATGCGGTCGGCCTTGCGCTTGGACAGGACGATCCCGCCGCCCGCCTGGTCCACCGTCTCGAGGAGCACCTCGATGATGTCGCCGACGTCGTACTCGCTGGCGTCGGAGAACTCCGTCAGGCTGATGACGCCCTCGGACTTGTAGCCGATGTCGACCACCACCTCGTCGTTGCGGATGTCGACGATCTTGCCCTTGACGACCTTGTTCGGGGCGAACTCCGACGTCGTGTGGTCGTAGGCGAGGGAGAGCTCGGCGTCCTGGTCGCCCACACCGAACACCTCCTCGAGGCCGTGGAGGAGGTCGTGGGCGGGCAGTTCCTTGGCTCGGACCTTGTCGCGTGCGCGCATGCGGGGAGAACTCGGGTTCCCGGGAGGTGCGAAACGGGGTTTCCGTGCGCCGCCGGACCGTCCGGCCGCGCCGGCCGCCTCGCGCTCGCCGGTCCCCTCCCGGGGGAATCAGCGCGGCGCCGCAGGCGGAAGGGCCGAACGTACCAGCGCCAGCACGGCCGCCAGAACTTCGCCGGGGGCGAGCGTCGTGGTGTCGAGGATGAGCGCGCGGGCCGCCGGCAGCCCCCCCGGGTCCCCCCGGGCGACGCGCTGCGCGTCGGCGGGCGGCCACGGCACCGATCCGGGGGCCGGGCGCAGGGGATCCTCCTCGCGCCCGGCGTCCTGCTCGTCGCGAGACTCGATCGACTCGGCGACCGCGGCGGCGTCCACGGACGGGTCCTTGCTCCGCATCTCCTCGACCCGTCGGCGCACGCGCTCCTCCGGGCTCGCGTCCACGTAGACCTTGAGCGCGGCGTCGGGGAACACGGCCGTCCCCATGTCGCGGCCCTCCGCGACCATGCGGCCCGCCTGCGCGGCGCAGCGCTGCTGGTGCCCGCGCATCACCGCGCGCACGGCGCGGATCTCGGCGACGCGGCTGACCGCCGCGTTGACCTCGGGCGTGCGGATGCGGCCGGTGAGCTCGACCCCGTCCACCCACACCCGCCCCGTCGCGGGGTCGTAGCGGAGGTCGATGCGCTGCGCGAGCCGCGCGAGCCCCGCGGCGTCGTCGGCCCCGACCCCGCGGTCGAGCGCGACGACGGTGAGGGCGCGGTACATCGCGCCGGTGTCGAGGAACGGCCACCGCAGCTCGCGGGCGAGGTCGCGGGCCAGCGTGCTTTTCCCGCTGCCTGCGGGCCCGTCGAGCGCGACGACGAGCGGGGCGGCGGGGGCGGGAGACGGGGGCATGCGGGGCGACGTCGCGGGCCCCCACCCTTACCCGACGGCCCCCGCGGGACCGCGAACGATCCGCAGCGCCCCCCGCGCGCTACGTGGGGGCGACGAGCGCGGCGGTGCGGCCGTCCCAGACGACGACGCCGCCGCCCGCGTCCCAGTCCTTGAGCACGAGCACGTCGCGCCGACGCCCGCCGTCGTCGCGGCGGTGGTGGACGCCCGTGTGCACGTGGCCCGCGACGAGCACGTCGGCGTCGAGGACGTCGAGCCAGCGGCGCACGAGCCCGTAGTCGAGGCCCATCGTCGCGTAGGGCTTCCTCGCCACCTCACGCTCGGAGAGGCGGCGCAGCCCGCGCGCCACGTACCGCGCCGCGGCGTAGGGCAGCGCGGCGCGCACCGCCCCGACCGGCGCGGAGCGCAGGAGCCGCCGCAGGCGCTGGTAGCGGGCGTCGGCGCTGCAGAGCAGGTCCCCGTGCGTGAGCACCACCGTCCGCTCGCCCCACCGCGTGCGCACGACGTCGGGCCACAGCTCGAGGTCGAGGCCGTCCACGCCGTCGAAGGCGAAGTCACGGTTGCCGCCCTGGAACGCCACGCGCACCCCGCCCGCGCGCAGCGCCGCGAGGCGGTCGGTGAAGCGGCGCACGAACGGCTCGCGGCCCTGCGCCCGCCCCACCCACGCGTCGAACACGTCGCCGAGCAGCACGAGCGTCGCGCACCGCCCCGCGAGGCCGGCGAGCCACGCCTCGAACGCGTCGGCGACGTCCGGGTGGTCGGGCGAGAGGTGGACGTCGCCCACGACGACGACCGGCGGGTCCGCCGGCGGCAGGTCGAGCGGCACGGGGACGCGGGCCGTCATCGGGCGCGATCCTGCCCCGGCGCGGGCCCCGCGTCGTCGCCGAGAGCCACCGACCGCAGCCGCAGCGAGTTCGTCACGACGAAGACGCTCGAGAGCGCCATGAGCCCGGCGGCGAGCATCGGCGACACCGCGGGCCCGCCCAGCGGCACGAGCACGCCCGCGGCCAGCGGGACCGCCGCGGCGTTGTAGCCGAACGCCCACCACAGGTTGCCGCGGATCGTGCGCATCGTCCGGCGCGAGAGGCGCACCGCGTCCGCCACGCGCGTGAGGTCGTCGGCGAGCACGGTCACGTCGGCGGCCTCGGTCGCGACGTCGGTCCCGGCGCCCACCGCGACGCCGACGTCGGCCGCCGCCAGCGCCGGCGCGTCGTTGACGCCGTCGCCGACGAAGGCGACGCGCTCGCCCGCGGCGCGCAACCGCTCGACCTCGGCGGCCTTCCCTGCGGGCAGGACCTCGGCCAGCACGCGCTCGATGCCCAGCCCGCGCGCGACCGAGGTCGCGGTGGCGCGTCGGTCGCCCGACACCATCGCGACCGAGAGCCCGAGGGCCTCGAGCGCGGCGACGCCCGGCTTCGCGGAGGGACGCGCGCCGTCGATCGTCGCGAGCAGGCCGAGCGGGCGGCGCCCGGCGTCGTCCTCGACCGCGACGAGCAGCGGCGTCTTGCCCTCCGCCGCGCGCGCGTCGGCCAGCGCGGCGAGCGGGCCGACGGGGAAGCCCTCGGCCTCGAGGTGCGCCGCGGTCCCGAGCACGAGGTCGCGGGCGCCGCCGTCGGGCCCGTGCACCGTGCCGCGCACGCCGCCGCCGGGCGACGAAGCGAAGCGGTCGGGCGGCTCGAGCGCGAGCCCGCGGGCCCGCGCGGCCTCGACCACCGCCCGCGCGAGCGGGTGCTCGCTCCCCTGCTCGACCGAGGCGGCCCACGCGAGCAGCGTGGCGTCGTCGCCCTCGAGCGCGACGACGTCGGTGACCGTCGGGCGCCCCTCGGTGAGCGTGCCGGTCTTGTCGAGGAGTACGGTGGTCAGCGCGCCGGCGCGCTCGAGCGCGGCGCCGTCGCGCACGAGGATCCCGCGCTCGGCGCCGCGGCCGGTGGCCACGAGGATCGCGGTGGGTGTGGCGAGCCCCAGCGCGCAGGGGCACGCGGTGACGAGCACCGCGACCGCGAAGCCCACCGCGCGCGGCAGGTCGCCGCCGAGCGCCCACCAGAGCGAGAACGTGGCCGCGGCGACGGCGAGCACGACGGGCACGAACACGGCGCTCACGCGGTCGGCCAGCCGCTGCACCGGCGCGCGGCTCCCCTGCGCCTGCCGCACGAGGCGCACGAGCCCGGCGAGCGCGGTGTCGGCGCCGACCTTCTCGGCCTCGAAGACGAAGGTGCCCGCGCGGTTGAGCGTCCCGCCGACGACCGCGTCGCCGGGCGCCTTCTCGCGCGGGACGCTCTCGCCGGTCAGCATCGACTCGTCGAGCGTGCCGGCGCCGGCGACGACGCGCCCGTCGGTGGGCACCCGTTCGCCGGGCCGCACGCGCACGCGGTCGCCCACGACGAGGTCCTCGACGGGCACGTCCTCCTCGACGGCGCCGACGACCACGCGCGCGGTGCGCGGCGCGAGCGCGACGAGCGCGCGGATCGACGCCCCCGCCCGCCCCTTGGCGCGCTCCTCGAGGAACCGCCCCAGCACGACGAGCGCCACGATGCCGGCGCCGGTGTCGAGCCAGAGCGGGTCGTCCGGGGCGACGCCGAGCGCGCGCGGCCACAGCACGCCGACGACGCTGGCCGCCCACGCGGTGAGCGTGCCCAGCGCGACGAGGGTGTTCATGTCCGGGGACTTGCGGCGCAGCGCCGCAAGTCCATGGCGGAGGAAGGGGAGACCGGAGAAGAAGAGGACCAGCGAGGAAAGGAGGAGCAGGAGGAACGGAGAGGTGAACGGAGCCGGGAGCACGTGGGCGGTGTGCGGCATCTCCGCGACCATGAGGAAGGCCGCGATCGGGGCCGCGACGAGGAGGCGACGGCGCCACGCGGCCAGCTCGCGGGCCCGCAGCGCGGCCTCGGGGTCGGCCTCGGAGACCGCGCGCCGCCCGCCGGCCGCGCGCAGCGCCGACCGCACCGCGGCGGCAGGCTCCTCGGCGTCCACGTGCACGACGACGAGCGCGTCGCCCTCGCGACGGACGGCGAGGACGCCGTCCACCGTGGCCATCGCGGCGTCGAGCGCGGGGGGCGCGCCGGGCAGGCGCGTCTGCCGCGTCCCGACCTGAAAGCCCGCGCCGCGCAGCGCCGCGTCGATCGCCGCCCACGGCGCACGCCCGTCCACGGCCGCGCGCGCGGTCGCGACGTTGACGACGGCGTCGGCGACGCCCGGCACGGCGACGAGCGCCTTGCGCACGGTGTTCGCGCACCCGGCGCACCGCATGCCGCGGACGGGCACGTCGAGGGGGGGCGCGGCGGGGTCCACGGGGCCCACCCTACTCGCCCGTCGGGCGGGCGCGACGCGCGGGGTCGTCGCGTACCCTGCGCCCCCGATGCGCGTGCACCGCCCCCACCTCGTCCCGTCCCCGACCGACGCGACCCGCGTCCGGCTCGTCGTCGAGGTGGACCACGAACGTCCCCGCCCCGCGACCGAATCGTTGTGGATCGAGGTGCCCGTCGTGGACGGGGCTCCTCCCGATCTCGACGGCACGCCGTGGCTGGCGGCGCTGCTGCCGCTGGCCGCCGTGACGGGCGAGCCGCTGCGGCTCGACGCGCCCGTGGACCGGCGCACGCTGCTCGGGGCGCGCGAGGTGCTCGAGGTTTGGCGCACGTGGTACGGCACGACCCACGTCGTCCCGGTCGAGGCGCCGGAGACCACGACACCGCCGGCGCCGCGTCGCACCGCGGCGTTCTTCTCGGGGGGCGTGGACTCCACCTTCACCGCGATCGGCCGGGCGGACCGAACCGGCGAGGTCGCGCGGGGCCCGGTGCACACGCTGCTCTTCCTCGAGGGCTTCGACCTGCGCCTGCCGAGCACCGAGGCGATCGCGCGGGCCCGCCGCGACGTCGAGGCGACGGCGGCCGTGCTCGGCCTCCCGCTCGTCCGCGTCGCGACGAACCTGCGCTCGACGCGGTGGGACGACGCCAGCTGGCCGCTCCTCGCCCACGGCCCGCTGCTCGCCGCGGTCGCGCTCGCGCTCGGGCGCCGACACGACCGCGTGCTCGTGCCGGGCTCGGTGTTCGCGGGCGCGCTCGTCCCGTGGGCGTCGCACCCGCTGACCGACCTCTGGTGGTCGTCGAGCGCGGTGGCGGTGCATCCCGACGGCGTCGCGACCGACCGCTTCGACAAGGTCGCGGCGATCGCGCGGCGTCCCGACGTGCTCGCGCGCCTGCGGGTCTGCTACCGCTCGCCCGAGGGCGCCAACTGCGGGACGTGCGCGAAGTGCCTGACGACGATGGCGATGCTCGCGGCGTGCGACGCGCTCGACGCGGCGCCGTCGTTCCCGGAGCGCGCCGCCTTCCTCGACCGGTTGCGCGCGACGAGGGCCCGCTTCCCGTCCGAGCGCCGCCACCTCGGCCGCGCGCTCGCGGCCGCGCGCGCCACGGGCAAGGACGTGCTCGCCGACGCGATCGCCGAGGTGCTCTCGACGCCGGAAGGCGCGACGGACTTGACGCTGCCGCGGCGGCGTCGCGCGTGGTGGCGGCCTCGCGGGAGGTCGCGGTGAGCGCCGCCGTGTGGCGCGAGCGCCTGCGCGTGCACGCCGACGCGCTCCTCTCGCGCGACGACGCGGGCTTCCTTGCCGGCTGGGCGGCCGCGTGGCGCACGTGGGCTGCGCCCCCCGAAGTGGACGCTCTCGCGGCCGCACTCGACGGCCCCGCGGGCGCGACGCTCGAGGGGCTGCTGCAGCCGTGCATGCGGCGCGCGCTCGCGCTCGACGAGCGGGCCGAGACCGACGCGCTGCTGGCGCGGCGGCCGCCGTCGGCCGGGCGCGTGCGCGACGCGGTGCAGAGCGCGTTCGGGACCGCGACGTGGGACCGGGTCGCGGAGGCGGCGACGCTCGTGCCGCTGAGCGCGCGCCGCCATGCGGTGGTGGTCGGCGGAGGGCCGTTCCCGGCGGCCGCGCTCTGGTTGCGCGACGAGACGACGATCCCGTCGATCGACGTCCTCGACGTGGACGAGGTCGCGGTGGAGCGTGCGCGTCGCTGGGCGACGTGGTGCGGCGACGGGCGGCTGCGTCCCCGGCGCGCCGACGGCGCGACGACGACGTACGACGGGGCCGACCTCGTCTACGTCGCCAACCAGGTGACGCCCAAGCGCGAGGTGCTGGCGCGCGTGCTCGCGACGGCCGCGGACGACGTCGTGGCGGTCGTCCGCGAGCCCGTCGGCCTCGGACGACTGCTCGCCGAGCGCGCGCTCGCGGTCCCCGCGCCGGGCTGGCGGGTCCGCGCCGTCGGCGCGACGCACCCGACGTTCCTCTCGCGCCACGTCGTCCTCGAGCGCGCGTAGAGGACCGGCGCGAGGGAGCGGGTCGCGCGTCGGCCGCGACGACCGCGTGTTCTGGAACCACGCCGAGGAGCGGACGACGCGTGGCGAGGCGCATCGAAGCGCCAGCGGGCCCACGTCACGCCCGGGCGCAAGACGCCGCCCCGACCTCGCCGGCTCGTGAGTTCGGCGGGTTAGACTCCGCCCATGCGACGGATCTGGACCGGATGGGTGGTCGTGGCCGCGCTCGCGGCGCTGCGCGTGCCGGCGGAGGCCGCACGCAACGAGGTCGGCGGGCTCTCGTTCGACCTCCCCGCGGGCTTCGAGCAGGACCCGGCCATCGGCGCGGACGTGCTCCGGCAGATCGCGGCCGACGAGAAGGCGCTCCCGGGGCCGCGGTCGCAGATTCAGGTCCACGGGTGGTCGCGCGCGGTCGCCGGCTTCGACGACGCGCGCGACTCGATCGTCGTGATGCGGATGAGCGGCGACGACCTGCTGCTCGACGACCCCGACGTGGCCAAGGCGTTCTTCGCCGCGTTCGACTCGGCCGCCGGCCACGCGTGGTCGCGCGGCGAGCGGCCCGTCCGCCGCACGCTCGCCGACGACGTGGCCGCTTGGGAGCATCGCTACACCCGAGTGGAGCACGGCCACGGCGTCCTCGTGATGGTGCTGATCGTGCCGCGCTCGGGGACCACCTTCGTGATCTCGCGCGGGCGCGTGACGCGCGACGAGAGCGGCGACCGCGAGTGGGCGACGATGGTCGCCTCCGTGCGCACCACCCTCGGTCCGCCGCGCCCGGACGCCGACGAGGCCCCGTCGAAGCACACGACCTGGCTCGTCGGCGCGCTCGCCTCGGCCGCGCTCGGCGCGGCGTGGACGTCGCTGCGCGGCCGCGCCCGCAAGCGCGCCGCCGAGGCGCAGGCCCGTCGCGACGCACGACGCGCCGCGCGGCACGGCGACGACGACCCGCCGCCCGACGACGAAGGCCCGCCGCACGCGCCCCCGCCGCGGCCGACGACGCGCCGCCGCGGACGCTGACGCGGCGCCGCGCGACCGCCGCCGGGCTCAGCGGTCGCGCGGCGGCAGCGGCGTCGGGGCCCCCGTGAGGTCGACGCCGGCCGCGCCCGCCGCCGCGAGCGCGCGGATCGGCGCCGCGACGTCGCCGTAGGCGAGGTCGGACCCGGCCGGCAGCGGCGTCTCGACCTCGCCGGCCCGTCCCCGCACGAGCTCGGCGCGCGCGGCGAGCCACGGCCCGAGCGCCTCCACCCCGTCGAGCGGCTCGCGCCCCGCGATGCGCTCGTCCTCGAGGGCGGCCTCCCACGTCGCCTCGCCGATCGCGGCCGTCACGCGCGCCCCGGGTCCTGCGGGCGACGGCGCGAGCGTCGCGCGCACGAAACGGCGCGCGCCTTCGCCCGCGGCGTCGATCGCCACGACCACCATCCCGGGGACGGCGGACGGGCGCCACGGCGCGGGCCCCGGGGCGCTCCGCGTCCGCACGAGCGCCACCACGACGGCGGACGCGAGGAGCGACGCGACGACGAGCGCCGCGACCGCGCCCCGTCGCCACGGGCGCGTTGCCGTCGCCGCGCGCACCGCGCCTCCCCCGTCGTCCTGCGCCGCGTCGGTCGAGGGGTCGCGAGGTCGCACGAACCGGGCCCCTCCCGCGGGCATCGCAGCGCGCCCCGCTCGACGCGCACGCCCGGCCGACCGCGCCGCGCTCGACGCGCCCTACTCGATCCCGTACTCCTTCATCTTCTCCCACAGGTTCTTGCGCGAGATGCCGAGGACCTCGGCCGCCTTGGCCCGGTGGCCGTTCTGCGTGCGCAGCACGCGCCGGATGTGGGAGGACTCGGCGTCGCGCACGATCTCCTTCAACGAGACCAGCGCGTCGCCCACCGCCTCCTCCTTGCCGCGCCCGCGGCGGCGCAGCGCACTCTCGAGCAGCGCGTCGCGCGAGAGCACCCGCGCGGGGCCCGCGAGCGCCACGGCGCGCTCGACCGCGTTCTCGAGCTCGCGGACGTTGCCGGGCCACCGGTAGGCCACCAGCTCGGCCATGACCTCGGGCGCCACGGTGTAGGGCTGCCCGTGGCCGTGCCGGCGCAGGAAGTGCTCGACCAGCAGCGGGACGTCGCCCTCGCGGTCGCGGAGCGGCGGCAGCTCGAGCGGGACGACGTTGAGCCGGTAGTAGAGGTCCTCGCGGAACTCGCCGTCCTCGGCCGCCTCGGCGAGGTCCACCTTGGTCGCCGCCACGACCCGCACGTCCACCTTCACCGGCTTCTCGCCGCCGAGCCGCTCGAACTGGCGCTCCTGGAGCACGCGGAGGAGCTTCACCTGCGTCTCGAGCGGCATGTCGTCGATGTCGTCGAGGAAGATCGTGCCGCCGTCGGCCCGCTCGAAGCGCCCGAGCTTGCGTTCCTTGGCGTCGGTGAACGCGCCCCGCTCGTGGCCGAAGATCTCGTCCTCGAGCAGCGGCGCCGGGATCGCCGCGCACGCCAGCGGCACGAACGGCCCCGCCCGGCGGCGCGAGAGGTCGTGGATCGCGCGGGCCACGCGCTCCTTGCCGGTGCCCGACTCGCCCGTGATGAGGACGTTGGCGTCGTTCTCCGCCACGGCGCGGATCCGCTCGACGACCCGGGTCATCGCCGGGCTGCGGCCGACCACGGCGTCGAGGGCCTTCTCGCGCTGCAGCGTCTGGCGCAGCTCCGCGTTCTCGCGGCGCAGGCGCTTGAGCTCCTCGATCTTGCTCAGGATCAGGACGATCTCGTCGTTGTCGAAGGGCTTGAGGACGTACTCGAACGCGCCCTTCTTCGTCGCGTCCACGGCGGACTCGATCGTGCCGTACCCCGTGATGACGACGACCTCGGTGTCGGGACGGGTGCGCTTGACCTCCTCGAGCACCTGGATCCCCGTCACGCCGGGCATCTTGATGTCGGTGACCACCACGTCGAACGCCGACTCGGCCAGCGCGGCGAGCGCCTCCTGCCCGTCCCGCACCACGGTCACCGCGTGCCCGGCCTCCGCGAGGCGGTCGCGCAGCGTGATCGCGATGGTCCGCTCGTCGTCGGCGAGGAGGATGCGCACGGGCCGGGCTCTCTCCGGGGGGGTGGCCGCGGATTCTACGGCGGCGCCCGCAGGCACCGAACGACGGATTCCCTGACGCCGCGTCGCCGGGGCGACCGATGATGCGGACATCCGTCATCGTGCCGACGCCGCGCCCCCCCCGCCGCGCCCTCCTCGTCGCCCGCAAGGGCCCCGCCCGCGAAGCGATCGCGCGGCTCCTCGGCCGGGTGCCGGCGGAGGTCGAGTGCGCGGGCGACCCGTTCGACGCCACGGCCCGCTTCGCGGAACGGCCCGCCGACCTCGTCGTCGTGAGCCTCTCGGGCTGGCGCCGTCGCGACCTCGGCTTCCTCGGCGCGGTGCGCCGCCGTGGCGACGGCACCGCGGTCCTCGCCCTCGTCCCCGACCGCCACCGCGACCTCGCGGCCGCCGCGCTCGCCGCCGGCGCCGACGCCTACCTCCCCGAGCCGCCCGACCTCGGCGAGCTCGATGCGGTCGCGCGCCGGCTGCTGTCGCGCACGCCGACCGATCCCCCCGCCGTGGACCCCGCGCTGGCGTCGCTCGCCTCGCAGGTCGGGCACGCGGTGAACAACCCCCTGCAGGTCCTCTCGCTGCTCGTCGAGGAGGGCGGGGGCGACCCGCGCACGGCCCGCCTGCGCGACGGCGTGCGCGCCGAGGCGGCCCGCATCCGCGACGCGGTCGAGATCGTGGCCGCGTACGGGCGGCTCGGGACCGCGACGCCGGTGCGCCTCGACGTCGGCGCGGTGCTCACTGAGCGGCTCGCCCGGTTCACCGACGCGGGCCTCCTCGCCCCGGCCGCGGCGGTCGCCGCCCACCGGGCCGACGCGCCCGACCCCGGCGGCCCCGTCGAGACCCGGGCCGACCCCGCCCAGCTACGTGAGGCCGTGGACGCGCTCCTGCGGTTCCTCGCCGGCGCGTGCGGCCGCCGCCCGGCCCCGCTGCGGGCCCGCGCCCGCCTCGGGCGCACGGGCCGTCCCTCCGTCGAGGTCTCGGCCCGGGTGGAGGGCCTGCGGCTCGACGAGGCCCGCGTGCAAGGCGCGCTGGGCTCGGTGCTCGAGGTGGACGACGCGACGCGCGTCCCCTACCCCGGGCTCGCCGTCGTGGCGGCCGTCGCGCGCGCGCACGGGGGCACGGTGCGCACCCGCGAGGGCCGCCTCGGCACGATCGTCACGCTCGCCCTGCCGCGCTGACAGTCGGGGGGGCGCCGCGCCCGGCGGACCGGGCGGAAGTTTCGGCCCGGCGCGTCCGATCTACCGAGGTTGCGATGTCCTCGGCCCCTTCGATCGCGACGCGCCCCGCCCACATCCTCGTGGTGGACGACGAACCGCAGATCCGCGAGATCCTCGCGGCCGCGCTCCGACGCGACGGGTTCCGCGTGACCCCGCGCGCCAGCGCGCGCGAGGCGCTCGCCGACCTCGCCTCGGACGCCGTGGACCTGCTCGTCACCGACCTCAAGATGCCGGAGATGAGCGGCCTCGAGCTGATCCGCGCCGCCAAGGAGAAGGCCCCCGACATCGGCTCGGTGCTCATCACGGCCTTCGCCAGCACCGAGACCGCGGTGTCGGCGCTGCGCCAGGGCGCCGACGACTACCTGATGAAGCCGTTCGGGCTCGACGACCTCCGCCGGGTGGTCGAGCGGGTGCTCGCCGACCACCGCACGCAGACCCACGGCCGCGAGGCGCTCTCGGTGGCGCGCGAAGAGGCCGAGGTCCTGCGGCGCGAGCACCGGCAGGTGCAGGAGACGCTCACCTCGGTCCGCCGCGACCTCAAGCTCTCCCGGCGCGACCTCGAGCGACGCGTCCGCGACCTCGAGCTCGTCGCCGAGCTGACCGACCTGCTCGCCGGCGAAGACCTCGAGCGCGTGGTCCGCACGACCGCCCAGATCACCGGGCGCCGATTCCACGCCCACGTCACGCGCATCGAGGCCGACGTCGGCGACGGCGTGATCGAGGCCGAGCACCGCGAGGGCGACGAGCCGGTGGCCCTCCCCCTCCCGCTCGGCGCCCTCCTGGTCGAGCGCGCCCGCGCCGAGGGGAGCGGGGTGGTCCGCGACGAGGTGCTCGGCCAGGGGCGCCCCCTCGAGGGCATGGCCGCGTCGCTGGGGACGCTGGGCGAGCCCGCCGGCGGCATCGTGCTCCTGCGGCCCTTCCTGCCGGGGCGCGACGACGGCGAGCTGTCGGTGCTGGCGATGATCGCGCGGGCGCTCAAGCCCGCGCTCGAGGCCGAGCGCCACCGTCGGCGCGCCGAGGCCAACGCGGTGGACGTCGCCGTGGCGATGCTCGAGGCGCTCGAGAGCCGGGGCTCGGTCCGCCGCGGCCACGCGCAGCGCGTCGCCGAGCTTGCCACGCGCGCGGCGGCGCGGCTGGGGCTGTCGGCGCGCGAGCGCCGCGACGTCGCCACCGCCGCGCGGCTGCACGACATCGGCGAGGTCGGCGTCCCCGAGGAGCTGCTCGTGCGCGCCGGCCCGCTCTCGCCTTCCGAGGTGGACGTGGTCCGCGCGCACGCGGTGCTCGGCGCGCGCCTGCTCGAGCCGCTCGGGGCCGCCGCGACGCTCGTGCGCCACCACCACGAGCGCGCCGACGGCGACGGCTACCCCGACGGGCTGCGCGAGGACCGGATCCCGATCGGGGCCGCGGTGATCGGCGTCGCCGAGGCCTACGACGCGATGACCCACGCGCGCCCCTACAGCCGCACGCTGTCCTCGTCGGAGGCGCGGCGCGAGATCCTGCGCCTGCGCGGCGCCCAGTTCGTCCCGCCCGCGGCCGACGCGGTGCTCGAGGTGCTCAGCGCGTGAGGGCGACGACCGCGACACCCCGCGGGCTCGCGGTCGGGCTGGCCGCCTCCGACGCGGTGTCCGCGGCCTGGCCGGGACGGGGCGCCGACGTCGCGACCGACGCCCACGGCGCGCTCGTCACGCTGCTCACCGACGGCGCGCGCCCCGTGCTCGTCGGCCCCGACGCGCTGCTGCCGCGCCCGCGGGCCGCGCTCCGCGCGCTCGTGCGCGCCGCCGCGCCCTACGACGTCGTCGTCACGCTCCCGCCGCGCACCGACCCCCGCGTGGGGCGCGCCGCGGCCGCGCTCGGCGTGCGCTGCATCGCCCCGGACGAGCCGCCGCCGCAGGCGACGCCGCGTCGCGAGCGGGTCGCCGCCACCGCGGAGGGCACCGACGAGGCGGGCGTGGGCGAGGCCGCGTTCGTGGACGGCTGCTTCCGCCGCCTCGACCGGCCCGACGCGCTCTGCCGCTTCGTGCTGCGGGCCTTCGCGCGCGAGACCGGCGCCGACCGCCTGAGCCTCATGCTCGCCGACCCCGCGCGCACGAGCCTGTTCGTCAAGGCGGCCAAGGGCCTCGACCCGGCGCTGGTCGGGCGTGTGCGCGCGCCGATCGGCTCGGGGATCGCCGGGCGCGCGACCTCGCTCGCCCGCGCGGTGACCGGTCGGGCGTCGTCGGGCGGGCCCCGGGGCTACGCCGGGACGGCCTACGTCGTGCTCCCGCTGGGCGTCGCCCCGCGCTGCGAGGGCGTGGTCAGCCTGACCGACCTGCCCGGCGACGCGCTGCCGTCGCCCGCGGCGCTGCGGCGGCTCCTGCGGATGGCGCGCCGCGCCGGGCGCGCACTCGCCGCCGCCCGCCGGCTCGAGCAGGCCGAGACGCTCTCCGCCACCGACGAGCTGACGGGCCTCCCCAACCGGCGGGCGTTCGAGCGCGCCCTGCGCCGCGAGCTCGAGCGGGCGCGACGGGGCGGGCCCCCGATCGCGGTGGCGATCGTGGACGTGGACCGCTTCAAGTCGCTCAACGACCGCTTCGGGCACCCGGTGGGCGACCGCGTGCTCGCGCAGGTGGCGCGCCGGCTCGTGGGCGCGTTGCGCGAGACCGACCTCGTCTGCCGCTGGGGTGGCGAGGAGTTCGCGGTGCTGCTGACGGGGCTCGCGGGCCTCGCACCGGGCGAGGCGCTGGCGGCGCTCGAGCGCGCTCGGCTGGCGGTGGGCGGGCGCCCGCTCGCGCTCGGCCCCGGGCTGCCGTCCCCCATCGTGACGGTCTCCGGCGGGGTCGCGCTCTACGGCCGCGACGCCACGGAGGGCAGCGCGCTGGTCGAGCGCGCCGACCAGGCGCTCTACGCCGCCAAGCAGGCCGGCCGCGACCGCGTCCTGGCGGCGGCCACCGCGTAGGAGCCCGTGCCGGCGACGGGCCGCCGGGGGATCCCCTCCCCGGGCGGGCCATCGAACGCCAGCGACCGCGGCGCACCGGGGGATAGGTACAACGGTGCCTGGCACGAATGTACCGATTGCGGACCCGTCCGCAGTCGGCGAGGGCGGCCGGGCCCCCGGGCGAACGTCCACGGAACGCGACGGACGTGGTCCCGGCGCGACGCGTTCAAGCCTCCCGGCGCGACGGTCGATAGGTCCGCGTCCGATCTGGGCAACGCCCGGGGGCGCGATGACCACCGACGGGACCCACGTCCAGCCGCCTGACGCCGCGAACGCGCCCACCGAGGGCGCCGCGGTGCCGGCCCACGTGCTGGTCGTCGACGACCAGCCGATCGTGCGCGAGTTCCTCGCCGAGGTGCTCCGCGTCCAAGGCCACCGCGTCTCGCTCGCCGAGCGGGGCGAGGCCGCCCTCGACCTCATCCGCAAGGACCCCCCGCACGTCGTCCTGACCGACCTCAAGATGAACGGGATGGACGGCCACGACCTCGTGCGCCGCATCCGCGCCTCCCACCCGGCCGTCGTCCCCGTCGTCATCACCGGCTTCGGGACCGTGCAGCACGCGGTGGACGTCATGCGCGACGGCGCCTTCGACGTCCTCACCAAGCCCTGCCCGGCCGCCGAGATCGTCTCCACCGTCGCGAAGGCGCTCGAGCACCAGCGCGCGCTCCAGACCAACGCCGACCTGCGCGAGCGGCTCCGCGTCCAGGAGAAGCTCGCGATGATCGGCAAGCTCGCCGCCGGCGTCGCCCACGAGCTCAACAACCCGCTCGACGCCACCCTGCGCTGCGTGCGCATGGTCGCGTCGCGCACGGGCGGCGACGCCGAGAGCAAGGAGCTGCTCGACCTCGCGCACGCCGGCCTGCTGCGCATGGCCGACATCGTGAAGTCGCTGCTGACGTTCTCGCGCCACGCCGCGATCCAGCAGAAGCCCGAGCCGCTCGCGCGCCTCGTCGAGGAGGCGGTCGCGGGTGTCGCGATGGCCGTCGCCGACCTCGCGCCGAAGATCACGTCCGAGCTGGCCCCCGACGTCGCCGAGCACCCCGTGCCGCGCGCGCTGCACCAGGTGCTGACGAACGTCGTGCGCAACGCGGCCGACGCGACCGGGCCGACGGGCCACGTGCAGGTGCGGGCCCGCCGCGACGGCGACCGCGTGCGCATCGAGGTGCGCGACGACGGCCCCGGCATGCCGCCGGGCGTGCTGCAGCGCATCTTCGAGCCCTTCTTCACCACGAAGCCGCCCGGCAAGGGCACCGGGCTCGGCCTCCCGATCTCCGCCCGCGTCGTCGAGAACCTCGGCGGCGCGATCACGGTGGAGTGCCCGCCCTCGGGCGGGACCCTCGTGCGCGTCACCCTTCCCTTCGCCCCCTCCGGCGCCCCGGCGTCGGCTCGGTAGGCCCCCATGCCCGGACGCATCCTGATCGTCGACGACGACCCGCTCGTGCCCCGCACGCTGCGGATCCTCCTCACCCGCCACGGCCACGAGGTGCGCACGGCCGCGTCGGTCGCCGACGGGCTCAAGCAGCTCGACGCGGCCCCGGCCGACGTCGTCGTCTCCGACATCAACATGCCCGGCCAGGACGGCTTCGAGCTGCTCCGCGCGGTCAAGGCGTCGTGGCCGGCCACGCAGGTCGTCCTCGTCACCGGCTACGGCACGATCGAGAGCGCGGTGCGCGGCATGCGCGACGGCGCGTTCGACTACGTCACGAAGCCGGTGCTCGACGAGGAGATGGTCCTCGTCGTCGAGCGCGCGCTCGAGTCGTCGCGCCTGCGGACGGAGAACGCCGAGCTCAAGGCGGCGCTCGACCGCAGCAAGGGCGGGCGCAAGGTCGTGGGCTCCGACCCCACCCTGCTCAAGGTCTTCGACACGATCCAGGCCGTCGCGCCGACGCGCGCCACCGTCCTCATCACGGGCGAGAGCGGCACCGGCAAGTCGATGATCGCGCGGCTCATCCACGAGGCGTCGCCCCGCCGCACGGGGCCGTTCGTCGAGATGAACTGCGGCGCTCTCCCCGAGGGCCTCCTCGAGAGCGAGCTGTTCGGCCACACCAAGGGCGCGTTCACAGGCGCGTCGGGCGCGCGGCCGGGGCGCTTCCTCGCCGCCGACAAGGGCACGCTCTTCCTCGACGAGATCGGCGCCTCCACCGCGGCGCTCCAGCTCAAGCTGCTGCGCGTGCTGCAGGAGCGGCGCTTCGAGCCCGTCGGCAGCGAGGACAGCGTCGAGGTGGACGTCCGCCTCCTCCTCGCCACCAACGAGGACCTCGGCAAGGCCGTCGCGGAGGGCCGCTTCCGCCAGGACCTCTACTACCGCATCAGCGTCGTCCCCGTGCACCTCCCGCCGCTGCGCGAGCGCGTCGGCGACGTGCCGCTGCTCGCGCGCCACTTCCTCAAGCGCTTCGCCGAGGAGAACGGCAAGCCGGTCGCCGACATCGACGACTCGACGATGACGATCCTGCAGGCGCACGGCTGGCCGGGCAACATCCGCGAGCTCGAGAACGTGATCGAGCGCGGCGTGATCCTCTGCCGCGGCGACGTGCTGCTCCCGGGCGACCTGCCGCCGGACCTGACGAAGTCGGCGCCGGCCCCGAGCGGCGACCGCACGCTGCCGCTCAAGCGCGCGCTCGAGATCCCCGAGCGCGAGATCATCGAGCGCACGCTGCGCTCGCACAACTGGAACCGCCAGCGGACGGCCCAGGCGCTCGACATCAACCGTACGACGCTCTTCAACAAGATGCGCAAGTACGGGCTCCTCGGCCGCGCCGGCCGCACCGTCCCCGCGTAGGCTCGGTTCCGGAGCTTCCCGTCGCGGGGCCGCGCGGGCGGCCGAGGCGAGGCCCGGCACCGCAGGCGAAGAGCCCCGGAGGCGGGTTCCTGACCCGCCGAGGAGGCTCCTCGCCGAGGACGCCTCGCCGCAGCCCGGTCCGTGCGGACGCCGCAGGGAGGGTTCCGAGACGCAGCCTACGCGGGGCAGGGCGTGCCGGAGGAGGCGGGCTCGGTCGGCGCCGACGCGAACGCGTCGCCCACCTGCAGCGGCAGCTCGAAGCGCAGCGCGAGCTCCTCGGTCCGGTCGTCGCGCACCGTGTGGCGGACCACGACCGCGCGACCGTGCAGCCGCACCGCCGGCGCCTCGGGCCCCGTGCCGGGGAGCATGACCGCGAGGTGCACGAGGCAGGCCGCCCCGACCTCGGCGCACGTGCTCGGTCGCACCCGCACGCGCACGCCGCGCGCGCTCACGTCCACGATCCCGCCGAACGTCTCCGCCGCCCCGTCCACGTGGACGCGAGCGTGGCCGAGCAGCGCGTGGCGGCGGTCGGCACGACGGTCGGGGACGGGGGCGAAGCCCATGACGCCGCACCCGGACGCACGACCCGTGCCCGACGGCCCGGCAAGGACTTACGTCCGTCGGGCGCCCCGTGTGTCCATTCCGCTCGACACGGGCGTCGCAGCGCCCGAACGCGCGCGCCGGCCCGCGTCCGCGCTCAGCGGCCGTAGAAGCCGCGCACCGCGGCGACCACGCGTCGCTGCTCGTCGGCGGAGAGCCCGGGGAAGCACGGCAGCGAGACCACCTCGGTGGCGAGCCGGTCCGCGACCGGGCAGGGCGCCGGAGAGAAGCGCGCGAAGCACGGCTGGCGGTGCAGGGGCAGCGGGTAGTACACGCCGCACCCGATGCCCGTCGCCTTGAGGTGCGCGACCAGCTCGTCGCGGCGCCGCACGCGCAGCGTGTAGAGGTGGTAGACGTGCGTCGCCCCCGGCAGCGTCGTCGGCGTCGCGACCTCGGGGACGTCGGCGAAGGCGGCGTCGTAGCCCGCCGCGACGGCGCGCCGCGCCGCGGTCCACGCGGCGAGGTGGGGCCACTTGCGCCGCAGCACCGCCGCCTGGATCTCGTCCATGCGGCTGTTCTTGCCGACGCGCTCGTGGAAGTAGGTCTTCTTGCTGCCGTGCTCGCGCAGCGACGCGACGAGGTCGGCCAGGGCGAGGTCGTCGGTGGTGAAGAGCCCGCCGTCGCCGGCGGCGCCGAGGTTCTTCGACGGGTAGAACGAGAACGCCGCCGCGTCGGCGAGCGCGCCGACCTTGCGGCCCGCCACCGTCGCGTCGATCGCCTGCGCGGCGTCCTCGAGCACGAACACCTTGCGCCCGCCGAGCGCCGAGCGGACGCCCGCAAGGTCGGCCGGCGCGCCGAACAGGTGCACCGGGACGACCGCCGCCGTGCGGTCCGACGCCTTGCGCGCGACCTCGGCCGGGTCGAGGTTCATCGAGTCGGGCAGGACGTCGGCGAAGACCGGCACGCCGCCCGCGTTGACGACCGCGCCCGCGGTCGCGAAGAACGTGAAGGTCGGGACGATCACCTCGCGGCGGTCGGCCGGGCGGTCGTCGAGCAGCGCGCGCAGCGGGAGGTAGAGCGCGTCCGTCCCCGAGTCCACCGCGACGGCGCGGGCGACGCCGAAGCTCGCGGCCGACTCCTTCTCGAGCGCGTCGATCTCCGGCCCCTTGACGTAGCTGTGCTCGCGCAGGATCCGCACGACCGCCTGCTCGGCGGCGGGCCCCCACTGCTCGTAGACACGCTTGGGGTCCATCAGCGGGACGGCGGTCGGGGCGGCGGTCGAGGCCATCGGGGGTGTCCGGGGGGAACGCGGAGTGTCCCCCGCGGCGCGCGCGATGCCGAAGGTCGTCCGGGGCGCCGCCCGGCGCCGACGCGATCACGCGATCCGCAGCACCGCCGTGCGCAACCGCTCGGAGAGGCTGGCCAGCGTGAACGGCTTGCCGAGGAAGGCCCGCGGGGCCTCCGGGCCGAGCCGCGCGAGCACGTCGGTCGCGTCGAAGCCGCTCATGAGCACGATCCGCACGCCGCGGTCGGTGGCACGCATCCGCCGCACCGTGTCGGCGCCGTCCACGCCCGGCATCGTGACGTCGAGCAGCACCGCGGCGTAGCGCTCCGGGTCCCGCGCGTGGAGCGCGACGGCTTCGTCGGCGCCCGCGGCGGCGTCCACGTCGTAGCCGAGCCGCTCGAGCATCTCGGCCGCGACCCGCCGCACCGGCTCCTCGTCGTCCACGACGAGCACGCGGCCTCGACCGCTCCACACGGCCGCGACGTCCTCGTGCGGGACGGTGGGCGCCTCGCCGGGCTCGACCGGCAGCAGCACGCGGAAGCGCGAGCCGCGGCCCGGTGCGCTCTCGACCTCGACGGCGCCGTGGTGCGCCCGCGCGACGCCCATCACGACGGCGAGCCCGAGGCCGCGGCCCGAGGCCTTCGTCGTGAAGAACGGGTCGAAGATGCGCTCGCGCAGCGCGGGCTCCATGCCGCAGCCGGTGTCGGCGACCTCGATCGCCGCGTACGTGCCCGGCGCGACCTCGGGCACGCGCGTGACCCCCGCGGGTGCGCGCCCCACGACCTCCACCCGCGACGTCGTCACGGTGACCGTGCCGCGCGCGCCCCGCAGCGCCTCGGACGCGTTGACCACGAGGTTCATCACCAGCTGGCGCAGCTGCGCCGCGTCGCCCGCGACCGTCGGCACGCCGGCGCCGAAGCGCGTCTCGACGCGCGTGCCCTTCGAGACCGCCGACTCGAGCAGCCGGCTCATCTCGCCCGCGAGCGCGGAGAGGTCGAGCCGCGCGGGCTCGACGTGCCCACGCCCCGCGTAGGCGAGCAGCTGGCGGGTGAGCTCGCCCGCGCGTCGGCCGGCCAGCTCGATGCGCTCGAGGAGCGTGCGCACCGGCGCGTCGGCCGGCAGCAGGTCGAGGGCGAGGCTCGCGTTGCCCAGGACGCCCACGAGGAGGTTGTTGAAGTCGTGCGCCACGCCGCCCGCGAGCACCGCGAGGCTCTCGAGGCGCTGCGCGGCACGCAACGCCTCCTCGGCGCGCCGCCGCTCGGTGACGTCCACGGTGACGCCGATCACGCCGTCGAGGGCGCCGTCGGGGCCGTGGCGCGGCGCGTAGTGGACCTCGAGCCAGCGGTCGCGGAACGGCCGCACGGCGACGAGCGGCTCCCCGCGCAGCGCCCGGGCGAGGAGCGCGCGCCCCTCGGGATCGGGCTCGAGGTCGAAGGCGGAGCGCCCGACGGTCTCGCCCGGCGAGAGCCCGAGCGCGCGCAGGCCGCGCCCCTCGGAGAGCGCGACCCGACCTTCGAGGTCGAGCGCGAAGACGATCAGCGGCGCGCTCTCGACGATCTGGCCGATCGCCTCGCGCACGCTGAGCAGCTCGCTGCGGGTCGCGTGCGCCTCGGACACGTCGCGCACGACGCAGACGAGGCCGCCGTCGTCGAGCGCGGTGAGCGACACCTCCTGCGGGAACGGCGAGCCGTCGCGACGGCGCCCGACGGCGGTCCCGCGCCAGGGCCCGTGCCGCAGCACCTGCGGCAGCACGACCTCGGCGAAGCGGCGCGCCTCCTCGGGGTCGTAGAGCGTCTCCCACGAGCGGCCGAGCAGCTCGTCCACGGTGTAGCCGTAGGCGCGCGCGTGCGCGTCGTTGAGCCACAGGAAGCGCCCGCGCGCGTCGTGGACCGCGATGCCGTCCATCGTCGCGTGCATCGCGCGCTCGAGCGCGCGACGCAGGTCGGCGCTCGCCGCGGCGGCCGCGCTCACCGAGGCCGGCATCGAGCCCGGCGCGACGTCTTCGTCACGCGGAGCGGGGGACTCGGTGGCGTCCGGCCCGTGCATCGGCATCGCCGGGGCCCTCCCAGACCCGCGCGCGACCGCAGCACAGGTGTAGCCCCGCGACGCCTCGGCGACAACCCCGTTGCCGCGCCTTTCGGCCCTCGCCCGCCGCTACCGCCCCGGGGGCGCCGGCGCGGCCTTCTCCGCGTGCGCGGTCTGCGCCTTCTGGATGGTGCGGTACAGACCGAGCGCCTCCTTCGTGGGCGCCCGCTCGTACACCGCCCACGCGGCCGCGTAGGTCGGCGCGTCGGCGGCCGTCACGAGCGCGACGTTCACCGCGCGGGACCACGCTCCCTCCGACTCGGCGGCCTTGATCACCGCCTCGACGCGCGCGCGCGCCGACGGCGGCAGCCCGCCGAACTTCGCGTGGAGCGCGGCGAACATGTCCTCGTAGGGTCCGCGGTCGGCCTCGAGCGACGCGACCGCGATGGCCGAGAGCCGCTCGGCGTCGGAGCCCGCGGCCGCCTCGAGGTTCCACGCGTCGGCGTAGCTGCGCTCGGCGAGCGCGGCGTCGGCCTTGCGCCGCAGCGCGGCCTCGCGCGACCCGGCGGGCGACGCCGCGACGGCGCCCCCGGGGGCGCCCTTCGCAGACGAGAGGTCGTCCACCCCGGCACACCCCGCGAGGGCGAGGAGCGCGACGACCGCGACGGCTCGGACCATGGCGCCTCCAAGTCGCCCGGAGGATACGGCCCCCCGGCGCTCGACGCCACGACGGAGGCGCGGCCCCGCCGGGAGGGGACGGATGCGCCCGCGTCCGTACGATGGCCCGGATGGACCCCACGACCGAGGACGTGCCGCCGGAGGGCCTCGACTCCGCCCCCGGGGCCGCCCGCCCACCGGTGGACGCCTCCCGTGGCGTGCCCCCTGACGACCGTCCGCCGCTCGTGGTCCCCGGGGCCGGTCGCATCCGCCGCGAGGCGCTCGACGACAACGCGGTGTTCGTGGTCCGCCACCTGCGACGCATGGGCCACGAGGCCTACCTCGTCGGCGGCTGCGTGCGCGACCTGCTGCTCGGCCTCGAGCCCAAGGACTTCGACGTCGCCACGGACGCGACGCCCAACCGCGTCAAGCGCCTCTTCCGCTCGGCCTTCGTCATCGGCCGCCGCTTCCGCCTCGTCCACGTGCGGTTCCCGGGGAACGCCGTCGTCGAGACCGCGACGTTCCGCCGCAACCCGGGCACCCAAGGCCTCCACCCCGAGCGCCAGGACGGTCCGATCTACGACGACAACGTCTTCGGCACGGCCGCCGAGGACGCGTGGCGGCGCGACTTCTCGGTGAACGCGCTCTTCTACGACCCCGTCGAGGACCAGGTCGTGGACCACGTCGGCGGGCTCGCCGACCTCGAGACCCGCACGATCCGCGCGCTGGGCGACGCCGAGACGCGGATCAAGGAAGACCCCGTCCGCATGCTGCGCGCCGTGCACTTCGCCGCGCGGCTGGGCGGGTCGATCGAGCCCGGGCTGCGCGACGCGATCCGCGGCTGCGCCGCCGAGATCGAGAAGGCGAGCCGCTCGCGGCTCTACGTCGAGCTGCTCAAGGTGCTCGGCCGCGGGGCCGCGAGCCCGACGATGCGCGGCCTGCACGAGCTCGGGTTGCTGCGCCACTGGCTCCCCGAGCTCGCCGCGTTCCTCGAGACGCCGATCCCGTGGCCGGCCTCGGGCGGCGGCAGCCACGCCGCGGCGCGGGAGGGCGAGCCCGAGGACACGCCCCCCTCCCACCTGACGTGGAACCTGCTCGGCGCCGCCGACGCGTGGGGCCTCGCCGCGCACGGCGTGCCCGAGTCGCTGCCGTTGGCGTGCCTGCTCGGCCCGTGGCTGCTCGACGGCTTCGTGCGCGGCCCGCGCCGCGGCGCCGACGTCTGGCAGCACGTCGAGGAGACGTTCCGGCCGCTCGCGCTGCAGATGAACGTGCCGCGCAAGACGTCGTGGGAGCTGCGCGAGATCCTCGGCCTGCTCGACCGGCTGCGCCACCCGCCCGCGGCGCCCAAGCGCCGGCGGCAGATCGTGGACCGCGCCGTGTTCCCCGAGGCGCTGGTCTACTTCGAGCTCGACCTGCGCGCGCGCGGGCACGACCTCGAGCCTGCGCGCCGCTGGCGCGAGGAGGCCGAGGCCGCCTACCGCGCACCGTCGCGCCGCCCCGCCGACGACGACGGCCCCGAGCCGGCGCCCGACGAGCTCGCCCCCGACGCGCCGCCGACCGACGGCGCGGCCGACGACGACCTGCGGGGCGACCTCGGCGCCGCCGACGCGGTGATCGAAGGCGACGCGCCCGGCGGACGCCGCCGCCGTCGTCGGGGCGGCCGCGGCCGCGGCCGCGGTCGTCGCCGTGGCCCCGCCGACCTCGACGGCGCCTCGGCGCCGACCGACCCGCTCGACGCGTTCACCGACGCCCCGGCGTCCCCCACCGCCCCCACGCCGCGCGCCGCGCCGCCGCCCCGTGCCGAACGGGCGGCCGACGCGGGGCCCGTGGCGCCCCGGGTCGAGCGGCCGACGCCGCCGCCCCCCGCGCCGCCGCCCCCCGCCCCGCGGCCGCCGTCGCCGCCGTCGCTCCCCGCCGCGCCGCCCGCGCCGCCCGCGACGGCGCGCGAGCCGCGCCCCGCCCCGCGGGCCCCCGCCCGACCGGCCGACGACCGCCCGTTCGGGGCCGGCATCGCCTGACGCCGCCGTGGCGACGCCGCCGCCCGAGGCCGCACGCCCTCGCCGGGGCGCGCTCGTCCTCGCGGGCGGCCGCGGCGAGCGCATGGGCGCCGAGAAGGCCGACCTGCTCGTCGGCGGCCGCTCCATGCTCGCGCGCGTCGTGGACGCGGTCGCGGCCGAAGTGGACGAGGTCGTCGTCGTCGGACGCCCCGGTCAGGCGCTCACGCTCCCGCGACCGCGCCGCGCCGGCGTCGCCGTGCGCCGCACCGACGACGCCGAGCGCGACGTCGGGCCGCTCGCGGGGCTCGCGGCGGGGTTCGCCGCGCTCGACGCCGACGTCGCCTTCGTCGCGTCCTGCGACGTGCCGCTCCTGACGCCCGCCGTGGTGGCCGGCGTGCTCGACGCGCTGCGCGACGCCGACGCCGCGGTGCCCGAGGTCGAGGGCACGCCGCACCCGCTCGTCGCCGCGTGGCGGCGAGGGCCGGCGCTCGCCGCGGTGCGCGCCTGCCTCGCGACGGGCCGCCGCCGCGTGCAGGACGCCCTCGCGGTGCTCGCCGTCGTGCGCGTCCCGGAAGCGGCCCTGCGCGCGTTCGACCCCACGCTCGACGCGCTGCGCAACGTGAACACGCCCGAGGACCTCGAACGGGCCCGCGCGGTCGCCTCCGGCCGCGGGTGAGCGTCACCGCGCCGCGAGGAGCGCGGCGAGCGACGGGTCGCGCGTCCGACCCGCCGTGACGGCGAACACGCGCTCGCGCACCGCGTCGGTGGCGCCCACGACCACGGCCCCGTGCTCGCGACGCGCGTCGCCGACGACGACCGACGGGACGACGAACACGCCGCGGCCGTGCGCGGCCACCGCGGCGAGCAGCGCCCCGTCGTCCATCTCGCCGACGACGACCGGTCGCAGCCGCTCGGCGGCGAACCACGCGTCGAGGGCGCGCCGCAGCGCCGCGCGCGCGGTGGGGAGCAGCACGGGCAGGCCGTCGAGCGAGCGGGGGAAGCCGCGCGCCGCGCGCGCCAGCCGCGGGGGGGCGAGGAACGACACGCCGCACTCGACGAGCAGCGTCGAGGTCGTGCGCGTGGGCGGCGGCTCGGAGGCGGGGACGTCGGTGAGCACGACGTCGAGGTCGTGCCCGAGCAGGTCGGCGAGCAGGACGGGCATCGGGCCCTCGCGCACCTCCACGCGCACCGCGGGCCCCGCGTCGAAGGCGGGCTCGACGAGCCGCGCGGCGAGCGCCTTCGGGATGCCGTCGAGGAGCCCGACGCGCAGACGGCGCGGCCGCCCCGGGAGACGCCCGTGCACGGCGTCGTTCAGGTCGGCCTCGAGGCGGAAGATCTCGCCCGCGACCTCGGCCGCGGCGCGCCCGGCCTCGGTCGGCACGAGCCGGCGGCCGCCTCGAACGAGCAGCGGCACGCCGAGGGCGCGCTCGAGCGCGCGGACCTGCACGCTCACCGTCGGCTGCGTGACGCCGAGCGCGCGCGCGGCCGCCGTGACCGAGCCGAGGCGGACGACGGCCTCGAAGTAGCGGAGGTGGCCGAGGTCGAGGGGAGCCTGTCTCATAGCCACAGTCTATGGTCGGATTCGATCCCATGCGTATGGTCGAAGGCTCGAGGCGGCGGCACCATCCCCCGGACCTCCCCTTCCCCGGACCCCGATGACCCTCGACGTCCTCGCCGCCACCGCCTCGCCCCTCGCCTGGGGCGGCTTCCTCGCCCTCGTCCTCGGCATGCTCGCGCTGGACCTCGGCGTCTTCCACCGCAGCTCGCACGTCGTCTCGACACGCGAGGCTCTGTCGTGGAGCGTGGTCTGGGTCGGGCTCGCCGTCCTCTTCGGGGTCGGCGTCTGGGTCCTGAGCGGGGCGGACAAGGCGCTCGAGTACTTCTCCGCCTACGTGGTCGAGAAGACGCTGTCGGTGGACAACGTGTTCGTCTTCGCGGTGATCTTCGGGTCGCTCGCGATCCCCGCCGTCCACCAGCACCGCGTGCTGTTCTGGGGCATCCTGACGGCGCTCGTGCTGCGCGCGGTGATGATCGTCGCCGGCGCCGCGCTGCTCGAGCGCTTCCACGGGCTCATCTACGTGTTCGGCGCCTTCCTCGTCCTCACGGGCGTGAAGCTGCTCCTGCGTCGCGGCGACCACGACCCGTCGGCGTCCTTCGCCTTCCGCGCCGTCAAGCGCCTCGTGCCCACGTCGCCCCGGCTCGACGGCCAGAAGTTCTTCACCAAGGTGGACGGCCGGCGCCTCGCGACGCCGCTCTTCGCCGCGCTGCTCCTCGTCGAGGTGACCGACGTCATCTTCGCGCTCGACTCGATCCCGGCGGTGCTCGCCATCAGCCGCGACCCGTTCATCGTCTTCACCTCGAACGTGTTCGCGATCCTCGGCCTGCGCTCCCTCTACTTCCTCCTGTCGGGGGTGATGACCAAGGTGCCGGGCCTCGACGTCGGGCTCGCGGTGGTGCTGCTCTTCGTCGGGTCGAAGATGGCCGCGGTGGACGTCGTCAAGGTCCCCACCGCGCTCTCCTTCGGCGTCATCCTGGCCATCCTGACGACGTCGGTGCTCGTGGCCCGGGCACGCGCGCGCAGGCGCGAGGCACCCCGCGCACCGCGCCCGTCCCCTGTGCCCGCCCCGGCCTCCGACGCGTGACGCGGCGGCCGGGCGGCGCACCGGGCGGGTCCCGCCGGCCCCCCGTCCGTCGGCGCGGTCCCGTCGACGTTTCGTCCTCGGCAACGGGCCGGTATCCTTCGTCGTCTTCCACGGGATCCCCTCGATGACGACCGAGACGACCGACGCCGACCGCCGTGACGTCCGCAACGCGAAGATCGCGTTCTGGCTCGGGATCGCGCTCGGCCTGTCGCACGGGGTGAAGCGCTACGGTCTGTTCCGGATGGAGACCGTGGCGATGATGGGCCTCATGGTCATCGTCTGCGTGTCGCTCTACGCGGCCATCGTCGCGCTGGGCCCCTCGCGCGACGCGTAGGACGCGGCGCGCGACGTCACCCGGCGGGCGCGGGGGCTCGCGCCCCGCCCTCGCTCCCGCGGACGCGCGCGGGGGTGTCGGGGTCCGGGGATCTCCCCGCACGGTGGCAAGGTCGGGCCCGGACCCCGAGGTCGCGAAGGCCCGAGAGTCGGTCCCGATCCCCGCGTCCCCGATCAGCCGGGATGTCGGGGTCAGGTGACGTTCCCGCAACTTGGGGATGTCGGGGTCAGGTCACGTTCCCGCAACTTGGGGATGTCGGGGCCGGACCCCGAGGTCGCGACGGCGCGAGCGTCGGTCCCGATCCCCGCGTCGCCGATCAGCCGGGGGGCCAGGTGAGGGGACGGCCGGCGAGGACGTGCAGGTGGAGGTGCGGGACGCTCTGGCCCGCCCCCTCGCCCGCGTTGGTCACCACGCGGAACGCCGCGCCGTGACCGTGGTCGGCCGCGACCTTCGCCGCCACGAGCATCAGGTGGCCGAGCAGGGCGGCGTCCTCCGCCGTCGCGCCCGCGACCGAGACCAGCGGCTTGCGCGGGATGACGAGCGCGTGGAGCGGGGCCCGCGGCGCGATGTCGCGGATCACGATGCAGCGGTCGTCCTGGTGCAGGAACGTCGCGGGCAGCTCGCCGCGGAGGATCTTACCGAACACGGTGTCGGCCATCGTCGGTCTCCGGTCAGGACTTGGGCGTGCGGCCGTGCGTCACCGCGTGCGCGAGGACCACGGCGGCCGCGTTCGGGAGGTCGCGCACGCCCGTCAGGAGGGTGAGCGGGCCGTCGCGGAGCACGCGCCGCAGCCGCGCCACGACGTCGGCCTTCGCCCCGCCGCGCAGCTCGGCGAGGTAGGCGCGCCGGAAGCCCCGGTGCACGCCCGGCACCGCGCCGTAGGCGGCCCGCAGCGGGCGGCTCGGCGCCGCCTCGGGCATCCACGCGTCCACCGGCGCGCCCTCGCGCTCGACCCCGCGCGGCCACGCCTCGTCCACGAGCACGCGCGTGCCGTCGCGCGGGTCGGGCGCGTCCATGAGCCGGCGCACGCGGACGCGACCGACGAGCATCCCCGCGGGCGGCGGCGGGCCCGAGCGCGGGACGCGGGGCGCGCGCAGCGCCCGCACGAGCCGGGCGGCGTCGGCGCGCGTGCGGACGACGAAGCGGCGCCAGCCCTGCGCGGAGCGCGCACGGTCGGGGTGCGGGTGACCGATGCGGCGCAGCGCCGCCGGGTCGCCCACCCCCGCCCTCGAGTCCACCTCCGCGACGACGACGCCGTCGTGCGCGACGAGGCGCGCCGCGCCGCGGCCGTCGCGCCGCAGCCACGTCCCGTCCCGCTCGCGCAGGACCGACGGCGCGCCCTCGCCCCCGAGACGACCGAGGATCCCGTCGAGCAGGGCGTCCGCGCGCGCCTGCGCGCCGTCGGCGGCGCCCTCCGGTCCCTGCGTCCGTGCTGCGCTCATGCGTCGGTGACCTCCGCGCCCGCGGACGTCGCCGCGGGCCCTCTTGCCTTGAACAGCTCCGCCGCGGCCGAGAGCCGGTCGGGCGTCCCCATCAGCACCACCACGTCGGCGGCGGCGAGGCGCGTCGCGGCGCCCGGCTCGGGGAGCAGCTCGCCCTCCCGCCGCACGGCGACCACGGTCACGCCGTGGCGCTTGCGCACCTCGAGCTCGCCGATCGTCTTCCCGTCGGCGACCGCGCCGGGCCCGAGGACGTGCGTCTCGAGGTCCACCGCGCCGACGCGCTGCACGCGGCTCGGCGAGACCCCGTGACGGGCCGCGGTCGAGCGCACCGCCTCGAAGCCCTCCTCGCGGACCGCGCGCACGCTGCGCTCGATCGCCTCGGAGGTCAGGTCGTAGGCGCGCAGCACGCGCGCGAAGATCTCGACGCTCGTCTC
This sequence comes from Planctomycetota bacterium, assembly GCA_020851795.1. Taxonomy (GTDB): domain Bacteria; phylum Planctomycetota; class PLA2; order PLA2; family JAEUHO01; genus JAEUHO01. The sequence goes on along the minus strand of JADZCA010000007.1, from coordinate 43,325 downwards.
CACCTCGTCGGGGACCACCTCGTCGGCGCCCAGCGCGACGTACTCCCCGACCTCCCGCGCGTAGCGGGCGCGCACGATCGTGCGCACGTCGGGGCGCAGCGACTTCACCGTGGCGAGCACCCGCTTCGTCCCCGGGAGGTCGCTGATCGCGAGCACGACGAGGCGCGCGCCGTCGAGGCCCGCGTGCCGCAGCACGTCGGGGTGGCCGGCGTCGCCGTAGAGGATCGCGACGCCGGCGGCCCGCTCGCGCCGCACGGTCTCGGGGTTCATCTCGACGGCGACGAAGTCGAGCCCGTGGTGGCCCAGCGCGCGCGCCACGTTGCGCCCCGTGAGCCCGAAGCCGACGACGACGACGTGGCCCGCGTGCGCGGTGACGCCGCCCTCCTCGTCGCCGCGCCCGCGCCAGCGCTGCCCGAGCCGGCGGTCGAGCGCGTCGGCGACGCCGGGCGCGAGGCGGTAGAGGAACGGCGACGCGACCATCGTCAGCACCGCGCTCGCGAGGAAGAGCTGCTCCTCGCGCGACGAGAGCAGCGAGAGGCGGCTCGCCTCCCGTGCCAGCACGAACGAGAACTCCCCCACCTGCGCCAGCGCGGCCCCGGCGAGCACCGCCGTGCGGAGCCGGTAGCCCGCGACGAGCGAGGCGACCGCGGCGAGCAGCGTCTTGGCGAGCAGGATCGCGGCCACGGCGCCGACCACCGGCCCCGGGGCCGCCACCACCGCCCCGAGGTCGAGCAGCATGCCGACGCCGATGAAGAACAGGCCCGACAGGCCGTCGCGGATCGGCGCCATCTCCCCCAGCACCTGCTGGCTGTACGGCGACTCGCTGACGACGAGCCCGCCGAGGAACGCGCCCAGCGCGAGCGAGAGCCCCGCGGCGCTGGCCGCCCACGCGGTGCCGAGGCAGAGGAAGATCACGGTCAGCGCGAAGAGCTCGCGGCTGCGCGTGTCCACGACGAGCTCGAGCACCCGCGGCACCACGGTGCGCGCGAGCACCACGGTGCCCGCGACGACGGCGAGCGCCTTGCCGACGGTCGCCGCCGTGTCGGCTGCGCCGCCGCCGGCGCCGGCGAGCACGGGCAGCAGCATCATCACGGGCACGACCGCGAGGTCCTGCAGGATCGCGACCCCGAGCGCGAGCCGTCCCTGCGGCGCCTCGGTCTCGCCGCGGTCGGCCAGCACGCGCAGCACGAGCGTCGTGCTGCTGGCGGCGACGAGCAGGCCGAGCACCACCGCGGGCCCCGGGGCGGTGCCCGTGGCCCAGACGGGGAGCGCGACGCCCGCCGTCGTCAGGCCGAGCTGCAGCGCGCACGCCGCGAGGAGCGTGGCGCCCATGCGCAGGATGCGCCCGATGCTCATCTCGACGCCGATCGTGAAGAGCAGGATCACGACGCCGATGTCGGCGAGCGCCGAGACGGCCTCGACGTCGCGGACGAGGCGCAGCCCGTGCGGCCCGAGCAGCACCCCGGCGAGGAGGAAGCCGACCACCGTCGGGACCTTCAGGCGCAGCAGGAGGAGCACCACGACGACGCCGACGCCGTACGCGAGCACCAGCTCTTCGAGCAGACCCTGCGCCATGCACCCTCCGGGGACGTCGTGAGGGTACGCGGACCGCCGCGCGGGCCGGAGCGGCGCCCACGGCGACCCGGAAGGCGCACCGCGCCCGAGGGGCCCGCCCCTACGATGGACCACGCCACCGGAGCGCCCCTGATGAACAAGGACCGCCTCGCTTGGAGCAGCGCCGGGACGCCGCCGCCCGCGGGCCCCGCGCCGTCGTCGCCGCCGCCCACCCCGCCGACGGGACCCGCGCGCGTGCGGCTCGAACGTCAGGGTCGCGGCGGCAAGGTGGTGACGGTGGTCGAGAACCTCCCCGGCCACCCTGCGCGCATCGAGGAGGTCGGCAAGACGCTCAAGTCGCGGTGCGGCGCGGGGGGCACGGTCAAGGGGCGCGTCGTCGAGGTGCAGGGCGACCACCGCGACCGCATCGTCGAGGTGCTGCTCGCCCTCGGGATCGCCGCGAAGCGGGCCGGCGGCTGACGGGCGGCCGCACCGCCGCGCGGGCGAGCGCACCCCCGTCTTCCGCGGCGGCCGCCACGGCCGCGGTCCGCCGCTGCGACGAGGAGCGCTACGGCGCGCTACGGCGCGGCCGTGTAGACGCGGACCCAGCGCGCGCGGTCGGCCGCGACCGTGCCCTCCGGCGACTGCGCGAGGACCTGGTCGGGGTCGGAGAACGTCCCGCCGGTGACGCGCACGCGGACGATGGTCACGGTGAAGCCCGCCTGCGAGAGGCGCGCGACCGCGTCGCCCGAACGGAGTCCCACCACCGACGGCACCACGGCCGACGACGAGGACCACCCGCCGCCGACCTGCAGCGTCACCACCGAGCCGGCGGCCACCGTGAGCCCGGCCTGCGGCGCCTGCGACCGCACGCGCCCGACGGAAGCGCGGGCGTCCGTGTCGGCGACGATCTGCGGCCGCACCCCGGCGCGCAGCGCGATCTCGATCGCCTCGGCCGCGTCACGGCCGGTCAGGTCGGGCATCGCGACCGGCGCGGACCCCGCGCGCACGGCGACGGGCGGAGCCGTCGGCGACGACGGCATCGGGGCCGACGGCCCCGTCGTCGTCGGCGGCGGCGAGACCGGCCGCGACGGCGTGGGCGTCACGGGCGGGAGGACCACCGGCGCGCGCGTCGGCGGCGGAGGCGTCGGCGGCGTCGGGGCGCCACCCGGCGTCCGACGCACGGGCGGCGGCAACGAGGCGTCCACAGGAGGGGGCGCGGGGCGCACGGTCGGCGGCGGCTCGACCGGCGGCGTGGGGACGACCGGCGGCGTGGGGACCACGGGCGTCGGATCGACGGGCGGCGTCGGCACCACCGGCGGGGTCGGGACCACGGGGGGCGTCGGTTCGACCGGAGGCGTCGGCACCACGGGGGGCGTCGGTTCGACCGGAGGCGTCGGCATCACGGGCGGGGTCGGCGTCGGGGGCACCGTCGGGAGCGGCGCGCGGCCCACGACGAGGATCACGATCGCGTGCTCCTTCGCGGCCGGGCCCGGCGTCGGCTCCTGGCGAAGGACGAGGCCGACGCGCTCCGGCGTCGTGTCCTCGCGGAGCACCGACCACCCGAGGCCCCGCGCCCGGAGCAGCGTGAGTGCGTCGTCCTCGACGCGGCCGACGACGTCGGGCACCTGCGGGAGCGCGGGGCCGGCGGGCGCGCGACGCGAGACCACCAGCGTCACCGTGCGATCGGGGACGGGCGTGCCGGCCGCGGGCGACTGGCGGAGCACCATGCCGACGGGCGAGTCGGCCGTCGTGTCCTCCTCCTCGATCCGCGCGGTGAGCCCGCTGCGCTCGAGCTCGGCCTTCGCGTCGCCGACGGAGAGCCCGACGAGGTTGGGCGAGACCGCGGGGCGAGGCGGCGTCGGCGCGATCGGCGGCGCGGGCTCGACGGGCGGCGTCGGCGGCGTGGGCACGACCGGCGGCTCGACGGGCGGCGTCGGGACGACCGGCGGCGTCGGCACCACGGGCGGGGCGACCGGCGGCTCGACGGGCGGCGTCGGGACGACCGGCGGCGTCGGCGCCGTGGGCGGGGCGACCGGCGGCGTCGGCGCCGTGGGCGACGGGACCGCGCGCAGCGTGATCGTCGTGCCCTTGCGCGCCGTGCCCGACGCCGGCTCCTGCGAGAGCACGCGCCCCGGCGCGCCCGCGTCGGCCGGCGCGTCGGTGAACGCGACCACGAACCCGGCGTCGGCGAGCGCCTTCTCCGCGTCGCCGCGGCTGCGCCCCGTCACGTCGGGGATCGCGACGGCCGCGGCCACGCGACCGACCGTGACGCGCACGGAGGACCCTTCCGGCACGCGATTGCCGCCGACCGGGTCCTGCGCGAGCACCTTCCCCGCGGCGTCGCTGTCGGCGTCGCGCTCCTCGACGTCGGCCCGCAGGCCCGCCGCGACCAACGCCGCCTCGGCGTCGGCCCGCGAGAGCCGCACGACGTCGGGGACGTCGCGCGCGGGCACGACGCGCTTGCGACCGACCACGATCTCGACGGCGGTGCCGGGCACCGAACGCTGGCCCGCGGCCGGCCGCTGGCGGATCACCTTGCCGTCGAGCACGTCCACCGCGTCCTCGGCCACGGCCGACACGGTCAGGCCCGCCGCCGCGATCGACTCCTCGGCCGCCAGGCGCGCCATCCCGACCACCATCGGGACCTCCGCGGTCGCCGCCGCGCGGGCGCGCGCCACCTTGAGCACGACGGGCGAGCCCTTGGCGGGCTGGCTGTCGGCCTCGGGCGCCTGCGCGAAGACGCGCCCGGCCTCGCTCTCGGGGCGATCGTCGGACCACCAGACCACGGGCGCGAACCCGAGCGCCTTGAGCGTGCGCTCGGCCTCCTCGCGGGGCTTGCCGACGAGCGCGGGGACCGACGTCGGCTCGAGCAGCGGGAGGACGACGAAGCCGACGATGCCGGCGACGACCGCGAGGAACCCGGCGCCGACCAGCCACGGGCCGGCCCCGGCCTTGGCGGCGCGCTCGAGGTGCACCGCGCCCTCCCACGTCTCGGCGGCCACGGTGCCGCTGACGTCCTCGACGACGACCGAGACCTTCACGTCGCGGGGGCCGCCCTTCTCGACGCGCAGCGGCACGTGCAGGCGCGGCAGCGTCGGGGCCGCGTCGTAGGTGCCGCCCGGGCGCTCGCCGCGGAGGTCGAGCGGCGCGAGCCCGTCCGTCGCGGTGACGCGGACGCGGCGCGCCTTGGACGTGAACTCGATCTCGAGGACGAGCAACGAGCCCGGCGTACCGGGCACCCGCTCGGCGAGGTGGACGCGCATCCGCCGGCTCCCCTACTGGCCGGCCCGGGCCTTGGCCCGCTCGGCGACCCACCGACCCACCGCCGGCACGCGGCGGATCTCCTCGAAGTCGAGGACGATCCCGCGGCACGACGGGCAACGCTCGAGCTCGAGCGTCGGCTCCATCGGGAACGCGAGGCGCTCGAGCGCGTGCCCGCAGGCGGGACAGTGCACCGAGGCCTCATGATGCGCCGCGACGCGCTCGGCCTCGGGGGGGAGGTCGTCGCCCCACCCCTCGAAGGCCGCCAGCGACCCGGCGGCGAAGAAGTTGGAGCCGCAGCGCATGCAGATGCGGACGGCGACGCCGCCCCACGTCTGCTCGAGCATCTTGGCAGTGAGGCAGTGCGGGCAGCGGAAGTCCGAGGCGCCGGCGCTCATCCCCTCATGCTACGGCACGGAGGGGCCACCGGGAGGAACGAGCGAGGGGGTCGCCGCCGGTCGGCGCCGGCCTCGGCGGTCCCCGGGGCGCCGCGGGGCCCGCGTGCCCGCCGACGTCAGGGGCCGCCGTCGATCCAGTCGCCGACGAGGTCCTGGCCGTCGGCGTCCACGACCGACGAGCCCAGCGGGGGCATCCGGTTCCCGTCGAGCGCCCCGACGCGCAGCCACAGGACCGACGCCGCGCGGGCGCCGCTGGTCACGATCCGCGGGTCGGGCAGGCCGAGGCCACCCTGCTGCGGGGCGACGCCCACGACCCCCATCGACGCGACCGAGACCGTCGAGCGCAGGTCCATCGTGCTCGGCGTGCCCCCGCCGGGCCGGTGGCAGCCAGCGCAGTTGGCGTCGAGCCAGGCCCGCGCACGGGCGGCCACCGGCGCCCCGAGGTCGTCGGGGCGGGGGTGAGCCGGCAGCGCCGCCGAGGCCGGGAGCGCGACGTCGAAGAGCCCGACGTCGCTCCACGTGTCGAGCTGGTTCCCGACGCGCCCGCCCAGCGGCCCGAAGTCGAACGTGCGGTTGAGCTGGCGCGTGGTCAGGCCGAGCACACGGCCGGCCGCCGCCGTGTGGCAGCGCAGGCAGTCGGTGCGCGACGGGAACGCCCACGTCTGCACCCGCTGCCCGCCGGGGGCGGACGCGTCGGCGACGTCGAAGCTGCGCGTGTCCGCGCCGGCGAGCAGGTCGGCGTCGGTGCCGTCGGCGCGCCAGCGGTAGGAGTACCCCTCCCAGCCGCTCGCCGAGAGCACGAGCACGCGCGTCTCGACCGGGACCGCCGAGGACGGGTCGCCGACGACGAGCGGGAGCCGGAAGGTCTTCACGAGCACGGTCTGGGTCGGGAACGACCACGCGCCGTCCTGGCTGAAGCCGATGCGCGAGGTGCCCGGGAGCGTGACGAAGCGGTCCTTGAGCGCGCCGTCGCTCCACAGCGGGGCGTTGACGTCGTAGGGCAGCACGCCGGCGGCGGGGGTGAGCGTCGCCAGGTCGGCGTAGATCCCGGTCGCCGAGAGCGTCTGCGGGAAGGGCGTCGTGCCCGGCACCGTCGGGCGGAACCGCAGGATGCGCCCGCCGCCGTGCTCGCAGGCGAGCAGCTCGCCCGCCGCGTCCTCGCCGAAGGAGGACAGGCCGGACACCCCCGCGAGCTCGACACGAGCCCCGGCGCTCGTGCCGTCGTAGGAGAACGACCACACGCGCCCGCTGCCGTAGTCGGCAAACACGTAGTGGCCGACGAGGAACGGGATCGCGGTGCCGCGGTAGACGTAGCCGCCGATCACGCACGAACCGGTGCTGCGCCCGTACTCGTGCACCGGCGCGGTGAACGGCCCGCTGCCGAGCGAGCCGCCGTCGTAGACCTGCGTCCCCTCCATCCCCCGCCAGCCGTAGTTGCCGCCGCGGACGACGACGTCGATCTCCTCTCGCGAGCCTTGGCCGACGTCGCCTGCGAAGAGACGCCCGGTGCCGCGATCGAACGAGAACCGCCACGGGTTGCGCAGGCCCCACGCGTAGATCTCCTTGCGCTCGGTCCCGGTGGACGCGGCGAAGGGGTTGTCGGAGGGGATCCCGTACGGCGTGGCGCCGACGGTCACCGAGGGGTCGACGCGGAAGATCTTGCCGAGCAGCGTCGAGAGGCGCTGGCCGTTGCCCTGCGGGTCGCCGGCGTCGCCGCCGTCGCCGAACGAGCCGTAGAGGAACCCGTCGGGGCCGAACGCGAGCATCCCGCCGTTGTGGTTGGAGTACGGCTGCGCCACCTCGAACAGCGGCGTCTCGGTCGGGTCGGCGGCGTCGGGGTCGGCGGCGGACCGCTGGTAGCGCGCGACGACCGACCGTAGCGAGCCGCCGCTCCCGGTCGTGTAGTTCACGTAGAAGCGGCGGTTGGTCGCGTAACCCGGGTCGAACGCCAGCCCGAGCAGCCCGAGCTCGCCGCCCGACGTCACGCGCGACGTGAGGTCGAGGAACGTGCGCACCTGGCCCGACGTCGTCGAGGCGCTCGCGGGGAACACGCGGATGCGGCCGCCTTGCTCGACGACGAAGAGCCGGGTCGCGTCGCCCGGCGCCGCGGTGACGAACACCGGGCTCGAGAAGCGCAGGTTGGGGAAGCCGTCGTAGGCCTCCACGCTCCCCGTGGTCGGCGCCGTGAGCGGGAAGGCGAGCGACGGCGCCGGCGGCCGCGCGTCGAGCCCGCTGTCGCCGCCCGAGCCGCCGCCGCCCCCGCCGCCACCGCCCCCGCACCCGACGACGAGCGCGAGGGCGAGCGCCGTCGCGCCGTGCACGACCGCGAAGGGCAGCACGCGCGAGCGGGGGGAGGGCTGGGTCAAGGGCGGCTCCGACGGGGCGTCGATGCCCGACGGGCGGGCACCGGGGACCCGGAGCCTAGAGTCCTCCGGGGCCTCCAGAGATACCCGGGCGCGCACGGGGCCGGACGCGGAGACCGTTCGGGCCCCCGACGAGCACCGGAACGCCGCCGGCCCCCGTTCGGGCCCCCAAGTCCCGCCCGTTTGGAGGGGACGCCGTCGCGGTGGTACGGTCCCCCGCCACGTCCCGGGCGGTCCCCGCCCGGTCGGAGGTCCCCATGCGATCGATGCTGATGCGCCTCGCCCTCGGGGCGGCCGCGGTGTTCCCGGTGTTCGCCTTCGCGCCCGCGGTCCGGGCCGAGGACGGCGAAAAGCCCGCCAAGAAGGAGTTCGACGACGAGAAGATCGCCGCCGACTGGAAGCTGTGCAAGGCGCGCGGCGCGTCGCACTGCCGCAAGCGCGCGGAGTATTGGTCCGGCAAGGGCACGGCGGGCAAGGACCTCTTCTTCCTCGGCCTGATGTGGAACCGCGGCGAGGAGTACGGCAAGGCCGCCGAGGTGCTGACGCAGTTCCTCGGGTGGACGCCCCCGTCCGACGACGCCGGCGCGGTCAGCGCGAACCAGAAGAACCGCGAGTTCGCGATGAACGAGCTGATCATGATCCAGTTCAAGACGAAGGACTACGCGAAGACCGTCGCCGCGGCGGAGGCGTTCCGCAAGGAGTTCGAGTCCTCCGCCGTCGCCCCCGACAGCTGGGTGATCCAGGGCCACGCGCACCGGATGGCCAACGAGGAGGACAAGGCGATCGAGGCGTTCGGGAAGGCCGCCGAGGCCAAGAAGGTCGCCGGCGTGCTCGACCTCGTCGACGTCCACCTCGCGGCGGGCCGCGTGGACGCCGCCAAGGAGGCGCTGACGAAGTACGGCGCCGACCTCGCCGACAACCCCTACGTCGCCTGGATGAAGGACGTGCTCGCCGCGGTCGGCAACGCGGCCCCGGGCCTCGACCAGAGCCGCAGCGTGGGGACCTCCGACGCCCCCACCGCGTGGGACAAGCCGACGGTGCTCTTCTTCTGGGGCATGCAGACCGCGATGTCGGACCGCAAGCTCGCGCGCACCGAGATGGTCGCGATGTCGTTCGGCGGGAAGGTCAACGCGCTCGGCGTGGCGACCTACAAGAAGTACAACCCGCAGACGATGAAGGTCGAGCTCGAGATGACCGAGGACCAGGAGATCGACTGGTACAAGCAGCTGATCGCGAAGGAGTTCGGCGGACGCCAGCCCCCGAGCATCGTGGTCAAGCAGGACTGGCTCGACGGCCTCAAGATCCGCTGGGAGAACCAGATCACGGTCGTGGACGCCGAGGGCAAGCTCCGCTACGCGCGCCTCAACCAGGAGAAGCCCTGGGACGTGCTCACGCTCGAGAAGGCCCTGCAGGCGATGACCGCGGGCAAGTAGCCGCCCACCGGTACGACCCTCGCGACGGCCGGCGTCCCCCGTGGACGCCGGCCGTCGTCGTGCCCGGGCGAGCCCGCCGCGCTCCCGCCCGACGAGGCGCGTCGAGCGCCGGTTCTGCCCGGCCCCCGTCGGGGCGCGCGGTCTCGGCGCACTACGCGACGAGCGCGCGGACCTGCTCGACGACGCGCTCGGGCGCGACGCCCGTGGTCTCGACCGCGTGCTCGGCGCGCGCGTAGAGCGGCGTGCGCGCCGCGAGGAGCGTGCGCAGCTCCGCCATCGCGTCGGAGCGCCGCGCCATCGGGCGCGCGTCGCCCTGCGCCGCGACGCGGGCCATGTGCTCCTCGGGCCGCGCCTTGAGCCACACCGTCGTGCAGGTGCGGCGCAGGAGGTCGTACGTGGCGCCCTCGGTCACGAGGCCGCCCCCGGCGGCGAGCACGAAGGGCCCGCCGTCGGCGAGCACGCGGTCGAGCGCCTCGCGCTCGAGGCGGCGGTAGTACCCCTCGCCGTGCACCGCGAACACCTCGGCGAGCGGCAGGCCCGCAGCCTCCTCGATGCGCTGGTCGAGCTCGACGAAGGGCACCCGCAGCGCCGCCGCGAGCGAGCGACCGACGGTGCTCTTGCCTGCCCCGCGCAGCCCGAGCAGCGCGACCCGCACGGGCGGTCGCGGCGCGAGCAGGTCGGCGGCGCGGCAGCCGAGCGCCCGCGCGAGGTCGTCGAGGCGCACCACCGAGATGTTGCCGCGCCCGGCCTCGACGTCGGCCAGGAAGCGCACGGAGACACCCGAGGACACCGCCAGCTCGGCGAGCGTCAATCCGTGGCGCCGGCGGCGCGCCCGGACCGCGTGCCCGAGCTCGACGAGCAACGGGGCCGTTGCAGGGGATCCGGCCGGGCGGGGCATGTAGGCAGTATACTTCCCTTGCAGAGCCTGATCAAGGCAGTATCTTTCCGCCTCCGTCCGTAGGCCCCCTGCCGGTACGTTCTCCCGCCCATGGCCCACTCCGAGACCGCCGCGCCCGCGGCCCCCATCCGCTTCGAGACCTCCCCGGACCGCTACCGCCACTGGCGGCTCGCGGTCGAGGGCGCCGTCGCGCGCCTGACGATGGACGTCGAGGAGGACGGCGGGATGCGCCCGGGCTACCCGCTCAAGCTCAACTCGTACGACCTCGGCGTGGACATCGAGCTCGCCGACGCGATCCAGCGTCTGCGCTTCGAGCACCCCGAGGTGCGCGTGCTGCTCGTGCAGAGCGGCAAGGACCGCGTGTTCTGCTCGGGCGCCAACATCTTCATGCTCGGGTCGTCCACGCACGCGTTCAAGGTGAACTTCTGCAAGTACACCAACGAGACGCGGCTGGGCCTCGAGGACGCCTCGGCGCACTCCGGCATCCGCAGCGTGTGCGCGGTCAACGGCCCGTGCGCCGGCGGCGGCTACGAGCTCGCGCTCGCCTGCGACGAGATCTGGCTCAAGGACGACGGCAACAGCACCGTCAGCCTGCCCGAGGTGCCGCTGCTCGGCGTGCTGCCCGGCACGGGCGGCCTCACGCGCCTCGTGGACAAGCGCAAGGTGCGCCGCGACCTCGCCGACGTGTTCTCGACGGTCGCCGAGGGCGTCAAGGGCCGTCGCGCGAAGGAGTGGGGCCTCGTGGACGAGGTGGTCCCCTCCTCGCGCTTCAAGGACGCGGTCGAGGCACGCCTGTCCGCGCTCGCGACGTCGCAGCAGGCCCGCTGGGGGCACCGCAAGGGCCCCGGCGTCGCGTGGACGCCGCTCGGCGTCGAGCACCGCTCCGACGGCGCGACCTACCGCCACGTGGAGTACCGCGTCGAGCCGGACGCGCGGCTCGCGCGCCTCGTCCTGACGGTCCCCACCGGGCCCGTGCCCTCCACCGTCGCCGCCGCGCACGCGGCCGGCATGGACTGGTGGCTGCTGCGCGCGTTCCGCGAGCTCGAGGACGCGATCTTCGACCTGCGCTTCAACCGGCCGACGGTGGGTCTCGTGACGCTCGAGGTCCGCGGCGACCCGGCGACCGTGCGCACAACCGACGCCGTGCTCGCGCGCGCCGCCGACGACTGGTTCGTCGCCGAGGTGCTCGGCTACGTGCGCCGTACGCTCAAGCGCGTGGACGTCACGTCGAAGACCTTCTACGCGCTCGCGACACCCGGCACGTGCTTCGTCGGCACGATGCTCGAGCTCGCCCTCGCCGCCGACCGCTTCTACGTCAAGGACGACGGCGACGGCGCGACGCAGGTCGAGACCACCGCGGCCAACGGCGGCTGGTTCCCGATGGCCAACGGGCTCTCGCGCCTCGCCACGCGGTTCCTCGCCGACCCGTCGCGCGCCGACGCCGCGCTGCGCCACCAAGGCCCGATGGACGCGCGCACCGCGCTCGCCGCGGGGCTGGCGACCTTCGCCCCGGACGACATCGACTGGGACGACGAGGTGCGCCTCGCAGTCGAGGAGCGCGCGAGCCTCTCGCCCGACGGGCTGACGGGCATGGAGGCGAACCTGCGCTTCGCCGGGCCCGAGACCGTCGAGACCAAGATCTTCGGGCGGCTCTCCGCCTGGCAGAACTGGATCTTCATCCGCCCCAACGCGGTCGGCGAGCGCGGCGCGCTCTCGCTCTACGGCAAGCCGCTGCGCCCCGAGTTCGACTGGCGCCGCACGTAGCGCCCCGCCCCCTCCCGACGCCCATCCCCACCCGCCCCACCGACCGGACCCCGAGGAGCCCATGTCGCACGTCGACCTCGCCGCCAAGATCCCCAACAACGTGGACCTCAACGCCGACAAGCGCCTGCAGCGCGCGCTCGAGGAGTGGCAGCCGAAGTTCGTGGACTGGTGGCGCTCGATGGGGCCCGAGGGCTTCCAGGCGCACGACGTCTACCTGCGCACCGCCGTCAACGTCGGCCGCGAGGGCTGGGCGCACTTCGGCTACGTGAAGATGCCCGACTACCGCTGGGGCATCTTCCTCGAGGAGCCCGAGAAGGAGCGCAAGATCGGGTTCGGCGACCATTTCGGCAAGCCGGCGTGGCAGCAGGTCCCGGGCGAGTACCGCAACATGCTGCGTCGCATCATCGTGACGCAGGCCGACACCGAGCCCGCGAGCGTCGAGCAGCAGCGCATGCTCGGCCAGACGTGCCCGAGCCTCTACGACCTGCGCAACCTCTTCCAGGTCAACGTCGAGGAGGGCCGCCACCTCTGGGCGATGGTGTACCTGCTCCAGACCTACTTCGGCCGCGACGGGCGCGAGGAGGCGGAGGACCTGCTGCGGCGCCGCTCCGGCAACGCCGACAACCCGCGCATCCTCGGGACGTTCAACGAGCCGATCAAGGACTGGCTGTCCTTCTTCATGTTCACGACGTTCACGGACCGCGACGGCAAGTTCCAGCTGATCGCGCTGTCCGAGTCGGGCTTCGACCCGCTGTCGCGCACCTGCCGCTTCATGCTGACGGAGGAGGCGCACCACATGTTCGTCGGCGAGACGGGCGTGGGGCGCGTGCTCCAGCGTACGGCCGACCTGATGAACAAGGTCGGCACCGACCCGGCCAAGGTGCGCGCCGAGCACGCGGTCGACCTGCCGACGATCCAGAAGTACCTCAACCACTGGTACACGTCCTCGCTCGACCTCTTCGGCAGCGAGCGCTCGAGCAACGCGGCCGACTTCTTCGCCTCGGGGCTCAAGGGCCGCTACAACGAGGAGAAGTACGCGGACCACGTCGTGCTCGAGGGCGAGTACGACCTCGCGGTGCGGGGCTCCGACGGCCGCATGCACACCGAGAAGGTGCCGCTGCGCAACGCGATGAACGAGGTGCTGCGCGACGGCTACGTCGGCGACTGCGAGTTCGTCTGCCAGCGCTGGAACCGCATCCTCGAGAAGGCGGGTCGGCCCGAGCGCCTCGAGCTGCCCTCGCGGCGGTTCCGCCGGGCGCAGGGCATCTACGCCGACGCCTGCTACGACCCGAAGGGCAACCCGATCTCCAACGAGGAGTTCGAGGCGCACAAGGCGCAGTGGCTCCCGAGCAAGGAGGACCTCGAGTACGTGCGCAGCCTGATGCACCCGGTCACCGAGGTCGGCAAGATCGCGTCGTGGATCGCGGCGCCCGCGAAGGGCATCGACGAGCATCCGTTCGCGTGGGAGTACGTGAAGCCGCCGCACGCCTGAGCATCGCGGCCACGCAACCGAGCCCTTCGCGGGCTCGTCGTCCCTTCCGCGGGCTGCTCCGAGCCCGCCCGCACGGGCCTCGCGTCTCCACGCGGGGCCCGTCGTCGTTCAGGCCCCGCGGCCTGCACCGACGGTGGCCGCGGGCTCGGGCCCGCGGAGGCTTGAGGACCCCCACGATCGTTCCCCCGCCCGTTCGCGTGGGAGTACGTGAAGCCGCCGCACGCATAAGAATCGCGGCGACGGTTTCGGCCCCTTGGCCGGCGCTGTTTCCTTCCGCGGGCTGCTCCGAGCCCGCCCGCACGGGCCTCGCGTCTCCACGCGGGGCCCGTGACCGTTCAGGCCCCGCACCCTTGCCCGACGGTGGCCGCGGGCTCGGGCCCGCGGAGGCTTGAGGACCCCCACGATCGTTCCCCCGCCCGTTCGCGTGCGAGTACGTGAAGCCGCCGCACGCCGAACGTGACGCGGCGACGCGTCAGCGACCCGTGCCGAACGCGACGAACGCCGCGAGGTGGCGCGGGGGGAGCGCCGCCTTGCCCCCCCGCTCCGCGGCCAGCCGCCGCGTCGCCTCCGCGAGCGCCTCGGGCACCGTGCGGTCCCGCTCGAGCAACGCGTCGTACAGGCGAGGCATCAGCTCCGCCGTGACCGCGTCGTCCACCGGCCACAGCGACCCCACGACGCTGCGCGCGCCCGCGGCCCGGAACGCCTGGACGAGCCCGACGAGCCCCTCGCCCGCGACGGCGATGCCGCGGGCGGTGTCGCAGGCGGAGAGCACCACGAGCCTCGCGCCGCGGAGGTCGAGCTCGGTCGCCTCCCGGGCGGTCAGGATCCCGTCGTCGTCGTCCGCCCGCTCGCGCGCGTTCGCGCCCGCGAGCGCGAGACCCGACGCGGCGAGCGGATCGACCTGGAACGCGAAACGCTCGATGCCCGGACGAAGGTACGCCGAGAGGTCGTCGCGGAGCGCGATGGGCGCGGCCAGCTCGGCCCGGACGAAGCCGTGGGTCGCGAGGTGGACGAACGCCCGCCCCGCGACGGCCGCGCGCAACGCCGCCTCCGAGGCCCGGTCCTCGACCAGGGTGTCCGTCCGCACCCCGCCCGCGCGTGCGCCGAAGATCGCCTGGATCGCCTTCAGCTCGGCGACCGTCGCGGGGAGCCGGGTGAAGGGTCGCAGGCCGGGCACCCGCGCGAGCAGCCGCGACGGCGACGGACCGGTCACGGCCGGACGTCCCGGTCGGAACGCGAGGTCGAAGTCCACGTCCCCCACCAGCAGCGCGCCCCGCCCCACGGCGCCGCCCGCCGGGAGGACCGACGTCACCGTCGGCTGCCGTGCGACGCGCAGCACCGTCGCGAGCGCGGCGCCCCCCTCTCGGTGCGGGATCCGCTCGACGGGCGCGGCTGCGTACCCGCCGTCGAGCACGAGATGCACCGTCGAGACGTCCGCACCGAGCAGGTCCGCGACGGGAGCCCACGCCACGCGGCGCGCCTGCGCGACCGCCGACCGGTAGGCCTCGGTCTCCTCCGACGCCTCCTCGTGCACGGCGTCGCGCAGCCGCTGCAGCGCCTCGTCCACCGCCTCGACGGGCCCGATCGTGACGCGCCGCACGGGGCCCTCCCGCCGCACCACCCACGCCCGGTAGACCGTCCCGCCCCGCACCACGTCCACGAGCGCTTCCGCGCGTCCCAGCGCGGCCCGCATCTCGGCGAGCGGCGCCGACGCGCGCCGCAGCTCGGTCGCGAGCGTCGGATCGGCGGCCAGCACCTTGCGCAGCGCGTCGTCGACGCGCGCCGCCGCCTGCCCGACGCGGTCCGCCCACGCGACGCGCCTCCACCCACGCCCGATCTCGTCGAGGGTCAGGGCCGAGAGCTCGCGGCGGCGCGCACGCAGCTCGACGTGGCGTGCCCGCCCCGCACCGTCGGCCGCCGTGAAGGCGCGCGTCTCGGCCGCCACCGCGTCGGTCGAGCTGCCCCGGAGCCGGAGCACTTCTTCGTACCCCGCGAGCGGGAGGGCCTCGGAGACCCCGCACCACGCGTCGGTGACCTCCGCGGTCACCCGCAGGAGGCCAGCCCGCTCGCCGGAGGGCGCCGCGGGGAGGAGTCGCGCGTTCCTCGACGCGACGTCGCCGACGACCGCGCGCAGCGCGGAGACCGCCTCGTCGACGCGTCCGGCGGCCGCGAGGCAGCGTGCCCGCCCGACGCTCGCGTGGATGGCCAGCGGATGGGACGCGGACAGCTCGCGACGTGCGACGTCGGACGCTCGGGTGTAGGCCCCGAGCGCCGCCTCCACGGCGGAGGCGCCGTGCTCGACGTCCCCCACCGCGACGAGCGCCTCCACGAGCTCCGACGGCGCCCGCGCCCGGCTGCGGTCGAGCAGCGCGACCGCCTCGCGCAGGTGGCCGCGCGCGCTCGCCACCGCGCCCGTGGACGCCTCCACGCGACCGAGGAGCACGAGGATCGCGGCCCGGTCGGGGACCTCGACCGGCACCGCGCCGTCGTGGATGCGAAGCTCGGCCTCGAGGACGTAGCGCGCCTCGTCGGGGAGGCCGTCGGCCACGAGGAGCCGCGCGAGCAGGAGGGGGACGCGCCGGAACAGCGTCTCGGCGGCGTCGAGCCCCACGCGGTCGCCGGGCGAGGCCGCGGGGTCCCGCCGCGCCCACCGCCGACGCTCGGGGTCGTGGTCGTCGCGCGCGACGACGTCGGTGAGACGCACGAGGGCGCGCGCCCGGTTGGCGTGCGCCCGCGCCGCCGCGAGGTCGCCCCGGGACGCCGCGAGCTCGGCGAGCCGCGTCTGCGCCCACACCCCGACGCGGAGCTCGTGGGACGCGCCCTCGGGGCTGGCGCGCGCTCGGATCGCGCGGTCCACCTCCTCGACGACCGCCCTAGCCTCCTCGCTCTCCCCGGCCGAGAGGAGCACGTCGGCCAGCACCATGCGGGCGTCGCCGGGGACGACGGGCGCCTCCGTGCCGACGCCGCGGTCCGTGCGCGCCGCGTCCACGGCCGCCGCGACGTCGCCCTGCGCGAGCCGGTCGAACGCCGTCGGGAAGGGGCGGGCCAACGGCGCGCCGATCGGCCCCGCGAAGTACCCCGCGTCGTCGGCGCGACCGAGCTGGTCGCAGAGGTCGCGCAGGCCCGAGAGGTCCACCGCGGCGGCATAGGCCGACGCCGTCGGGCCTTCCGCGGGGCCCGCCGGCGCGGCGAGCGCCCGGTGGAGCGGCGCGTCCTTGCGGAGCGCGGCGACCAGCCGGTCCACGACCGCGTGCGCGGCGTCGTAGTTCGCGGTCGCGGCGAAGAGCTGCGCCGCGGTCACCGCGGCGCGTGTCCCCGTCCAGCTCGTCGGCATGACGTGCTCGGGTCGCACGCGAAGGATCGCCATGCACGCGTCGAGCGCTTCACCGGTCCGACCGATGCGCCGGCACTCGAGCGCCCACGCCAGCGAGGGGAGGTCGGCGTCGAGGTCGGGCGTGCCCGTCGCCACCGCCCGCGCCGCCTCCAGCGCCGCGCGGCCTTCGTCGAGGCGCGCGCGGCCGAAGGCGACACGCGCCTCGTCGAGACGGGCCCCGAACCGGACGCGGGCCGGGAGCGTCGGGTCCGACGCCACGGCGGCGACCGTGGCCTGCGTGAACGCCGTCGGCGGCAGCGCCCGCACGGCCGAGAGCCGGGCCGCGACGGCCTTCGCCGGGTCCCGGTCCGCGACGGCGACCGCGAGCGCCTCGAGCACCGCGACGTCGGCCCACGGCGTCCCGAGCGACGGGAACTCCGCGAGCTTCGCCCGCCCGTCGGCCTGCTGCCACGCCGCGTCGGTCGCGAACCGCGCCCCCAACCGCTCCAGCGCCGCCCGCATCCCCGCGCCGTCCCCGACGTCGCGGCAGAGCTCGACCTCGAGCTTCGCCGCGTCCTCGAGGTGCGAGAGGAAGGTCTGGTCACCCGGGAGAGCTCGGAGCTGCGCGCCCGCCACGTCGCGGACGACGCCCACGTCGTCGAGCGCGGCGCGACGCCCCGCCTCGTCGTGGGGACGGATGCGCGCGCTCGCGAGCCGCAGCGAACCGAGCACCTCCGCGTAGCTGGCGTGCCCGCCCGCCCTCGCGCGCAGTCGGTCGGCCCGCGCCGCGAGCACATCGAGGGCCTCGTCCACCCGCCGCCGGAGCTCTCGCCACTCCGCCAGGTGCTCGGCGTCCGGCCCGCACGCGCCGAGCGCATGCGCGGCCGAGAGCAGGGGGAAGTCGCGCACCATGATCGAGTTGTCGGCGCGGCGGAGCTCTTCGACCCACGACGCGGCGAGGGCGATCCGCGTCCTCGCCGCCCGGACGGGGTCACCGACCTGGGCGAACAGCGACGCCGCCCGTTCCGCCGTCCCGTTGCCCCGTCCCACCGGTCGCATCGACCCGTCGGACCTCAGGAGTGCCCGATCGTAGAGCGCGAGCGCAGGGCCGGCGACGAGCCACGACGGGCGCAAAGGGCCCGACTCGCCGGGCCCGGGATCCGCAGGGCGGACCTTTCGCGCCGTCAGGTGCGCCGGAGCGGGCGCCGCCCCGTCGTAGAGCCGCCCGTCGCGTGCCGCGAGCGCGGTCGCGAGCACCCCGTAGAGCGCCGCCGCGTGGTCGTCGTCCACGTGCCCGAGCCGCGCGAGCGCGTCCACCCCCTCCGTCGCCGCTGCGACCGCGACGTCGAGGTCGCGGGCTCGGGCCACCTCCACCGAGGTGCGGCGCACGATCGCCGCGGCGTCTTCGCCGTCCGCGTGACCCAGCGCCGGGGCCGTCGCGAGCACGAACAGCACGACCCCCGCCAGCCTCGTCGACGACGCCCCCCCTCTCATCGCCCGGCCCTCCCCGGTACCTCAGCCGCCGCGCGGCGCGCCGCCGCCGCACGCGGGGCAGGGGCACGCGTCGCGGAGGCGGTCGAACGAGTAGATGCCCGTCGCGTGCCCGTCGGAGAAGGAGAGCTGGATCGCGTAGCCGCCCACGCCGGCCCCGCCCACGACGCGCACGTCCTTGGACTGCGCCCACGACGGCGGCACGACCTCGCCGGGCGCGTGCCCGCGGCAGCCGGCGCACGGGCACACGAAGCGGAGGTAGCCCGCGTCGTACTCGGAGCGGTGCCCGTCGTGCCACTCGACCGTGAGGCGCTGCGCCGTCAGGTCGAGCGCCAAGCGACGCGGCGTCTCGCGGAGGGCGTCGCTCACGCGCGTGTCTCGGGGAGCTCGATCGAGAGCCGTCGCCGCACGCGCTCGGCCTCCGAGGCCACCGACTCCACCACCGGCCGCGCGTCGCCGCCCGCGACCGCCGCCTCCTCGACGCGCCGCGCCAGCGCCGCCAAGGGCTTGGCGCCGAGGTTGCCCGCGCTCCCCTTGAGCCCGTGCGCCGCGCGGCGCAACCGCTCGCGGTCGCCGCTCGTCGCCGCCGCGCGCAGCTCGACGACCGCGCGCTCGGTGTGGGCGAGGAACGACCGCACGATGCCCTCGAGGAAGCCCGCGTCGTCGCCGCCGAGCGCGCGGAGCTGGCCGAGGACCATCGGGTCCACCGGTTCGCCGTCGGGGCGGGCGGGGTCGGACGGGGTCGAGGTCACCGCGAGATCCTACCTTCCTCCGGTCGAGCCCCCGGAGACCCGGGCGCCCAGCCGCTCGCGCCACGCCGACGAAAGCCCCGCCACCCCGAGCAGGGCCTCCGCCCCCGCGATGTCTCGCTTGTCGGCGTAGACCGCCGCCGCCCGCTCGACGGTCCACGCCGCGTCGCCGCGCGACACGACCTCGAGGCGGTCCGCGGCCCCCGCGCGCCCGCCGACGCGGACCCGCAGGTACCACCCGGCGCGGTGGGGCGCCGAGAGCGCGGCCACGGCCTGCGGGTCGCCGAGGTTGCGCGCGAGCGTCTCGCACGGCATCCGCGCCGAGGTCACCTGCAGCTCGACGGGCCCCCACCGCAGGACGTCGCCGAGGAAGACGCTGGCGTCGTCGAGGCCCTCGACGGTCACGTTCTCGCCGAACGCCCCCGGCGAGAGCGTGCGACCGCAGCGTGCCGACCACGCGGCGAGCGCGGCCGCCGAGACGAAGAGCAGCGCGCGTTCCGGCCCCCCGTGGGACCGCGGGTGCCCGACCTCGTCGCCCTCGAGGCCGAGCGGACCGACCGCCACGGGGCCCGCGACGGGTCGCTTGTCGATCGCCGAGCGGAGCTCCGCCCCCGGCCCCGGCATCTCGGTCACGCGTCCGACTTGCACCGACACGACCCGCATGCGCTCCCTCCGCGCCCTTGGCATCCGACCGGGGCGGGGCCCATCATGCCCTGCGTCCGGGGGCGGCGGGTCGCGCTCGCCCACGTTTGCACCGTCGATGCGACGCACGCACCGCCCCCCGCCGTCGTTCCACGTCGCCGCCGGGGCCCTGCTCGTGCTCGCCACGGCCGTGGCGACGCCCTCGCGCGCGGAAGACGCCGACCCGTTCGGGCCCGTGCGCCGCCCCGCGGCCCCCGACGCCGCCGACGCCGACGAGGCGCGCGCGCCCGACGTCGCCGCGTACCGCGCCTGGTTGGCACGCCCCGACTGGCTCTGCCGCGCGCTCGCGGCGCGCGAGCTCCGCTTCCGCTCCGACGACGGCGTCGTCGCCGCGCTCACGCCGGCGCTCGCGCGGGAACGCGACCCTCGCGTCGTCGCGCTGCTGCTCGCCGCCCTCGACGGGCGCCCGCGCGACGAGCTCCTCGCGGAGGGCGGCGTGGCGCTGGCCGAACGCCTCGTCGCGCTCCTCGACGCGCCGCAGGCGAGCGTGCGCACGCGGGCGCTCTCGACGCTCTCGGCCCTGCCGCCCGTGCGCCTGCCGCGCGAGACCGACGCGCTGCGCGCGTGGTGGGCCAAAGGACGTCTCGGGCTCGAGGTCGAGGCACGCCTCGTCGCCGAGCGCGCGGCGCGGACGCGTGCGCAGGCACGGCCTCCCGCCGGGCTCGCGCCGGGCGAGACGGTGACCGTGGCCCCGCTCGCCGTGCGGCGGTACGCCGAGCTCGACCGGATCGCGCGCGAGGGTCTCGAAGTCGTCGTCTGCCTCGACGAGACCGCGTCGATGCTCGAGGTGATCGACGCTGCCAAGGCGGGCGTTCGCGACCTGCTCGCGCGCCTGCGCGACCTCGCCCCGCAGCTGCGCGTCGGGCTGGTCACCTACCGCGACGAAGCGCGGCTGCGCGTGCGGCTCACGCCCGACGTGGGCGCGTTCGAGCGGGCCCTCGCGCGCGTCGTCGCCGACGGCGGCGAGGACGAGGAGGAGGGCGTGGACCGCGCGGTCCGGCTCGCGCTCGAGCCGGGCGCGGTGCGCTGGTCGCGCAAGGCGGTGCGCGCGGTCGTGGTCCTCGGCGACGCCCCGCCGCACGAGGGCGACGTCGCGCCGCTGCTCCGCGCGATCCGCGCGGCGCGCGAGGACCCGCTGTTCGAGAGCGCCGCGCGCGTGGACACGATCAGCGCCGGGCCGGGCGGGCCCGACGGGCTGGTCCACCATTTCGCCGCCATCGCGGAAGCGGGCGGGGGCGCGGCCACGCGACTCCAGGGCGCGCGCTCGCTCGTGGCCGAGCTGCTCGTCGTGCCGTTCGGCCCGGCGTGGCGCGAACCGCTCCACGCGCTCCTCGCCGACCTCGACGCCCTGCGCGCGCAGGACGACGCGCCGCGCGCGCGGCGCTGAGGACGGGGCGTCCCGGGCGCCGCCCTCACGACCGGCCCCGGTCGCGCTCGCGGACCGACGGCGGACGCACGTCGGTCGGCCCGGGTCACCGCGGTCCCGCGGCCGGCGCCGCCGCGCCGGGCGCGCCCGCGCGCGCTCCGTCCGCGCGACGCGCGCGCGACCCTTGCGCGTCGGCGATGCTCTCGGCGCCCCGCCGGAGCCCTCGTGCGCCCTCGTCGCGTCCGCGCGTCCCTCCTGTCGTCGCTCGCCGCGTCCGTGGCGCTCGCCGCCTGCACCGCCGGGACCGGCGACCGCCGCTCGCCCGCCGGGATGCCCCCCGCGCCGGCCGCGCCGTCGTCGAGCGTCGCGCACGTGCCCCCCGAGTCGCTCGAGCCCGTCCCGCCGCTCTCGTCGCGTTGCGGCTTCGACGACGCGTCGGGCCCGCTGCTCCTGCGCTGGACCGGCGCGCGGGCCCCCCTCGTGCGCCGAGGCCCGCCCGAGCAGCCGCGCGCGCGGCTCGTCGCCGACGCCCGCGACGCCCGCGGGACGACCACCGAGCTGTTCGTGGACACCGGCACGTCGTGCGCGTTCGTGTCGATGACGGCGCCCGCGGCGTCCACCGCGACGATGGACCGCCGCCGGCTGCGGCTGTCGGCCAACGACGGCGCGTCGTCGTTCGACGGGCGCGACGGGGTGCTCCCCTCGCTCGACGTCGGGGGCCTCGTGGCGCAGCAGGTGCCCGCGTTCTTCCTCGAGCGCGGGCACGACTTGCGCCGGCCGGCCAACATCGCCGGCATGGCGTGGCTGGGGTCGCTCGCGCTGGTGCACGACGCGGCGGGTGACCGCTGGGCGCTCGAGCAGGGCACCTCACCCAACACCGACGCGCGCCCGGGGACGGTGCGCCTCGAGGCGCCCGGCTTCCCGGTCGTCGCGTTGGTCGACGAGCGCGGGCGTCGGGTGTTCGCGCTCGTGGACACCGGCACGCCGACCAGCCTCGTGCGCCGCACGTCGCGCCCGGGGCGCTACCGCCTCTTCGACGCGCGGGGCGCCCTGTGCCTCGAGGTGGACGCGAAGACGACGGCCCCGTGGACCGGGCTCACGCCGCGGGGGCGCGACGTCGAGGTGTGGATCGGGCTCGACGACCTCGCGCGGGCGTCGTTCCGGCTCGACTTCGCCGCGGGGACGTGGTGGTTCCCGACGCCCGCGCCCGCCGCGCCCCCGACGCCGAGGTAGCGCCCGACGCCGCGATCGCGCCCGTCGCGCGACGGGACGGACGTCCGCGTTCGCGCGCGCGGGCCCTCGACCGCGCGCCGCTCGCCCCCGGGCCGGCCGCGGCGAAAGCGCGCGGGCCGACCGCGGGTCGCTACGATTCGCCGATCGCCCCCCCGGTTGACCCTTCGTGACCACGACGATCCCCGCCGTCCGCTCGTTCGCGTCCCACCTCCCCACCTCGCGCCGCGGCCGCCCCGGCGACGACCCGATCTTCGCGCTCAACGCCGAGGCGACGGCCCGCAAGGCGCGGGGCGAGGCGGTGGTGAACGCGACGCTGGGCAGCCTGCTCGCCGACGACGGCAGCCTCGCGGTGCTCCCGACGGCGACGCGCGCGATCCGAGAGGTCGGGCCGGCGGACTGGGCGGGCTACGCGCCGATCGCCGGCAGCGCGCCGTTCCTCAAGGCCGTGGTGGACGACGTGTTCGGGGCGCGCAAGGACCTCGCCGCGAAGGCGGTCGCGGCCGCCACGCCCGGCGGCACGGGCGCGCTGCGGCACGCGATCTCGACCTTCCTCGAGCCCGGCCAGGCGATCCTGACGACGTCGTACTACTGGAACCCCTACGCCACGATCGCCGACGAGCACGAGCGGCGCGTGGACACGTTCTCGATGTTCTCGGCGTCCGGTGGGCTCGACGTCGCGGCCCTCGACCGCGCGCTCGCGCACCACGTCGCGACGCAGGGCCGGGTCCTGCTCTTCCTCAACGACCCCTGCCAGAACCCGACCGGGTACTCGATGGACGCCGCCGACTGGCGCGCGACCTCGGAGGCGATCGCGCGCCACGCCGCCCGCGCGCCCGTCACGGTCGTGATCGACGCCGCCTACTCGGCCTACGGGCCCACGGGCGGCGTCGGCGGCCCGCTGGCCGCGCTCGAGCCCGTCGCCGACCGGGCCCTCGTGCTCGTGGCGTGGAGCGCGAGCAAGACCTTCACGCACTACGGCCTGCGCGTCGGCGCGCTGGTCGCCCTCGTCCCCGACGCCGCCGAGCGCGCCGAGATCGGCGCGGCGCTCACCTACGCGTGCCGCGGCACGTGGAGCAACTGCAACCGCGGCGGCATGACGGCGGTCACGCGGTTGCTCACCGACCCCGCGCTGCGGGCCGCGGTGGACGGCGAGCGCGCGGGCCTCGTGCGGCTGCTCAACGAGCGCGTCGAGGCGTTCAACGCCGCGGCGGCGCGCCTCTCGCTGCCCCACCCGCGCTACGACGGCGGGTTCTTCACGACGGTGTTCGCCCGCGACGCCGACGCGGCCGCGCTGCGCATGAAGGCGGACGGCGTCTTCGTCGTGCCCATCGAGGGCGCGCTGCGCCTCGGCCTCTGCGCGGTCCCCAAGACCGACGTCGCCCGCCTCGTCGAGGCCACCGCCAAGGCGCTGCGGTAGCGCCGCACGGCGCCGGCCCCCCTGCGCTCGCCGGTGCGTCGGGTCCGGTCGGGGCGTAGCATGGAGCCCATGCGCGCCCCGTCCGTGCTCGTGGCCCTGCTGCTCGCCGCAGTCGCCCTCGTCGCCGGGGCCCGGGGCGCCGCCGGCAAGGGCGGCGCGCCCAAGGAGGCGTCGAAGCCGCCGGAGTGGACCGAGGAGGACGGCCGCACCGTCCTGCGCGTGTCCTCGCCGCGGCCGCTCAAGGCCTACTTCCGCCCGCCCGCGACGCCCCCCGAGGAGGGCAAGAAGGGCGAGCTGATCGTCATCCTCCACGGGCACGGAGGCACCGCGACGGGGATGCTCGGGCACGCCGCGATGATCGGCGACCCGCGCGGGGCGTTCGTGCTCGCGTGCGAGGGCTCGGGCACGCTGCAGACCGACCGGGGCGAGGGCCACTCGTGGGACGGCGCCGACGTGGCCGGCATCCTCGCGTGCCTCGACGCGGCGCTCGCCAAGCACCCCATCGACCCCAAGCGCGTGATCATCATGGGCCACAGCGCCGGGGGCACGATGACACTCGCGACGTACGCCGCCCGGCCGTCGGCCTTCGTCGGCCTCTACACGACGGCCGCGCCGCGCACGCCCGACGCGAGCGTCAAGGGTGCGCGCGCCGCGGTCTGCATCGGCACGAAGGACCCCAACTTCGCCGGCTTCCCCGCCGCGGTCGCCGCCGCGGAGAAGACCGTCGTCGGCCGCTGCCTCGCCGTCGAGGGCCTCGGGCACGACCTCCCGCCGCTCGGCTACGCGCAGGAGATGGTCGCGTGGGTGATGGACAGCAAGGGCGGCAGCGACGTGCTCCACGTCCCGGGCCAACCCGAGGACGAGGTGCGCCCGCCGCCCGAGTCCCCCGCCGCCAAGGCCAAGGGCAAGGGCTTCCGCCACGTGCTCGTGTTCGAGCAGGGCGGGCGCGGCGCCCCGCCGACGGCGCCCCCGCGTCCGGCGGCGAAGGCGAAGGCCACCGAGGCGGCGGCGTCGTGGAAGGCCACGCGCAAGGGCGCGCCCACCGACGACCCCGGCGAGGCCGTCGCCACGCTCTCGGAGGACCCGCTGACCAAGGAGACGCGCGGCGTCGTCACGGGGCTCGTCCTGTGCCGCTACGGCGGCGCGCTCGTGGCGGGGATGAGCAAGCTCAAGGGCGGCGACGTCTCCGCGCCCGTGGAGAGCGACGCGGGCTGGCACGTGGTGGCGCGGGACCCCGAGTGACCGCGTGGACCCGCTCGCCTTCCTCAAGGGGACGCTGCTCCCCCCCGACGACGACGACGATCCGAGGGCGCGGCTGACGCTGTCGGGCGGCGAGCGCGCGCTCATCGACCGGTGGCTCCCGGCCAAGGCGGCGCCCTTCGTGGCGGCGGCGGTCGCGCTGCCGCTGCTGGTGTGGGTCGTGGCGCTCGTCTTCGCGCGCGACCGCGCGAAGTTCCTCCACAGCCGCGACTGGCTCGCGCAACCGCTCTACTTCACCGTCCACCTCGTGGTGGTGCGCCTCTTCGTCACGTCGTACTCGCGCCACTTCGCCGCCGGCCTCGCCTACCTCGTGCCCGCCGCGGCCGCCGACGCGCGCCCCGTCGTCGGGGCGCTGCTCGGCTGGCGCGGGCTGTGCGCCGCGGTGCTGGCCGCCGCGCCCTTCGTGTACGTGGACCTCGTCCACCTCTCGGGGCGGACGTTCCTCGACGGCCCCGACTCGCAGGGGTCGCTCGGCGACGTCGCGCTGAGCGACCACCTGCTCGGCGCGCTCTGGACGTTGCAGTGGATCCTCAACGCGTACACGTGGGTGCTGCTGGTGTCGTTCGCCGCGCTGACGATCCGCACGATCGAGCGCCACGCGTTCGCCGCGCCGCTCGAGTCGATGCTCCACGAGCGCCACTACCGCCCCTTCCTGCTCATGAGCGCGCAGGGCGCGTCGGTGATGGTGGGCTACACCGTGGCGACCGCGCTCTACGTCTTCTTCTCGCGCGGCCAGACCACCGACTACATCCGCCTCTGGGCCACCGCCGGCCTCCTGCTGCTCTCGTTCGTCCCGCCTTGGATCCGCCTCAAGGCGCGCGTCGCCCGCTCGGTGCGCGAGGAGACGCACCGGCTCGCGACCCACGTCCGCAGCGCACGCGACCGCATGTCGCTCGTGGACGACCTCCAGCCGCCGGTGACCAACGAAGAGCTCGGCGCGCGCGTGGACGTGATCCTCGCGATCCTCGAGCTCGACCACATCGAGCGCCTCTACCGCGACCTCGGCAAGAGCGAGGGCCAGGCGATCCTGCTCCGCCTCCTCGCGCCCCTCTCCACGGTCGTCATGAAGGTGCTCCGGCCCGGGTAGGAGCCCGTCGCGGGGGCGGGACGACGGGAGGTGAGCGCCCGGGACGGGCTCCTATGGGGCGGAAGCGGAGGCGGACGGAGTTGAAGGAAGACAAGGAAGAGATGGACGGAGGCGCGGGCGACGAGAACGGGACGCGCCCGGAGCGGAACTCGGACCACGAGCGCGGAGCGAGGGCGAACGTCTCGCCGGTCCGCCGGGGAAACCGACGGGGCGGGGCGAGCGCCCGACGCACGGCGGGCCCCGGGCGGGGCGCGCGGATTCGGCCCGGGCCCGGGTCAGAGCGCGTCGGGGTCGGTGGCGTCGAGGTCGATCGCGTCCGTGGGGAGGCCGAAGTCGGAGGCCGAGAGCGCGGGGCCCGCGGTCGCCGTCCGAGGCGTCGCCGACCGATCGTGGGCGTCGAACCACTCGTGCAGGCGCATCGCGACGGCGCCCAGCTGCCCCGCCCGCCCGCGCAGCTCGCGGTCGTCGGTCACCACCGCGACCCGCCCGCCGCCCGCCCCCGCGTGCTCGCGCACGAGGCGCAGGATCGCCTCGTCGGCCGAGCCGGCCGCGTACGACCACGTCACGTCGCCGTCGCGGCCGTGCGTGCCCGCGAGACTGCGCCCCGCCTCGGCGGTGTCGAAGACCAAGTGGGCGCGGGCCCCCGCCTCGCCGCGCCGCCGCAGTGCGTCCTTGGCGCGCGTCACCACCGCGCGCCGCACGCCCTCGGCGTGCCGCGGCGGGCGCTCGACCAAGCGGAAGAGCGCGTTGTGCGCGTCGATGAGGTAGGTCGAGGCCACGACGCGAGGCTACCCCACGCCGAGGCCGCCTAGGAGCCTGGAAGGGGAAACGGGCGCTGCGCGCCGTTTCCCCGACAGGCTCCTAGCGCGCGGGACCTACTTCGTCGCCTTCGCCGGCGCAGGCGAGGGGGTGCGCGCCGGGCTCGGCGGCGGGGCGGGCGGAGCCGACTCGTTGGCGCGAGGCAGGTAGACGAGCTGGCCCGGTTGCAGGCGCTGGGGGTCGAGGCCCGGGTTGGCCGCCACCACGTCCACGGTCCGCTTCGTCGTGCCGTACGCGCGTCGCGCAATCTCGGACAGCGTGTCGCTGGCCGAGAGTCGGTACCAGTGGCCAGCCGTGGGCGAGGGCTTGACCACGGCGGGGACGGGGGCCGGCGTGCTGCGGCTCGGGACCGTCGCCGCCTTCGTCGAGGGCGGCGCCGGAAGGTCCACGCGCGTCGGTGTCGGCGGCGTCGCGGAGACCGAGAGCGGCGGCGAGGACGGCGTCGAGCCGGGACCGCCGCGGACGCACCAGCCGGCGATCCCGCCCGCGAGGAAGGTCCCTGCCACCACCACGGCGGCGGTCGTCCGGCTCATCGCGACCCACATGCGGCACCTCGACCGGGCCCTGCGCGGACCGACCCCGACCCCGCGGCCGGGCCCTGCTGCGTTCGATCGGCGCGGCACCGCCCGAGGTTGAGCGAGGGCGCGCCGACGCCCTCGCCGCCGCGTCCGTCACCGCAGCGCGCGCCCGGCGGCCATCCCGGCGATCCCGAGGGCGAGGCACACGGCGACCGTGAGCGCGACGTGGCCCGCGGCCACGCCGACCCGTCCCTTCTCGAGCAGCCAGAGGGTCTCCTGGTTGAACGCCGAGTAGGTCGTAAAGCCCCCGAGGAAGCCCGCCATGAGCAGCGCTTGCACCGCCTCGGACGCGCCGCCCCCCGCCCAGAGGCCCGCGAGGACGCCAGCGAGGAGGCTCCCGACGGCGTTGACCGCGAGCACGCCGACCGGCAACGGGTGCTCCGTCAGGCCGCGCACCGCGCCCGCGAGCAGGGCCCGCGCCACGCTCCCGGCCGCGCCGCCGACCGCGATCCAGACGAGCCTCGACATCAGGTAGCCTCCGGGCCGCAGCCTACGCGCGCCCGCCCCCAGCCGAGCCCCCCTTGCGCATCACCCACGACGCCCCCCGCCCCGCCGCCGACGTCGTGGCCGACCTCGTCGCGCACTGCCGCGCCCGCGGCCTCGTCGTCCTGCGCACGACGCCCACCCCGGGCGGGCGTGACGGTCGCCCGTCCTACGTGATCGAGCTCGCCGACCCCCTCCCGAGCGTGCCGGCCGACGCCGTCTCGTCGCCCGCCGCGAAGGACGCCTACCCGCTCTCGGTGTTCGAGGTCGCCCCGGGGTGGTCGCGCGTGGCGACGATCCCCCCGACCGCGCTCGTGGACCTCCTCGGCCACCCCGAGGCGGGGCCCGCCGCCCGGGCGCTCGAGGCGACGCTCCACGACGCGATCGAGGCCGCGGTGGCCGGCCGCCCGCCCCGCCGGGTCACGCCCCCGGCGACGGGGTAGAACGGGCGCATGGCCGCCGCGACCTCCGACCTCCGCAGCACGATCGGCGCGATCCTCACGATCGTCGCCTTCGTGGCCGGCTGGTACGCACTGCAGCGCTGGGTGCTGCCCGCGCTCGGCTGCGAGACCTGAGTGTCCCGCGGCGCCGCGGAGCGGCGCGCCCCCGACCCGACCCACGCCCCCGAGCCCGCGAGCCCCCCCGCGTCGCGTCCCGCCGAGCCGGGCGCCCCCCGCGCCCCCTGACCGCGCCCGCCGCGCCGCAACGGCGCGGGCTGCGACCGGAGTGCCGCGCGGGCGGCTACCACTCCGCCAGCGGCGTGTAGCCCGCGTCGCCGCGTCCCTTGCGGCACTCGTCGGCGAGCGGGTTCCCGTACATCCCGAGCACGGTCCGGACGCCGCCCTCGACGGCAGCCATCGAGTCGGCCTTGCCCTCGCACACCTCGGCCACCGCGGTGTAGAAGGCGAACACCCCGTCCACGAGCGGTCCGCCGACGACGTGCCCGAGGGGCTTCATCAGCTTCTCGCGGACGAACGGGCCGCTCTTCTTGTCGCCGACGACCGCGATCCCCCACGCGAGGTAGGAGCGCTTGAGGCTGTTCTCCCCGCCGCCGCCCCGCCGTCCGAAGGCCGGCGGCCCGACCTTCTGGAGCTGATCCTCCATCGTGCGCGCCGCCGCGCCGTCGCCCGCGAAGTTCGCGAGACCGACGACCGCCGCGCACGAGACCGCCTCGTTCTTGCTCGACGTCACCCGCTTGTCGAGCACCGTCCTCACCTTGGCGTCGCCCTTGCCGCAGCGCCCGAGCGCGCGCAGGACGTGGCAGAGCACGATCTCGCTCTTCTCGCGGTCGAGCCGCCCGAGCAGCGCCGTCACGGCGGACGCGTCTCCCACGTACTCGAGGCTGACGGCCGTGTTGCCGCGCACCAGCTCGTCCTTCGAGTCGAGCACCGAGCACAGCCCCGGCACCGCGCCGACGAGCCCCGGACGCCCCAAGGCTCGCACGACCTCGATCTCGGCGGAGGCGTCCTTCTCCTTCTCGAGGACGGCGAGCGTGCCCGCGACGGCCTTGACCCCCTCGCCGTCCTTGTCGTCGGTCAGGAGCTGGCGGATCGCCGCCTTGCGGACGTCGCTCGGCCCCGAGAGCACCTTCGCGACCAGCTCGGCCCGGGCGGCCGCCGGGTCGGGCTCGGCGAAGGAGGGACGGGCAGGCGACGCGAGCAGGACCGACGCGACGACGACGGCGACGCGGCTCAGGGTGCGCACGGGGTGCCTCCGCAGCACGGGAACGTCTCCCTTGTACCGCGAGCCGACCGGCCGGATTCAGGACCGCTTCGCTCCCCGCCGAGGTGCGTCGGCCCCTCGGCGCGGCGCTAGGCTCCGCCTCCGCGGCGACCGTGGCCGCCGCGCGGAGGACCGACATGACCCGCGTCGCCGCGTACGCCGCCCCCGCCGCCGGCCGCCCGTTGGTCCCGTTCGTCGTGGACCGCCGCGAACCGCGCGCCGACGACGTCGAGATCGACGTCCTGTTTTGCGGCATCTGCCACTCCGACATCCACCAGGCGCGCGACGAGTGGTCGGGCGCGACCTTCCCGATGGTGCCCGGGCACGAGGTGGTCGGCCGCGTGCGTCGCGTCGGCGCGACCGTCCGCCGGGTCCGCGTCGGCGACCTCGTGGGCGTGGGCTGCATGGTGGACGCGTGCCGCACCTGCGTGCCCTGCCGGCACGGCACCGAGCAGTTCTGCGACGCCGGGTGCGCGTGGACCTACAACGGCACGGAGATGGACCGGGTGACGCCGACCTTCGGCGGCTACTCGAAGCGCCTCGTCGTGACGGAGCGCTTCGTGCTGCGCGTCCCCGACGGCCTCGCCCCCGAGGCCGCGGCCCCGCTCCTGTGCGCGGGCATCACGACGTGGTCCCCGTTGCGGGCGTACGGGTGCCAGCGCGGGACCCGGGTCGCCGTCGCCGGGCTCGGCGGGCTCGGGCACATGGCGGTGAAGCTGGCCGCCGCGATGGGCGCCGAGGTCACCGTGCTCTCGACGTCGTCGAAGAAGGAGGCCGACGCGCGTCGGCTCGGGGCGCACGCGTTCTGCGTGACGCGCGACGCCGCGTCCTTCGAGGCGATCGGCGAGCGCTTCGACCTGCTCGTGGACACCGTCTCGGCGCCGCACGACTTCGGCGACTACCTCTCGACGCTGCGCCCGCACGGCACGATGGTGCTCGTGGGCGTCCCGCCGACGGCGACGCCGCTCGACGCCTTCGCGTTGATCCACGGCAACCGGCGGCTGGCCGGCTCGCTGATCGGTGGGATCGCCGAGACGCAGGAGATGCTCGACTTCTGCGGCGCGCACCGCATCGTCTCCGACGTCGAGGTGATCCCGATGTCGAAGGTCAACGAGGCCTACGAGCGCGTCGTCCGCGGCGACGTCCGCTACCGCTTCTCGGTCGACCTCGCCACCCTCCCCGACGTGTGAGGACCCGAGCGAGCCCCAGCGCACCGCGGTCCGGCGCGGGCCCCCGCGCGGGCTCGGGCCCCCCGCGCGGGCTCGGGCCCCCCGCTCGCCTCGCGACGCGCGGGCTCGCTCGCGCGGAGGCGGCCCCCTTCGTCGGCGCGTCCGCCCCCCCACTCTCGTCCGCATCGACGCCCGCCTCCGCGACGGCTGCCGCTTCCGTCGGCGCACCCGCCTCCGTGTACGCCTCCGCTCAAGTCTCTGCCGCTGCGTCCGTCCCCCTTGGAGCCCGTCCTCCGGACGGGCTCCTAGCCGAACCGGACGCTGTAGACGGGCGGGAGGTTGTTCGCCACCGTCCGCCACGAGTCGCCACGGTCCTCGCTGACGTAGAGGTTGCCCGTGGTGCTGCCGAAGGCGAGCCGGTCGCCGTCCCCGTGCAGCGCGTGGCGGTAGACGACGTCGTAGGCGTGCTCCTGCGGGAGCCCCTTGCGGAGCTGCGTCCACGTCGTCCCGCCGTCGGTGGTGCGCGCGACCATCAGCCCGCCGTCGATCGTCGTGCGGTGCATGTCCGACTTGCCCGGGACGAGCCACGCCGTGCGGCCGTCGTCGCGGTCCACCGCCACGGGGAAGCCGAAGTGCGCACCGGCGTCGGGCGCGCTCACCTTGCGCCACGTCGCGGCGCCGTCGTCGCTGAAGAACACACCGCAGTGGTTCTGCTGCCACAGGCACTGCGGCTGGTTGGGGCACCGCACGACGAGGTGCGGGTCGTGGCCGGCCCACTCGTCGGTCGGGTTGGGCGCGTAGTCCATCACGAGGCCCTGGTTGCGCGACCGCCACGTCCGTCCCGCGTCGCGGGTCTCGAACACGCCGGCGGTCGAGATCGCGACGATCCAGTGGTCGGGGTCCTTCGGGTGCGTGACGACCGAGTGGATCCCCGGGGCGAAGTCGCCCTCGGCGGCCGGCGTGCCGAACCACTTCGTCGTGCCGTTGCCCGGCCCGTCCCAGAGCGGGCCGCCTCGCGACTCGTGGTCCCACAGCCCGCGGTTGAGCTCCCAGTGCTCGCCGCCGTCGTCGCTGACGAAGAGGCCGCCGGGGATCGTGCCCACGAGCACGCGGCCCTTGCGCGGGAAGTCCATCACCCACAGCTTGAGCAGCGTCGCGGGCTTGAGCGTCGGCGCGCCCTCGCCCGCGCCGGTCTCGCTGGGCGGCGGCGGGACGTAGTGCCGCGCCCCGGCGGGGTACTTCACCTGCGGCGCGTCGGCCCACGTCGCCCCGTCGTCCTTCGAGCGCGAGAGCTTCGCCCCCCAGTGCCCGTGGCCGAGCAGCGCCCACAGCGTGCCGGTGAACGGGTCGCGCGCGGCGTAGTTGACGCCCTGGCCGCCGTGCCCGAGCAGGGAGGGCTTCCAGCCCGACGGCCCGCGACGGACGGCGAAGGTGCCCTTGCGGGTCCCGACGAGGATGCGATCGGACATGACGACCTCCGGAGGGCGGGAAGCCTACCCGCCGCTGAGTGCCTGGACGATCAGGACCCTCGACTCGGGTCCGACGGGATCGGAGAGCGTGCCGCGGTCGGTCACGCGCCGGTCCCCGACGTAGGCGAGGACGTGCTGGCGCATGCGCCCCGCCTCGTCGCACACGTAGAACGCGAAGCCCGGCGCGCGCCGCTCGAGCGCTGCGACCACCTCCGCGACCGTGCGCCCCTCGACGACGAGCGGTCCCTCGCGCAGCGCGGGGAACAGGTGGAGCAGGTGGCTCGTCAGCTCGACGGTGGGCACCGGCAGAAGATACGCGGCCCGCGCAGCCGCGTCGGCCGGGGCCGCCGGTCCCCGTCGTCGCCCCGGGACCCGCGCCGGAGGCCGGCCCGTGCCGAGGTCCCGTCGGCCGTCACACCGGCGACGAGGGCGGGGGCGGCGGCCGGCGCACCTCGTCGCGCAGGAGGAAGCTCGAGAGCCCGCCCGCAACCGCCTCTTCGTCCACGGTGACCACCGTGGCGCCCAGCCCGAGCAGCGCCTCGCGCTCGGCGAGGTAGCGCGTGCGGACCACGATGGGCACCTCCGCGTCGAGCGACCGCGCGGCGACGACGGCCTGCGCGGCGAGGTCGGCCGCCGCGACCGAGACCACGAGCACGTCGGCTCCGACGAGGCCCGCGTCCTCGAGCACCGTGGCGCGCCGCGCGTCGCCGTACACGGCGCGACGGCCGTCGGAGACCAGCTCGCGCACGGTGTCCACGTTGGACTCGACCACGACCGGCGTCACGCCCCGCAGGGCGAGCGCGTCGCACGCGGCGCGCCCGGCGGGGCCGTGCCCGACGACGATCGCGCGCCGGCCCTGCGGCGCGGCGTGCGCGGCCGCGGGGGCGAGGGCCGCGGCGACGCGGTCGGCGCGGCGCGAGAGCAGGCGCCACAGGCGCGGCCGCGCGCGCAGGAACGCCTCGACGGCCTCGACGCGCCCCATGAGCCACGGGTTGAGCGCGATCGAGAGCAACGCCGCGGTGACGATCGCCCCCCCGCCCTCCGCGGGGAGGACGTCGAGCCGCTGCCCCATCGCGGCGAGGAGGAAGGAGAACTCCCCCACCTGCGCGAGCGCGAACGCGACGGTGACCGCCGTGCGGACGCTCCACCCGAGGACGAGCACGACGAGCAGCGCGGCGAGCGGCTTGCCGACGAGCACGATCGCGAGCACGGAGGCGAGCAGCACCGGCTGCTCCACGACGAGGCGCGGGTCGAACTGCATGCCCGCGGCGACGAAGAAGAGGACGGCGAAGGCGTCGCGCAGCGGGAGCGCGTCGGCGGCGGCCTGGTGGCGCAGCGCCGAGCCCGCGACGACCATCCCGGCGAGGAACGCGCCGAGCGCGGGGCTCGCGCCGAACCCCGCGGCCGCGAGCGCGGCGACGGCGAGCGCGATCGCGAGCACGGCGAGGGTGAACAGCTCACGGCTCCGCGTGCGCGCGACGCGCGCGAGCAGCGCCGGGATCACGCGCTTCCCGACGAAGGCGACGGCGGCGACGAGCAGCGCGAGCTTGCCCACCGCGAGCCCGAGCGCCCCCGCGATCGCCCCGAAGTCGGCGGCCTCGCCCCGCAGCGCCGGCGCGGCGGCGGGGAGCAGCACGAGCGCGAGGACCGTGAGCAGGTCCTCGACCACCAGCCAGCCCACGGCGACGTGCCCGGCGGGCGTCTCGAGGGTGCCCAGCGCCGTCAGCACGCGGATGAGCACGACCGTGCTCGCCACCGAGATCGCGGCCCCGAGCACGAGCCCCTCGCCCCACGTCCAGCCGAAGGCGAGCCCGAGCGCGACGCCGAGCGCGGTCGCCGCGCTGCTCTGCACGAGCGCCCCGGGCACGGCGACGCGGCGCACCGCGAGGAGGTCGTCGAGGTGGAAGTGCAGCCCGACGCCGAACATCAGGAGGACGACGCCGACCTCGGCCAGCTGCGCGGCGAGCGCGGCGTCGGCCGTGAAGCCCGGCGTGTGCGGGCCGACCACGACGCCGGCGACGAGGTAGCCGAGGATCGGCGAGAGGCCGAGCCGGTGGGCCGCGAGCCCGAGCAGCACCGCGAGGGTGAAGCCGGCGGCGAGCGTGAGCAGCAGCGGATCGACGTGCACGGTCTCGACCTCCCGTCGGGGCGCGGAAGGTAGCGGACCTCGGAGGGCTGCGGCAGGACGGCTCCGGCCGCGACGAGCCCGGTGCGGCGCGATCGCCGAGGCCCGTCGAGCCCCGGACGAACGTCAGGCCCCCGTCGGGGCTCGCGGATCGCGCCCGGGCGCGGGTCGGACGCGACGACGGCGTGTTCTGGCACCACGCCGAGGAGCGGACGACGCGTGGCGACCCGCATCGAATCGCCGACGGGCCCTGCGCCACGCCCGGGCGCAAGACGCCGCCCCGACCTCGTCGGCTCGTGAATTCGGCGGGCTAGGCCCGGTGCGGTGCGGCGCGACGCGGCGCGGCGCGGCGCGGTGGGGCGGGGCGACACGGATCGGGGACCCGTCCCACCGGCCGACGCGCGCGAGCCCGCGAGTCCCGCCCGCGCACCGACGGTCGGCTCCCGGGCCGCGGGCGTCGTCGGCGGCGGAGTCGTCCGGCTACGATCGCGGCCCGATGGCCGACCCGATCCGCGACCGCCTGCTGTCCGACGCCGCCGCACGGTCGCTCCGGCCGCTCGAGGCGTACCAGCGCCTCTTCCCCGGGCGCGAGGCCGAGGTCGCGCGGGCGTGGCACGAGGTCTCGGCGGCGCCCACCACGGGCGGCTCGTCCCACGCGATCGAGGACGCGACCCGCGCGACGATCGCGCTCGAGTCGCTCCGCGCGCCGGGGCACGAACGGCTTCGGCTCGGCGAGCCCATCGGCGCGGGCGGCATGGGCGAGGTCGTCGCGGCCCGAGACGAGGTGCTGCGCCGCCCGCTCGCGCTCAAGCGGGTCCGCCTCGACGACGACGGCCTCGACCCCGACGACCCGGACGGCCCCGCGACCCAGCTGGTCCGCCGTCTCCTCGAGGAGGCGCAGGTCACCGCGCAGCTCGACCATCCCGGCGTCGTGCCGGTGCACGAGCTGGGGCTCGACGCGCGGGGGCGCCCGTACTTCACGATGAAGCGGGTCCACGGCCAGACGCTCGACGAGCTGTTCCGCAAGGACCGCGAGGGCAAGGGACGCTCGCTCGCGCGCACGCTGCAGGTGTTCCTCCGGATCTGCGAGACGCTCTCGTACGCGCACCGCAAGGGCGTCGTGCACCGCGACATCAAGCCCGCCAACGTCATGATCGGACGTTTCGGCGAGGTGTACGTGATGGACTGGGGCCTCGCGAAGCTGCGCGGCGAGGCGGGCGCCCCCACCGCGACGCCGGCGGGAGGCGGCGCGACGGAGGTGATCTCGACGCACCGGTCCGAGCGGCTGCGCGAGGGCGCCGGCTCGGCGCTCACGATGGACGACCAGGTCGTCGGCACGGTCGGCTACCTCGCACCCGAGCAGCTCGTCGGCGCACCGCTGGACGAGCGGGCCGACCTCTACGCCGTCGGCGCGATGCTCTACGAGCTGCTCGCGGGACACGCGCCGTACGGCGACCCCGGCGCCGACCTGACGCTGCACGCGGCGCTCCTGCGGATGGTCAAGGAACCACCGACCCCGCTCGCGACGCGGGCCCCGGACGCCCCGCCCGAGCTCGTCGCGATCGCCGAGAAGGCGATGGCCCGCGACCCGGCCGCGCGCTTCTCGACGGCCCAGGAGCTGGGCGAGGAGCTGCACGCCTTCCTCGAGGGGCGCGTCGTGCGCAGCCACCGCACCGGCGTCCTCGTCGAGCTGCGCAAGTGGGTCGCCCGCAACCGGTGGCTCGCCGCGGGGACCGCCGGCGTGCTGGTGGTGGCGGCCGCCGCGACCGCCGCGTTCGTCGCGCAGCAGCGACAGGCCGCCGTGGACGTCGGCCGCGAACGCGACCGCGCCCAGCTCGAGGCCACGCGCGCGCAGGCGGCGGGACGCCGCGCCGACGGCCTGCGGCTGGCCGCGCAGTCTCGCCTCGTGGGCGACGACCCGGGCCTGTCGCTCGCGCTCGCGGTCGAGGCCGCACGCCGCGCGCCCGGGGCGGCGTCCACGAGCGCCGTCTACCACGCGCTGCGCCGCCACCGCGAGTGGCGGTGCTTCCTCGGCCACGAGAGCTACCTCTCCGCCACGACGTGGACGGGCGACGGCACGCGCCTGCTCAGCGGCGACGAGAGCGGGCTCGTCGTCCTCTGGGACGTCGCCGGCGACGCCCCGCTGCGCTGGCTCGAGGGGCCGAAGGAGGTCGTCCTGTCGATCGCGGTCGAGCCGGGCGACCGGCGCGCGGCGGTCGCATACCTCGACGGGCCGGTGCGCGTCTGGGACCTCGAGCGGGGCGGCGAGCCGACGGTGCTGGACGCGCACGCGGCGTCGGTCGCCTTCCTCGGGCCCGATCGGCTCGTCGTCGCGGGTGCGAAGGGGGCCACCGAGGTCGTCGAGCCCTCGACCGGACGGAACACCGTCCTCGACCGGCGGCCGGCCCCGGTGCAGCTCGCCGACGGGATCGGGCCGGGGACGTCGCGTGTGGTGGTCACCGCAGCCGGCGTGGCGGTGCTCCTCGACCCCTCGGGCGGGCCCACCGTGACGATCGAGGGGCCACCGGGCGCGGCCGAGCCGCGCGCGGTGGTCTGCACCGCGGCGGGCGAGGTCGCCGTGCGCTGGGACGCGCACGACGCGCGCACCTACGACCTCGTCACGGGTGCGCCGCGGCGTCGGCTGGGCGGCGGGACCGACGTCGAGTCCGTCGGCTACGCGGGCGACGGTTCGCGCGTGGCGCTCGGGCTGCGCCCGGCGGGTTCCCCGCCGCGCGTGGACGTCGAGGACGCGCGGAGCGGGGCCGCCGTGGCGCAGCTGCCGCTCGACGGCACGCTGGCGGTGCGCCTGACGCGCGACGGTCGCGGGCTCGTCGCCATCGAGCGCGCGTCGGCGACCTGGGTGGAGCTGACGGGCCGGCCGCGCATCGTGCCCCTGCGCGGGCACCGTTACACGCTCGCCGACGCGGCGATCAGCCCGGACGGCACGCTGCTGGCGACGGGCGCGCACGACCTGACGGCCCGCGTGTGGTCGTTGCGCCCGGCCGACGAGCGCGTCGCGCTCGTGGCCCGGACCGAGGCGGGCCACCGCGTCGTGGGCACTTCGCAGGACGGGGCCCGCGCGCTCGTCGCCGTGCCCGGCACCACGGGCGGGCCGACGGTGCTCGACGTGGTGGACACCGCGACCGGCCGCGTGGTCGCGCGCTTCGAGGCGGCCGACCCCGACGTGCGCGGCGGGCTCGACGAGACGGGCGGGCAGGCGTGGTGGCTGGCCGGGCGCGCGTGGCGCGTCGCCGACGTCGCCACCGCGACGACGGTGCGGGCGTCGACGCTCGCCGTGACGCCGGTGCCGGGATCGGGCGTGTTTCCCAGCCCGGACGGGCGTCTCGTGCTCGTCATGGTCGAGGACGGCGTCGCCGTCTGCGAGCAGGTGACCGGCGCCGACGTCGGACGCCTCGGGCGCGGCCGCCTGCCGGTGCGACCGGCGTGGGCCCCCGACGGCGTCCACGTCGTCGGGGCCCACCCCCCGCTCGTGCGCACCGCGCTCTACCGCTACGACCGGGAGCAGCCCTTGCGCGAGTTCCTCGGGCACTCGGGCTGGGTGACCGATGCGCGCGAGGACGCGCGTGGGCGCTTCCTGCTCTCCGTGGCCGCGGACACGTCCGTCCGCAGCTACGACCCCGCGAGCGGACGTGCGCTCGCCGCCTACCGAGGGCTCCCGCTGCGGGGCGCGCGGCTCGTCGTCGCACCGGCCGGCGACCTCGTCGCGGTGCTGTCGTCGAAGATCGTCCTGCTGCGGCTGGGCGACGACGGTTCGCTGCGGGAGACGGCGACGCTCGACCGCGACGCCGACGAGTCCCTGACGTTCCACCCCGACGGCCGGCGCTTCTCGCTCGTGGACGACCAGCAGCGCGTGCGCACGTTCGAGGTGGACGCGGCGGCGCAGGGCCGCGCCGCGTTGCGCCGGCCGGTGCTCCCCACCGACGGCGTCACCGACTACGAGCCCGACCCCGCCGACCCCCTCGACGCCGCGTGGCTCGCGCGTCCCGACCCGTGGTGGGCGATGGTGCGCGCGGAGCGCCAGCTCGCGGCCGGCGACCTCGACGCGGTCGAGCGCACGCTCTCGACGGTGGAGGCGGCGCGGCCGAAGTGGCCGGCGCCCGACCTCATGCGCGTCCGCGTCGCCGCGCTGCGCGCGACCCGTCGCGGGGACGCGGTGGATGTCGCGGCGGCGGAGCTCGCCCGCCTCCTCGCGCGCGCCCGCGAACGCGGGGCCGACACGCTGGGGGCCAGCCGCTGGCACGAGCCCCCCGCCGAGCTGCGCCCTTACCGCGAGGACCCGCGCGTCGCCGACGCGCTGAAGGCGCTCGGTCTCGGCGGCGGGTGACGCGCCGTCCCGCGGGCCCGCCGCGCCCCCTGCGACGCGTGTGGAGGCCGCCTGCGGCGCCCGCGTGGGGCGACGACGGCGGTGCTTCCCCCGACGGCGCCCGCTTCGTAGGCTGAGGGTCCCCCGGGAGCCCCCGATGCCGCGGTCGTTCGCCCTCCTGCTCCTCGTCGGCCTGGCCGCGTGCGGAGGCGGGGGCGGCGGCGGGGCCGGTGGCGCGGGGCCCGTCCTCCCTTCGGACGACGCACGCCTCGCGGCGCTCTCGGTCTCCGACGGGACGCTCGCGCCGGCCTTCGACCCCGACGAGCTCGCCTACGACCTCGACGTCGCCCACGACGTGGCGTCGCTCACGGTGACGCCGACGACCGCGCACGCCGCGGCGACGGTGACGGTGGCCGGTTCCCCCGTCGCCTCGGCGGCACCGTCGAGCCCCGTCGCGCTGCCCGTGGGCGCTTCGGAGGTCGAGGTCGTCGTGACCGCGCAGGACGGCACGACGACGCGCACCTACGCCGTCTCGGTGGTGCGCGCCGCCGCGCCGCCGCCGCCCCCCCCGCCGTCCCCGCGCGCGTTCGCGCCGTACGTGGACGCGGGCCTGTGGCCGATCCTCGGGGCGCTCTCCGACACCGCGCTCGACACCGAGGGGATCCGGCGGGCGCACCTCGGGTTCGTGGTCGAGAACGCGTGGGCCGCGCTCGAGCCCGCATGGGCGGGCGTGTACGGCGTGGGCTCGACCGACGCCGTCACCGGGGACGCGCCGTTCCTCGCCGGCATCGAGAAGGTCCGGGCCCACGGCGGCGACGTGGTCGTCTCGTTCGGCGGCGCCTCGGGGCTCGAGCTCGCCGCCGCCTACCAGCGCGCGGGACGCACGGCGGCACAGCTGCAGGCGGCCTACCAGGCCGTGATCGACCGGTACGCGCTCACGGCGGTGGACTTCGACATCGAGGGCTTCCACGTCGCCGACACGGCCTCGGTCGCGCTGCGCAGCACGGCCCTGCGCGGCCTGCAGGACGCGGCGTCGGCCGCCGGGCGCGTGCTCGAGATCTCGCTGACACTGCCGGTGATGCCGACGGGGCTCGACGCCAACGGTCTCGCCGTCCTGCGGTCCGCGCTCGACGCCGGGGTCACGCTCGAAGTGGTCAACCTGATGTGCATGGACTACGGGTCCGGCGTCGTGGACATGGGCGGGGCCGCGATCGCCGCGGGCGAGGCGGTCGTCGCCCAGATCCGCGCGCTCGACCCGAGCAAGGACCGCGCGGCCGCCTGCCGGATGCTCGGGCTGACGCCGATGATCGGCGTCAACGACACGGCCCCCGAGACGTTCACGCTCGAGGACGCGGCCGAGGTGCTCGCGTGGGCGCAGGCGAACGACCTCCGCCTGCTGTCGATGTGGTCGCTCGACCGCGACCGCCCCGGCACGGGCCTGTCCCCGACGCACAGCGGCCTCGCGCAGGACCCGTACGCCTTCACGCGCGTCTTCGCGCCGTTCGCGCGGTAGCCGGCCCGCCGAGGCGCTCGGCCGCGGAGGCGCGCGCGGCGACGTCGGGTGCGCGCGGCGGACCGGACGGCCGGGTAGAGTCCGGCCGTCCCGGAGGCGATCATGGCCCGCCGCGCGTTCGTGCTGGCGCTGATGCTGACGTGGGGCGGGGTCCTCGCGAGGTCGCCCGCCGGCGCCGAGGACGCCGCGGACCCGCCCCGCCTCCTCTGGGAGAAGGACGCGGACCGCGTCGTCGCCGCCGCGGCGCAGGGACCCGATGCGCTGGCGAGCGCGGTGCGCTCCCCCGCGGTGGACCCGTGGATCCTCGCCGACACCCTCGCGGCGCGCGGGGCGTGGGACGCCGCGACCGCGGTCGTCGCCGCGTGGAAGGGCCCTCGATTCGAGCACCTCGCCGCCTACGTGGAGGGGCAGCGCAAGACCCCCCTGGACGCTGCGGTGCGCGCCGCGCGGGACCGCGTGGCGCTGGCCGCCAAGGGGGGCGGCAACCTCGCCCGGGCGCTCGAGGAAGCGGACGCGGCGCCTCGCACCCTCGACGGCGTGCCCGGCGCGTGGCTGCTGCACCTGCGGGGCCGGATCCTCGCCTCGATGGGACGCGACGCGGACGCCGTCGAGGCCTTCCGGCGCTCCGCCGACGTCGCCGAGGCCGTCGGCTGGAAGGAGCAGATGCACGCCTCGCTCCAGCAAGGCGGGATCCTCGCGTTCCGCGGGCACCAAGAAGAGGTCGCGCTCGCGCTCGTGCGCCGGCAAGTCGTCGTCGCGGAACAGATCGCGACGCCGGAGGACCTCGCGGGGAGCGTCATCAACGTCGGGTCGCTCTGCGCGAAGCTGCACCGGTGGGACGAGGCGGTCCTCTGGCTCCGCCGCGGCCTCGACCTCACGATGCCGAGCGTGGGCGGTGACGCCGCCAAGCTGCGCAACTACCGCCTCAACGACCTCGTGGCCCTCGGCCAGCTCCACTACCACCGCGGCGAGTACGCGCACGCGGTGGGAATCCTCGCGGAGGCGCCCGCGCTCGCCGCCTCGCTCGGGCGCGCGGTCGAGCGGGGGATCGTGCTCCTGTTCCTGGGCAAGGCCCGGCTCGCGCTCGAGCTCGCCGAGGAGGGCGCGACCGCGTTCGCGCAGGCCGCCGAGGTCTTCGAGGCGACGGGCGACGTGGCGCGACGACGAGAGGCGCTCCGAGGCGAGGCGGCGTGCCTGCTCGACCGCGGCGACGCGGAGGGCGCGCTGGCGGTCCACGATCGGCTGGCGGCTCTGGCGGGGTCGCCTCCGCCCTCCGCAGGAGAGCGCGTCAGCGACCTCGGCGAGCGTGCCCTCGCGTTGCAGGAGGCCGGACGTCACGACGAGGCCGATCGGGCCTACGCCGAGGCGCTCGCGGTGGCGACCGCGGCCGACGACCACGACAGCGCGAGCTGGGTGCGCCTCAACCGCGCGACCCTGCTGTGCGAGCAGGGCCGCTACGCGCAAGCCCGACCGCTGCTCGAGGCGGCGCTCGCCGCGGCGGAGCGCGCCGGCGCCGCCTACGACGAGCGCCACGCGCTGCGCTGGCTCGCGGAGGTCGCGCTCGCCGAGGGGGATCCCGCGCGGGCGCGGGCCCACGTGGACCGCGGGCTCGCGCGGACGACCACGTTGATCGCGAACCTGTCCGACGCCGAGGCCGCTCGCGCGCGCGGGGCGCTGGCTGCGCTGCTCCACGTGGGGCTGCAGGCCGCGCTCGCGCAGGGCGACGCCGCCGGCGGCCTTCGCTACGTGGAGACGGGCCGCGGGCTCGGCTTCCTCGAGATGCTCGGGGCGCGCGGCACGGACGCCGCTGCGGCCGTCCCGCCCGGGCTGCGCGAGGCGGCGGACGCGGCGAATCGCCGCGTCGTCGAAGCGCGCGACCACGTCGCCACCGCGACGACCGCGACGGACCTCGCGGCCCGGCGCGCCGCGCGCCGCGAGCTCGACGAGGCACTCGCGGCCTTCGAGGTCGCGCGCGGCGCGATCGAGCGCGAGTCCAAGCTCGCCGCCGACGTGGCCTACCCGCAAGCCGCCGACGCCGAGTCGATCGCCCGCGCGCTGCCGTCCGACGCGGCCCTCGTGGCGTACGCCCGGGTGCGGTCCGACCTCTACGCGCTCGTGCTGCGCGCGAACGGCACGGTCCGGCCGGTGCGGTTGGGCGACCTCAGCTCGCTCGAGCCGCTCGTGGACGCGTTCCTCGCTGGGGCGCCCGACCCCACGTCCACCGTGGACCCCGCGCCGCTGCGCGACCGACTCGTCACGCCGCTGGCGCTCGGCGCCGACGTCCGCCGCGTCGTCGTCGTCCCGGCGGGGTCGCTCCACCTGCTCCCGTTCGCGGCGCTGATGCCGGACCGCGACGTGTCCTACGCACCGTCGGGCACCGTCCTGCTGCGGCTCGGCCGCCCCACGGCGGCGTCCGACGCGGGCGTGCTCGCGCTGGGCGACCCCGACTACGCCGGCGCGAGCGCCCGCACGTCGGCTGCCGCGCGTCCCGGCGCGGGGCTGACGCGGCTGCCCGCGACGGCCGTGGAGGTGCGCCGTGTCGCCGCCGCGCCCGGCGACGTGGTGCTCGTCGGTCCGGAAGCGACCGAGGAGGGCCTGCGCCGCGCGCTCGCGAGCCGGCCCCGGTGGCACGCGGTGCACGTCGCCTGCCACGGCCTGCTGGACGCGGACCGGCCCGCGCTGAGCGCGCTTGCGCTCACCCCCGCGGGGCTCGACGACGGCTACCTCACGGCGCTCGAGGTCGGCGCGCTCCGCATCGATGCGGACCTCGTCGTGCTCTCGGCGTGCGAGACGTCCAAGGGCCGCCTCGAGGCGTGCGAGGGCGTCGTCGGGCTCGCACGCTCGTTCATGCTCGCGGGGACGCCGCGCGTGGTGTGCTCGCTGTGGAAGGTGGACGACGAGGCGACGCAGGCGCTGATGGGCAAGCTCTACGAGCTCTGGCGCCCGCCGCCGCAGAGCGGCCGGACGCCCCTGTCGCCGGCCGCCGCGCTGCGTCAGGCGCAGGCCTACGTGCGCGCCCAGCCGCGCTGGCAGCACCCCTACTACTGGGCCGCCTGGGTGCTCTGGGGCGTCGCGGACTGAGCCCGGATTTCCCACGAAAGACGAGGGGCTTCGTGGACCGTCCGAGCGGCGTCCCGCGGTCGGGGCCGATGCAGGGTCGTCGGGCGCGGGGTTTCACCGACGACCGCGTGTTCTTGGGACACGCCGAGGAGGTGAAACCCCGCCGGCCCGGCGCTCGCTCGCGCGAAGCGCGTCTCCTGGCGCACGACGGCCCGGCGCGGCCCCGACCTGGTCGGCTCGTGGGTATTCCGGGCTGAGCAGAGCGCGGGGCTCGCGCCG
>JADZCA010000006.1 GCA_020851795.1 Planctomycetota bacterium | reverse complement strand
GCACCGCCGTACGCCGAGCCGCGGCCCGACGACGAGGAGTCTGCGACCTTACGGAGGCGGTGCCCGGCCCGACGGGCCGGGCACGAGCGCGCGAGCCAGCGCAGCGCGCGAGAGCCGGAGAGGAGGGGGCCCGAGGCCGCTGCGGCCGAGGGCACCGCATTCCCCGAGGGGTGACGGGACCCGATCCGGGTCCCGTCACGCACCGCGCGAGCCAGCGCAGCGCGGGGCGACCGAGGGGCCCGGGACTCAGCGAGCGCGGGCGCCCTCGCCCGGCCACGATTCGCCCGCGCCTCTAGACCCAGAGGCCGGTGATCGAGGCTTCGAAGCAGAGCCGGTCGCCGACCCAGCCTTGGGTCTCGTAGACCGCGCGGCGCGGACGGATGTCCTGCGGGTGGCCGAGGATCAGCAACGTGTCGCCGGGCACGATCGTGCCGCGGAACTTCACGCCGTCGATGCCGCCGAAGCCGAAGAAGCGCGCCGCGTACTCGGGCGCGGTGAGCACCTGGCGGATGCCGAACGAGCAGAG
This sequence comes from Planctomycetota bacterium, assembly GCA_020851795.1. Taxonomy (GTDB): domain Bacteria; phylum Planctomycetota; class PLA2; order PLA2; family JAEUHO01; genus JAEUHO01. Next base: position 203,928 of record JADZCA010000006.1, on the reverse strand, counting down.
CTGCGCGGCCGCCTCGAGCATGAGCACGCCCGGCATCAGCGGGCGCCCGGGCACGTGGCCGCGCGCCCACCACGGCACCGCGGGCAGCTCGAGCACGCCCGCGACGTCGTTGGTCGCGCGGTCGTAGTGGACGATCCTCGTCAGCTGCTCCATCTCGAAGCGCTGCGGGTTCGCCTTGCGGATCTCCTCCAACCCCGCCACGGTGCGGGAGAGGTCGATCGCGTCGAGGGGGAACAGGGGGCCGGAAGCCATCGGGTCGCTCCGAGAGGCGGGGAGGATAGCGGCGGGGCCGCGCCCCCGGTAGCATCCCGACAGGCCCCGCACCGGAGCCCGCCATGCCCCGCCTCGCCCTCGCGGGCGCGACGGTCCTCGCCGTCGCCTCCCTCCTCGGTCCCGTCCCGCCCGCCCGCGCGCTCGACGCGCCCCCGCCCGCCGAGGGCGCCCCGGCCGCCATGGGGGAGGTCGCCGCGCCCCCGCCGGCGCTCGAGACCGTGCCGGCCGCGGTCGCGGCCGTGCTCGTGGACGGCCTCAAGGGCGTGCAGCGGGCGAAGTCGCTCGAGGAGGCGGCGCCCGCCTTCGACGCGCTCGCCGGCAAGACCCACCCCGACCTCGAGCCGGCGCTCGGGCGCCTGCTCGCGCACGCCGTCGCGCCGATCGCCGTCCGCGCCGCCGCGCTCCTCGGCGAGCGCGCCACGCCGAAGTCGGGGGCGACGCTGTGGAAGGCGTGGCTGCTGCCCGTCAACCAGCGGCGCTACGCCGTCAAGGGCGCGATGCTGCGCGCGTGGGCCCGGACCGGCGCCCCGCTGGACAAGCGGCAGTACGACGAGGCCGAGGAGCTCTGGCGCCTGTCGCAGGACGGCGACGCGATGGAGGGCTTCTGCGAGCACTTCACCGTCCTGCGCAAGGACAAGCGCCCGTGCCGCCTCCTCGCCGAGTGGCTCGACGAGCCGTCGCCGGCCAACGTCCACGACGGGTCGAACCCTCCCGAGGACTGGTGGCGCAAGCGCTGGGCGCTGTGGCGCCGCACGCGGGCCCGCGCGATCGAGGCGCTCGCCGCGATCACCGGGCAGACGTTCGACGCGACGGCGCAGGCGAAGGCGTGGTTCGAGGCGAACCCGGGCTTCGGCGTGCGCTGGTGAGCCCGCGCCGCCCGTGGCGGCACGACGGCGCGAGGTCGCACGCGCCGCAGACGTCGGCGACGAAGCGGTGGGCGCAGCGCCCGACGATGCCGGGCCGGGCGAGCGCGAAGTCGTAGCGGACCGGGTCGTCCGGGTCGAGGGCCGCGAGCCGCCGCGTCACCTCGACGGCGGTGCGCCAGTCGGGCGCGCGGCGACGCGTCAGGCCGAGGTCGCGCACGACGCGGTGCACGTGGGTGTCGAGGGGCAGGAGCAGGTCCCGGGGCGACAGCCCGGCGCCGGTCCACAGCCCGAGGTCGAGGCCGTCGTCGGGCCGGACGCACCAGCGCGCGAGGAGGAGCGAGCGCTTGCAGGCCGCCCCCGAGGTCGGGTCGGCGAGGAGGAACGCCCGGGCCCGCCGTCGGCGGGGGTCGGCGTCGGCCGGGACCGAGGTCGCGAGGCGGTGCCACGCCGCGAGCCCCGCGCGCAGCGGTTCGTCGCCGGCCGCGGCGCGCCCGACGAAGGTCCCGAGCGAGCCCGCCTCGTCCCACGCCGCGGCGACGCCGCGCAGCAGCCACGCGACGTCGGGCCCGGCGGTGAAGCGGTGGCGGAAGCCGTCGAGCCGAGCGTCGAGCGCCGCGCGCCGCGACGGCGCGAGCGCGTCGGCGGGGTGGGGACCGAGGCGGGCGAGCACCTCGGCGACCGCGCGGTGGATGGACGCCACGCGCCCGTACGCGAGCAGGGCCGACACCACCGCGACGAGCTCCCGGTCGCGGGCGCGGGCGTAGCCGCGGGGCCAGCGCAGCGGGTCCGAGTCGAGCCAGCGACGGTCGTAGCGCGCGACGAGCGCGTCGAGGGCGGACCGGAGCGCGGCGGCGTCGTGGGGCACCGCGGGAGCCTACCCGGGGGGCCGACCGTCGGCGGCGTCCGCGGGAACTTCGGACGGGTCGTTCGCGTCCATGGGGAGGGCGCGGCCCGGGGACGGCTGTCCTGTACGATGCGCGCCCGGGGCGTCGGCCGACGTCTCGCACCGTAGGAGACCGTCGATGGCGAAGCTTCAGCCGTGCCCGAAGTGCGGGGCGCAGTTCGACGTGAGCGCGATGGCGCCCGGCGCCGCGTTCACGTGCGGCGCCTGCGGCGCGATCGTGACCGCGGGCGCGCCCGCCTCGCCCTCGCGCGTGCCCCCGACGCCGCCGCGCGCGGCGGCGGCGGCGCCTTCGCGGCCGGTCCCGCCCCCGTCGCCGGCCCGCACGCCGCCGGCGCCCGTGGCGAAGAGCCAGCGCGGCCCGCAGTACGTCCCCGTCGAGCGCCACCGCGAGGCGGCCGCCGCCGCCCCCGCGGCCGCGCCGAGCGCGCGCGCGTCGCGCCGCGAGGAGGCGGAGGCGCCCGCCGGTCGCCGCGCGCGCGGCGGACGCGAGGACGCGCGCCGCGCCGGCGGGCCCCCGAAGAAGGGCCTCTCGCCGGTGGCGATGGCCGGCATCGGCGGCGGCGTGCTGCTCGTCGCCGTCGTCGCGCTGATGATGGCCAACAAGAAGGACCCGGCCAAGGACGGCGGGCCGGCGGCCAAGGGCGGCTCGACGTCGGTCGCGGGCACGCCCGGCACCTCGGGGACGGCGGGCGCGACCGCACCCGGCACGGGCACGCCCTCGGGCGCGCCGAAGGCGGGCGCGACGGGCACGGCGCCGGCGTCGGGCATCGGCGGCGAGACGCTCGCCGACGTCAACGCGGAGTACGGCAAGAAGTCGTTCCACACCAACGACGACCTCAAGCGCTTCTTCGAGCGGTTCAAGGCGCTCGGCAGCGCCGGCGAGGCCCGCGCGAAGGAGCTCGCCGCCAAGATCGTCGCCGAGGCGGACCCGAACTACGAGCCCGCCCGCCTCGTGCTCGGGCACAAGAAGTTCGACCACGAGGTCCCCGAGCTGATCTCGTTCCGCAAGTACCCCTACCTGCAGGCCGTCGAGGCCGCGACCGCGCAGCGCTGGTTCGACGACGACGAGGCGTACGACCTCGCGATGAAGGCGTGGGCGAAGACCGAGGCGCACGCCAAGCGCCTCGACCCCGACCACGGCGACTCGACGTTCCGCGCGCTCGACGGCGCCCGCCTGACGATCAGCAACGACAAGAACTTCAAGGACTACAACTACGAGGCGATCTTCGCGAGCCCGTACCTGATCTGCTACTCCTCCGACGACCGCATGACCGAGGAGGAGCTGTTCCAGCTGCCCAAGAAGGAGCGCATCGCCAAGCTCGCCGAGCTCGAGAAGAAGCGGGAGGGCTACCGCCGCATCCTCGCGGAGAAGGCGCGCATCTACCAGCAGCTCTACAAGAACTTCCTCGAGCGTTACGGCGAGACCTGCGAGCTGCACGACCTCATGGGCGAGTACGGCGGCCGGCCCGACCTGCCGCCCGGCAAGCGGTCCTACAAGGACGGCTGCCCGCTCATCGTGTGGATCTTCTCGGACCGCAAGGCGTTCGACGACTACCACCAGAACGTCGTCAAGGACCCGATCCACCCCGGCGTCGCGGGCTACTTCAGCCCGGGCACCGGCTGGGTCTACCTCTACGACGAGCCCGACAACCGCGAGTTCGAGATCAACAAGAACGTCCACGAGGGCACGCACCAGCTCGAGCACTGGTTCCAGATGCAGAAGCGCGAGTGGGGCCGGCCCTTCGTGCCGCAGTCGTTCTTCGGCGAGGGCTTCGCCGAGTACATCGGCGCGGTCTCGATGGCCCCCGACCGCACGCTGACGTTCCACGGCGTCAACCGCCCGCGCCTCGAGTTCCTCCAGAACACCCTCAAGCAGCTCCAGAGCGGCGGGAAGAAGATGCTGATCTTCCCCACGCAGGTGCTCGTCGGCTTCGAGGGCTACGGCTCGGTGGACGCGTGGGCGGCCGAGAACTGGGGCACGCAGGGCCTCGGCATCTTCTACGCCCAGTCGTGGGCGTTCGTGTACTTCCTCAACGAGGCGAACGGGAAGAAGTACCGCGAGAAGTTCAACGGCTTCCTCGACGACATGCTCAACCACCCGCGCGAGGACTGGCAGGGCTACGCGTTCAAGCACTTCAAGGACCGCTTCGGCATCAAGTCCGACAGCGACTGGAAGAAGCTCCACGCGGAGTTCGAGAGCTGGTACCTCGGCACGATGATGAAGATGGACGCGGCGAAGGTCTCGCCGCCGCCGCCGAGCCGCGAGGACTGGCCGGGCTACACGCCCATCGACCCGGTCGACCCGACGCGCGACGCCCCCAAGTCCAACTAGCGCGCGAGCCGACCGGGCCGAGGACCCGTCCTCGGTCCGGGTGCGTCGTGGGGCCCATGGCGATCCCTCCTGTCCTGCCGCGCCCCGCGCGTCCCCCGACGCGCCGATCGGGCACGGCTGCGCCCCCGCGGAGGGCGCGGGGCGGCGCCGTGTCGGTGCGCGGTCGGGTGGCGACGAGCCGCGCCGACGGCGTCCGGGGGCGGCGGGCGTCCCCCGCCCTCGCGCGGGAACCGCAGCGGGCCCGGCTCCGTTCCCTTCCCCGATGACCGACGCGGTCCCCCCGACCCCGACGTCTTCGCGGCGGCTCCCGCCGTGGATGCCCCTCGTCGTCGTGGCGGTCGCGTGGCTCGCCCAAGGGGCCGTGCTGCGCAACGGGTGGGTGTGGGACGACGCGGTGGTCGTGCGCGACGGGCGGGCGGTCGCCGAGGGCCTCGCCGCGGTGCCCTCGATGCTGCAGGGCTCGTGGGCGCGCGGGGAGGGGATCGAGGTCGGCCTGTTCCGGCCGCTGGTCGGCGTCACGCTGGCCGTGCAGGCGCAGCTCCACGGCACGGCCGACCCGTTCCCGTTCCACCTGCTCAACCTGTTCCTCCACGGCTGCGTCGCGGTGGCGCTCCTCGCGCTGCTCCACCGCCTCCTGCCCACGCGCCCGGTGGTCTCGTCGTCGGCGGCGCTCCTGTTCGCCGTCCACCCGCTCCACACCGGCACGGTGTCGTGGATCGTGGCCCGGGGCGACCTCCTCGCGGCGCTCTGCTCGCTGCTCGCCGCGCTGGCGTGGACGCGTCCGCGCGGCCGCGACGCGGCGGCCGTGGTGCTCGCCTCCGTCGCGTGGTTCCTCGCCCTGCTCTCGAAGGAGGCCGCGCTCGCCGTGCCGGCGGTGCTCCTCGTCGTCGACGTCGCGGCCACGCGCGCCGGCGTGCTCGGGACGCTGCGCGCGCGCTGGCGGAGCTACGCCGCGCTCGCGCTGACGCTCGTCGCGTGGGGGGCGCTGCGGTGGTCCTCCGGCGCGGCGGACGCGCTCGCCGCCAACGCGCCGCTGGCGGGCCGTCCGCTGCTCGAGCGGATGCTGGTCGCGGCGGGCGCGCTCGTGCGCATGGCCGGGAAGCTCGCGGTGCCCGCGGGGCTCACGGGCGACGCGTCCGACGACCCGCTGCTCGTGTCGCGCACGGCCGACCTCCCCGGGGCGTACGCCGTCGTGGCGGCGGTGCTCGGCCTCGCGACGATCGCGCTCGTCGTCCGCGTTGCGCGGCGGCGGGCGGGGCTCGCGGCCGCGTGCGCGACGTCGTTCGCGCTGCTCGCGCTGCCGACGCTGCAGCTCGTCCCGATCGGCGCGGCGTTCGAGGACCGATTCGCCTACCTGCCCAGCCTGGCGTTCCTCCCCCTCGCCGGCCTCGCCGCCGAGCGCGTGCTCGCCCTGCGCCCGCGTGTCGTGGGGCTGTGCGTCGCGCTGCTGCCGCTCGCCGCCGCGGTGCCCGCCGCGTGGGCCGCGGCCGCCGACTGGCGCGACGAGCCTACGTTCGACCGCGCGCTGCTCGACCGCAACCCGGCGCACTGGCGCGCGCTCGACCGCCTCGGCCGCCACCTCCTCCTCGAGGGCGTCGAGGCGCGCCGCGCGGCGGCGGCGCTCCCCGGCCGCGAGAAGGCGCGCATCGACGCGCTGCTCGAGCGCCGTCGCGCGCGGGTCGAGGAGGCGGTGTCGGTGCTCGAGCGCGCCAAGGCGCTGCCCGGCGGCGCGACGCGCCCCGCGATCCTGCGCTCGCTCGGCGACGCCTACGCGAGCCTCCCCGAGCCCGAGCACGGCCGGGCGCGCGAGGCCTACGAGCGCTGGCTCGACGTCAAGCGCGTCCTCGACGGCGACCGGCGCGTGCCCGTGGCGTCGGTGGACGACCCGGCCCGCGTGGCGTGGGCGGAGCGGCGTTCGGTCTCGCAGGTGTACGACAACCTCGCGATCTCCTTCCGTGCGCTCGAGCCGGACGACCTCGCGGGCCTCGCCCGGCTCCTCGACGGGGCCGCGCGCTGGAACGACCGCTCGTTCGACCTCGCGCGCCGCGCGGCCGCCGCGTGGCTGCTCGCCAAGGACCCGGTGCAGGCCATGCCGCACCTCGAGCGCGCCGTCCGCCTCGCCGCGCGCGACCGCACCGTGAGCGCCGAGGACCGGCTCTGGGCCGAGCAGACGGCGGCCGACACGCGCCCGCGCGCGTCGCGCGACGTCGCCGGTGCGATGGCGCGCGGCTACGACGCGCTCCTGCGCACGGGCGGGCACCGGGTCGCGCTCGAGGAGTTCCGCGAGGCGGCGCGCCTCGAGCCGACCCACGCGGAGGCGCACGTCGAGATCGCCAAGCTGCTCCGCTACCAGGGCAACTTCCGCGGCGCGCTCGAGGCGCTCGGCCTCGCGCGGCAGGCGCTCGACCAGCGCGGGGGGAAGCCCGACGACCCGCTCCGAGCCCGCGTCGCCGAGCTGCTGCGCCGCTACACCGCCGACCGCGACGCGCCCGAGGACGGTCGCTAACGCGCCGAGTTCACGAAGGGCGAGGCCCGTCGAGCGCCGAACGCACGTCAGGCCGCGGTCGGGGCTCGCGGATTGCGCCCGGGCTAGGCGCTCAGACCTTGTTCGCGGGGATGGCGGGCTTGTAGCCGGGCAAGTTCGGCGCGATGCGCGCGACGGCCTCGGCGTCGCCGAGCGTGGTGTAGCAGCGGTTCGCCTCGAACCAGCGGCCCGCGGTCTCCGCGGCGCCGGCGCACGCGCGGACCTCGTCGTCGGTGACCGCGACGCCCAGCCGCTTCATCGCGAGCAGCCGCCAGCCGTAGCCGTGCCGGATCGCGTCCCGACGGTCGGCCTCGAGCGACGGGTGGTCCGCGCGGCCTTCGAAGAGGAGCAGCGCCTCCGACGCCCGTCCCTCGGCGCGCAGCGCCTCGGCCACCGCGTCCTTCTCGGCCGCGGCGACGCCGGCGTCGAACTTGAGCCGGCGCATCTCGAGCACGTCGGGGATCTTCGAGCGGGCCATCGGCGGGTCTCCGGGGCGCGGAGCGTACCGCGACACCCCGGGGGTGGCGAACCCCGCGGTGGCACCGTCGCCTTTGACTTCGGGTCCCGACCTCCCTAAACTGTTGCCATCCAAGGGACTACGCGAGCGCGACCGCCGCTCGCGGCTCTGCCAGGAAGGCGCTGCCAGGAAGATCAAGGACGCGATGAGCCCCGACCACCCCTCTCCGAAGCCGCCGCCCGGTGGCCGGCCCGATCGGCGGCCGTCGAACCCGCCGCAGAGCGAGCCCGCGCGCGAGACCCCGCGCACGATCACGAAGAAGGAACTCGTGGCGCGGATCGCCGAGCGCACGGTCCAGACCAAGGTCGTGGTCCGCGACATCCTCCAGATGTTCCTCGACGAGATCATCGCCGAGCTCGGGCGCGGCAACCGCCTCGAGTTCCGCGAGTTCGGCGTCTTCGAGATCAAGGAGCGCGCGGCCCGCAAGGCGCACAACCCGCGCACGCTCGAAGAGGTGTCCGTCCCCGCCAAGCGCGTCGTGAAGTTCCGCGTCGGTCGCCTGATGAAGGAGAAGGTCGGCGACATCCCCGAGGGGGCCGCGCTCGCCGACGGCTCCGACGACTACGACGACGACGACGACGACGACTAGCCCGCCGAATTCACGAGCCGACGAGGTCGGGGCGGCGTCTTGCGCCCGGGCGTGGCGCAGGGCCCGTCGGCGATTCGATGCGCGTCGCCGCGCGTCGTCCGCTCCTCGACGTGGTACCAGAACACGCCGTCGTCGCGGCCGACGCGCGCCCGGGCGCAATCCGCGCGCCCCGACCGGGGCCTGACGTGCGACCGGCGCCCGACGGGCCTCGTCATTCGTGAATTCGGGCTCCTACGGGGCGGAGGCGGACGGCGCCGAGCCGGGAACGGGGCGCGCGGCGGCCCGTTCCCGGTAGACTCCGCAGCGGGCGCTCGGAGCCCGAACGGAGCCGACGATGGCGCGCGCGACGACTTCTGCAGCGACGACGGACGCCGGTGGGGGCCGCAAGGGCTCGGGGGCCGTCGCTTGGCTCGCGCTCCTCGCCGGGATCGCCGGCGTCGTGCTCTCCCTGACCGCGCGCGGCAAGGGCGGCGGCGGCGGCGGTGGGGGCGGCGGCGACCTCGATGGGCGCCTCGACGCGCTCGAGCGCCGCGTGCGCGACGGCGTGCAGGACGACCTCAAGCGCCAGCTCGCCAAGGCCGAGGAGACGCTCGGGAAGGCCGAGGCTCGGCTCGCCTCGGCCGAGGCACGCCTCAAGCCGATGGTCGAGGAGGCCAAGCGCGTCGCGGCGGCGGCCGGGGTGAGCGCGGGGGACCACGCGGAGGCCTTCGAGAGCCGGGTGCGCGAGGTCGCCGACAGCGCGACCAAGCTCGGGCAGCGCGTGGACGCGCTGTCCGCGTCGGTGAAGGACCTCGAGAGCCGTCCGGTCGCGGTCGCGCGTCCGGCCGCGGGCCCCGCGCCCGAGGCCCCCAAGGCCACGCCCAAGGCGCCCGAGCCCGAGCCGGAGCCGACGGGGCCGACGCCCGAGGAGATCGCGGCGAACAAGGCCAAGGTCGCGGCCGCGATCGCCGACCTCGCGTCGCCCGACGTCACGAAGGCCTTCCCCGCGTGCGTCGCGCTCGGCAAGCTCGGCGATCTCTCGGCCGTCGATCCGCTCGTCAAGGTGCTCCGCGACCACAAGGACCCGCTCGTCCGCACGGCGGCGGCGACGGCGCTCGGCGGCCTGCACGCGTGCGACGCCGTCCCGGCGCTGCTCCAGGCGATGCTCGACAAGGACGACGGCGTCGTGCTCGCCTCCGGGCGCTCGTTCACGCGCATCACCGAGATGGACAGCGGGCTCACCGGCACGCCGACGCGCAAGGAGAAGAACGACGCGCGCGAGAAGTGGTCGAAGTGGTGGACCTCGAACGAAGAGGCCGTCCGCACGAAGTGGAAGCAGCCCAAGGCCGAGGGCCCCGCGCCGGCCGGTGACCCGCCGAAGTGACGACCCGGGGGCGCCGCGGGGGAGGCACGCCTCCGCCGCCGGCGTTTCCAAGGGGGCACGCCCCCGAAGGTGCACGCCCATGCCCGTCGAGATCCTCTTCTGCGACCGCTGCCACGAGTCGATCCCCGACGTGGAGCTCGAGAACGGCAAGTCGATCCGCGTGGGAGGCAAGGCCCTCCACGTCGGGTGCGCGTTCCGGAGGGCGCTGCCCGGGCCGGGGCGTGCGCTCACGTTCGTGCTCGCGCTCCTCGGGGCGGGCGGCGCCGCCTTCGCCGTGTCGCGGGTGCTGCGGGCGCCGGCGGCGCCGTCGGCGACGCCCGTCGGCGTCGTGCGGGCTGACCTCGACGCCGCGGTCGCGCAGGTGCGGGCCGACGCGGAGCGCGCCCTGACCGAGCAGCGCAAGGCGCTGCAGAGCGAGCTCGACCGCGCCGTCGCCGCCGCGCGCGAGGACGGGGCCCGCGCCTACCGCGAGGCCGTCGCCAACCTCGAGGGGCGCGTCGAGGCGTACGCGAACGCGCACCTGCGCCGCTTCGAGGCCACCGACCGCCAGCTCGCCGAGCTCGCGGGCTTCGTCAAGGAGGTGCGCGACCTGGCCGCACGCTCGGGGGGCGCCACGCCGCCGGCGCCCGCTCCCGGGCCGGCGCCCGCACCCGCTCCCGCCGCGCCGACCCCGGCGCCGGCCGCTCCCGCGCCGACGGCGCCCGCGCCCGCACCGGTCGACGTCGAGGCGCAGAAGCGCCGCGACGCCGAGCTCGACCGCTGGGTGAAGCTGCTCAAGGACCCCGATCCGGGCGTGTCGTACAGCGCGACGTACAAGCTCAAGGAGCTCAAGGACCTGCGGGCGGTGCCGGCGCTCGTCGAGACGTTGCGCGCGCACAAGGACTACTACACGCGGCTCGGCGCCGCGACCGCGCTCGGCGAGCTCAAGGCCTGCGACGGCGTCGGCTCGCTCGTCGAGGCGCTCGACGACAAGGAGGAGCTCGTCCAGACCGCCGCGTCGGAGGCGCTCGCCGAGGTGACGGGGCAGGAGAGCAAGAGCCTCGTCGGCCTCACGAAGAAGGAGCGCAAGGCCGTCAAGGACGACTGGGCGAAGTGGTGGAAGGAGAACGAGGCCGCGGTCCGCACCCGCCTCGGCCAGGACGCGCCGAAGGCGCCGTAGGAGCCCGTCTCGGCGACGAGCCGCCGGGAGGCCCGCACCGGCGACGGGCTCCTGTGGGCTGCGGCGGAAGGGCCCTCGTCCGACATCATCGGGTCGCCACCGCGGTCGTCGACCCGAGCCTGCGGCGCTCACGAGCCGACAGATCGGGACGGCGCCCTCGGCCCGGGCGCGCGCGGCGCCGCGTGGGCGCCTCCCGCCGCGCGACCTGCGACGCGCGTCAGCCCTCGTAGAGGCGGTAGCGCGACTCGACGTAGCCGCCGACCGCCTCGATACCGTGGCGCATCCGCACGTTGTCCTCGAGGATCCACGAGCCCTCGCCGCCGGCGTAGCCCGCCTCGCCGCCCGCGCGGAGCACCTCGTAGACGAGCGCCGCGTCGAGCCCGTGCCCGCGGTGCTCCGGCGCCACGCCGAGCAGCATCGTGCGCGTCCCGCGGATGCGCTTGCGGCGGGCGAGCAGGCGGAACAGCCCGAACGGGAAGAGGCGGCCGTCGAGGCCGACGAGCGCCTCGTTCACGTCGGGGAGCGCGCCCACGAACCCGATCGGCTCGCCGTCGCGCGCGTGCGCGATCAGGAAGATGCGCGGGTCCACCAGCAGCTTCATGTCCTTGGCCGCGTGGCGGAACTCCGCCTCGGTCATCGGCACGAAGCCCCAGTTCTTCTCCCAGCAGCGGTTGTAGAGGTCGAGCAGGATCTCGGTCTCGGCCGCGAAGTGCTTGAGGTCGATGGGGCGCAGCGTCACGCCCCCGCGCTCGAGCGTGCGCGCGGTGATGCGCGCCATCCGCTCGCTCTTCTCGCCGCCGGTCGGGATCCAGTACGCCACGAGGTCCTTGACCGGCGCGAGGCCCGCGCCCTTGAGCAGCGCGTCGTAGTCGGGACGGTTCCACGGCATCTGGATGCGGGGGCGGCGCTCGAAGCCGTCCACGAGCACGCCGACGACGTCGTTGGTCGAGTACGAGACCGGCCCGCGCATCCCGGAGAGCCCGCGGGCGGCGACCCAGGCGCGCGCGGCCGCCACGAGCGCGGTCGCGGCCTCGGGGTCGGGTTCGACGTCGAAGCGCCCGAAGAAGCCGAGCCGGTCGCCGTGCACCTCGTTGTGGCGGCGGTTCTCGACCGCCGCGATGCGCCCGACGACGCGGCCGTCGCGTCGCGCGAGGAAGTGCTCGACCTCGGCGTGCGCGAAGAACGGGTTCTTGCGCCGGTCGCCGAGGTCGCGCTCGGCCATCCGCAGCGGCGGCACCCACCACGGGCTGCCGCGGTGGAGGCGGTAGGGGAAGTCGAGGAACGCGCGGCGGTCGGACGCGCTCCGCTCCGGTTCGACGACGAGAGGGCCGGCCACGGGTCGCTCCCCGGCCGCGTCGGCCCGCGCCGCGGGCCCCGCGCCGCTACTCGAGGATCCGGAGGCGCTCGCCGACGCGGCGGAACGCGCCGAGGATCTGGTCGAGGTCCTCGTCGGTGTGCGTCGCCATGTAGGACGTGCGCAGGAGGCTCTGGCCCTCCGGCACGGCCGGCGGCACCACCGGGTTGACGAACACGCCCTCCTCGAAGAGGCGGCGGTTGAACTCGAAGGTCGCCTCGTCGCTGCCGATCACGATCGAGAGGATCGGCGAGCCGTGGTCGATGACCTCGAAGCCGAGGTCGTCGAAGCCGGTCTTCATGCGGCGCACGTTCGCCCACAGCCGCGCGCGGCGCTCGGGCTCGCGCTCGATGACGTCGAGGCAGGCGAGGACCGTGGCGACGTTGCTGGGCGGCATGCTGGCCGAGAACACGACGCTGCGCGACGCGTGCTTGAGGTAGTCCACGACCTCGGCGGGGCCCGCGACGAACCCGCCGATGCACGCGAACGACTTCGAGAACGTGCCGACGACGAGGTCGGTCTCGCGCTCGACGCCGAAGTGCTCGGGGGTGCCGCGCCCGTGCGCGCCGAGCACGCCCACCGCGTGCGCGTCGTCCACGAGCAGGCGCGCGTCGTGCGCGCGGGCGAGCCGCACGAGGTCGGGGAGCGGCGCGAGGTCGCCGAGCATCGAGAACACGCCGTCGGTGACGATCAGCCGGCCGCCCTCGCACGGCGTCTCGCGCAGGAGGCGCTCGAGGTCCTCGACGTCGTTGTGCCGGTACTTGACCAGCTTGCCGAAGGCGAGGCGGCAGCCGTCGATGAGCGACGCGTGGTTGTCGCGGTCGCCGAAGATGACGTCGCCGCGGCTGGCGAGGGCGCCGAGCGCGCCGACGTTGGTCTGGAAGCCGGTGCCCGAGGTGATGCAGGCCTCGCGGCCGAGGAACTTCGCGAGCCGCGCCTCGAGCTCCTCGTGCAGCGTCAGCGTGCCGTTGAGGAAGCGCGAGCCGGTGCAGCCGGTCCCGTAGCGGGCCAGCGCCTCGCGCGCCGCCTCGACCACCGCCGGGTGGTGCGTGAGGCCGAGGTAGTTGTTCGAGCCGGCCATCACGAGGCGGCGGCCCTGCACGATCACGTGCGTGCCCTGGTCGCTCTCGGCGATCGCCCGGAAGTAGGGGTAGAGCCCCGTGTCGCGCAGGAACTGGGCGCGCTGGACGGTGGGCGCGCTGCGCAGCTTCTCGAAGAGGTCCAAAGGGGCCGTTCCTTGCGGGGTGCGGGGCGCGTCCGGGAGCTCGGGGCCGGTGCGGGACCCGCCCTCCGGGCCGGGCCCGCGACCGCCGACGGGGCATCGTAGGCGGCACAACCGGGGAGTCAACGTCGGGGATCGCGACCGGCGGTGCCCGCCGGGGGGCACCGTACACTCCCGCTGCCGCGGCGGTCGCAGGGCCGCGGGGAGCCCGAGCGCGATGCGCGTCCTCGTCACCGGCGGCCACGGCTTCGTCGGGAGCCACCTCGTCCGCCGGCTGGTGGCCGTCGGGGACGCCGTCCGGTGCGTCGTGCGGTCGGGACGGCCCCCCGCGGCGCTCGAGGGCCTGCCGGTGGAGGTCGTGGCCGGCGACCTCGACGCGCCGGCGACGCTCGAGCGGGTCTGCGACGGGATGGACGAGGTCTACCACCTCGCCGCCCGCCTGACCGCGCGGGCCCGCCGCGAGATGCAGCGGACCAACGTCGTCGGGACGCGCGCGCTGCTCGCCGCGGCGCGGCGGGCGGGCGGAGTGCGGCGCTTCGTCCACTGCTCCTCGTTGGCCGCGGCCGGGCCGTCGGCGCCCGGCGTCCCCCGCGTGGAGGGGCGCGACGGGCGCCCGGTCACGTGGTACGGCGCGTCCAAGGCTGCCGCCGAGCGCGAGGTCGAGGCCGCGGCCGCCGCGGGGCTCCCGACGACGGTGGTGCGCCCGCCCGTCGTGTACGGCCCCCGCGACCGCGGGCTGCTCTCGGTGTTCCAGGCGGCCTCACGGGGGCTCCTGCCCCTGCTCGGGGCGCAGCCGAAGGTCTACTCGTGGGTGTTCGGCGACGACCTCGCCGAGGCGCTCCTCGTCCTCGGCCGCCACCCCGCGACGGTGGGGCGCACGTACTACGCGGCCCACGACGAGGTGGTGTCGATGGAGACCTTCCTCGAGGTCGCCGTCCGCGCGGCGGGGCGCCGCGGGCGCCGGCTGCGCGTCCCCGACAGCCTGCTCCGTCTCGCGGCGGGTGCGGCCGACCTCGTCGCGCAGGCGACCGGCCGCCCGGCGATGTTGACGCGCGACAAGACGCACGAGCTGGTGGCGCCCGCGTGGGTGTGCTCGTCGGCACGGGCCGCGGCGGAGGCGGGGTGGTCGGCGCGGACGCCGGTGGCCACGGGCGTGCCGGCGACGATGCGCTGGTACCGCGACGCGGGCTGGCTGTGAGCGACGGGGGGCTCCCCCGCGTGGTTGACGCGTCCGCGGCCCCCCGGGACAATCCCGGCCCCGTCGGCCGGTCGGCGCCGCCGCGGAGGAGGGCACGTCCCGTGCGGCGACCGGTCCGGGTGATCCTCGCCATGCTCGTCGCGGCCACCGGCCTCGGGGCGGTCGCCGGGTGCGCGGAGAAGCGTCGCCCCGTCAACCCCGAGGTGGACCTCCACAACCCCAGCGCGACGCGGCGGCTCGAGGCCGTCGCGGCGGCGGGCCGGGCGCACGACGAGGCCCGGGTCCCCGCGCTCTTCGCGTGCCTCGACGACGACGACGAGGCCGTGCGGATGGCGGCGGCGGCGGTCCTCTCCGACTGGGGGGGGCCGTTCCCCGCCTACCGCGCCTACCTCCCCCGCGAGGAGCGGCTGGCCGCCGCCCGCGCGTGGCGGGCGACGTGGGACGCGACGAGAGGGCGTTCGAGCGTGCGGGATGCCGGGGGAGTCGGGTACACCAAGGGGCCTGCCGATGGCCCGCCCCGCTGACCTCGACCTCGTCGCGCACCTCCCGTCGCACCCGCGCTACCTCCAGTTCGTGAGGGCGCTGGCCGGCGAAGGGGCCTCCGTCGCCGGGTTCTCCGACGACGAGCGCAGCCGCATCGAGCTGGCCGTGGTCGAGGGGTTCACCAACGTGATCCGCCACGCCTACCACGACGCGCACGACCGCCCGGTCGAGGTGCGCGTGCAGGTGACCGGCGACCGGCTGCGCGTCGTGCTCGACGACCACGGCACCTTCGTGGACCCGTCGCGCATCGCGTCGCGGCCGCTCGAAGAGGTCCGGCCGGGCGGGCTCGGCGTGCACCTGATGAAGACGACGATGGACGTGGTCGACTACCGCCGCAACGAGCACGGCGGGACCACCTTGACGCTCGAGAAGCGCCGCGACGGCGGCGAGGGAGCCCAGCGATGAACGTGACCGTCGAGGCCCTGCAGAAGGGCGTCCTCCTGGTGGTCGAAGGCCAGGTCGACATGCACACGAGCCCCGAGCTGCGCGCGAAGCTCCGCGAGTCGCTCGAGCGCAAGGCGAACCCCATCGTCGCGGACCTGACCAAGGTCGGGTTCATCGACTCGAGCGGGCTCGCGACGCTGATCGAGGCGCTGCAGGCGGTCGGCCGCTACGGCGGGCGCCTGCGCCTGTGCGGCCTCCAGCCCGCGGTGCGCAACCTCTTCAAGCTGTCGAACCTCATCTCGATCTTCGACATCCGCGAGACGCGCGAGGACGCGACGAAGTAGCCCGTGGCCGCCGCGCGCGCCCTCGTCGAGGACCTCGGGGCCTCCACGCTCCGCGTCGTGCGGTGGTTCGGCGGGCTCGGCGCGCTGACCTTCGACACCGTCCGCCACACCCTGGTCGGCCCGTTCCGCGGCCGGCCGATCCGGTTCAAGGAGGTGTGGTCCCAGATGGTGCGGGTGGGGCCGCGCTCCCTGCTCGTCGTGTTCCAGGTCAACTTCTTCATCGGGATGATCCTCGCGCTCATCGGCGGGAAGATCCTCCAGTCGATCGCGACCGGGTTCACGCCCTACGTCGGCAACCTGATGTCGATCGGCATCGTGCTCGAGCTCGGCCCGCTGCTGACCTCGATCATCATGACGGGCTACATCGGCGCGGCGCTCGCGGCCGAGATCGGGACGATGGTCGTCACCGAGGAGGTGACGGCGCTGCGCACCACCGGGCTGCACCCGGTGCGCTTCCTCGTCGCGCCCCGCCTGATCGCCACGGTCACCATGATCCCGTGCGTGACCCTGCTCGGCGACGTCGTCGGGATCTTCGGCGGCATGCTGGTCGCCGACGGCCTCCTCGGCATCAGCAGCACGGTCTACTTCGAGCGTGCCTGGGACCAGCTCGGCCGGGACGACGTCTGGCACGGGTTCCAGAAGAGCCTCGTCTTCGGCGCCATCATCGGCCTGATCGGCTGCTACCAGGGGTTCCAGGTCAAGGGCGGCGCCGAGGGCGTCGGGCGCGTGACGACCCAGGCGGTCGTCGCGTGCATCCTCCTGATCGTGGCCGCCGACGCGGTGCTGAACTACTACCTCCTGTTCGGATAGCATCCCCCCGGCCCCCATGTACACGAAGCACGCCGAGCTCAAGGCCGGGATCCTGGTGCTGGTCGCACTCGGGGTGCTCGGCTTCTTCATCTACCGCGCGGGCGGCTCGCGGCTCCCGTGGGCCGAGGGCGAGAAGCTCCACCTGCGCTTCGAGCAGGGCTTCGCCGCGCCCAGCCGCGGCGACCCCGTCGTCATGAACGGCCTCCGCATCGGCACCGTCGTCGGCGTCGGGCAGGGCGTCGAGGTGCGCGGCGAGGCGGGCCCCGACGGCAAGACGCTCCCGCTCACCGACGCCGACCGCGCTCGGCTGCGGCTGCGGCCCGGCGAGCCGGGCGTCGCGCGCGAGGTGTACGTGACCGCGGTGGTCGAGCTGATGCGCGCCGACCAGGTGATCCCCAAGGGCACCCGCGGGCAGATCACGGTCAACCTGACCGGCGCGCGCGAGCTCAAGTTGCTGCCGGGGCTGTCCAAGGAAGACCTGCGCCCGGCCGACACCGAGAAGGACCCGATCCGCACGACCGCGGCCGGCGACATCGCCGACATCCAGCGCTCGATCGAGCGCGTCGCGGACAAGATCGGCTCCGTCGCCGACAACGCCAACCTCGTCCTGTCCGACGTGCGCGCCACGATCGCCGACATCCGCAAGAAGATCGACGTGATCGACCTCGCCTCGATCCAGGCGAACGTGCTCGACGCGTCGAAGGACCTGCGCGAGGCGCTGTCGCTCGCCAAGGGGCGCATCGACGACATCGGCGCGCGCATCGCCGACGCGGCGGCCTCGCTCAAGACGATGGCGTCCGACGCGTCGCTCGGCGTCAAGGACGTCGTCGCCGACTTGAAGGACCTCCTCGGCCACCTGAAGACGGCGTCCGCCGAGGTCGAGGCGATCGTCGCGCGGGCCTCGCCCAAGGTGGACGAGATCCTCGACCAGGTGCTCGCCGCCTCGCGCTCGGCCGCCTCCTCGGTCAAGGAGTTCGAGGGGCTGGGCACGCGCGTGCAGGGCGTCGTCGGGACGGTGGGGGACGACCTCGACCGGATCCTCGCGCGCGTCGCCGAGGGCGCGCACAATCTCTCCGACGTGCTCGAGGACCTGCGCGCGCACCCGTGGAAGCTCGCGAACAAGCCCGAGGACAAGGAGATCGCCTTCGAGAACGTGCGCAACGCCGCGAGCAGCTACGTGCGCGCGGCGCGCTCCCTCGAGGAGTCGCTGCGCGTCGTCAAGGAGCTCGAGGCGCGCAAGGACCTCGCCGCGGCCGACCGCGAGGCGCTGCTCAAGAAGGCGTGGGCGCGGCTGCAGGGCGACCTCGCCGCCTACGACGAGAAGGCGAAGTTCTTCTCGGGCGCGCTCCAGGCCGGCGGCGTCTCGGCGCCTCGGTAGCGCCGGTCGCCGCGAGGACGGCTCCCGGAACGGGTGCGGGCGGGCGTACGCCGGACGGCGGTCTGCTCGGACCGAGCCGGTCCAAGCGGGGCGGAGGTCGCCCCCCCGGACTTGCGTTGGGGCGAGGGGCGCGGGCGCCTATCGTGACCGGACCGTGCGGCCGGTCCCCGCGCGGGAAAGGAACCTCATCCATGCGCAAGGTCGCGATCATCGGCGGCGGCAACGTGGGCGCCACGGCGGCTTGGCAGATCGCCTCTCGGGATCTCGCCGACGTCGCCCTCTACGACATCCTCCCGGGCGTGCCGGCGGGCAAGGCCCTCGACATGTCGCAGGCGGGGCCCGTCTTCCACTTCGACGCGCGCGTCGAGGGCTCGGACAAGCTCGACGTCATCCGCGGCGCCGAGGTCGTGGTCGTCACCGCCGGCTTCCCCCGCAAGCCGGGCATGGACCGGATGGACCTCCTCAAGAAGAACGTCGAGATCGCCAAGAGCGCCGGCCTCGCGATCAAGCAGCACGCCCCCGACGCCGTCGTCGTCGTGATCACGAACCCGCTCGACGTCATGACGTGGGTCGTCAAGGAGACGTCGGGGCTGCCCAAGAGCCGCGTCGTCGGCATGGCCGGCGTCCTCGACTGCGCGCGCTTCGCGACCTTCGTCGGCATGGAGCTGCGCTGCTCCCCGAAGGACGTGCGCCCGATGATCCTCGGCGGCCACGGCGACACGATGGTCCCGCTCGCCCGCTACTCGACGGTCAACGGCGTCCCGCTCTCCGAGCTGATGCCCGCCGACGCGGTGGCGCGCCTCGCCGACCGCGCGCGCAACGGCGGCGCCGAGATCGTCAAGCTGCTCGGCACCGGCAGCGCGTACTACGCGCCCGCCGCGAGCGCGACGCTCATGGTCGAGGCGATCCTCGGCGACACGGGCCGCATCGTGCCGGCGAGCAGCTACCTCACCGGCGAGTACGGCTTCAAGGACATCTACCTCGGCGTCCCGGTCGCGCTCGGCAAGGAGGGTGTCCGCCGCGTGATCGAGCTCCCGCTCGACCCGGCGGAGAAGGCCTCCCTCGCCAAGAGCGCCGAGTCGGTCCGCACCGGCATCGCCGAAGCGAAGCCGATGCTCTGATCGCCGCACCGCCCCCGGGCCGACCTCGGCCCGGGGGTGGGAGCTCCGGCGGGCGCGGGGCCGCGACGCCGGGGGGGCGACGACGGTGGCATGCCCGCGTCCGCCGCGGCGGCGCGGCGTTTGGACCGTTGCCTCGTCCGTCCGGACGGGGCACCGGAGTATGCTCCGCCGCCGATGCGCCGCGCCGCGCTCCTCCTCTGCCTCTGCGGGCTCGCCGCGTTCGCGGCGACCGACGTCTCCGCCGAGTTCGGCAAGGACGAGCAGAAGTTCGACAACGCGGCCTACCCGGCCGAGTTCCGCCAGCGCGTCCACCAGGCCGTGCTGCGCGGCGCCAACTGGCTGCTCATGCACCAGGAGGCCGACGGCTCGTTCGCGGCCCGCTACCCCGGCTACCCGATGGGGCCGACCGCGCTCGTCACGCTCGCGCTGCTCAAGTCGGGGATCCCCGCCGGCCACCCGCGGGTCGAACGCGCGTTCGCGTTCCTCCGCCGCCAGAAGCTCGTCAAGACCTACGAGGTCGCCGTGCTGCTGATGGCGCTCGACGCGAAGTACGACCCGGCGCCCGATCCGTTCGCCAAGGAGGAGGTGGACCGCTACGGGAACCGCGTCGTCGCCGACCCGTGCGCCGACGCGATCTCGAAGGAGGACCTCGCCTGGATGAAGCAGGGCGTGGACTTCCTCGTGCAGAACCAGAACGGCGGGACGTGGCGCTACCCCGACGGCGGCTTCGACCTGTCCAACACGCAGTACGCGCTGCTCGGGCTCAAGGCGGCGGACCGCTGCGGGCTCAAGGTGCCCCAGGAGGTGTGGCGCTCGTCGCTGCAGTTCCTCCTCGGCTACCAGGACGCCGAGGGCGAGACGGTCGAGCTCAAGGCCAACGAGGTGCAGGGCGACTACCGCGTCGAGTGGACCGAGAAGGCCAAGGCCCGCGGGTTCCGCTACGTCCAGGGCTCGAAGCCCACGGGGAGCATGACGACCGCGGGCGCCGCCTGCCTGATGATCTGCCAGTCGATGCTGTGGAAGTCGCGCAAGTTCAACGGCGAGGAGCGCGAGAAGACGCGGGCCGCGGTGCGCGACGCGATCGCGTGGATGCAGACCCACTTCGACGTCTCGCAGAACCCCGAGATGGGGCCCGCGCACCACTACTACTACCTCTACGGCCTCGAGCGCATGGGCATCCTCGCGCACGCGCGCTACGTGGGCAAGACCGACTGGTACCTCGAGGGCGCCGAGTACCTGCTCTGGGACCAGGAGCCCCGCGGCTCGTGGATGGGGGGCGACGTGGTGGACACGTGCTTCGCCCTCCTCTTCCTCAAGCGCTCCTCGTTCCGCACCGCCAACCCCGTGATCACGCCGAGCGAGCCCGCGAAGTGACGCGCGGGGCCGCGGACGCGGCTCAGGGATTGCGGTACACGTAGGCGGCCGAGAGCGCCGGGCCGCCGCCCGCGCCGAGGCCGCCCACGAAGAGCACGCGGCCGTCGCCGAGCCTCGTGGCGGTGTGGTCGGCCATCCCGGTGGGGAAGCGCACGGTCGTCGCGTACGTCGCGCTGCCGAACACGCCGCCCTCGACGACGAGGTCGCAGCTCGCGAGCACGAGGCCGCGGTCGCCGTAGTCGATGCCGCCGGCGACGAGCACCTGGCCCGGCGCGACCTCGGTCGCCGTCGCGTAGGCGCGGGGGCGGTTCGTGCCGCTGCCGGTGTTGAGCAGCGTCGTGGAGGCTCGGTCGAAGTGGAGCACCTCGCCGACCCCCTCGCCGCCGACGACGGCCACGTCGCCCGAGGAGAAGCGGGCGACGGCGACGCCGAAGCGCGCGCGGTCGGGGACCGCCGGGAGCATCGGCGTGAACGTGCCCGTGGCGACGTCGAAGGTCTCGGGGCGGACGTCCACGTCCGACCCGCCGACGAGGAACCAGCGCCCGTCGAGCAGGTCCACCATCGCGTGCGTCGCCCGCGTGTGGCTCATCGCGCGGGGCCAGGGCGAGAACGTGCGCGTGTCGGGGTCGTAGACCTCGGCGCTCGCGTGGTCGGAGAGGAAGTCGCCGACGAGCTCGCTCCCGCCCGTGACGAGCACCCGCCCGTCGGGCAGGCGCAGCGCCGCGTGGTCGGCCCGCGGGACGATCATCGACCCGACGTCCTCCGACGTGCCGGTCGTCGGGTCGTAGACCTCCGCGGTCTGCGCGATGTGGAGCGTGCCCGGGGCGAGCTCGTACCAGCCGCCGGCGAGGAGCACGCGGCCGTCGGACAGCCGGGTCGCGGTGTGGCCGGCTCGCGGCTGGCGCATGCGCCCCGACAGCGTCGTGAACAGCTCGGAGGCGGGGTCGAAGCGCTCGACGCGGTCGGTGACCGTGGTGCCCGCCGTGTAGCCGCCGCACACGAGCACCTTGCCGTCGGCCAGCATCGTGGCCGTGTGGTCGCGCCGCCCGAGCGCGAGCGACCCGTTGGCCTCGCGCAGCGCGCTCGGCGTCGGGAGCGTGGTCCCGCCGCCCGGCATGCCCGCGACGGTGCGGAACACGAAGGAGTGCACCCCGCCGATCGTCTCGCCCGTCGTCGCGCGCAGCGTGCCCGACACGAGGATGCCGTACGTGGTCCCGGCCGCGAGCAGCTGCGTCGGGAGCAGCTGCAGCGAGCGGCCCGTGCCGTCCGCGACGATCGAGAGGCCCGCGCTCACCGCGCCGCTCGCCGTCGCGCTGACCTGCACCGACGACGCCGTCATCGACGCGGGGTCCACGGGCAACGAGAACGTCAGCACGGGCTTCACGTCGAGCGCGACGCCGTTGGCGTTGTCGATCGGCGAGACCGAGACCACGCGGAACGCCGCGGGCGTCGTGCTGCCCGCGCCGCCACCGCCGCCACCGCCGCCGCAGCCCGCGCCGATCGCGAGCGCGACGACGAGGGAGAGGCCACGAGCCGGCGAGCGCAGCATGCTGCCGCGCGCCCCGCGAGAGGAAGTGGTGCTCATCGTCGTCCCGGCGCGCCCGAAGCCCGCCGGATTGTAGACGGCCGGCGCGGCCGCGGGACGACGCCCCGTCGGATCCGGCTCCGGGGCGCGGCGCCCGCCCCGCGCGCGGCGACCGGGGGGCGGGCGGAGGACCCCACGGGCCCCCCGGCGGGGCCCGCGGCGGTCCGGTCGGTCAGTGACCCGACGTGAGGTAGTTGCGCTCGCGGTACAGCGCGCGGACCTCGTCGGGCGAGAGCGCGCGGCGGTACACGCGCACGTCGTCGAGCCCGCCGTCGATCGGGGAGGAGGCGTTGGTCCGGTCGGCCCCGAGCACGATCGGGCCCGACGTCATCGGCAGCCCGTCCACCGTCCACGTCTTGACGAGGACCCCGTCGTCGCGGAACAGCCGGACCGTGTAGGTCGCGCTGCCCGGCACGGTCGGCGGCGCGATCGTCATCGCGACGAACGTCCACTGCCCCGACGGCAGCGCCAGCTCGTCGGCGCCCAGCTCCGTGGGCGGGGCGTTCCCCGAGCCCACGAGGCGCACGGCCACGCGGACCGAGCCGCCGACGAGCACGATCCCGGTGGAGTCGTGGAACTGCACGATCCCCGAGCTGTGCGACCCGCCCGGGTAGCGGTACCACGCGGCCAGCGTCAGGCGGCCGTCCTGCGGGAGGCCGAGGTCGGGGCCGACCCAGAACGCCTCCGGCGAGTTGGCCTCCTGCGAGAGGTGGACCGCCCGGCGCAGGATGTCGAAGCGGTCGGGGAAGCTGTTCACGCGGCCCTCCACGAGGCCCGTCGAGACGACGTCCTGCGTGTCCGGGTTCCCGGAGCCTTCCTGCGCGAGGGAGAGCGCCGCGGACTGCGTCGAGTCCTGACGGACGAACCGCTCCGGCACCGCGGTCGGGTTGCGGTCGAACGGGTACCACACCACGAGGCCCGTCGTCGGCGCGCCGGCGCCCGCGGGCGGGTCGAGCGGGCTCGGGTCGGTGGGGTCGTCGGAGAGGTCGCCGTCGGTGTCGCGCTCGCGCGGGTCGGTCCCGAGCTCGTGCTCCTCGGCGTCGGTGAGCCCGTCGCCGTCGGTGTCCGCGCGCAGCGGGTCGGAGGTGACGGTGTAGTCGGCGCCGCCGCCGTAGCCGTCGCCGACGAAGGCCACGACCCGCCGCACCTTCACCTCGAAGCCGTCGGAGAGCCCGTCCCGGTCGGTGTCGAAGAGGCGCGGGTCGGTGCCGAGCAGCGCCTCCTCGCTGTCGAAGAGGCCGTCGCCGTCCGAGTCGCGCACGAAGACGAGGCTGATGCGCTCGCCGTTGTGCAGCGCCGTCTCCGCCAGCGGCCGGGGCAGCGACAGCGGCACGCCGTTGCCGTCCACGATGCCGTCGCGCGACACGGGCGTCGTCGCGCGCCCGGTGCCGAGCACCAGCCAGAACCCGACCGGCGGGACCGTCTTGGTGGGCGTCGCGAAGTCGTTGACGGCCGCGCCGAAGGACGCGACGCGGCGGCCCTGCCGGTCCGTGACCGACGTCAGGACCTCGATCCCGGTCGGCGTCGGCCCGTCCGCCGCGTCGGCGACGAACTCCTGCGTGCGGCAGGGGAAGCCCAGCGCGGCGAGCGCGTCGGGGAGCGGGAGCCCCGCGCTCGAGCCGTCGGGGTCGCGGCGCACGTTGGTGGCGAGGAGGTAGCGGTCCACCTCGCCGTTGCCGAAGTCGATCGTGAGGTTGCCGCAGCGCTCGAGCACACGCTCGCTCGTCGCCGCGTAGTCGCGCACCTTCTCGCCGCGCTCGTCCACCTGGAACAGCGCGTAGTTGGCGATCTCGAAGAACAGGCTCGAGGGCTGCGTCACGAGCGCCTCGATCTGGTCGAGCGGCAGCACGCGGCTCTGGGTCACGAAGGTGAACTCGCCGTCCGGGGCCAGCACGACCGCGGGGAAGTCGGTGGACGTGTCGTTCCCCGTCGTGACGGGCTTGGGGCCGAGGATGTCGATGATCGTGAAGCCGCTCGGCGTCGAGGGCGTGAGGCGGTACGCCGCCACCGACAGGTCCTGCACGAGCAGGCTGCGCTTGCTGACGTTGCGCACCTTGAACGCCGCGAGGAACTGCCCGCCGCTCGCGCTCGTGACCTTGCCGTGCGTGACGAGCTGCTGGAACTCGCTCGCGTTGACCGAGACCGACTCCTTGGTCGTGCTCGAGCTCCAGTCGAGGGCGAACACGTTCTTGGTCGTGTTCGACGCCTCGACGCTCGCGCCCGCCGACAGCGGCGGGCCGCCCACGCTCGCGCTCGCCGTGATCTCGGTCTCGTTGCTGAACGTGTCGCGCATGCTCTGCGCGTCGGTCTTGGTGCGGCTCGTCGTGTCCTGCACGAGGGTCAGGTCGCTCGACTCGCTGCCCGAGGTGACCGTCGTGTCGTAGATCACGTGGATGTTCGGGTCGCCGTTGAGCTCGATCGCGATCTGCGGCAGGTCGGCGACGACCGGGGCGAGGCCGCCGCCGGTGATCTCCTCGAAGTCGGTGAGGCCGTCGCCGTCGGTGTCGGCGAGCGTGGGG
Source organism: Planctomycetota bacterium (assembly GCA_020851795.1). GTDB lineage: Bacteria > Planctomycetota > PLA2 > PLA2 > JAEUHO01 > JAEUHO01. Next base: position 179,569 of record JADZCA010000006.1, on the reverse strand, counting down.
GAGGTGCGCGAGAGGCGGACCTCGTTGCCGTCGAACAGCGCCGGGTTGGGGAGGAACGACGCCGAGGGCCCGCGGCTGTCGTGGTCGGTGTCCACGTCGCACGGGTTGCTCTTGTAGACGCGCAGCTCGTCGGCGTCGGTGAGCCCGTCGCCGTCGGTGTCGGCGCGACCCGGGTCGGTCAGCGACGCGAGCTCGTCGGCGTCGGAGAGCCCGTCCCCGTCGGTGTCGGCGGCGGCGGCGCTGCTCGAGACGTGCCGCTCGGAGAGCTCGCCGCGGCCCGTGGCGTCCACGAAGATCGACCAGCCGACGACCTCGACCGCGTCGGGCACGAGGTCGGCGTCGCCGTCCACCGAGAGGTCGGCGAGCACGTCGCCGACCTCGACGGGCGCCGTGCCGTCGGAGGACACCGCGAAGCGGGCGAGCTCGACGCCGTCGAGGAGCGCGCGCAGGACGTGGTCGCCCGGCGGGACGAGCGCGCGGAACGCCCCGTCCGGCGCCGTCTCGAAGCCGCCCGAGAGGCCCTCGACCTCGATGGTCGCCGCGGCGATCGGCTCGCCGGAGGGCATGCGGAGCGCCCCCGAGACCTCGGCGGCCGAACCGGGGCGGAGCGCCTGCCCGCCGCCGCTGCCGCAGCCCGCGGCGCAGAGCACGATCGACGCGGCGGCCGCGGTCCCGGCCCATCGACGAAGTGCGGAGAGACGACGCATGGCAGACTCCCTGGGGTGACCTGCTCCCCTCACGCACTCCGCGGACGGAGCGGACAACCGTGGACTGCGGCGCCGGGGGCGGCGTGCCCGAACCCCCGGGGAGCGCGGCCCGTTCACCCCCGGATGCCGCGTCGGGTCGCCTTGCTCGTGGTCGCGCTGGCGGCGGGCGCGTGCCCCTTCGGCGGGTGCGGCGGGGGACCGGGGGCGGCGGGCGCGACGCCGGTGCTCCCCGTCACCGCGGTCGTCGGCGACGTCCCCACGCCCGACGTGCGCGTGGAGATCGAACTGCGCCGCGACGGATGGCTCGGCCTCGAGGGCGCGGGACCGCTCGTCCTCGACGCGCTGCGCGCGCGGCTCGAGGACCGGGCCGCACGTGCGGCGGTGGACGCCTGCGGGCTGCCGATGCTCCGGCCGTGGCTGCGCGCCGACCGCGGCGTCCGCTGGGACGTCGTCGAGGGCGTGCTCGAGGCGTGCGCGCGGGCGCGGTGCGCGCGTCCGTCGTTTGCGGTCGCGGCCGTCCCCGACGGGGCATTCGCGTTCGACCTGCCCCGCGACTCGTGCGGGCCGGTCACCCGCACCGCCGACTGGCGCGTGGCGCGCGTCCGCGCGTGCTCGGGGTCCACGTGCCTGCCCCGGCCGGGCGAGCGCGTCGGAGGCGACGCCGTCGTGCCGCTCGCGGCGGACGCCGCCACGCCGTCGGGGCCCGTGCTCGCCTCGCGTCTCGCGCAGGCGTGGGCGACGCCGGTCGCGCCGATGGAGATCTCGAGCGTCATCGGCGTCCCCGTCCGCCGGCTCGTCGAGGTCGCGCCGCCCGGCGACGCGACGCTGCAGTCGGTGCTCACCGTCGTGGACGTGGCGCTGCGTGCGGGGGCGGACGAGGTCGTCCTCCGTCGGGGCCGTTCCCGCGACCCCGACGGCACCGCGTCGTTGCAGGCCTACGTCGCGTCGGCCGGGCCGTCGTGGGCCTTCGACGCCGAGGTGGCCGACGTCGCGGCGGTCCTCGTGACCTCGGGGCCGCCGGTGACGCTCCCGGTCCCGCCGCGGGCGGCGGGGCCGGCCGGGGTGCGATTCGAGGACGGGTGGGTGCGGCCGACGTTCCCCGCGCGGCGCGCGGCGCCCGCCGGTCGGCGCGTCGTCGAGCCGACGGTGGACTGGCTCGTCGCGCACGCGCGGCCCGACGGCGGGTGGTCCGCGCGCGAGCCCGGGCGCACGTGCGAAGGCCGCGAGATCGACGCGCCGACGGTGGACGGCGCGGGCTCGCCCGACGGCGACGTCGGTGCCACCGCGCTCGCGCTGCTCGCGTTCCTCGGGCGCGGATGGACGAACCGCAGCGAGGGCGCGCACGGACGGGTGGTCGGCGCCGCGCTGCGGTTCCTGCGCAACGCGCAGGGCCCCGACGGCGGGTTCGGCGAGCGCGCGCCCGTCGGCGGGCAGGCCGACGAGGCGATCGCCACGCTCGCCCTCGTCGAGGGCTACGGCATGACCGGGAGCTCGGTCCTGCGCGGGCCGGCGACCCGCGGGCTCGGCGCGATCCTCGCCGCCCGCCGCCCCGACGGCGGGTGGGGGCACGCGCCCGGGAGCGCGTCCGCGGACGAACGGTCCACGTCGTGGTGCCTGCGCGCGCTCGCCACGGCCGCGGCGGTGGACACCGCCGACCGTGCGGCGGGGAAGCCCCCCTCGTTCGTGTTCCCCGAGGGCCTGCGGGCCTCGGTCGCGGCGATGCTCGACGACGCCGGCGCCCCCGTGGACCTCGCGACGCGCGCCACGCTGCGGCTCGCGCTCGGCCTCCCGCGCGAGGACGACCCGTGGGTCGCGCGGGCGCTCGCCGAAGTGCCCTCCGACCCGCCGACGGCCGACGCGGTCCGCGCCGACCTCGAGCGCTGGTGGCGCTGGTTCACGCTCCTGCGCGTCACGCACCGTCCGCCACCGTCGGAGGCCTGGGAGCTAGCGCTCCACCGCGCGGTCGCGTCGCTCGCCCGCACCGACGGCGACGTCTGCGGGCCTCGGGGGTCCGTGGACCCCGACGCCGCCTGCCGCGGCGCCGGCGGCCGGGTCGCGGCGACGGCGTGGGCGGCGATGCTCGAGAACTGCACCGGCTGCAACGCGTACGAGTCGCCGCCGTCGTGGCCGCCGGACCCGCCGCCCGCGCCCGCCGCCGACCCGTCGCCGCGCTGAGCGTCAGTGCCCGCGGGCCGGGCGGCGGCGGACGTCGAGGTGCGCCTCCCAGCGCGCGAGCTCGCGCTCGACGTTCTCGGGCGCGGTCCCGCCGACGGCGGTGCGCGCGGCCACGGCCGCCTCGGGCGTGAGCGCGCGGTAGACCGTGCGGTCGAAGCACGGGTGCGCCGCGCGGAAGACGTCGAGCGGGAGCGCCTCGAGCGCGACGTGGCGCTCCTCGGCGGCGCGCACGAGGGCGCCGACCGCGCGGTGCGCCTCGCGGAACGGCACGCCCCGCTTGGCGAGCCAGTCGGCCGCCTCGGTCGCGAGCAGGTAGCCCGACGCCTCGGTGACGGCGGCGCGCATGCGGGCCCGGTCGAAGCGCACGTCCTCGAGCATCGCGCGCGCGACGTCGAGCATCGCGGACAGCTGGTCCTCCGCGTCGAACAGCGCCGCCTTGTCCTCCTGCAGGTCCTTGTTGTAGCCCAGCGGCAGGCCCTTCTGCAGGCCGAGCAGCGTCACGAGGTCGCCGGTGACGCGGGCGCACTTGGCCCGCAGCAGCTCGGCGCCGTCGGGGTTGCGCTTCTGCGGCATGATCGACGAGCCCGTCGAGACCGCGTCGCCCAGGCGCGCGAAGCCGAACTCGCGCGTCGTCCACAGGACGAGGTCCTCGCCGAGGCGCGAGAGCGTGACCGCGGCCTGCGCGGCGGCGTACACCCACTCGGTCAGCGTGTCGCGCGACGACACGGCGTCGAGGCTGTTCGCGCTCGGCTCGGTGGCCGGCCCGCCGAGCGCGCGCGCCGTGCGGCGGCGGTCGATCGGGTAGGAGACGCCGGTGCACGCGCCCGACCCGAGCGGGCAGGGGCGCCCGATCGTCACCGTGAGCAGGCGGTCGTGGTCGCGCGCGAGCATCTCGACGTAGGCGAGGAGGTGGTGGCCGAGCAGCACGGGCTGCCCGCGCTGAAGGTGCGTGTAGGCGGGCAGGATCGCGTCGCCGTCGCGGCGGGCGAGCCGCACGAGCGCGCGCTGGACGTCGCGCACGCGCGCGGCGGCGCGGGCGGAGGCGCGGCCGAGGTAGAGCCACACGTCGGTGGCGACCTGGTCGTTGCGGCTGCGCGCCGTGTGCAGGCGCCCGCCGTCGGGCCCGACGAGCTCGGTCAGGCGGCGCTCGACGGCCATGTGCACGTCCTCGTCGCCGGGCTTGGCGACGAACGTGCCCGACTCGAGCTCGCGCCGGACGCGGCGCAGCCCCGCGACGATGCGCCGCGCGGCCGCCTTCGAGAGGATGCCGCGCGCGCCGAGCATCTCGGCGTGGGCGACCGAACCGTCCACGTCCTCGCGCCAGAGGCGGACGTCCACCGGCAGGCTGCGGTTGATGCGGTCGAGGGCGGGGTGCACCTCGCCGGAGAAGCGGCCCCGGAGCAGGCCCTTGCCGCCCCGGACCGGCCCACGCTCGCTCATCGCGTCACCTCCCGCACCGGCGCGCCGAGGTAGCGCTCGACGACGCCGCCGTACGCCCCGACCGCGCCCTCGACCTGCTCGACGGCGACCCACTCGTCGGGGGCGTGGCTCGCCTCCGACGTGCCCGGGCCCATCACGACGCCGGGCACGTGCCGCACGAACAGCAGGTCCGAGACGCCGAGGAAGCCCCGCACCCGGTGCGTCGGGCTCGCCGCGGCGGCCGCGCGCACGATCTCGGCGTCCACCGGCGTCTCGATCGGCACGAAGCGCTTGCTCTTGACCTCGACGCGCCCCTCGACGGCCGCCGAGAGCGCCGCGACCATCCGCTCGTTGTCCCACGCGGGCGTCGAGCGCCCGTCGAGCGTGACGGTGGCGGCGCCGGGCAGCACGTTGGGCTTCGTGCCGCCCGCGACCATCGTCGCGACGAGCGTCGCGCGGCCGAACAGCGGGTGCGCCTCGGGCATCGACAGGCGCGAGACCGCGAGGATGTCGCGCGCCGCCGCCTCGACGGCGTTGACGCCCTCCCACGGCCGCGAGGCATGGCACGAGCGGCCCGTCTCGTGCACGAAGGCCCGCAGCAGGCCGCGCTGGCCGGGGCTCACGTCGAGCCCCGTCGGCTCGCCGACCACCGCCGCCGAGACGGGCGGGAGCGTCGGGGCGAGCGCCTCGAGGCCCTGGCCGCCCGTCTCCTCGTCGCAGACGAAGGCGAAGACGAGCCGTCCGCCGAGCCGGCGGCGGTCCACGCCCGCGGCGACGTGCATCATCGCGGCGATCGCGCTCTTGGCGTCGTTGCTGCCGCGGCCGAACACCTTGCCGCCCTCGACGGCGCCGTCGAGCGGGTCGGGCCGGGTCCAGCCGACGCCCACCGGCACCGTGTCGTAGTGGCTGCAGAAGAGCAGGCCGCGGCCGGGGTCGGCGCCCGGCGCGCCCTCGAGCACCACCCGCACGTTGCGCCCGACCACCTCCGCCGGCACGTCGTGCGCGCGCAGCCACCCCGCGACGAGGTCGCGCACGGCCTCCTCGCGCCCGCTCTCCGACGGGACGCGGACGAGCGAGGAGAGCAGGCCGACGACGGGCGAGGGCGCCGTCACTGCCGCGGCGCGCCGTCGGAGACCTCGGAGACGTCGTGCGGCTCGGCGATCAGCGTGCCGCAGCCGGCGCTCGTGAAGAGCTCGAGGAGGATCGCCCCGGGCTGCGTCCCCGAGAGGATGTGGCCGCGGCCCACGCCGCCCTCGACCGCGTCCACGAGGGCCTTGAGCTTGGGGAGCATCCCGCCGGCGACGCTGCCGCTCTTCATCGCGGCCTTCGCCTCCTCGGTGGTGATGCGCGTGACGAGCGACGAGGGGTCGTTCTTGTCGCGCAGCAGGCCCGGCACGCCCGTCAGGATCACGAGCTTGCTGGCCTGCAGGTCCTTGGCGAGCGCCGACGCCACCGTGTCCGCGTTGACGTTGAGCACGTTGCCGTCGGCGTCGGAGGCCAGCGAGGAGATCACCGGGACGTACTTGTGCTCGAGCAGCAGCGCCACCAGCGACGTGTCCACGCGCGTGATGTCGCCGACGAGGCCGTAGTCCACGACCTTGCGCTCGCCGGTCGCCGGGTCCACGACCTCGGTGGGCGGGCGCTTGGTCGCGTGCAGGATGTCGCCGTCCACGCCCGACAGCCCGACGGCGGAGACGCCTTGCCCGCGCAGCGCCGAGAGGATGTCGGTGTTGATCTTGCCCGCGAAGATCATCTTGGCGACGTCGAGCGTCGCCTCGTCGGTCACGCGCCGCCCGCCCACCATCACCGGCTCGAGGCCGAGGCGCTTCTGCATCTCGGTCGCCTGCGGGCCGCCGCCGTGCACCAGCACGATGCGGATGCCGACGTGGACGAGCAGCGACACGTCGCCGGCGAGCGAGGTGAGCGCCTCGCGGTTCGCGGCGATCTCGCCGCCGAGCTTGACCACCATCGTGCTCTTGCGGTGGTGGCGGAGGTAGGGGAGCGCCTGCTTGAGGAGGCTGATGCTCGTGTCGTTCACGGCGAGATCCCGAGCGCCCTGCAGAGCGTGGCCTTCTGCACGTGCAGTCGCGCCTCGCCCTGCTCGAGCACGACCGAGCGGGGCCCGTCGAGGACCTCGTCGGCGATGACCACGTTACGACGGACCGGGAGACAGTGCATCACGATCGCGCCGTCGGTCTCCGCGAGCGACCGCTCGGTGCACATCCACCCGCCGTGGGCCGCGCGCGCCTTGGCGGCGGCCTGGGGGTCGCCGTAGGCGTGGCGCGAGCCCCAGGCCTTCACGTAGACCGCGCGGGCCCCGCGCAGCGCCGCGGCGCGGTCGTGGCTCACCGTGAACGACCCGCCGGCCTCGCGCGCCAGCCGCGTCGCGTCGGCGACGACGCCGGGGTCGAGGTCGAAGCCCTCGGGGTGGGCGAGCACGACCTCGTGGCCCTCGCGGGCGAAGGCGAGGCAGGCCGCGCTCGGGACCGCCATCGGGAGCGCCTTGACGTGGGGCGCCCACTGGACGACGACCCGGCCCTTGCGGCCCGCGAAGCGGCGGCGCAGCGTGAACGCGTCGGCGAGGCCCTGGTGGGGGTGGTCCATCGCGCTCTCGAGGTTGAGCACGGGCACCGACGACGCGCGGGCGACCGCGTGGAGCACGGGCTCCTTGGCGTCGTCGGCGGCGTCCTTGAGGCCGGCGAAGGAGCGCAGCCCGAGGCCGTCCACCATCCGCGCGAGGACGCCGACGCCCTCCTTGACGTGCTCGGCCGCGTCGCCGTCCATCACGACGCCGTCGCGGTGCTCGAGCTGCCACAGCCCGCCGCCGACCTGCAGGTACACCGCGTGCGCGCCGAGGTCGAAGCAGGCGACCTCGAACGACGTCCGCGTGCGCAGCGAGGAGTTGTAGAAGACCATCCCGAAGCGGCGGCCCGCGAGCAGGCGCTCGCGGCCGCGCGGCCCCGCGAGCGTCTCGGCGTCGGCGAGCAGGCGCTGCCAGTCGGCCGCGGGCAGCGTGCGCAGCGAGAGGAAGTGACGGCGGTCGAGCGGGGAGGACATCGGGGCGGCCCTCCGGGTCAGGACGCGAGCACGGCGGCGAGCGCGTGCGTGAAGCTCGCCGCCTGCTCGGCGGTGAGCACCAGCGGCGGGAGCAGCCGGATCTGGCGGGGGTCGGCCTCGCAGGTGCCCGTGAGGAACCCGCGCCCGACCAGCGTCGCCACGACGGCCTTGGCGGGACGGTCGAGGTTGACGCCGACCATGAGCCCGAGCCCCGACGTCGAGACGACGCCCGGGACCGAGGCGAGCCCCGCCCGCCACGCCGCGCCGACGCGCGCCGCGTTGCCGGCGAGGTCCTCCTCGAGCAGCGTGCGCACGTTGGCGGCGATGGCGGCGCACGCCAGCGGGCCGCCGCCGAACGTGGTGCCCTGCTCGCCGAGCTTCATCGTCGCGGCGACGTCCTCGCGCACGAAGACCACGCCCGCGGGCACGCCGCCGGCCACGCCCTTGGCGCCCGTGATCAGGTCGGGCACGACGCCGAAGTGCTCGCCGCACCAGCGCCGGCCGGTGCGCCCGAAGCCCGTCTGCACCTCGTCGAACACGAGGAGCGCGCCGCGCTCGCGGGTCAGCGCGCGCAGGCGCTGGAACCACGCGGTGGGGGCGACGCGGATCCCGCCCATCGACGGGACCGGCTCGAGGATCACGGCCGCCGTCTGGTCCCCGACGGCGCGCTCGAGGGCGGCCTCGTCGCCGTACGGCACGTAGTCGTGCACGACGGGGATCGGGTAGGCGGGGTCGCGGTACTTCGGCAGCCCCGTCGCGGCGAGGGCGCCCAGCGTGCGGCCGTGGAAGCCGTCGGCGAGGCTGACCACGCGCGGCCGGTGGGTGAACTTGCGGGCGATCTTCATCGCCGTCTCGTTCGCCTCGGTGCCGCTGTTGCACAGGAACACGCGGCGCAGGCCCTCGGGCGCGGCCTCGGCCAGCGCCTTCACCGCGACCGCGCGGACGTCGTTGCTCACGACGTTGCTGTAGAAGAGCAGCCGCTGCGCCTGCGCCTGGATGGCCTGCACGACGCGCGGGTGGCAGTGGCCCGGCAGCGCGACCGCGTGGCCTCCGTAGAGGTCGAGGTAGCGCTTGCCCTCGGCGTCCCACACGTAGCAGCCCTCGCCGCGCACGATCGCGACGGGGAACTTCGAGTACGTGGGGACCTGCCAGCGGTCCTCCTGCATCGCGATGTCGGAGGTGTGCGAGGGCAGCGGGCCGATCGCCCGCTCGAGCGAGGATTTCGCGTCCATCAGAGCCCCGCCCCCGCCCGGCGCAGCCCCGCGGTCTCGGGGAGCCCGAAGAGGAGGTTCATGTTCTGGACGGCCGTGCCGGCCATCCCCTTGCCGAGGTTGTCGATCGCGACGGTGGCGCAGACCGCGCCGTCCTTCGCGGTCACGCCGACGTCGACGAAGTTCGTGCCCGCGACCGCCCGCACCTCGGGCGCGTCGGGCACGAACCGCACGAACGGCTCGCGGCCGTAGGCGGCGCGGAACGCCTCCTTCGCCGCCTCCTCGCGCCCCGCGCCGACCTCGACGACCGCCATCGTCGCGATCCCGCGCGAGAACGGCCCCGAGCACGGCACGAACGCGACCCGCGGCTCGCCCGCGCCCGCCGCCCGCAGCGTCTGCTCGATCTCGAACACGTGCTGGTGCTCGAGCGGCTTGTACGCCTTGAAGTTGGAGAAGCGCTCGGGGTGGTGCGTGCCCTTCTTGGGCTCCGCCCCCGATCCCGACGAGCCGGTCACCGAGACCACGTGGGCCCGCGCGGAGAGCAGCCCCGCGCGCGCGAGCGGCCACAGCGAGAGGATCGTCGCCGAGGCGTGGCAGCCCGGGTTGGCCACGAGCCGGCAGCCCGGGGCGGTCACCGCGGCGCGGCCGCCGCACTCGGGCAGGCCGTAGGCCGCCGCGGCGAGGCCGTCGGGCGCCGGGTGCGGCCACCCGTAGGCCGTCGGGTAGAGCCCCGCGTCCTTGAGGCGGAAGTCGCCCGAGAGGTCCACGACGCGCACGGTGGGGCTCGCGGCGAGCACCGCGGCCACCTCCTTCGCCGCGACGCCGTGGGGCGCCGCGAAGAAGACGACGTCGTTCTCGCGCGCGAGGTCCACGGCCTTGCCGGCCGTGAACTGGAGGTCGGTCAGCCCGCGCAGGTGCGGGTGGACCTCGCCGACGGAGCCCTTCTCCGTGCGGCTGGTGATCGCCGTCACGTCCACCGACGGGTGGTCGAGCAGGTAGCGCAGGAGCTCCATGCCCCCGTAGCCGGTCCCGCCGACGATGGCCGCGCGCAGGCGCCTCACGCCGAGGTCCCGAACGCCTTCTGCTCGACGAGGTCGGCGAAGCGGTCGGGCTCCACGCGCGCGTTGGCGGCCGGGATGCCGAGGTCGGTCGAGACGTAGCGGATGCCGACGTCGTTGTCGGTCGCGGGGCCCGCGACCACGTCGACGCCCAGCCCGATCGCCTTGAGCCACTGCACGCCGCCCCACGCGGCGACGAGGTCGTTCGCGCAGAGCACGTGCGCGCGGAACAGCGCGCGGATCTCGGGGTCCTCGAGCACCGAGCGGACGCCGTAGGCGCCGATGACGCCGTCGCCCATCTCGACCACGACGACGTCGAGGTCTTCCTTCGTCTCGCCCGCGATCGCCTTGAGCAGGCCCTTCGCGACCGGCGCGACGTCGGTGACGCCGGCCGTCGACGGGTAGCCGCAGTCGAGGAACGACAGCGTCGCGAGCGCGCCGTGGTCCTCCATGTTGAGGAGGTCCTTCTGGCAGGCGACGCCGGTCATCTTGAGGCCGGCGCACGCGTAGCCGCGGGCGGTGAGCTTCGCGATGATCTCGCAGCACGCCACCGTCTTGCCCGCGTTCATGCAGGTGCCGGAGACGACGATGAGCGGCGGGCAGTCCTCGGGGGCGATGTGGTCGGCCGTCGGCAGGGCCGCGTCGGCGATGTTGACGCCCTTGCCGTTGCGCACGGCCATGCCGAGCACCTCGCAGCGCAGCGGGTGCCCGAAGTCGCGGTTCTCGCTCACCGCCTGGCCGATCACGCCGCCGAGGTTGAGCAGGTGCAGCGTGTCGCCGGCGCGCGCCTGCGCCGGGACGATGCCCTGGAAGCCGCGGAGCGCGTCGCGGCGCCCGAGCGCGCCGACGATGACGTCGCCCTTGCCGACGTGGGCCATGCGGCCCGTCGTCAGCTCGAGCTGGTCGTAGACGCGCTTCTCCTCGAGCGCGCGCACCACGACCACCTGGCCGGACACCGAGTCCACCTTGCGGCTGATCTCGACCTCCGGGTCGAGGTTGAGCCGACCGACGACGCTGCCGAGCTTGTGGGCGCGGATCTTCACCGTTCAGGACCTCCGGTCGCGCAGGGCCGCGAGCATCGAGGGGACGCCGTAGATCTTGCTGAAGCCGGCGGCGTCTGCGCCGGTCCAGGCCTTCGCGCCCTCGCCGTAGGTGGCGACGCGGCGGTCGAAGAGCGACTCGGGGGAGCGGACGCCGACGACGTCGTAGTTGCCCTTCCACAGGCGCACCCGCACGTCGCCGGTCACGCGCCGGTTGGCGGAGTCGAGGAAGGCCTCGAGGTCGCGCATCACCGGGTCGTAGTAGAGGCCCTCGTGGAGCATGCCGCCGTAGAACGAGCCGACGGACTCGCGCCAGTGCGCCTGCCACTTCGTCTGCACGAGCTTCTCGAGCTCGCGGTGGGCCTTGATGAGCACGAGCGGGCCCGGCGCCTCGAACGCGAGGCGGCCCTTGAGCCCGAGGATGGTGTCGCCGACGTGGATCCCGCGGCCGACGCCGTGGGGCGCGGCCCGCGCGTTGAGCGCGGCGACGAGGTCGCAGCCGGCGAGCGGCGTGCCGTCGAGCGCGACGGGCAGGCCCTGCTCGAAGGAGAGGACGAGCTCCTCGGCGTCGTCGCGGCCCTTCTCGGGCGCGACGGTGGAGGCGTAGACCTCCTCGGGCGGCACCGCCCACGGGTCGTGCGTCTCCTTGCCGCCGATCGTCGTGCCGAAGAGGCCGACGTTGACGGAGTACGCCGTCGTCTTGGGCGGGATCGCGATCCCGCGCTCGGCGAGCCAGGCCGTCTCCTGCTCGCGCGACCAGTTCAGGTCCCGGACGGGGGTGTGGATGGTGAGCTGTGGGGCCAACGCACGGATAGCGACGTCGAAACGGACCTGATCGTTCCCTGCGCCGGTGCTGCCGTGGGCGACGCCGGTGGCGCCGAGCGCGAGCGCGACGCGCACGACCTCCTCGGCCTGCACGGTGCGCTCGGCGCCGACGCACATCGGGTACACGCCGCCGCGCAGCGAGTTGCCCTTGATGAGGTAGGCGACGAAGCGGTCGTAGACCGCCTGCTTGCCGTCCACGGTGCGGTGGTCCACGACGCCGGCGACGCGCGCGCGTTCGGCGACGCGGTCGAGCTCGGCCGGCGTGAAGCCGCCGGTGTCCACGCAGACCGTGGCGATCTCGGCGCCGCGGGTCTCGCGCAGCCAGGCGGCGCAGAACGTGGTGTCGAGCCCGCCCGAGAACGCGAGGACGATCTTCTCCATCGGTGGTGGGACGCCTCCGGGCGCCCCGTCCCCGCGCGGGTGCGCGGGGGCCGCGGCGACGGGCGCCTGCGGTCGCCGCGATGGCGCGGATGTTCGGATCTGCGCGACGGGGGTCAAGACAAATCGCCGCGTCGCCCTGCGCGCGCGACGCGGCGCGGCGTCGCGCGCCTCGGACGCGCCGTGCGCGCACGAGGTCGCGCGGGGCCCGCGACGTGCGCGGCCGTGCCGCGCAGCGCCCGACGCGCGTGCGGCGGCGTCGTCGGCGGCGTGCGCGCGGCCCCCGGCCGGCGCGTGTGCGGGGGGGGCTCCGACGCGCGCGCGGCGTCGCTCCGCGCGCGTCCGGCGCACGGCCCGGGCGACTCCGTCCCTCGCTTGCACGGCCGGCGCCCCGCCGCTACCTTGCCTCGCTCGGATCGCGCGCGGCCTTAGCTCAATTGGATAGAGCATCGGACTACGGATCCGAAGGTTGGGGGTTCGACTCCCTCAGGCCGCGCTGTTTTCCTTTCGCGGGCTGCTCCGCGGGCGCCTGAAGGGTGCGGCGCGGTGGGGGAGCGCGCCGCAGTCACCGATCGCGCCCCCGGGTGGGATCGCGCGGACGGTGCGCCCGCGGGCCCGCGACGGACGGCGACGCGAGGTCGCAGCCGGACGGAATCCCGCTTCGAGCGGCGTCCCCGAGGGATCGCGCGGGCTGCTCCGCGGGCGCCTGAAGGGTGCGGCGCGGTGGGGGAGCGCGACGCGGCGGGTACCGAGCCGCGTACGATTCCGCCAACGCGCCGTCGCGCGACGCACGCGTCGACCCATGGCCGTGGCTCGGTCGACGCGCAGCGGCAGGCGGGACTCGACTCGGTGGAAAGGTATGCGTCTCCGTACCCTCTCCGTACCCCCGGGCGTCTCCCCAGAAGCCGCGCCGCGCCCCCCGCTCGCTCGCGCTGGGTCGACCGGCGCCGCCGCGTCGGGGCACTCCGTCCGCGCGGGGGCGCCCCGTCGCTCGCGCGGCACCGCGCGTTCCGCCGCCGTGGCCGCCGCGTCGTCCCTGCCTGGCCCTTACCGTTTGGCCATTTCCCTTCTGCGCTTCCCCCTCTTCCCTTCAGGGAATCGCGTCGCGTCGTCCCCCCGGTTCCCCGCCGCGGACCGCGATTCCCTGAGGTGACGCCCCTCGCGGGTGTACACTCTCGTCAGAAACTGAGAACGATTCTCAATTTCACCGAGACCGCCATGAACGCCCTGCTCACGCCGCAGCCGCTCGCCTTGGCCTCGCTCCCGCGCCGCGCGCGGGGGGTGGTCGTCGGGCACGGCACCACCGCCGCCCTCTCCGAGCGCCTCGCGGCGGTCGGGCTCGGCGTCGGCGCGCAGGTCGAGGTGGTGCAGTCCGGGAGCCGCACCCTCGTGCAGGTCAGCGAGACGCGGATCGCGCTCGGGCCCGAGCTCGCCAGCGCGGTGCAGGTCCTGCGCCGATGAGCGCTCCCGCGGGCCCCTCCGCCGGGGCGCCGCGCGACGTCGTCTCGGCACGCGCGCGGCCGGAGCCGTCGTGAACGTCGCCGCGCCCGCTCGCACGCGCACCGTCGCGCTCCTGGGCAACCCCAACACCGGGAAGACGACGCTCTTCAACGCGCTGACCGGCTTCCGCGCCAAGGTCGGCAACTACCCGGGCGTCACCGTCGAGCGCAAGGTCGGCCCGCTGCGCGCCCTCGACGGCGTCGAGGTGCTCGACCTCCCCGGGACGTACAGCCTCGCGGCGCGCTCGCCCGACGAGATCGTCGCGGTGGACGTGCTCCTCGGTCGCCGCGCCGACACCCGCGCCCCCGACCTCGCCCTCGTCGTCGTGGACGCGAGCAACCTCGAGCGCAACCTCTACCTCGCCTCGCAGGTCCTCGAGACGGGCCTCCCCGTCGTCGTCGCGCTCACGATGACCGACGTCGCGCGCGCGCGCGGCCACGCGCTCGACGTGGACCGCCTCGCGGCCGCGCTCGGCGTGCCCGTCGTCCCGCTCGTCGCCCACAAGGGCGAGGGCGTGGACGCGCTCGTCGCCGCGGTCGCGCGCGTGCTCGCCGACCCGCGCCCGCCGCGCCCCGTCGTCACGTTCCCCGCGGCGTTCGACGCCGAGGTGGACACGCTGCGCGCCGTCCTCGCCGCCACGCCGTGCGGCGACCTGCCGCTCGCCGAGCGCCGCCGGCTCCTCCTCGACGTCGGCGGCCACGCCGAGGCCCGCGCCGTCGCCCGTGGCGGGCCCGCCGTCGCCGACGCCGTCGCCGCGGCGCGCGCGCGCCTGCAGGCCGCGGGCGTGCCCGTCGCCGGGCTCGAGGCGTCGCGGCGCTACGCCGCGCTCGCCGCCCTCGTCGCCCCCGCGCTCACCGTCCCCGCCGAGCGCAAGCCCTCGGCGTCGGACCGCCTCGACGTGCTCCTCACGCACCGCGTCGCGGGGACGGTCGTCTTCCTCGCGCTGATGAGCGGGATGTTCGTCGCGCTGTTCTCGGGCGCCGCGCCGCTCATCGCGCTGCTCGACGAGCACGTCTTCGGCGCGCTGGGCGCGATGCTGCGCTCCTCCGGCGTGCTCGGCGGCGGCGCGGTCGAGAGCCTCGTCGTGGACGGCGTGATCGCCGGCGTCGGCGGCATCCTCGTGTTCCTGCCCCAGATCGTGATCCTCTCGCTCGTCCTCGCCGTGCTCGAGGACTGCGGCTACATGGCCCGCGCGGCGTTCCTCATGGACCGCCTCCTGCGCTGGTGCGGGCTCTCGGGCCGGTCGTTCGTCCCGCTGCTGTCCTCGTTCGCGTGCGCCGTGCCGGGCATCCTCGCCGCCCGCACGATCGACAACCGCCGCGACCGCTTCGCGACGATGCTCGTCGCGCCGCTGATGTCGTGCAGCGCCCGCCTGCCCGTCTACTCCCTCGTCGTGGCCGCGTTCCTCCCCGGGCTGACCGGCGTGCAGCGCGGGCTCGTCTTCGCCGGCGCCTACGTCCTCGGCGTGGTCGTCGCGGTCCCCGTCGCGTGGGTGCTCAAGAAGACGCTGCTCCGCGGCGAGCCGAGCCCGTTCCTCATGGAGCTGCCGCCCTACAAGCTGCCGGGCGCGCGCTCCGTCGCGCACAAGACGTGGCTGCAGGCGCGCGAGTTCGTCGTGCGCGCCGGCACGCTGATCCTCGCCGCCAGCGTCGTCGTGTGGGCCCTGTCGTGGTTCCCGCGCGACCCCGCCGTCGCCGCCGAGCGCGACCGCGCGGTCGCGACGGCGGAGGCGAGCGTGGCCGCGGCGGCGGGCGCGGGGCCCGAGGCGCTCGCGGCCGCGCGGGCCGCCGCCGACGAGGCGAAGGCGGCGGCCGAGCGCCACGCCAACGGCGAGTGGCTGCGGCGCAGCCTGCTCGGCCGCGCGGGGCACGTCCTCGAGCCGCTGTTCGCGCCGATCGGCTGGGACTGGAAGGTCGGCGTCGCGGTGCTGGCGTCCTTCCCGGCGCGCGAGGTCGTCGTGTCGGTGCTCGGCGTCGTCTACGACCTCGAGGGCGAGGACGAGTCCTCCGAGGCCCTCCACACGCGCCTGCGGGACGCCCGATGGGACCACGGGCCCCGCGCCGGGCAGCCGGTCTTCGACGTCGCGTCCGCGCTCGCCCTCCTCGTGTTCTTCGCGCTGTGCATGCAGTGCGTCTCGACGCTCGCCGTGCTGCGCAAGGAGACCGGCGGCTGGCGCTGGCCGCTGTTCGCCTTCGTGCTGCTCTCGACGCTGGCCTACGTCGGCGCGTGGGCCATCGCGACGGTCGTGAGGGCCTTCTCGTGACGCCGCTCGCCTCCGCCGACGCCGCCGTCGCGATCGGGATCGCGCTGCTCGCCGCCGCGTGGCTCGTGCGGCGCGCGGTCCGCGCGTTCGCGGGCCGCGGCGCGGGCTGCGGCTGCGGCCCGACGCCGGCCTGCGGGCGGGCGGGGCCGACGGTCGAGGACCTCCGCCGGGCCGCCGCCCGCGGGGCCGCCCGGGTGAACCACGAGGGGGGGCACGGCGCTCGGTAGGATGCGCCGGACCCGCCGGGGGTCCGGTGGTCCGTCCTGCGGAGGTCTCCCATGCGTGCGCGCCTCGTTGCGGTTCCGGCCGCGCTCCTCGTGCTGGCCACCGTCGGCTGCGGCGAGAAGGACGCCCCGGCGGGCGGCGCCAAGGGCGGCGCGGCGCCGGTCAAGGCGGCGGACGCCCCCGCGGGCGGGTACGGCTACGCGGCCGCGCTCGGCAGCGACCTCGACAAGAAGGTCGGCGACGCGCTGCGCAACGGCCGCAAGTTCCTGCTCTCGGTGCGCGACGAGGCGACGGGGACGTGGGAGCCGAAGATGCCGGTCTCGACCGGCTTCACCGCGTTCGCCACCCTCGCGCTCATCGGCAGCCTCGAGCGCGCCAGCGTCGCCACCGACCCCGTCGTGCTCGCGGCGCTCGAGGCCGTCGCGAAGGCGCAGAAGGAGAACGGCGCGATCTGGGGCAGCCCGCAGTTCATCAACTACGAGACCTCGGCCGCCGTCTCCGCGTTCGCCGCGGCGAGGATCGCGAAGTTCGCCCCCGTCCAGACGAAGGCGCGCGACTACCTCGTCGCGAGCCAGATCCGCGGCGACGCGAAGGACCCGTCGTACGGCGGGTTCCCGTACCGCAGCGAGAAGGACCCCGAGGCGCCGGTGGACCTCTCGAACGCGCAGCACGCGGCGACGGCGGCGGCCGACGCGGGCGTCGCCGACGCCGAGTTCTGGGCGCGCGTGGCGGCCTACGCGTCGGGCGTGCAGAACCGGAGCGAGAGCAACCGGAGCGAGGTCAAGGTCAAGGTCGGCGACCGCGAGACGACCGCGGTGGCGGGCAACGACGGCGGCGCCGGCTACGCGCCCGGTCGCAGCAAGGCCGACTACGTCGAGCGCCCCGACGGCAAGGTCGAGCCGCGCTCGTACGGCTCGATGACGTACGCGCTGCTCAAGTGCTACCTGCTCGCGGGCGTCAAGGCCGACGACCCCCGCGTGCAGGCCGCGGTCGGGTGGATCTCGCGCAACTTCACCGTCGAGCGCAACCCCGGCTTCGAGCAGGCGAAGGACCCGGCCAAGGCCGGCATGCAGGGCTACTTCTACTACCTCCAGACGATGGCCCGCGCGCTCGCCGAGTACGAGAAGGCGACGGGCAAGGTCCTCGCCGTCACCGACGCGGCCGGCAGGCCGCACGAGTGGCGCAAGGAGGTCGCGGCCAAGCTGGTGTCGCTGCAGCGGGCCGACGGCTCGTGGGCCAACGACATCGAGCGTTGGGAGGAGGCGATGCCGGTGCTCGCGACGTCCTACGCGATGCAGGCGCTCGCGACGTGCCAGGGGCGCCTGCCGTAGCCCCGCGCGCGCTGCGCGCCCTCGCCGTCGCGGCGGTGCCCCCCGCGCTCGCGCTCGCCGCGCACGCGGGCGCGCGCGGGGCGCCGAGCGAGGTGCTGTTCCGCGCCGACGCCGCCGGCGTCCTCGCGGCGGCTTTCGTCGGCGCGTTCGCGCGCGTTCGCGCGTCGGTCGTCGCCGCGCTGGTCGTCGCGCCGGTCGTGCTCGCTGCGCTCCACGTCGTCCTCGCCGGACGAGGCGACGGCGCGACGTCGCTGGCGGCGCTGGCGGCGGCGGCCGCCACCGGAGCCGCGGGCCTCGCGGCGCTGGGCCGCGCGTTCGCCTGCCCCGCCCCGGCGGCCGGCGCGGTCGCGGCCGCGGTGCTGCTCGTGGCGGGATCGGCGGTCTGGTGGGCCGACCGCGCGGCCGAGCCGTTCCCGGTCGCGCGCCGCGCGCAGGTCCGCCAGGCGGTGCTCGACGTGGACCTCGTGACCGCGGCCGCCTACGACGCCGCGGGGCACGACCGCCTCCACGCCGCCGACGTCTACGACGCGACCACGATCGCCGCGACGACGGTGGCGCCGCCGACCACCGCCACGACGGCGTCGCTGTGGGCGGCGGTGGGCGCGCTCGCGGCGGGCGCGGCGGCGCTCGTCGGGCGGCGGGCCCGCGCGGCGGCGCGGGCGGGGGCGGTGCCGTGAGCGGCGGCGGTCGCGTGCTCGTCGTGGGCGTGGGGGGGATCGGCGCCCCCTGCGCGTGGGCGCTGGCGGACGCGGGCGTCGGCCCGTTGCGCCTGTGCGACCCCGACCGCGTCGAGACGAGCAACCTGCCGCGGCAGGTGCTGTTCGGGCCCGACGACGTGGGCCGTCCCAAGGCCGAGGTCGCCGCGGCGCGGCTCGCGCGGGAGGGGCTCGCCGTCGAGCCCGTCGTCGCGGCGTTCGACGCGTCCACCGCGGACGCGCTCCTCGGCGACGTCGAGGTCGTCGTGGACGCCACCGACGGCGCCGCGACCAAGGACCTCGTCCACGCGCTCGCGGTCGCCGCGGGGCGTCCGGTGGTGCACGCCGCGGGGATCGGCTCGGAGGGGCGCGTCCTCGACGTGCCGGCGGGCGGACGTCCGTGCCTCGCGTGCCTCTTCGGGCGGCTCGCCGCCGGCGACGAGGGCGGCGACACCTGCGCGCGCTTCGGCGTGTTCCCCGGCGTGGTGGGCGCCGTGGGCGCGCTCGCGGCCGGCGTCGCGGCGCGGCGGCGGCGCGCGCCGCGTGCGCCCTCGGAGGGGCTGCTCGTCCTCGACGCGGGCGCGGGCCGCGTGCGGACGCTGCACGTGGAGGCGGACCCCGCGTGCCCGGTGTGCGGTGCCGGTGCGGACCCGCGCGCGGCCGTGCGCCCGGGGCGCGCGGAGCGGGCGGTGGCGGCGCCGCGCGCGCCGGCACCGCCCGACGCGCTCGACCTGCGCGACGAGGCGTGCCCGATGAACCTCCTGCGCGCGCGCCGCGCGGTCGAACGGCTCGCCGCTCGCGACACGCTGTCGGTGTGGCTCGGCGAGGAGGGCGCGAGCACGGTGCCCGACGGGCTCGTCGCGCTGGGGCACGACGTGCTCGAGCAGGTCGCCGAGGGCGACGGGGTGCGCGTCGTCGTGCGTCGCGGGGTGCGGGCGGCCGGGGCCGACGACGCGAGCGACGCGTGGCTGCGCCGCTACGCGCGCCAGATCGTGCTCGCCGAGCTCGGCGAGGGCGGCCAGCGGCGCCTCGGGGCCGCGACGGCGCGCGTGGTCGGGACGGGCGACGTCGCGCTCGCGGCCGCGGTGCACCTGAATGCTGCGGGGTTCGGCGCCGTGGAGCTCGACGACGGCTCGCCGATCCCCGTCGCCGGCCCGCCGTGGCCGCTGCGCGAGGCGCCGGGTGCGACGACGCGGGGCGAGGCGCTCGCGCGGGCGCTCCTCGCGCGCGGGGCGGTCGCGCGGGCGGTGGCGGACGCGTCGCCGCCGACGCCGCGCGTCGCGGTTGTGCTCGAGGGCCCGGTGGCGGCGCGCCTCGAGGTGGAACCCTCGCCCGACGGGCCGCGGGCTCGCGCGCTCGGCGCGCTCCTCTGCGACGCCGCGATGCGCGCCGTCCTGCGCCTCCCCGGCGGCCTGCTGTCGCTGCCGACTTCGCGGTAGCGACCGTCGCCCGTCGGGGGGCGCCTCTCGGGCGCGCGCCGCGCGGGGTCTCGCCCGTCGCGTCGCCCGCGCCTCGCTTCGTCCGGCGCGACCGCAAGGCTGTGGGTCTGGGGAAATCGGGGTCGGGCAGCGACTTCCCCCGTCTGCGGGGAAGGCGCCGGACCCCGGTTCTCCCTTGTTGTGGCGAGACCACATGACCCCGATTTCCGATCCCGATCTCCCCCGCGGTTCGTCGGCCGCATCGGCCCCGACCGCGGGTCGCCGTTGGGTCGGTCCACGACGCCCCTCGTCTTTCGTGGGAAATCCGGGGTTAGGAGCCCGTCCCGGGAGCGGGCGACCCGGCAGCCCGTCACCGAGACGGGCTCCTACCGCATCGCCGAGCGGAGCGCGCCGGCGTAGAAGAGGATCACCCGCGCCCCGACGACGAGCCCGATGAGGAGGATCGCGAGCGGCTTGAGCAGCGCGGTCGTCTTCGCGCGCCGCAGCGTCGCACTGCCGTCGAGCGCGAGCGCCTCGTGGCGGCACGCTTCGGCGAGGCGGCCCGTCTCCTCGCCGGTGCGCAACGCGGACGCGACCACGCCCGGCGTGCGGGCCCACGCGGCCGAGAGCGGGCGCCCCGACCGCACCGCGGCCCAGCCGACCGTGAGGTCGGCCGCCACACGACCGCCCGCGCCCGCGTGCGCGGCCAGCGGCACCGCCTCGAGCAGCGGCACGCCGGCGTCCTCGAGCCAGCCCAGCGCCCGCAGCGCGCGCGCGTCCGCCTCCTCGACCGACGCCCGCGTGCGCAGGAGGTTCGTCCACGCGGGCGGCGACGACCCGCGCGGCGTCGCGTCGAGGGCGCGCCGCGCGGCGCGCCGCACGAGGAGGGCGCCCCACAGGGGCACGAGCACCGCCGCGGCCCAGAGGGCTGCGCCCGCCGTGTCGCCCATCACGAGGTTGGGCACCGGGAGCAGGAGCGCGGCGAGGTGGGCCACGACGAACGGGTAGGCGAGCTGCGCCGCGCGCTCGCGGGCCTGAGCGGCCGCCGCCTCGGCTCGGTCGGCCAGCTCGGCGAGCACGGGCTCGAGGCGGCCCGACGCCTCGGCGGCGTGGACCGCCGCGTGGTCGAGCGGCGGCAGGACGCCGTCGAGCGCCGACGCGAGCGGCTCGCCGCGCCGCAGCGCCTCGACGGCCGGCGCCACTCGCCGGTCGCCGGCGCCCGCCCGCTCCACCGCGTCCGGCCACGGCACGGCGGCGCTGTGGAGCTGGGAGAGCGCGCGGTAGAAGGCGGGGAGCCGCAGGGCCACGGCCCCGAGCATAGGCGGACGGGGCGGCGACGGGCCGCGGGGACGCCACGGGGCCCGCGGGGCGCGCGGGTCCCGGGCGGCGCCGCCGCCGTTCCGGGATCGCGGGCGGCGGCATAGAATCGCGCGTCTCCCTCCGGGAATCCGCCCATGGCCGACGGCGCCGTCACCGAGATCCAGTGCCCGACCTGCTCGAAGAGGTTCCGCCTCCCGGCCAACCCGCCGGCGGTGTTCGCGTGCACCGGGTGCGGCACGCCGATGGACCTGTCGGCGTTCCGCACCGCGCCGGCCGCGCCGGCCGCCGCCGCGGGGGGCGGCGGGCGTCCCTCCGGGGCGCACCGCTCCGGTCGCTCGGCCGGTGCGGCGGCGGCGCGCATGCGCCACCGGCGCGCCGAGGAGGCGGGCGAGGAGGACGAGGGCGGGCGGCGCGGGCCGCCGCCGAAGAAGGACAACGCCAACATGGCGATCGTGTGGTCCTTGATCGGCCTCGTCGTGGTCGGCGGCATCGCGCTGATCGCGTCGAAGCGGAGCAAGCCCTCGACGCCGGCCGAGCCGGACAAGACCACCGCCGGCGCGAACGGCGGGCCCGGCGCGTCGCCCTCGGCGCCCGCCGCGCCGACGCCCGCTCCGGGCACGGGGCCCGCGGCCCCGTCGGGCGCGGGCGGCGGCTCGTCCACCCCGCCGGCGGGCACGCCGAGCGGCTCGGGCGAGCCCGCGATGTCGGACGCGCCCAAGGCGCCGCCGGCCGCGAAGGGCACGCTGCACGAGGTGGGCCACCACCCCGAGGCCAGCGACGACGAGAAGGCGCAGATCGACAAGCTGATCCAGACCGCGGTCTTCGAGAGCGCCGGCGCCGACAGCCGCGACGCCGAGAAGCAGCTCGTCGCGATCGGCATGAAGGCCGCGCCGCGGCTGATCAACGTCTTCTACACCGTCAAGCAGAGCGAGGGCTTCGAGGAGCGCCTCGGGAAGATGAAGGCCGCCATCGCCGACCGCATCCTGCGCAAGATCGACGGCTACCAGGAGCGCAAGCGCAAGTCGATGTCGGCGATCGTGGCCGCCTCCGACCCCAAGTTCGTCGAGTCCTCCGCGAAGTCGTGGATGCTCTGGTGGGACAACGAGCTCTGGAAGAACCCGATGAAGCCGTGGGACCCCCGCGAGGCCAACGAAGGCGAGGGCGGGGGCGGCGGTGCGGGCGGCGGCGGGACCCCCGACGGCGGGAAGTGAGCCCGTGACCGACGCGGTGCGACGCCCCCGACGGCCGTCGAGGCCGTCGGAGGGGCGGCCGTTCCGGCTGACGACCCGGTTCGTGCCGAAGGGCGACCAGCCCGCGGCGATCGACGCGCTCGTCGCGGGGCTCGAGGCGGGGCGGCGCCACCAGGTGCTGCTCGGCGTCACCGGGTCGGGCAAGACGTTCACCGTCGCGAACGTGATCGCGCGCAGCGGCCGGCCCGCGCTCGTGCTCGCGCCCAACAAGACGCTCGCCGCCCAGCTCTTCGAGGAGCTGCGCGAGCTCTTCCCCGAGAACGCCGTCGAGTACTTCGTCTCCTTCTACGACTACTACCAGCCCGAGGCCTACATCCCCTCGACGGACACCTACATCGAGAAGGACTCCTCGATCAACGACCGCATCGACCGGATGCGCCACGCCGCGACGCGCTCGGTGCTCACGCGGCGCGACGCGATCGTCGTCGCCAGCGTCTCGTGCATCTACGCGCTCGGCTCGCCCGAGGAGTACGAGGCGATGCACGTCGCGCTGCGCCGCGGCGAACGCGTGGACCGCGACGAGGTGCTGACGCGCCTCGTCCGCATCCAGTACCGGCGCGACGACATGGAGCGGGGGCGCGCGACCTTCCGCGCCCGCGGCGACGTCGTCGAGGTGGGCCCCGCCGACCGCGACGACCGCGTCGTGCGCATCGAGTGGTTCGGGGACGAGGTGGACCGCATCGAGGAGGTGGACGCGCTGACGGGCGAGCTGCTGCGCCCGCTCGAGGAGTGCGCGTTCTACCCGTCGAGCCACCACGTGACGGGGCAGGAGGCGCTCGAGCGCGCGGTGGGGGCCATCGAGGCCGAGCTCGAGGACCGCGTCGGCTGGTTGCGCCGCCACAAGAAGCCCGTGGAGGCCGACCGGCTGCAGCGGCGCACGCGCTACGACCTCGAGCTGCTGCGCGAGACGGGCTTCTGCCCCGGCATCGAGAACTACTCCCGCCACCTCGACGGGCGGGCGCCCGGCGAGCCGCCGTGGACGCTGCTCGACTACTTCCCGGAGGACTTCCTCCTCGTCGTGGACGAGAGCCACGTGACGATCCCGCAGGTGGGGGGGATGTTCGAGGGCGACCGCTCGCGCAAGACGACGCTCGTCGAGCACGGCTTCCGGCTCCCCTGCGCGCTCGACAACCGTCCGCTGACCTTCGCGGAATTCGAGGCGCGCATCCCCTCCGCGCTCTACGTCTCGGCGACGCCGGGCCCGTGGGAGCGCGGCAAGGCCGGCGGCGTGTCGGCCGAGCAGGTCGTGCGGCCCACCGGGATCGTGGACCCGCCGGTGCTCGTGCGCCCCGCGCGCCACCAGGTGGACGACGTCCTGCGCGAGATCCGCGTGCGGGCCGAGAAGGGCGAGCGCGTGCTCGTCACGACGCTGACCAAGCGCATGTCCGAGGAGCTCACCGAGCACCTCGGCGACGTGGGCGTCAAGGTCCGCTACCTCCACAGCGACGTCACGACACTCGAGCGCGCGGCGATCCTGAAGGACCTGCGGCTGGGCGTGTTCGACGTGCTCGTCGGCATCAACCTGCTGCGCGAGGGCCTCGACCTGCCCGAGGTGTCGCTGGTCGCGGTGCTCGACGCCGACCGCGAGGGGTTCCTCCGCTCGGAGACGTCGCTGATCCAGACGGCGGGGCGCGCGGCGCGCAACGCGCACGGCACGGTGATCTTCTACGCCGACACCGAGACCGGTTCGATGCGGCGCGCGCTCGACGAGATGGAGCGGCGGCGCCAGCACCAGCGCGCCTACAACGAGGCGCACGGGATCACGCCCCGCACCGTCGTGCGCGCGGTGCGCGAGACCGTGGCCGAGGCCTACGCCGACCGCGACTACGTGGACGTGACGGGCCTCGACCGCGGCGCCGACGCCGCGCTCGACGACCGCGCAGCGCTGCTCAAGCGACGCGCCGAGGCGGAGGCGCTGATGCGCGAGGCGGCGAAGGCGCTGCGCTTCGAGGACGCGGCCAAGCACCGCGACGACGTGCGCCGCGTGGACGCGCTGCTCGTGCGCCTCGGCGTCGGCGACGACCCGGAGACGGCCACGCGGTGACACCGACCCGTCGCGCCGCCGTCAGAGGCGCGCGTCGGCCCGGCGCAGCCGACGCACGAGCTCGCGGAACACGTGCACCGCGAAGCCCGGCGTCTCCTGGACCATCCGCTGGAACCGACGTTCGTCGATGGGCACCACCGTCACGTCGGTGACCGCGACCACCGACGCCGACCGCGGGCCGTGGTCCACGAGGGACATCTCGCCGAAGAACCCGCCCGGGCCGACGCGCTCGACCACCTGCTCGCCGACGCGGATCTCGGCCTCGCCCTCGCGCAGCACGTACATGCGGTCGCCCGGGGAGCCTTGCTGCACGAGCACACGGCCGCGGGGGTGGTGCTCGACGTTCGTCTCGTGCTTGAGGAGGTCCATGGCGCCGAGCCAACCCCGAGGCTGCAAAGGCAGGATCAAGGGGAACGCCGGCTCTGCGGCTTCGCGCGCGTGCGGCGCTGCGGGCGGTCGCGACCGGGCGGCGGGTGGCGGCGACGCGGGGTCGGCAGGCCGCGCCCGCGCCGCGGTCGGCGCGGGCGCGGCGTCGGTCACATCCCGTACAGGTCGCCCGTGTGGACGGGGTGGCCGAGCAGCTTGAGGTAGTAGAAGAGCTGCGCCTTGTGGGTCGAGAGGTGCCCGCTGATCATGTCGAGGCACTGGAGGCCGAGCGGCTTCGGCGTCGGGTCCCACGGCGCGGTCACCGACTTCGACGCGAGCGCCGCCTCGCCCGCCTTGCGCACCATCTCGAGCGCGACGCGACGGTCGGCCTCGATGCCCGCCACCGCGGACGCCACCGACGCCGCCTTGGGGAGGTCCTCGGCCTTGGGCATCGTCATCTCGGCGCCCTCGGGCATGCCCCAGTCGCCCGTTACGAACCCCTTCACGCAGGTCCCGCCGGCGTTGGTCAGGTGGTCGAGCAGCTGCCCGAGCGTCATCCAGTTGCCGCCCGTGGCGGGCCGGAAGCCGAGCTCGCTGTCCTTCGCCTTTTGGGCGAGGCCGAGCGTGGCTCCGTAGGTCTCCTCGATCTTCGCGGTCAGCAGGTCGGTCCAGTTCACGGCGGTCTCCGGGGGGTGAAGGGGATACGAACAAGACACTAACGATGCCCCCCGACGCCGTCAAGGGGCTCGTCGCGGCCGGGATCCCTCCGCGGCGGCGCGGGCGGCGGGCGGTCCCCGCGTCCTACCATCCTCCCGTGGCTCCCGCGTCACCGCCCGATGCCCTGCTCGCCAAGACCGCGCGGCTGCCCACGTCTCCGGGCATCTACCTGTGGAAGGACGCGGACGGGCACGTGCTCTACGTCGGCAAGGCCGGCGACCTGCGGGCGCGCGTCAAGACCTACCTCGCGGGCCGCGACACGCGGCCGCTGGTCCGGCTCTTCCTGCGCCGCGCGACCGACGTGGACGTCGTCGAGACGCGCACCGCGGCGGAGGCGCTGCTGCTCGAGAACGTCACGATCAAGCGCGAGCGCCCGCCGTTCAACCTGCGCCTCAAGGACGACAAGGCCTACCTCGTCGTCCGCGTGGACCGCGCCCACGACTTCCCGCGGCTGCGCCTCGTGCGCCGCATCCGCCGCGACGGCGCGACCTACTTCGGGCCGTTCGCCGAGGCGCGCTCGCTGCGCCGCACCCTCGCCTGGCTGCGCTCGCTCTACCCGCTGCGCTCCTGCAGCGACCGCGAGCTCGCCGAGCGCGACCGGCCGTGCCTCTACCACGAGATCGGCCGCTGCGCCGCGCCCTGCGTCGGGCTCGTGTCGAAGGAGGCCTACGCCGAGCTCGTCGAGGGCACGCTCGCGGTGCTGCGGGGCCGCGACGACGGCCTCGCGCGTCGCCTGCAGGCGGACATGGAGCGTGCCTCGGACGCGCTCGACTTCGAGCGCGCGGCGACGCTGCGCGACCGCCTGCAGGCGCTCGAGGCGTCGGTGGCGCGCCAGCAGGCCGTCAGCCCCGACGGCGCCGACCGCGACGTCGTCGCCGTCGCCGAGGGGGACGGCGTCGCCGTCGTGGCGGTGCTCTTCGTGCGCGACGGCCACCTGCTCGCGGCGCGCACCTACCCGCAGCGCACGACGCTCGCGCGCCGCGACGTGCTCACGGGCTTCCTCGCGCAGTTCCACGCCGACGGCAAGGTGGTGCCGCCCGAGGTGCTCGTCGAGGAGCTCCCGGCCGACCCCGAGGGCGTCGAGGAGGTGCTCTCGGCGCTGCGCGGCGCGCGCGTGTCGCTGCGCGCGCCCGCGCGCGGCGCGGGGCGCGACCTCGTCGAGATCGCGCGCCGCAACGCCGAGACGGCGCTCGCCGAGCACGTGAGCAGCGTGCGCGCGGTCGCGGCCGACCTCGCCACCTTGGGGCGCCACCTCGGGCTCGCGGCCCCGCCGCGGCGCATCGAGGGCTACGACCTCTCGCACACGAGCGGCCACGAGCCCGTCGCCGCGATGGCCGTCCTCACCGACGGCGTGCCCGACAAGGACGCCTACCGCCACTTCGCCGTGAAGGAGGCCGCCGGCGGCGACGACTACGCGGGCATGGCCGAGGTGCTGCGCCGCCGCTTCGCGCAGGGGTCGGCGCTCGGCGCGCTGCCCGACCTCGTGCTCATCGACGGCGGCGCGGGGCAGGTCGCGGCGGCCGTCGAGGCCGTGCGCGCGCTCGGCGTCGAGCCGCCGCCCACCGTCGGCCTCGCCAAGGCGCGCCGCGCCGCGGGCGGGGCGTGGAGCGACGAGCGCGTCGTCGTGCCGGGGCGCGACGATCCGCTCGCGCTCGCCCAGGACGACCCCGGCCTGCGCGTGCTCGTGCGGGTGCGCGACGAGGCGCACCGCTTCGCCGGGCGCTACCAGCGCAAGCGGCGCAGCGCGGCGATGACGGGCACGGCGCTCGACGGGATCCCGGGGCTCGGGCCGCGCCGCCGTCGCGCGCTGCTCGAGCGGTTCGGCTCGGTCGAGGGCGTGCGCGCGGCCCGGCTCGAAGACCTCGCCGCGCTGCCGGGTGTCGGCGAGCGGATCGCGAGGCTCCTGCACGAGCGGCTGGGCCCCGCGTAGCGACGACGCGGGCGGGCCGACGGCGCGGGCGGGCGAGCGCGAGCGCGGTGCCGACGCGCGGGGCCCGTCGCCGGGGCGCGGTCGGGCTCGGCGCGAGGGGGGCGCGGGGCCCGCGGCGGCGCAAGCGTGCCGACGCGGCGCGGGCCCGGTACCCTCCCGCGCCATGACGACCTCGCCGCCCGGGACCGGGAACCCGCGCTCGCTCTCGCTGCTCTACGTCGCGCTCGCCGCGACCGTGCCGGCGCTCGTGCTGCGCGTCACCGGCTTCCACCCCGCCGACGCGCCGCTCACGGGCCTCGGCATCTACGGGATGTGCGTCGTCGCCGCGGCGTTCGTGCTGACGTGGGCGGCCGAGGTGGCCGAGCTCGAGATCGGCTCGGGCCTCGCGGTGGTGTTCCTCGCGCTCGTGACCGTGCTGCCCGAGTACGCGGTGGACGTCTACCTCGCGTGGACCGCCGGCCACGACCCGGCCTACGAGCACCTCGCGCTCGCCAACATGACGGGCGCCAACCAGCTGCTGATCGGCGCGGGCTGGCCCGTCGTCGCGCTCGTCGTCTGGTACCGCTCGGGGGCGAAGGGCATCCGCCTGCGGCGCGAGCGCTCCGGCGACGTCGTGTGGCTCGGCGCGGCCACGGTCTACAGCCTCCTGCTCCCGCTCAAGGGCAGCGTGTGCTGGTACGACGCGCTCGTCCTGTTCGCGATGTACTTCTTCTACGTGCGCTCGACCTCGGGCGACGACGGCGGCGCGCACGACGAGTCCGAGCTGGTCGGGCCGCCGCGCGTGATGGTGGGGTGGGACCGGTCGAAGCGTCGCCGTTGGGTGGCGCTGCTCTTCGTGTGGGCGGCGGGCGCGATCCTCGCCTCGAGCGAGCCGTTCAGCGAGTCGCTGATCTCCGCCGGGCGCGCGCTGCGCGTCAACGACGTCCTGCTCATCAAGTGGCTCGCCCCGCTCGCCTCGGAGGCGCCCGAGTTCGTCGTCGTCGTGCTGCTGACGCTGCGGGGCCGCGCCGAGATGGGGCTCGGGGCCTTCATCTCGAGCAAGGTGAACCAGTGGACGCTGCTGGTCGGCGGCGTCCCCGTGGCGTTCTCGATCTCGAAGGCCGTGCACGGCGCGGGCTTCGTCGGCTGCCTCGGGCTCTCGAGCCACATGGAGGCCGAGCTGTGGCTCACGGCCGCGCAGGGCGCCTACGCCGTCGCGACGATCGCCGACCTCGACTTCTCGCTGCGCCAGGCGCTCACGATCCTCGGGCTCTTCCTCGTGCAGTTCGTCGTCACGCTGCTCATGGGGACCGGGATGCTCGCGGGCCTCGGCGTCCAGCCCGAGCACGAGGTGGTGTTCCACGAGGCGTTCGCGGCGCTCTACGGCGTCCTCGCGCTCGAGCGGTTCGTCGCGCAGCGCCGCCACCTCGCCCAGCGCCTCCACGACGTGCGCCACGGCGTCCCCGCGGTCGCGCCGGTGGACACGGGCGAGCGGCACACGCCCGACGAGCAGGACGCCTGAGCGCGGGTCTCCCACGAGCCGAGGAGGTCGGGGCCGCGCCGGGTCTCGGGCGCGCGACGCCGCGTGCGCCGCGCCCTACCCGCGCGGGTGGAAGCGGCGGTGGACGCCCTTGAGGCGCTCGCGGTCCACGTGCGTGTAGATCTCGGTCGTCGTGACGTCGGCGTGGCCGAGCATCTCCTGCACGGCGCGCAGGTCCGCGCCGCCGGAGAGGAGGTGGGTCGCGAACGAGTGGCGGAGCACGTGGGGTGAGCGCGGGCCCGACACGCCCGCCACCGCCGCACGGGCGCGCAGCAGGCGGAACACGCGGTGACGGTCGAGCGCCGCCCCGCCGCGCGACAGGAACAGGTGGTCGTCGCCGCCGCGGACGAGCGCAGGGCGGCCGCGCTCGAGCCAGGCGCGGATCGCGGCCGAGGCGGGCTCCGAGATCGGCACCCACCGCTCCTTGCGGCCCTTGCCCACGCAGCGGACGACGCCGTCGGCGAGCCGCACGTCGTCGAGCCGCCACCCGCACGCCTCGGAGACGCGCGCGCCCGTCGCGTACAGCGCCTCGACGAGCGCGCGGTCGCGCAGTGCGAGCGGGTGCGCGGGGTCGCGCGGCCCCTCGGCCGCCAGCAGCGCGTCCACCGCCCGCTCGGAGAGCACCTTCGGGAGGCGGCGCCCGCGCCGCCCCGACGGCAGCCCGACCGTGGGGTCGGCGTCGAGGGGGCGCAGCGACCGGGTGAAGCGCAGGAACGACCGGAACGCCGCGAGCCGGCGCGACACGGAGGCCGGCGCCCGCGCCGCGGCCCGCTCGCCGGCCATCCACCGCATCAGCCCGGCCCGGGTGACGCCGTCGGGGCCCGCCGCCCGCTCGGCGGGCGGGAGCGCGGCGAAGACGGCCCGCACGTCGCGGCCGTACGCCTCGATCGTGTGCGGGGACGCGCCGCGCTCCACGCGCAGGTGGTCGAGCCAGGCGCGGATCGCGGCGGCGGCGGGGTCGGCAGCGGGCATCCTCCCTTCCCTACGGTCGCGGGAGCGCGCTGCTTTTGCGCGAGCCCGCCGGACCGGCGGGGGCGACCGGCGGACGAGGCGCGAGCCCGCCCGAGCGACGTCGTCGAGCCCGGGCGCGGCGAGGAAGTCCCCCGGAAGGACCGGATTCGTGGACAGGCCCCGCCTCCGCCTGTATCCTCCGCCCCCTGTTTCCGGGCGTACCGGGGGTCTCGATGCCGAGCAGCAAGAAGAGCGGAAGTCCTAAGCCCACAAAGGCTTCCGCCGCCGCGAAGAAGCCTGCGCCGCCCGCCAAGGCGGCGACGGCGGCGGCCAAGCCCGCGGCGGGCAAGCCGGCGACGGGCAAGCTGGCGGCCGACAAGCCCGCGGCGGGCAAGCCGGTGGCGGGCAAGCCGGCGGCGAGCAAGCCGACGGCGGCTCCCAAGGCCGGGGTCGCGCCGGCTGCGAAGCCGAGCGCGGGCGCCGCGTCGAAGGTTGCGAAGGTCCCGGCCGCCCCGGCGAAGAAGAAGGCCATCGCGGCGGCGCCGCCCGCGCCGCCGCCTCCGCCGCCCGCGCCGCGCAAGATCCCCAAGGGGGGGCCCGGGAAGGCCGACCTCAAGCGCTACCGCGATCTCCTGCTCGCGCGTCGCCGCGAGCTGTTGTCGTCGAGCAAGGAGCTGGCCGCCGAGGCGCTGCAGGCCGGCGGGGGCGAGTTCTCGGTCGACCACATGGCCGACCACGGCTCGGACAACTACGAGCAGGACTTCAACCTGAAGCTGCTCGAGGGCGAGGCGGACCAGCTCGCCGACATCCGGGACGCGCTGCTCAAGATCGACGGCAAGGGCGAGCTGCCCTTCGGCCTGTGCGAGGGCTGCGCCGACGAAGCGCAGGGCCGGTGCCCGACCTGCCCGTGGATCCCCGCCTCCCGCCTCGACGCGATCCCGCACGCGCGGCTCTGCGTCCAGATGAAGGAACGCGAAGAGCGCAACCGGTAGGCGCCCGCGTCGGTCGCGGGCCGGGTGGTACACCCGTGCCTGGCACCGTTGTATCGATCGCGTGCAAACAGCAAGCGATGGGTACACCGGTGCCGGGCACCGCTGTACCCACGGGCGCGCCCCGGCGCGCTTCCCTCGCGTGCGCCCGCCGGGGCGGGTAGCGTCTCGCCCATGTCCTCCGACGCCCCGCCCCCGCCGACGCGCCCGGGGGTGTTCACCCCCCGCAAGCTGGTCGCCCTCGTGATCGTCGTGCTCGGCTTCGCGTCCGACCTGTGGACCAAGGGCTGGATGCAGGAGCGCCTCGGGATGGACCCCGACGTGGTCCACCAGTCCGACGTCATCGAGGTGATCCCGGGGTGCTTCCGCTTCCAGGGCAACTGGAACACCGGCATCACCTTCGGCCTCGCCGCCGGGCACACCGAGCCGATCCTGATGTTCACCGCGGCCGCGTGCGCCGTGATCCTCGGGATCGTGCTGCTCTCGCGCTCGCCGAGCCGCCTGCTGCTCGTCGCGCTCGCGATGATCCTCGGCGGCGCGCTCGGCAACCTCTACGACCGCTGGAAGTGGCACAAGGTCCGCGACTTCGTCGTGCTCTACGTCGGCGACTGGCAGTGGCCCGCGTTCAACGTGGCCGACACGCTGATCGTCGTCGGCGTCGTGCTCATCCTCTGGCGCGAGCTGTTCGGCCACCGCGCGCCCGCGCCCGCGAAGGGGACCGGGGCGTGAGCGCCACGGGCCCCGCTCCCGCGCCCGGGGCGCCGCCGCCGGTGGACCTGACGGTGCGCCTGGGCCGGCTCACGCTGCCCAACCCGGTGATGACGGCGTCGGGCACGTACGGCAAGGGCCTCGAGTTCCGCCCGTTCTACGACGTCTCGCGCCTCGGCGCGGTCGTCGTCAAGACGATCACCAGCGAGCCGCGCGCGGGCAACCCGCCGCCGCGCCTCGTCGAGACGGCGGGGGGGCTGCTCAACTCGATCGGGCTCGAGAACCCGGGCATCGACGAGTACGTCCGCACCTACCTGCCGCTGCTGCGCACGCTGCGGGCCCCGCTCGTCATCAACATCGCGGGGCACAGCCCCGAGGACTTCGCCGCGCTCGCCGCGCGCCTCGACCCCGAGCCCGGCATCGCCGCGCTCGAGCTGAACATGTCGTGCCCCAACGTGGCGCACGGCCTCGACTACTCGACGTCGCCCGACGCGGCCCGCCACGTCGTCGCGCTCGTGCGGAGCAAGACCGGGCTCCCGCTCATCGCGAAGCTCTCACCCAACGTCACCGACGTGCGCCCCGTCGCCAAGGCCGCCGTCGAGGCGGGCGCGGACGCCGTCAGCGTGATCAACACCCTGCTCGGGATGGCGGTGGACTGGCGCCGGCGCGCGCCGGTGCTCGGGCGCGGGGTCGGCGGGCTGTCGGGCCCCTGCATCAAGCCGGTCGCGCTCCGCATCGTCAAGGACGTCTCGCGCGCGGTGGACGCGCCGGTGATCGGCATCGGCGGCATCCAGAACGCCGACGACGCGATGGAGTTCTTCGTCGCGGGCGCCGCGGCGATCCAGGTGGGGACCGCGAACTACTACCTCCCGACCGCGGCCGTGGACATCCTCGACGGGCTCCCGTCTCGCTTCGCCGTGCTCGGCGCCACGCGGATGGCCGACGTGGTGGGGACGCTCAAGGACCCGGTGCTCAAGGCCTGACCGGCGGGGGGCCCTGCGGGGCGCGGCCCCGGGCGCGACCGGGTGGTCGGCGGAAGGGGCCCGACCGTCGGGTGCGTGATACCGTCCCCCGTTCACCCCCCCGTGCCCGGGAGCGTTCCGCGGATGGCGAGCATCGGTGACCTGCTGAAGGGCGTGTTCGGGTCGCGCAACGACCGGATCGTCCGCGAGATCCTCCCGGTCGTCGCGCGCGTCAACGCCCTCGAGCCCCGTTTCGAGGCGCTGTCGGACGAGAAGCTGCGGGCCACGACGCCGGCGCTGCGGGCCCGGCTCGCCGCCGGGGAGACGCTCGACGATCTCCTGCCGGAGGCCTTCGCGGCCTGCCGCGAGGCGGCCAAGCGCACGATCGGGCTGCGCCACTTCGACGTGCAGCTGATCGGCGGCGCCGTGCTCCACCAGGGCAAGATCGGCGAGATGGTGACGGGCGAGGGCAAGACCCTCGTCGCGACGAGCGCCGTCTACCTCAACGCGCTCGCGGGGCCCGTCCACGTCGTCACGGTCAACGACTACCTCGCCAAGCGCGACGCCGAGTGGATGCGCCCGGTCTACGAGGCGCTGGGCGTGTCGGTGGGCGCGATCCAGGCGTGGATGATGTCGCGCGACCGGATCCCGATCTACCGCGGCGACATCGTGTACGGCACGAACTCCGAGTTCGGCTTCGACTACCTCCGCGACAACATGAAGGTCTCCCTCGAGGACCAGTGCCAGCGCGAGCTGCGCTACGCGGTGGTGGACGAGGTGGACTCGATCCTGATCGACGAGGCGCGCACGCCCCTCATCATCAGCGGCCCCGCCGACGAGGACCAGGGCCTCTACGAGGAGGCCGACCGCATCGCCCGCCGCCTCAAGAAGGGCGAGGACTTCGAGGTCAAGGAGAAGGAGCACCAGTGCACGCTGACCGACGAGGGGTACGAGAAGGCCGAGCGGCTCGCCGGCGTCTCGTTCTTCGAGGGTGGCGTCACCGACTGGCCGCACCTCGTCGAGACGGCGCTGCGCGCGCACAACATCTACCAGCGTGACGTGGACTACGTCGCGATGGACGGCGAGATCGTCATCGTCGACGAGTTCACGGGGCGCCTGATGCAGGGCCGCCGGTGGTCGGACGGCCTCCACCAGGCCGTCGAGGCGAAGGAAGGCATCAAGCCCCGCGAGGAGAACCAGACCCTCGCCACGATCACGTACCAGAACTTCTTCAAGCTCTACAAGAAGCTGTCCGGCATGACGGGCACCGCGCTCACCGAGGCCGCGGAGTTCTGGAAGATCTACCACCTCGACGTGGTGTCGATCCCCACCAACCGCCCGCTGATCCGCACGACGGCCGACGACCGCATCTACCGCACGGAGAAGGAGAAGTTCAACGCGGTCGTCGACGAGATCGTGACGGTGCACAAGACGGGGCGGCCGATCCTCGTCGGCACCACGAGCATCGAGAAGAGCGAGCGCGTGTCGTCGCTGCTGCAGCGCCGCGGCGTCGCGCACGCCGTGCTCAACGCCAAGCAGCACGAGCGCGAGGCGTCGATCGTGGCGGAGGCCGGCCAGGACGGCAAGGTCACGATCGCGACGAACATGGCCGGCCGCGGCACCGACATCCTGCTCGGGCCCGGCATCTCGGCCAAGGGCGGCCTCCACATCGTCGGCACGGAGCGCCACGAGTCGCGGCGCATCGACAACCAGCTGCGCGGCCGCGCGGGCCGCCAGGGCGACCCCGGCTCGTCGCAGTTCTTCCTCTCGCTCGAGGACGACCTGATGCGGAAGTTCGCCCCCGAGTGGGTGGCGCGCTTCCTCGGGCGGCTCGGGCTCGCCGACGGCGAGGAGATCTCGCACCCGATGGTCACCAAGGCCATCACGCGCGCCCAGAAGAAGGTCGAGGCGTACAACTTCGAGATCCGCAAGAACCTCCTCGAGTACGACGAGGTGATGGACCTCCAGCGCAAGGAGGTCTACGGGCTGCGCCAGTCGATCCTCGCGGGCGACGAGGCGCGCCAGCGCGAGGTCGTCGAGCGGATGATCCGCCGCGTCGTCGCCGACCACGCCGACCTCCTCCTCGGGCGCGACGTGGACGCGCGCGAGCGCAACCCGGCCGAGCTCGCCACCTGGTTCCGACGCCACTTCGGCATGGACGCGAGCGACACCGACGCCGGCCCGACCGCGGCCGACGCGAAGGAGAAGCTCGCCAAGATCGCGCTGGAGCGTTGGGCGCGCCGCGCCGAGGAGCTCGGCGCGGAGGACCTCCGTCGCCTCGAGCGCTTCCTGCTGCTCAACTCCATCGACGCCAAGTGGAAGGACCACCTGCGCGCGATGGACGGCCTGAAGACCGGCATCGGCCTGCGCGGCTACGGCCAGCTCGACCCGAAGGTCGAGTACAAGGTCGAGGGCCACCGGATGTTCTCGGAGATGATCCAGAGCATCCGCGAGGAGGTGACCGACCTGCTGTTCAAGGTGCGCCTGCGCACCGAGGACGAGCAGCAGCTCGAGTCGCGTTGGGGCGGCGCCGACGACGCGCCGCCGACGCCGCCGCCGGCCGCGCCGCCGCCGGTTGCGCCCCCGCGTCCCGCCGCGCCGCCGCCGGCGCCGCCGCGCCCGGCGGCCGCGCCCGCGGGCGGCGCGCCGATGCGGTCGGCGCCGCCGCCGCCTTCGGCCTTCCGCGACGCGCGCGCGGGCGCGCCGGTCGGCTCGGCGCCGCAGGCGCAGGGCCCGATCCGCCGCGACATCCCCAAGGTGGGCCGCAACGACCCGTGCCCGTGCGGGAGCGGGAAGAAGTACAAGAAGTGCCACGGCGAGGACGAGTAGCCCGCCGGCGTCACGAGCCGACGAGGTCGCGGCGGCGTGGTCGGCCCGCGCGTGGTGGGGGGCCCATGGCGATCGCAACGGTCCAGTCGCCCGTCCGCCGCGCCGCGGCGCGCCTCGAGCGTGGGCGGGCCGTCGCGGCCGGGCCCCGCCGCGCGCGGGCGTCCGCTCGGCGCTGCCGCCGCGGGCCGGTGGAGGCCGCGTGAGCGCCGACGTGCCCGTCGCCCGCGAGCCCGCGCCGCGGCGAGGCCGTGCGCTGGCGGTGCCGGCCCGCGTCGCGCACCTCTTCCTCGACACCGGCTACGCGGGACTCGCGGTGGGGCTGTTCCCGTGGGCGCTCGGCCGCGTCTTCGTCAACGCCAAGGCGCGGGCGCGCTGGACCGCCTACCTGCGCGACGTCGGCGCGCGTTTCGGCCGCCGCGCACCGCGCACGTCGGGCGCGCCGTGCGTGTGGGTGCACGGGGTCAGCGTCGGCGAGGTGAAGGCGGCGGCGCGCCTCGTCGAGCAGGTGGAGGCTCGCGTGCCCGGCGCCGAGGTCGTGGTCACGACGACCACCGACACCGGTCACCGTGTCGCGTGCGAGCGCTACCCCGGGCGGCGCGTCGAGTTCTACCCGCCCGACGTCTCGTGGGTCGTGCGCGCGACGCTCGACCGTCTGCGCCCCGACCTCGTCGTGCTCGTCGAGAGCGAGTTCTGGCCCAACTTCCTCGTGGCCGCGCGCGACCGCGGCATCCCGGTCGCGCTCGTCAACGGGCGCATCAGCGAGCGCTCCGCGTCGCGGTTCCGCCGCGGCGGGCGCCTCTCGCGCGCGCTCCTCGCGGCGATCCAGTGCTTCTGCGTGCAGCTCCCGGTGCACGCCGAGCGCTTCCGGTCGCTCGGCGTCGCCGCCGACCGCGTGGTCGTGACCGGCAACCTCAAGTTCGACAACGTCCCGGTGCTCGTGGACCGCGGACGCTCCGACGCGTGGGCGCGGCGCCTCGGCGTCGGCGACGGCCGCCCGCTGTTCGTCGCCGGCAGCACGCACCCGCCCGAGGAGCGCCACGTCGCCGCCGTCGTGCGGTCGCTGCGCGCGCGCGGCGTCCCGCTGCGGGCCGTCGTCGCCCCGCGCCACCCCGCGCGCGCCGACGCCGCGGAGGCCGACCTGCGGCGGGGGGGGCTCGAGGTCGTGCGCCGCAGCCGGCTCGGGCCCGAGGGCGCCGGCGCGGTCCCCGACGCGGTCGTGCTCCTCGACTCGGTGGGGGAGCTCGAGTCGGTCTACGCGCTCGCCGACGTGGTCTTCGTCGGAGGCAGCCTCGTGCGCCACGGCGGCCAGAACGTGATGGAGCCCGCCAGCGTCGCCAAGCCGATCCTCGTCGGCCCGCACACCTGGAACTTCCGCGGCGAGGTGGACCTGCTCGCGGCGGCGGGCGCGCTCGAGGTGGTGGACGGCCCCGCGGCGCTCGCCGACGCGCTCGCGCGCTGCCTCGCCGACCCGTCGGCGGCCGCCGCGCGGGGCGAGCGCGGCCGCGCGGCGATCCTCGAGAGCAAGGGCGCCACGGAGCGCACGCTGGCGGTGCTCGAGCCGTGGCTCGCCCCGCTCGCCGCGCGCGCCGCCGCGCGCGTCAGTTGAGCAGCATCACCGAGCGGAAGTCGTCGTCGTAGACGTCGATGACGAGGTGGTCCACCGTGAGGTCGCTCCAGTAGACGTCCACGTCGTACG
Source organism: Planctomycetota bacterium (assembly GCA_020851795.1). Lineage (GTDB taxonomy): Bacteria > Planctomycetota > PLA2 > PLA2 > JAEUHO01 > JAEUHO01. The sequence goes on along the minus strand of JADZCA010000006.1, from coordinate 142,986 downwards.
CGTCGGGGAAGAGGTCGATCTGCCACGCGTCGCCCGGGTACAGCAGCACGTCGTACGCCTCGATCGGGCCGAAGGGCACCGAGATCTCGATGCGCTCGATGGACTCGAACGACAGCGGGTCGTTGACCACCTCGAGCGTGCCGCCGAGGACCTCGTCGTAGTAGCCGCTGCCGCCGCAGCCCGTCGCGGCCACGAGCACGAGCGTCAGCGCGGCGAGCACGCCCACCTTGCGGGCACACGCGGTCGTCGGGGTCATCGAGTGTCCTCCGCTGGGGACGGCCACGCGCACCCGGACGTAACTTCAGGCGCCGTCGAGGCCGTCCCGACTTGCCGGAGGGCGAGACGCAAGGCGCGGGCCGAACCGCGAGGGCTGTCATGCCGGCCGGGAATCGGCGTGCCGACGTCGCAGTCGGCCCGTACCATCGCGCGCTTCCTCCCCCGGGCCGCTCCATGTCGTTCCTCTTCACGTCCGAGTCCGTCACCGGCGGGCACCCCGACAAGGTGGCCGACCAGATCTCCGACGCGGTGCTCGACGCGTACCTCGCGCAGGACCGTCGCGCCCGCGTCGCCGTCGAGACCTACGTCACCAACGGGCTCTGCCTCGTCGGCGGCGAGGTGCGCGCGCAGCCGGGGGTCACGGTGGACGCGGCCGAGGTCGCCCGCAAGGTGATCCGCGACGTCGGCTACGGCGACCCGCGCTGCGGCTTCCCCGCCGACGACGTCGCCGTGCTCGTCGCGCTCGGCCGCCAGTCGCCCGAGATCGCGCAGGGCGTGGACCGCGGCGACGAGGACGCCCAGGGCGCCGGCGACCAAGGGCTCATGTTCGGCTACGCGAGCCGCGAGACGCCCGAGCTGATGCCGCTGCCGATCACGCTCGCGCACCGCCTGTCCCGCGGGCTCACCGAGCTGCGCACCCGCGGCGTGCTCGGCTACCTCCGACCCGACGGCAAGACGCAGGTCACCGTCGAGTACGGCGACGACGGCCGCGCGCGGCGCGTGCGGTCGATCGTGGTCTCGGCGCAGCACGACGACGCCGCGCCCGCCTCCCGCATCCGCGCCGACGTCGAGCGCCACCTGCTGCCGGCGTGCGTCCCCGCCGAGCTGCTCGACCGCGACACGGTGCTCCACGTCAACCCGACGGGGGCGTTCACGATCGGCGGGCCGAAGGGCGACACGGGCCTGACGGGCCGCAAGATCATCGTGGACACCTACGGCGGCTGGGCGCCGCACGGCGGCGGCGCGTTCAGCGGCAAGGACCCGAGCAAGGTGGACCGCAGCGCCGCCTACATGGCGCGCTACGTCGCCAAGAACGTCGTCGCGGCCGGCCTCGCCGACGCCTGCGAGATCCAGCTCGCCTACGTGATCGGGGTCGCCGAGCCGGCGAGCCTGCGCGTGCGCGCCGAGGGCTGGGGGCGTCCCGCGACGCCCGACGCGGTGCTCGAGAAGGCGATCCGGGCGACGTTCCGGCTCACGCCGGCGGCGATCATCCGCGAGCTCGACCTGCTCCGGCCGATCTACCAGAAGACGGCGAGCGGCGGGCACTTCGGGCGCTCGGAGCCCGAGTTCACGTGGGAGCGGACCGACAAGGCGGCGGCGCTGCGCGCGGCCGCGGGAGCGAAGTGACCATGGCGAAGTCCTCGACCACCACGACGACCAAGAAGGCGGCGGCGCGCCGCGGGGCCCGCGGCGACGTGGCCGACCCCGCGCTCGCCCCCAAGGGCAAGGCGCGCATCGCGTGGGCCGGCGGCCAGATGCCGGTGCTCGCCGCCCTCGCCGAGCGCTTCCGCGCGCAGCGCACCTTCGAGGGCGTGCGCCTCTCCGCGTGCCTGCACGTCACGTCGGAGACCGCCAACCTCGTCAAGGCGCTCGTCGCCGGCGGGGCCGAGGTGGTGCTCTGCGCGAGCAACCCGCTCTCGACGCAGGACGACGTCGCGGCGTCGCTGCTCGTCGACGAGGGCGTCGAGGTCCACGCGGTGCGCGGCGAGGACCGCGACCGGTACTGGGCCCACATCGACGCGGCGCTGGCGCACCAGCCCCACGTGACGATCGACGACGGCGCCGACCTCGTCTCGCGCCTGCACGAGACCGGCAAGGCCGGCGGCAAGGACGTGTGGGGCTCGCTCGAGGAGACGACGACGGGCGTGATCCGCCTGCGCTCGATGGCCCGCGACGGCGCGCTCAAGATCCCGGTGTTCGCCGTCAACGACGCCCAGTGCAAGCACCTCTTCGACAACCGCTACGGCACCGGCCAGAGCACGATCGACGGCATCGTGCGCGCGACGAACGTGCTGCTGGCGGGGCGCACGGTGGTCGTCGCCGGCTACGGCTGGTGCGGCAAGGGCGTGGCGATGCGCGCGCGCGGGCTCGGCGCCCACGTCGTCGTGACCGAGATCGACCCGGTCAAGGCGATCGAGGCGGCGCTCGACGGCCACCGCGTGATGCCGATGGCCGAGGCGGCCAAGGTCGGCGACGTGTTCGTGACCGTGACGGGCAACCGCGACGTCGTGCGCCGCGAGCACTTCGCCGCGATGAAGGACGGCGCGATCGTCTGCAACTCGGGGCACTTCGACGTCGAGGTGGACGTCAAGGGCCTCACCGCCGCGGCGACCAAGATCGAGCGCGACGTGCGGTCGGGCGTGGACGCGTTCGTCCTCAAGGGCGGCAAGCGCGTCCACCTGCTCGCCGAGGGGCGCCTCGTCAACCTCGCCGCGGCCGAGGGCCACCCGGCCTCGGTGATGGACATGTCCTTCAGCGTGCAGGCGCTGACGGCGGCGTTCGTCGTCGAGCGCCGGGGCGCCCTCGAGCCCGTCGTGCACACCGTGCCCCCGGCGGTGGACGTCGAGGTCGCCGCGCTCAAGCTCGCCACGATGGGCCTGTCGATCGACACGCTCACGAAGGTGCAGGAGCGCTACCTCGCCTCGTGGCGCGAGGGGACGTAGCCCGCCGAGTCTGCGAGCCCCGACCGGGGCCCGACGCGCGTTCGACGCTCGGTGGGCCTCGTCCTTCGTGACCTCGGCGGGCCCGCCCGCCGGATCCGCGTGCCGACCGGGAGGGGCTCCGTCCCGCGCCCCGGTGCGGCGCGACGGCCGTCTGTGCTCCCCGCCGCGTCGCCGCGCGTCGTGCGCGCCTCGGGGTGGTGCCGGACCGTACGGTCGTCGCGTCCTCGGCGGACCCGCGCGCGGGCGCGCCCCGACGCCCGGCCGCGTAGGCGTGTGCGACGTCGCTGGAAACTCGGTGACCACGGGCTCGTCGAGGTCTCCGCGCCTCGTGCCCCTACGGCGCGCGCGCGCCACCGGACGAGCGCGCGCGCAACTCGCGCGCTCGTCACGCCTTAGAGGAGGGGACGCGGTCCTCCGCGGCCCCTCTTCCCGGAGAGGCACGGCGGTTGATAGGATCCCGCCGCCGAGAGGCGTTCGAATCCACGACTTTCCCCCCGGGAGCCCCTCCTCATGAGGCGCCGTCAGGCCGGTTTCTCCTTCATCGAGATCCTCGTCGTCATGGGGATCATCTCCGTGCTCGTCAGCATGGTGGTGTTCTTCGTGCCGATGATCCAGGAGCGCGCCCGTCGCACGAAGTCGGTGGACAACGTCAGCGGCATGCTGAAGTTCTTCCTCGCCGACGGGCTCGGCGTCTCCAAGCCGTGGCCCGCCTACAACGGCAAGAACTTCACGCTCTGGCTCGTCGCCGCGAACAAGATCGACCGCCGCGACGACAAGCAGCTGCAGGTGCTCTTCAGCCCCGGCGACCAGTACTACACGTTCGACAAGGCCGACGGGATCAAGGGGTTCGCCGCGCTGACCCTCGAGGTCCTGCGGACCGAGAACTCCGATCTCATCAAGCTGACGTCCTACGCCGGCCGCCGCAACAAGGAGAAGGAGCACCTCCTCTCGTCGAGCGAGCTCTCCAAGGGCGCGATCGTGCTGTGCGACGACGACGACGGCCCGCTGCACCACAAGGACGGCATGGTGATCGGCTACTCGAGCGGCCAGGCGCGCTTCGTCGAATGGTCCGATCTCGGCATGGGGCCCCCGGCCGACGAGAAGGACCCGACGGGGCTCCTGGGCGACAACTCGCCCAACGACGACCTCAAGCACATGTCGAGCGGCAACTAACCCGCCGAATTCGCGAGCCGACGAGGTCGGGGCGGCGTCTTCGGCCGGGGCGTGGCGCAGGGCCCGGTGGCGATTCGATGCGTCGCCGCGCGCGTCCGCCCCTCGAGTGGGGCGGACGCGCCGGCGGCCGCGGGCTGGCCCCCGGCGCCGCCCGCGCACGCCGCGCGGTCCCGGCCCCCGGACGACGCCCGGCCCGAGGCCGGGGCTCGGGTCCCCTCGCCGTCCCAACCTCCGCCGCGGCACCCCCTTCGGCGAACGGGGCCGCGGCGGCCTCGCCGCGCCCCCGTTCGCCTGTGTCGTTGGACTTGCCACCGCCGACCTGCTATGTTCCCGGCCTCTCTGTGGCCGTCGAGGGTCCACGTCCGATGAACCTGCGCTCTTGGCTCCGTGTCGCTCCTGTCGCGCTCGCTGCGCTCGTCTGCGCCACCCCGGTCCGTGCGGAGGACGGCGCCGCCGCCCCGGCGACGGCCTCGGTGAAGCGCTGGACGCTCGACTACTCGCACGGCCCGCTGCGCCGCGTCCTCGTCGACGACGGTGCGGGGCGCGAGTCGTCGGTGCTCTACATGACGATGAAGGTGTCGAACAAGACGGGGCTCCCGCGCCCGTGGCGCCCGCTCGTCACGGCGAAGGTGGACACCCGCGCGACGCCCTACGTCGCCGGCGGCAACGCGACGGCGCTCGTCGAGATCCGTCGCCAAGAGGGCAACGACAAGCTGACGCCCATCGAGGCGACGGGCTTCCGCTCGGGCGACGAGATGAAGCTCGCCGACGGCGCGACCCTCGACCTCGTGGCGATCTTCGGCTCGGTGGACCCGGGCTGGTGCACCTGCCGCATCGACGTGAGCGGGCTCATCAACCCGATCACGACGGTGAAGGTGCTCAAGTACGGCGACAAGCAGGTCGTGATGGAGTCGGCCTACGCCGGCCGCAACGACAAGGTGATGGAGACGCTGCGCGCCGAGGCCAAGGCCAGCGGCAGCGACGTCCCGCGCCCGACGCCCGAGTACCAGGAGATCCAGGAGCGCCGCAACTTCGTGATGGAGTACCGCCGCCAGGGCGACGAGTTCCGCCCGGACGACGACCCCATCCAGTTCGCCGGCGAGCGCTGGGAAGTCATCGGCGACCCGAAGGTCATCCGGGTGATCCCGGCCGCGGGCTGATCGCGGACGGGGACGCGCGGACGACAGGCGCTCGAGCGGCGCGGTCGGCGACGACCGTCGCGGGCTCGGCGGCCGGGATCTACCCTGGCGCACGCCGCTCGCCGGCGGACGTCGCTCGCGGACGACGCGGGCGCAGCGCAGGCGGCGTTGCCGAACGAACCGGGCGGAGTTGAAGCCGGACGGTAGGGCGAGCCGCAGCGCGGAACCCGGAGTTGACCGGACCGGACCGGATCGGACCGGGCTGGAGTCGACCGAAGCAGCGCGGGCCGGAGCGGACGGGTAGGGAGCCTCGGAAGCCGAGTCGGATGGGAGGGGCGCGGCCGCGCTCGGATCAGGCACCGGACCCGCGTGGACGTGACCGCCCACGGCGGCCGATGGGGGCAGGGGCGTCCCGTCGGTGATGCGAGGCCTAACCCCGACGGGGAGGAGTCCGCCCTCGGCTGCGTTCGGAAGGACGCACTCGAATCGACGGCGCAAGGGGTCGGTCGCGGATCGTCGGCGGTCGTGCGGGGGCGCGGGCGGGCCCGGCGCCGCGGCCGCGGGGTAGTGCGCCGGCGGGGCGGTCGACGCTGCCGTGATGGACCGTCCGTGCGTTGAGGTCGACGCACGGCGCGCACGGCGTCCGGGCTCGCGGTCGGTGCGAGGGGCGTTGTCGTCCGGCTCGACGGCGCGTCGGCGAAGGGTGGTCGCGGGTTTGCCGTCGGGCGGCCCCGTCCGCTCGCGTGCCCGGGGCACGGACCCCGGCCGCCTCGCGCGCTCGTGGCGCTCTGCGCCGACGAGGTTCGCTTCTCCGAGGCCTCGAACGCGGGGGAATCGAACCCGTTCACCGTGCCGTCCGACGCGTTATCGGTCGTTCTGGGTGCTCTGTGTGTATCTGTCCGCGCCACCGTCCGATCGTCGGGCTCCTGTCCTCGCTGTAGAGCATGCCGTCGCGGGTGGTCCGGCCCGTCCGCCCGACGGCGCGCCCTTGCCGGTCGGCGATCCGTCGGGGGCTGCGGTCGCGCGCGACGCCCGCTCCGACCCGGCTGCGCGCCCTCCGTCGCGCCGCGGAACGCCGGAGCGGGAATCGGGTCCCGGCGCCTGCGGGCACCGGGTCCCGATTCCCGCTAGAGGTCAGACGCGAGCAGCTCCGCTCCGCGGACGCCCACGATCGCGCGGAGCTCGGCGATCAGGCGCTGGCTGGCGGTGACCGACCAGGACGGCGCGGCCTTGACGACCACCTTGGACCGCGGGTCGGGGTGCACCTCGAGCGCGACGGGCAGCGGGCCGGTGTGGGCCTGCAGCGTCTTGCGGACGGCCTCGATCGTCGAGGGGGAGACGTCGGCCAACCGGACGAGCACCCCCCGGGCGAGGACCACCGGGGCCTCCTCGGCCGTGATCACCCGGTTGACCCGCACCGTCGGCTCCTCGCGCGACGTGTCCACGTCCCCCTCGACGAGGACGACCCGGTCGTTGCCGAGGCGGGAGGCGTGCTCGGCGAAGGCCCGGCTGAAGGCCACGCACGACGCGCTGCCGGCGAAGTCCTCGAGGCGGAAGAAGGCCATCTTCTTCCCCTCGTTGGGCCCCTGCTTGATCACGCTCGTGCGGAACCCCGTGATCAGGCCCCCGAGGACGACCTTCTCCTTCTCCTGGGCGTCCTTGACGGTCGCCGAGGTCTTGTTCGTGTGCCGCCGCAGCAGCGCCTCGTGGTCGGCCAGGGGGTGGCTCGTGACGTAGTAGCCCAGCGCGTCCTTCTCGGCGGCGAGGAGGTCCGCCATCGGGATCTCGGGCACGTCGGGGTAGGAGCCGGCCGCGTCCTGCTCGGCGTCGCCGCCGCCGAAGAGGTTGGTCTGGCCGGCCGAGCGGTCGGCGTGCGCCTCGCTCGCCAGCTTCATCGCGCGGTCGAGCACGGCGAGCACCTGCGCGCGGCGCGCCTTCGAGGCGTCGAAGGCGCCGCCGTGGGTGAGCGCCTCGAGCGTCGCCTTGTTCATCGTCTTGGCGTCCACCCGCTCGCACAGGTCGTAGACGCTGGCGAAGGGCCCGCCCCGCTCGCGCTCGAGGACGATCGCCCGGGCCGCGGCCTCGCCCACGCCCTTGACCGAGCCCAGCCCGTAGCGGATCGCGTCGCCCTCGACGGTGAAGTCGTGCTCGGAGCGGGAGACGTCGGGCGGCAGCACCCGGATCCCCATCCGGCGGCACTCGTCGATGTACTCCGCGAGCTTGTCGCGGTCGCCCGACTCGCAGGTGAGCAGCGCGGCCATGAACGGCAGCGGCTCGTGGCACTTCATCCACGCCGTGTGGAACGTGACGATCGCGTAGGCGACCGTGTGGCTCTTGTTGAAGCCGTACCCGGCGAAGAACTCGATCTGCGACCAGATCTCGTTGGCGGTCGCCTCGGGGATCGAGCGCTTGGCGCAGCCCTGGACGAACTTCTCGCGGTACTTCGCCATCACCTCGGGCTTCTTCTTGCCCATCGCCTTGCGCAGCGTGTCGGCCTCGTTGAGCGAGAAGCCGGCGAGCACGTTGGCGATGCGCATCACCTGCTCCTGGTACACGATCACCCCGAGCGTCTCCTTCAGGATCGGCTCGAGCGTCGGGTGCAGGTAGGTGATGGCCTGGCGGCCGTGCTTGCGCTCGACGTACTGGTCCACCATGCCGCTGCCGAGCGGGCCCGGGCGGAACAGCGCGACGATGGCCGACAGGTCGGCGAAGCGGTCGGGCTTGATGCGCGCGAGGAGGTCGCGCATGCCCGACGACTCGAGCTGGAACACGCCGAGGGCCTCCCCCCGCGCGAGCATCCGGTACGTGTCGGCGTCGTCGGGGGGCAGCGCGTCGAGGTCGGGCGGCGTGCGGCCGGCGCGGCGCACGTTCTCGACCGCCTTGGCGAGGATCGTGAGCGTGCGGAGCCCGAGGAAGTCCATCTTGAGGAGGCCGATCTCCTCGAGGACGTCCATCGTGAACTGCGTCGTGACGTCGTCGCCCACCTTGTAGAGCGGGACGTACTCCTCGAGCGGGGCGTCGGCGATGACCACGCCGGCCGCGTGCTTGCTGGCGTTGCGGTTGAGCCCCTCGAGGCGCTTCGCGATGCGGACGAGCTCCTGGAAGCGCGGGTCCTTCTCGACCTCGGCCTTGAGGTCGGGGTCGGTCTCGAGCGCCTTGCCGAGGTCGGCGTTGGGCCCGTTGGGGACCTTCTTGGCGAGCGCGTCCACGTCCTTGAGCGGCACGTCGAGCACGCGCCCCACGTCGCGGATGACCGCGCGGGCCGCCATCGTGCCGAAGGTCACGATCTGGCTGACGCGCTCGCGGCCGCCGTACTTCTCCTGGACGTAGTGGATGACCTCTTCGCGCCCGTCCTTGCAGAAGTCGATGTCGATGTCGGGCATCGAGATGCGCTCGCGGTTGAGGAACCGCTCGAAGAGCAGGTCGTGCGCGAGGGGGTCCACGTTGGTGATGCCCAGCGAGAACGCCACGAGCGAGCCCGCGGCGCTGCCGCGGCCGGGGCCCACCGGGATCCGCTGCTCCTTCGCCCAGCGGATGAAGTCCCACACGATGAGGAAGTACGAGACGAACCCCATCTGCTCGATGACCGAGGTCTCCTCGGCCAGCCGCGCCTCGACGGCGGCGGGGAGCGGGGCGCCGTAGCGGCGCTGCGCGCCCTCGCGGCAGAGGCGGCGGAAGTACGCCACCGGCTCCTGCCCCTCGGGCGGGGTGAACTTGGGCAGGTGGAACTTGCCGAGGTCGAGCGAGAGGTCGCAGCGCGCCGCGATGTCGAGCGTGCTGCGCGGGGCCTCCTCGACGTCGGCGAAGAGCCCGTACATCGGCTCGCTGGGCTTGAAGCAGACGAGCGCCTCCTGCTTGAGGCGGTTGGCGTCCTTGAGCGTCTTGCCCATCCCGATGCACATGTGCACCTCGTGGGCGAGGCGGTCGTCCTCGGCCACGTAGTGCACGTCGTTGGTCGCGACGAGCGGGATGCGCTGCTCGCGCGCGATGCGGACGAGGCCCTGGTTGACCTCCTCCTGCCCGTCGCAGCCGTTGCGCTGCAGCTCGAGGTAGTAGCGGTCCCCGAAGATCGCCTTCATCTCGCCGGCGCCCTGCGCCGCGCGCGCGAGGTCGCCGTTGCGGACGTAGTAGGAGGGCTCGCCGGAGAGGCACGCCGACTGCGCGATGATCCCCTCGTGGTGGGCGGCGAGGAGCTCCTTGTCCACGCGGGGGACGTAGTAGAAGCCCTCGGTGAACGAGCGCGACGACAGCTTGATGAGGTTGCGGTACCCCGTCTCGTTCATCGCGAGCAGGATCAGGTGGTGCGCGACGACCGGGTTCTTCGTCCGGTCGAAGCGGCTCTTGGGCGCGAGGTAGGCCTCGAGGCCGAGGATCGGCTTGACCCCCTTGGCCTTGCACGCCTTGTAGAACTCGACCGCCCCGCAGAGGTTGCCGTGGTCGGTCAGCGCCAGGGCGGGCTGCTCGTACCGCGCGGCCGCGGCGACGAGGTCGGCCACCTGCGCGGCCCCGTCGAGCAGGCTGTAGTGGCTGTGGACGTGGGTGTGGACGAACGCGGGGGCGACCATGGGCAGCGCGGGGACCGGGGGGGTGTCGGGGGGCGCGCGGCGGCGGCCCCGGGACGAGGGCGTGGCATCGTAGGGGGCCCGGGGGACGGGCGGCCGCGACCGGACGGTGACCGTCCCCTCCCACCCTGTACAAGGTCCGCCCATGCGACTCCGCGCCTTCCTCGTCCCGGCCGTCGCCCTCGCCGTCGCGGCGTGCACCGGCCCGGTGCGCAACGGCCGGCGCACGCCGCGCGGGCTCGACGCGCCGGTGACGCCGCCGGCGCCGACCGGCCCCGTCGGCACGGCGCCGCCCGCGCCCCGCACGGGGCCCGCCGTCGAGGCGCCCGTGGGCGTCGAGGACCGCTACGTCGGCAAGCTGTCGCGCGCCGAGCAGGAGGAGTTCCGCGCGGCGTGGGCGCTGTTCGTCCGCAAGGACGCCGCCTGGCCCGAGGCGCGCGACCGCTGGCTCGCGCGCGGCGGGGTCTCGGGCTACGTGCTCGCCGAGAACCTGCTGCGCTACTTCGTCAGCGCCTCGAAGTACGGCGAGCGCACCGACCTCAACCGGGTCGCGCTCGCGGCCAAGAAGGTCGGCGAGCCCGCGGTCGCCTACTTCGCGAGCCTGCTCGTCCTCGACCAGCGCCCGCTCGACCAGCCGGTGCAGAGCGTGGACGCCGACGGCAAGCCCGTCACGATCACGGTCTGGCGCAACGACGACGTCACCCGCCAGCACCTCGCCTACATCCTCTCGGCGATCGGCGAGCCCGCGGTGCCGATGCTGTCGAGCGAGCCCTACCTGCGCGCGCCCTCGCCGTCGGCGCGGCGCTACGTCGCCTACGCGCTCGGGCGCATCGGGACCGACCGCGCGGTGGACGCGCTCGCCTCGGCGATGAGCGCGCCCGACTGGCAGGACCGCGCGTCGGTCGCCAAGGCGCTCGGGCTCGCGCTCAACTTCGCCAAGAACCAACGCGCGCGCGCCGTGCTGGACCGCGCCCGCGCCGACCCCGACCCCTTCGTGCGCAAGAAGGTCGAGGAAGGGCTCGAGGGCCGCACGAAGTCGGAGTTCTGATGACCACTTGGAAGGTCGCACGGCTGGGCAAGACCTGCGCGCGCTCGGGGCGCCCGCTCCCGCCCGACGCACCCATCGTCGCGGCGCTGTTCGGCGTCGCCGAGGAGGTCTCCGACGACAAGGTGCGGGGCACGGGCCTCGAGCGGAAGGACTTCCTCATCGAGGGCGCCACCGAGGACGAGCTCAAGAAGGCCGTCGAGGGCGCCTACTGCGTCTGGCGCACGAAGACCCCGTCGGCGAACCCGGCGCAGCAGCACCGCCTCGACCTCGGGCTCGCGCGCGAGCTGCTCGAGCGCCTGCGCGCCGAGGGCGACCCGACCCGCGCGCCGGTGCTGTGGACGCTTGCGATGCTCCTGATCCGCAAGCGCCAGCTCCAGCTGGTCGCCGAGCGCGGCGAGGAGCTCGAGCTGCGCTGGCCGAAGGAGGAGACGACCTTCCGCGTCGCGAACGTGGTCGTCCCCGAGGCCGAGCAGGAAGGGCTGCAGCAGGAGCTGGGGCGGCTCTTCGCCTTCTGACGGATCCGCGCGGCGCGGATCCGTCACCTCGTCGCGGGGGGAGGCGGCGGGCGATCCCGCGAGGGGCCGGCCCCGCGACGGCGGCGTCTGCGGGCTGCGCGCCGAAGGGCGGCTCCCCGAGGACTCGAGACGCGGGCCGCGGACGGCGACGGGGCCGGAGCGCGGAGGATGGGGCGGAAGGGATGAAGAGCCTCGGAAGCCGGAGTTGAACGGAGCGGAACGGAGCGGAGGGCAGCGGAGGGGACAGAGGGGGCGAAGGAGGCGGAGGAGGCCGGGGTTCGGAGGGGCGGAGGGGGGAGGCGCGGAGGGGCGCGGGCGCGCCGGATCGGAGCGGGACCGGCGCGAAGGGGGCGGCCGACGGGCGCGGAGCGGGTGGGCGCGGGGAGGGGGAGTCGCGACCCCGGCGGCGAGACCCCGCGAAACGCGGCGCGTTGCGTTCCGCCCGTCGGGGTGGGACCGTTGCCCCCGGGGGCCCGATGCGTATTCACTCCGCCCGTAGCCGAGGATCGACGCGGACGTCCGCGTCCGGCCGCCGGGCGCACCGTGCGCGTCGCGTCGGGCGGGCGGTGCTCGCCCTCGCGGTGCTCGCCCTTGCCGGGGTCGCGAGCGCGGAGGACGCTCCGGCGCCCGGGCCTGCCGCGCCGGCGACTCCCGCGCCGCCCCCGGCTCCGCCGGTCGCACCGGCGCCGCCCCCCGCCCCGGCCGCGCCCGCTCCCGCGAAGCCACCGCCGCCCCTGACCCCCGAAAGGGCCGCCGACGCCGTGCTCGCGGCCGTCGTGGCGAAGGACGACGCGGCGCTGAAGGCCCTCGCGAGCAAAGACGACCCCGACCCGTGGCTCGTTGCCGACGAGCTGATCCGCCGCGGCAAGCTCGACGAGGCCGAGGCGTTCGCCAAGGTCGCGCCGCGCGTGGACACGGAAGCGCTTCTGCCCTACGTGGCGTCGCGGCGAGGGAAGTCGGACGACTCCGCTCGACGAGAGCGGATCGCGAAGGCGACTGCGGCGCTGAACGATCGACGCGGACTGGAGGCGATCTCCGAGTTGCGCGTGCAGAACCAAGCGCCGATCGAGGACGTGGTCGGGGTGTCAGCCGCGATGGTGCGAGCGTCGGCGTTCGCCGCCACCGGTCGGCTGGCGGAGGCGGCGGCCAACGCGCTGCTGGCCGCCGAGGCGGCTGAGCGAATCCGCTGGCTCGTCTGCGCGAGCCGGTGCTTCCACGAGTCGGGTGTCTGGGCGTTCCGGAGCGGCGCGCTGCTGCTTGCGCGGAGTGCGTGGGAGCGACGACGCTCCCTCTGCGAGCGCCGTGGCGACAGGACGGGCGAGGCCCAGTCGCTCGGCAACATCGGCGTCGTCTACCGGGAACTCGGAGAGCACTCCAAGGCGCTGGAGTTCCACGAACGGACTCTGGCGACCATGGAGAGCTTGGGCGACCTGCCGGGGGTGTCCGCGGCGCTCACCAACCTCGGCCACTCCCATGACTCACTCGGCGACCGCGCGGGGGCGCTCGCGTACTATCGGCGAGCGTGGGCGACTCAAGACGGGATCGGCGACAGGGCTGGTGCAGCCCGGAGCCTGATGCACATCGGCGTCGTCCACCAAGCGCTCGGCGCGTATTCCGACGCGCTCGAGTCCACCGAGCGTGCGTTGGCCATGATGGAGGGCCTGGGCGATCGGGAGGGCGTAGCGGCGGCGCTGAACAACCTCGGCGTCATCCACTCGGATCTCGGCGAGTATCGGAGGGCATTGACCCTCCACCAGCGAGCGCTCGCTGCGAAGCAGGCGCTCGGTGACCACAAGGGGGCCGCGAGTACTCTCGCGAACATCGGTACCGACCACTACGAACTCGGGGACTACGCGAAGGCCCTGTCGTACTTCGAGCGCGCGCGGGCGGCCTCTCAGGCCCTGGGAGATCGGCGGGCGGCTGCCAATGCGCTCGGCAATATCGGCGTCGTCCATGACGCGCTCGGGGACGTCGGGAAGTCGCTCTCCGCTCACGAGCGGGCGCTTGCGGCGAAGGAGGCTCTCGGGGACCGGGCGGGCGTTGCGGCGACGCTCGGCAACATCGGATACCTCCACTCCAAGGTCGGCGACTACGCGAACGCGCTTTCATGCCACGAACGCGCGCTGGCGATGAAGGAGGCGCTGGGGGACAAGGGCGGGGCGGCCGCGACACTCGCCGCCGTCGGGGGCGTCTACTACAGCCTCGGGGACTACGCGAAGGCACTGTCGGTTCTGGAACGCGCCCACTCGGCAAGCGAGGCCTTGGGAGACCGCAAGTCCGCAGCCATCACCCTCGTGAACATCGGTCTGACCCACAAGGAACTGGGGGATTACGCGAAGGCTCTCAGCACACTCGATCGAGCGCTGACTTCGGCTGAGGCGATGGGGGCCGAGGCGAACGTGGCTCGGATTCTCGGCAATGTAGGACTTGTCCACGCTGCGCGCGGCGACTTCGCGCAAGCCGACGCGTTCGCCCGCCGGGCCGTCGGCATGCACGCTCATACGATACGCGGGCTCTCCGCCGAGGAGGGGGCCGGCGCGCGCGAACCCATCGCATTCGCCTACGACGTCGGGGGCGTGGCCGCCGTGGCCCTCGACGACGCGCCGGAGTTGGCGTTCTTCCTAGAGAGCGTCCGGGCTGCGGCGCTCGTCGAAGGGCTCGGCGCGCGCGCCGCGCTCTGGGCGTCGGCGGTTCCCGAATTGCTTCGAGGGGAGGACGCGAAGACCCGCGCAGCCGAGACGCGCGCAGTCGCCGCGTTGCGCAAGGCGCTCGACGGGGGCGACCTCGCGGCGACGAAGGCTCGCCGTGCCGAGCTCGAAGCGGCGCAGGAAGCCGTGGCGGCCGTGGTGTCGCGGATCCAGCGCGAGGCGAAGGCCGGCGCGGCGCTCGTCTATCCCGAGGCCGCGACGCTCGACGAGATCCGGGCGACGCTCGATGCAGGCGACGCGCTCGTTCTGTACGCGCTGTTCGAGAAGGACGCCGTTGCTCTCGTGGTCGAGCGCGGCAGCGCCCGCATCGTGAGGATGGGTCCCCGTGCGCCGATCGACGCGGCGGCCGAGGCGGCGGCGGAGGCGCTCGCCGACGACGCGAGCGACCCGACGGCGCCGCTGCGCGCGCTCACCGACCTCGTCGTCAAGCCGCTCGGACTGGGCGAGGGCACGAAGCGCGTGCTCGTCTCTCCGACCGGACTGCTGTCGTACGTCCCGTTCGCGGCGCTCATTCGGGATCGCACGGTGGCCTACGTGCCTTCGGGGACGACGTACCGGCTGCTGCGCGAGGAGGAGGCGCTGCGGGGCGAGGGCGTGCTCGCGCTCGGTGACCCCGACTACGAGACGAAGATCGACGAGCGGGCGCTCGCGGTGAACCGTGGTGCGGCCGGCAAGCTCGTGCGCCTGCCCGCCACCCGCGACGAGGCGCTCGCAGTCGGCACGACGACGCTGCTCGGCGCCGATGCGACGGAGGCCGGGCTTCGCAAGGCCCTTGCAGAACGCAAGCGTTGGCGCGCGGTCCACCTCGCCTGCCACGGGCTGGTCAACACGGAGCGTCCGGCGCTGTCGTCGCTGGCGATCACGGCGGCGGGCGACGACGACGGGTTCCTGACCTGCCTCGACGTGTTCCGGATGAAGGTGCCCTCCGACCTCGTGGTGCTGTCGGCGTGCGAGACGGGCAAGGGAAAGGTCGTGAAGGGCGAGGGGATCGTGGGCCTGACCCGGGCGTTCATGTTCGCCGGCAGCCCGCGGGTGCTGTGCTCGCTGTGGAAGGTGGACGACGCGGCGACGGCGGCGCTGATGACGAAGTTCTACGAGCTTTGGAACCCGAAGACGGGTTCCAAAGGCATGGGGACGGCGGAGGCCCTGCGCGCCGCGCAGGAACACGTGCGCAGCCAGGAGAAGTGGAAGCACCCGTACTACTGGGCCGCGTGGGTGCTGTGGGGGCTCCCGTCATGAGGCGAACGATCGTCGCGACAGCGATCCTGGCGGCGCTCGCGGCGACGGCGCGCGCGGAGGACGCTCCGCCGGTCGCGCCGGCGCCGCCCCCCGCCCCGGCCGCGCCCGCTCCCGCGAAGCCGGCTCCGCCGCCGACGCCCGAGCAGGCGGCCGACGCCGTGCTCGCGGCTGTCGTGGCGAAGGACGACGCGGCGCTGAAGGCCCTCGCGAGCAAAGACGACCCCGACCCGTGGCTCGTTGCCGACGAGCTGATCCGGCGTGCCCAGCACGACGCCGCCGAGGCGTTCGCGAAGGCGGCGCCGCGGGTGGACACGGAGGCGTTGCCGGCCTACGTCGCGTCGCGTCGCGGGAAGCCCGACGACCCGGCCCGGCGGGAAAGGCTGGCGGAGGCGAGCAGGGCGTTCTCGGCGCGGGACTTCCCGCGGGCGCTCGCCGCGCTCGGTCCGCCCGAGCGCGGTCCGATCGAGGACGTCGTCGGCGTTCAGCTCGCGATCGGTCGTGGAATCGTGTTCGCCTCGCTCGCGCGTCTCGACGAGGCCGCCGCGTGCGAGCTTGCCGCGGGCGACGGGGCCGAGCAGCTCGGGTGGCTGGTTCCTGCCGCTCGTGCGTACTCGCGAGCAGGGGATTGCGCGCGCCGCGGATCCGCGCTCCCGTCGGCCCAAAGGGCTCTCGAGCGCTGCCTCGCCGTCGCCAACCGACGCAGGGACCGCGTGGGCGCGGCCGCGACCCTCGGGAACATCGGGTTCGTGCAGTTCCTCCGCGGAGAGTACTCGGAGGCGATGCGTACCAACGAGCGCGTGCTGGAATCCCAGCAAGCGCTGGGCGACCGAGCGGGCGCGGCGGTGACGCTGGCCAACCTGGGCGACGGTCATCTCGCGCTCGGTGACCATCCGTCGGCACTGTCGTACTACGAGCGCGCGCTGGCCGCGCACACCGCGGTCGGGAACCGCGCGGGGGTGGCCCTGACGCTCGCCCGGATCGGCTCGGCCCGGTCGATCGCGGGCGACTACGCGACGGCGCTCGGGACGCTCGAGCGAGCGAAGGCGACGTTGGACGCCATGGGCGAGGCGGGTGACGCCGCCCGGGTGTCGAGCGAACTCGCTGGAGTCCTGCTCGCACTCGGGGACCGCGCGAAGGCACTGTCCACGTACGAGGGTGCGCTTGCTGCGTTGGAGTCCTTGGGCGACAAGGCGGGGGCTGCGAGGGTCCTCGGCAACATCGGCAACGTGCATCGGGAACTGGGCGACTACGCGCGGGCGGCGTCGTCCTACGAGCGCGCGCTGGCGGCCCTTCGGGCGGTCGGAGACAGACGGGGGGTCGCGAGGACGCTGGGGAGTCTCGCCCTTCTGCACCGAGCCGCCGGCGATCCCACGAACGCGCTGACCGGCCTCCAGCAGGCGCTCGCTGCCATGGAGGCGCTGGGCGATCGGGCCGGCGTCGCCGTGGCGTTGGGCAACATCGGCAACGTCTATCGCGAGCTCGGAGACACCGCGAGTGCCCGGTCGTTTCACGCGCGGGCTCTGGCAGCCCACGAGGCGCTCGGGGACCGAGCAGGTGCGGCGAGGACGATGGCGAACCTCGCACTCGTTCACTTCGAGGTCGGCGAGCTCGGCGCGTCCGTCGAGCTTGCGCGGAGGGCCGTCCTCGCGCAGACCCGGACCGTCCGTGGCCTCTCCACCGAGGAAGGGGCGGGCGCGCGAGACCCGCTCGCGCTCGTCTTCGATGTCGGAGCCGCGTCCGCGGCCGCGTCCGCTGACGCGGAAGGACTCACCTTCTTTCTGGAGAGCGGCCGAGCAGGCGCGCTGATCGAGGGCCTCTCCGCGCGGCAGGCGCTCTGGTCGGTCGCAGTGCCCGACGCGCTTCGCGCCGAGGAGGCGAAGGTCCGCGCGGCCGAGACGCGGGCCGTCGCCGCGCTGCGCAAGGCGCTCGACGGCGGCGACCTCGCCGCGACCAAGGCCCGCCGCGCGGAGCTCGAGGCGGCGCAGGAGCAGGTTTCGGCCGTCGTGTCGCGGATCCAGCGCGAGGCGAAGGCCGGTGCGGCGATCGTCTATCCCGAGGCCGCGACGCTCGACGAGATCCGGGCGACGCTCGAGACGGGTGACGCGCTCGTGCTCTACGCGCTGTTCGAGAAGGACGCCGTTGCGCTCGTGGTCGAGCGCGGCGGCGCCCGGATCGTGAAGATGGGTCCCCGCGCGCCCGTCGACGCGGCGGCCGAGGCGGCGGCGGAGGCGCTCGCCGACGACGCGAGCGACCCGACGGCGGCGATCACCGCGCTCGCCGACCTCGTCGTCAAGCCGCTGGCGCTTGGTGAGGGCACGAAGCGCGTGCTCGTCTCACCGACCGGGGTGCTGTCGTACGTCCCTTTCGCGGCGCTCATACGGGATCGCACGGTGGCCTACGTGCCTTCGGGGACGACCTACCGGCTTCTGCGCGAGGAGGAGGCACTGCGGGGCGAGGGCGTGCTCGCGCTGGGCGACCCCGACTACGCGACCAAGATCGACGAGCGCGCGCTCGCGGTGAACCGAGGCGCCGCGGGCAAGCTGGTGCGCCTGCCCGCGACGCGCGACGAGGCGCTCGCGGTCGGCACGACGACGCTGCTCGGCGCCGACGCGACCGAGGCGGGGCTGCGCAAGGCCCTTGCAGAACGCAAGCGGTGGCGCGCGGTCCACCTCGCCTGCCACGGGCTGGTCAACACCGAGCGCCCGGCGCTCTCCTCGCTCGCGATCACGGCGGCGGGTGACGACGACGGCTTCCTGACCTGTCTCGACGTG
Organism: Planctomycetota bacterium; assembly: GCA_020851795.1. Classification (GTDB taxonomy): domain Bacteria; phylum Planctomycetota; class PLA2; order PLA2; family JAEUHO01; genus JAEUHO01. The sequence continues at coordinate 124,892 of JADZCA010000006.1, read as the reverse complement.
TTCCGCATGAAGGTGCCCAGCGACCTCGTGGTGCTGTCGGCCTGCGAGACGGGCAAGGGCAAGGTCGTCAAGGGCGAGGGGATCGTGGGCCTGACGCGGGCGTTCATGTTCGCGGGGAGCCCGCGGGTGCTGTGCTCGCTGTGGAAGGTGGACGACGCGGCGACGTCGGCGCTGATGACCAAGTTCTACGAGCTCTGGAACCCGAAGGACGGCAAGCCTGGCTTGCCGTCCGCGGAGGCCCTGCGCGCAGCGCAGGAGCATGTGCGAAGCCAGGAGAAGTGGAAGCACCCGTACTACTGGGCCGCGTGGGTGCTGTGGGGGCTGCCGTCATGAGGCGGACGTTCGTCGCGACCGCGATCCTGCTGGCGCTGTCGGTGACGGCGCGCGCGGAGGACGCGCCGCCCTCGCCGCCCGTCGCGCCGACGCCGTCCCCCGTCCCCGCCGCCCCTTCCCCCCCGAAGCCGGCTCCGCCGCCGACCCCCGAGCAAGCGGCCGACGGAGTGCTCGCCGCCGTCACGGCGAAGGACGACGTGGCGCTGAAGGCGCTCGCTGCCAAGGACGCCCCCGACCCGTGGCTCGTCGCCGACGAGTTGATCCGCCGCGGCGAGTTCGACGTCGCCGACGCATTCGCGAAGGCGGCGCCGCGCGTGGACACGGAGGCCCTGCCGGGCTACGTCGCGTCGCGTCGCGGGAAGCCCGACGACCCGGCTCGGCGGGAGCGGCTGGCATCGGCGAGCGCGGCGTTGGCCGCTGGCAAGCCCGCCCAGATGCTCGAGGCGCTCGGTCCGGCGAAGCCAGAGCCCATCGACGACGTCGTCGGGGTGCGGCTCACGGCGGGCCGGGCGTCCGCGCTCGGACGGCTCGCGCGCCACGAGGAGGCCGCCGCGGCGTTCGCCGCCGCCGGCGAAACCGCCCGCCGCATGGGGTGGCTCGCGCGCGCGACCGAGGTGCTCCACGGTGCCGGGGCCGCACACGCTCGACGCGCGGCGCACGAGGCCGCGCTCGCCTCGTGGGCGCAGGCGCTGTCGCTCGCCGAGCGGCGCGGCAGCCGCTGGTGGGTGAACGCGTTGCTCGACCGCATCGGCGGAGCCCACGCGGCGCTCGGGGACCATGCGACGGCGCTCGGGTTCCGCGAGCGAGCGCTCGCCGGGTTCGAAGCGCTGGGTGACCGGGCCGCGACGGCCCGAGCGCTCGGCAACGTCGGCATCGAACACGAAGCGCTGGGCGACTACGAGAAGGCGCTGGCGATCCAGGAGCGCGTCCTGACGATGTTCGAGGCGCTCGGCGACGCGCTCGGCGCCGCGAAGACGCGCGCGAACCTCGCCCTCGTCCTGAAGAACCTCGGCGATGTCGCGAAGGCGCGGTCGGTCGCCGAGCGAGCGCTCGCAGCGTACCAGGAGCTCGGCGAGGAACGGTTGGCGGCCAGGACGCTCGGCGACATCGGCATGATCCAGTTCGCGCTCGGAAGCCACGAATCGGCGTTGGCGCTCTTGGAGCGCGCGTTGGCGGTGCAGCAGACGCTGGGCGACAGGGCGGGAGCGGCGCAGACACTGGGCAACGTGGGCATGGTCCATCACGCGCTCGGGAACTTCGCGCAGGCCCTCTCCGCCGACGAGCGTGCGCTCGCCGAGGAGGAGGCGCTGCGCGACCGACGGGGGGCCGCCATCACTCTCGGCAACCTCGGCGTCGTCCATCAGTCGCTCGGCGATCACGTCCGGGCGCTCGAGGCGTTCGAGCGGGCGCTCGCCGCGCAGGAGGCGCTGGGGGACCGCGTCCACGCCGCGCTGACGCTCGGGAACCTCGGCACCGCCCGGTTCGAGCTCGGGGACTTCGCCGGCGCGCTGTCGTGTCACGAGCGCGCGTGGGCGGCGAAGGAGGCGCTCGGCGACAAGACGGGGGCGGCGGCGACGTTGAGCAACATCGCGAACGTGCACGCGGCGCTCGGAGACGACGCGAGGGTGCTGTCGACCTACGAGCGGGCGCTGGCGGTCCAGGAGGCGTCGGGCGACCGGACGGGGGCTGCCTTGACGCTGGGCAACCTCGGCGTCGTGTACGAGCGCCGTGGAGACCGTGCGAAGGCGCTCTCGTTCTTCGAGCGTGAGCTCGCCGTCGAGGAGGACCTCGGGCTCCGGTCTAGGGCGGTGCGGACGCTAGGCAACCTCGGGGTCGTCCATTCGAAGATGGGGAGGTCTGCGACGGCCGCGGCCCTCGCACGCCGCGCCGTGACCGCGCAGTCGTCGCTCGTGAGAGGACTCTCCGCGGAGGAGGGCTCGACGGCGCGCGATCCCCTGGGGTTCGTCTACGACGTCGGCGGGCACGCGGCCGTGTCGCTGCGGGACGCGGCGGAGCTGGCCTACTTCCTGGAGAACGGTCGGGCGGGTGCGTTGCTCGAGGGGCTCTCGGCGCGCGAGGCGCTCGCGTCGGCGGCGGTGCCCGAGGCCCTGCGCGCCGAAGAGTCGAAGGCCCGCGCGGCCGAGACGCGCGCCGTCGCAGCGCTGCGCAAGGCGCTCGACCGGGGCGACCTCGCGGCGACGAAGGCCCGCCGCGCGGAGCTTCAGGCGGCGCAGGAGCAGGTGGCGGCGGTCGTGTCGCGGATCCAGCGCGAGGCGAAGGCGGGCGCGTCGATCGTCTATCCCGAGGCCTCGACGCTCGACGAGATCCGCGCGACGCTGGAGACGGACGACGCGCTCGTGCTCTACGCGCTGTTCGAGACGGACGCGGCGGCGCTCGTCGTCGAGCGCGAGGGCGCGCGCATCGTGGCGCTCGGGCCCCGCGCGCCGATCGACGCGGCGGCCGAGGCGGTGGCGGAGGCGCTCGCCGACGACGCGAGCGACCCCTCGGCGGCGCTCACCGCGCTGGCCGACCTCGTCGTCAAGCCGCTGGCGCTCGGTGAGGGCACGAAGCGCGTGCTCGTCTCACCGACCGGGCTGCTGTCGTACGTCCCTTTCGCGGCGCTCATGCGGGATCGCACGGTGGCCTACGTGCCTTCGGGGACGAGCTACCGCCTGCTGCGCGAGGAGGAGGCGCTGCGCGGCGAGGCCGTGCTCGCGGTGGGCGACCCCGACTACGAGACCAAGATCGACGAGCGGGCGCTCGCCGTGAACCGCGGGCCGGCAGGCAAGCTGGTGCGCCTCCCCGCGACGCGCGACGAGGCGCTCGCGATCGGCACGACGACGCTGCTCGGCGCCGACGCGACCGAGGCGGGGCTGCGCAAGGCCCTTGCAGAACGCAAGCGATGGCGGGCCGTCCACCTCGCCTGCCACGGGCTCGTCAACACCGAGCGGCCGGCGCTGTCCTCGCTCGCGATCACGGCCGCGGGTGACGACGACGGGTTCCTGACCTGCCTCGACGTGTTCCGCATGAAGATTCCGTCCGACCTCGTGGTGCTCTCGGCCTGCGAGACGGGCAAGGGCAAGGTCGTCAAGGGCGAGGGGATCGTGGGCCTGACCCGCGCGTTCATGTTCGCGGGGAGCCCGCGGGTGCTGTGCTCGCTGTGGAAGGTGGACGACGCGGCGACGGCGGCGCTGATGACGAAGTTCTACGACCTTTGGAACCCGAAGACGGGTTCCAAAGGCATGGGGACGGCGGAGGCCCTGCGCGCGGCGCAGGAACACGTGCGAGGCCAGGAGAAGTGGAAGCACCCGTACTACTGGGCCGCGTGGGTGCTGTGGGGGCTGCCGTCATGAGGCGCGTCGTCGTCGTGATCGGGTGTGCCATCGCCGTCGGGTGCCTGGCACCGCGCGGCGGCGCCGCGCGCGCGGCGGACGCGCCGCCGCCGGCCGCGCCGACGGCGCCCGCCGCTCCCGTGTCCCCGGCTCCCGCGAAGCCGGCTCCGCCTCCGACCCCCGAGCAATCGGCCGACGCGGTGCTCGCGGCGATTGCGGCGAAGGACGATGCAGCGCTGAAGGCGCTGGCGGCCAAGGACGACCCCGACCCGTGGCTCGTCGCCGACGAGCTGATCCGTCGCGGCCAGCACGACGCGGCCGAGGCGTTCGCCAAGGCGGCGCCGCGGGCGGACGTCGAGCGGCTGCCCGAGTACGTCGCGTCTCGGCGGGGAACGCCCGACGACCCGGCGCGGCGGGAGCGGATGGCCACGGCGGACGCGGCGCTCTTGGCGCGCGAGTTCGCAAAGGCCCTGGCCGCGCTCGGCCCGGCGGACGCCGGCCCGCTGGAGGACGTGGTGGGAGTGCGGCTCCACCTGATGCTCGGGACCGCGCTCGCCGGACTCGTGCGGCTCGAGGACGCGGCAGCCGTCTGTTTCCGCGCGGGCGAGGCTGCCGAGCGAGTCGGCTGGCTCGTGCGCGCTCGCCGCGGCTTCCATCAGTCCGGAAACTCCTCGTACCGCGGCGGAGCATTCGCCGCGGCACTTGTCGCATTCGAGAGGACGCTCGCTGTGGACGAGCGGCGCGGAGACCCCACCTCGACGGCCCGGACGCTGTCGAACATCGGGCTCGTCCACGCCAAGCTCGGGGACCGCGCGAAGGCGATGTCGTGCCACGAGCAGGCGCTTGCGGCGCTGGAGGCGTCGGGGGACAAGGCGGGCGCGGCGACGACGATGGGCAGCATCGGCGTGCTCCTCACGCAGATGGGAGAGCATCGGAGGGCGCGGTCGTTCCTCGAGCGAGCACTGGCGACGCAGGATGCGCTGGGGGACAAGGCAGGAGCGGCCCGGACGCTGAAGGCCATCGGGGACCTCCACGATCGACTCGGCGAGTACGAGAAGGCGCTGTCGGCGTTCGAACGCGCGAGGGCCCTGCACGAAGCGCTGGGGGACAGAGCGGGGGCGGCAGCGACGCTCGTCGGGATCGGCAGCGCTCACGTTGCGCTCGGGGAGTACGAGAAGGCGCTGACGCTGTACGAGCGTGCGATGACGGACCTGGAGGCGGTGGGGAACAAGGCGGGGGCGGCCGCGACCCTGGCCGGTATCGGCGGTGTGCATCACGCGCGCGGGGACTACGCGAAAGCCCTGTCGACCTACGAGCGGGCGTTGGCGGCGCTGGAGGTGCTGGGGGACAAGGCGGGAGCGACCGGCACGCTGCAGAACATCGGCATCGTCTACCGGCTGATGGGCGACCACGCGAAGGCCCTGTCGATCTACGAGCGCGTGCTGGGGGCGTGGGGGGCGCTGGGGGACAGGGCGGCGGCGGCGGGCACGCTGAACAGCATCGGGTTGGTGCAGGAGGCGCTCGGGGAGTACCCGAAGGCGCTCTCGACCTACGAGCGCGCGCTGTCGACCACGGAGGCACTGGGCGACAACGCTCGTGCGGCTGCGACGCTCGGCAACATCGCCACGGTCCACTTCCGGCTCGGGAGCTACGCGAAGGCGCTCTCGACCTTCGAGCGCGCGCTGGCGGCGAAGGAGGCGCTGGGCGACAAGGCGGGCGCGGCCGGGACGCTGGGCGACCTCGGCGTCGTCCACGCCACGCTCGGGGACCACGCGAAGGCCCTCGCGATGTTCGAGCGCGCGCTGGCGGCGAAGGAGGCGCTGGGGGACAAGGCGGGAGCGGCCACGACGTCAGGCAACATCGGCGTCGTGGAGCAGTCGCTCGGGGACCACGCGAAGGCACTCGCGACCTTCGAGCGCACGCTGGGGATGCACGAGTCGATGGGGGACCAGATGGGGGCCGCCCGGACGCTGGGGAACATCGGCGGCGTCCACGAAGTGCTCGGGGACACCGCGAGGGCGCTGTCGGTCTTCGAGCGGGCGCTCGCGGCGCAGGAGGCACTGGGGGACAAGGCGGGGGCGGCCTCGATGCTGATCCGCATCGGGACGGTCCAGCACACGCTCGGGGACTCCACGAAGGCGATCAAGTTCCTCGAGCGCTCCGCCCGCGCCGCGGAGAAGCTGGGCGCGATCCAACTGCTCGTGGACGCGCTCGGCAATCTCGCGGCGGTGCGCCTCCAGTCCGGCGACTCGGGACGCGCGCTCTCGGACGCCCACCGTGCCGTCTCGCTGCTCAAGACGCTCGTCGGCGGGCTGGGCGAGGAGCAGGGAGCGACCGCGAGGGCGCGGTACGCGTCGCTCTTCTCGACGGGCCTCGCGGCGGCGGCGAAGCTCGACGACGCCTCCGAGGCGGCGTTCTTCGTCGAGAGCGGACGGGCGGGGACGATGCTCGAGTCGCTCGACGCCCGGGACGCGCTGCGCCACGCCGCGCTGCCTGAGACCCTGCGCGTCGCCGAGGCACAGGCGCGGTCGGCCGAGGCGCGGGCGCTCGTCGGGTACGCGAAGGCGCTCGACGGCGACGACCTCGTCGCGATCCGGGCGCGCGACGACGAACTCAAGGCGGCTCGCGGCCAGGTGCAGGAAGTCGGCGAGCGGATCCAGCGCGAGGCGAAGAAGGTGGCGGGGCTCTGGTACCCGGTGGCGACGCCCGTCGAGGACCTCCAGCGCTTCCTCGTCGCGGGCGAGGCGCTCGTGCTCTACGGGCTGTCCGAGGGGGACGGGCCCGCGCACGCGCTCGTGCTGACCCAGGAAGAGGCGCGCATCGTCGCGCTCGGCGCGTCTTCGGCAGTCGTGACCGCGTGCGAGGCGCTCGAGGCGGACGACGCGTCGGCCGACCCCACGGCGGCGCTCGCCCGACTGCGGGACCTGCTGGTCAAGCCGCTGGGGCTCGTGCCGCAGACGACTCGCCTGCTGGTGTCACCGGAGGGGCCGCTGTCGTACGTGCCGTTCGCCGCGCTCGTGCCCGAGCTCGTGGTGGCCTACCAGGCGTCGGGGACGACGTACGGGGTGCTGCTGGACGAGAAGGACCGGCGCGGCGCGCAGGTGCTGGCGCTGGGCGATGCCGACTACACGGCGAAGTTCGACCCGATCGCGCTCGGCTTGTACGCGCCGCTGGCGGCGGGCGCGCCCGGCGGGACGCGCGGGGGACGGTTGCTCTCGCTGCCGGGGACCCGGGAGGAGGCGAAGTCGGTCGGGGACGTGGCGTTGGTCGGCCGGGAGGCTTCCGAGCCGGGACTTCGGGCGGCGCTCTCGAAGCGGCCGGGCCGCTGGCGCGCGATCCACTTCGCCTGCCACGGGCTCGTCAACCCGGACCGACCGACGCTGTCGTCGCTCGCGCTCACGCCGGTCGGGGACGACGACGGCTTCCTCACGGCGATCGAGGTGCTCCAGATGGAGCTTCCCGCCGACCTCGTGGTGCTCTCGGCCTGCGAGACGGGCAAGGGGAAGATCGTGGGCGGCGAGGGGATCGTGGGGCTGACTCGTGCGTTCATGTATGCGGGGAGCCCTCGCGTGATCTGCTCGCTGTGGAAGGTGGACGACGCGGCGACGGCGGCACTGATGACGAAGTTCTACGAGCTTTGGAACCCGAAGACGGGAGCCAAAGGAATGGGGACGGCAGAGGCTTTGCGCGCGGCGCAAGAGCACGTACGCAGCCAGGAGAAGTGGAAGCACCCGTACTATTGGGCTGCGTGGGTGCTGTGGGGGCTGCCCTCATGAGATGGACCGTCGTAGCCAGCCTCGTCCTGCTGGGGCGCGCCCCCGCGGTGCACGCGGAGGACGCGCCGCCGGTCGCGCCGGCTCCGCCCCCCGCCGCGGCCGCTCCCTCGAAGCCTGCGCCGCCGCCCGCGCCCGAGCAGGCGGCCGACGCGGTGCTCGCCGCGCTCGCCGCAAAGGACGACGCGGCGCTCAAGGCGCTCGCGAGCAGGGACGAGCCTGACCCGTGGCTCGTCGCCGACGAGCTGATCCGCCGCGGCCGACACGACGACGCCGACGCGTTCGCGAAGGCGGCGCCGCGGGTGGACGTCGAGAGACTGCCCGAGTACGTCGCGTCGCGGCGGGGCAAGCCCGACGACGCGGAGCGGCGGGCGCGGTTGGCGAGGGCGAACGCGGCACTCGCGGCGCGGGAGTTTGCCCCAGCGCTCGACACGCTTGGCGCCGCCGAGTCCGGTCCGATCGAGGATGTCGTCGGTGTTCGACTGCGCATGGGACGTGGACTCGCGCTCGCAGGGCTCGTGCGGGTCGAGGATGCTGCAGCCGCCTTCTTCGGCGTGGGCGAGGCCGCCGAACAGCTCGGGTGGCTCCTACGGGCCCGCGCAGCCTTCAACGAGTCCGGGGTGGTTGCGGATCGCGGAGGGGCGCCGGCCTCCGCGCTGCGGGCGTGGGAACGGTTCCTCGCAGTCGAAGAGCGTCGGGGGGACAGGACGTGGGCGGCCCTGACGATGGTCAACATCGGCATCGACCTCTACTCGCTCGGTGACTACGCGAAGGCGCTTTCGATCCACGCCCGAGCACTGGCGGTCTCGGAGGAGTCGGGGGACCGACAGACCGCGGCCGACGCGCTGGGCAACCTCGGTCTCGTCCACCAGGCGCTCGGGGACTACTTGAAAGCGCTGCGCTTCGAAGAGCGCGCGCTGGCGGCGAAGGAAGCGCTGGGGGACAGGAGGGGGGCCGCGGCGTCGCTCGGCACCATCGGCGTCATCCACTACAGGCTCGGTGACTACGCGAGAGCGCTGCTGTTCTACGAGCGCTCGCTGGCGGCGAAGGAAGCGCTTGCGGACCAGGCGGGAGCGGCCCGAACGCTGGGCAATCTCGGAGTGGTCTACAGGAAACTCGGGGACTACGCGAAGGCGCTGTCGTTCCAAGAGCGAGCGCTGGAGGCTGCCGAGGCGCTGGGGGACCGGCAAACCACCGCCAATGCACTCGACAACCTAGGTCTCGTGCACCATGCGCTCGGGAACTACGCGAAGGCGCTGTCGTGCCACGAACGCGCGCTGGCGGCCTCAGAGGCGCTGGGAGACAGGGCGGGGGCGGCCGGGACGCTGAACAACATCGGCGTCGTCCATCGCTCGCTCGGGGACTACGCGAGAGCGCTGCTCTTCTACGAGCGTTCGCTGGCGGCGAAGGAGGCGATGGGGGACCAGGCAGGAGCGGCCCGGACGCTGGGCAATCTCGGAGTGGTCTACAGCCGGCTCGGGGACCACGCGAAGGCGCTGGCGCTCTTCGAGCGTGCGTTGACGTCGGCGGAGGCGCTGGGTGACAGGGCGGGAGCTGCCATGACGCTGGGCCACATCGGCGTAGTCCACGTCGCGCTCGGGGACCTCGCGAGCGCACTCGCCTTCGCGCGCCGTGCCGTGCGTGCGCAGGCGCAGAGTGTGCAAGGGCTGTCCGCCGAGGAAGGGGCTGGCGCGCGCGGCCCCCTTGCGTGGCTCTACGACGTCGGCGGCACTGCAGCGGTCGCGTTGAAGGACGCGTCGGAGCTCTCCTACTTCGTCGAGAGCGGCCGGACAGGGGCTCTGCTCGAAGGCTTGTCGGCGCGGGACGTTCTCTGGTCGGCGGCGGTTCCCGAGTTCCTGCGAGCGGAGGAGTCGAAGGCTCGCGCGTCCGAGACGCGTGCCGTCGCAGCGCTGCGCAAGGCGCTCGACGGGGGCGACCTCGCCGCGACCAAGGCCCGGCGCGCCGAGCTCGAGGCGGCGCAGGTCGAGGTCGCCGCGGTCGTCTCGCGGATCCAGCGCGAGGCGAAGGCGGGGGCGGCGCTCGTCTACCCCGAGGCGGCGACGCTCGACGAGATCCGCGCGACGCTCGACGCAGGCGACGTGCTGGTGTTGTACGCGCTGTTCGAGAAGGAGGCGGCCGCACTCGTCGTGGAGCGGGAGGGCGCACGCATCGTGACGCTGGGGCCCCGCGCGCCCATCGACGCGGCGGCCGATGCGGCGGCCGAGGCACTCTCCGACGACGCGAGCGACCCCGCGGCGGCGCTCCGTGCGCTCGCCGACCTCGTCGTGAAGCCCCTCGCGCTCCGCGACGGCACGAAGCGCGTGCTTGTGTCGCCGGCGGGGGCGCTCTCCTACGTCCCGTTCGCGGCGCTCATGCCCGACCGGACGGTGGCCTACCTGCCCTCGGGGACGACGTACCGATTTCTTCGCGAAGAGGATGGCTTGCGCGGGGAGGGGGTCCTCGCGCTGGGCGACCCGGACTACGAGACGAAGGTGGACGAGCGCTCGCTCGCCGTGCACCGCGGGGCGGCGGGCAAGCTGGTGCGCCTGCCCGCGACGCGCGACGAGGCGTTGGCCGTCGGCACGACGACGTTGCTCGGCGCCGATGCGACGGAGGCGGGACTGCGCAAGGCCCTTGCAGAACGCAAGCGTTGGCGCGCCGTCCACCTCGCCTGCCACGGGCTGGTCAACACCGAGCGGCCCGCGCTGTCCTCGCTCGCGATCACGGCCGCGGGCGACGACGACGGCTTCCTGACCTGCCTCGACGTGTTCCGCATGAAGGTGCCGTCCGACCTCGTGGTGCTCTCGGCCTGCGAGACGGGCAAGGGGAAGGTCGTCAGGGGGGAGGGGATCGTCGGGCTGACGCGCGCGTTCATGTTCGCCGGCAGCCCGCGGGTGCTGTGCAGCCTGTGGAAGGTGGACGATGCCGCCACGGCGGCGCTGATGACGAAGTTCTACGAGCTCTGGAACCCGAAGGACGGCAAGCCGGGGTTGCCGACGGCGGAGGCGCTGCGACAGGCGCAGGAGCACGTGCGCAGCCAGGAGAACTGGAAGCACCCGTACTACTGGGCCGCGTGGGTGCTGTGGGGGTTGCCCTCGTGACGCGAATCACGCGCGCCGTCGCGCTCCTCGGGGGGCTCGCGGCGTCGCTGCGCGCCGAAGACGCGCCGCCGTCGCCGCCCGCCGCGCCCCCCGTCCCCGGCGCCGGACGGAGCGGCCGCGACCGCGTCAGTCGTCGAACAGTCGCGTGATCAACGCCTGGACTCCGACCGCCTCGACGCCGGGAGCGAGCGCGGTCGTCGGCGGGTCCTGCGGGCGCCAGCGGTAGACGAGGAACGCGTGCACGTCCCAGCCGCGGCGCGCGTCACGCACCCGGAAGAGCGGGCCGAGCGAGCGGGGGTCGGGGCTGCGGGTCGCCTTGGCCTCGACGAGCGCGAGGCGGCGGCCGCCGAGCGGCACGACGAGATCCACCTCGAGCCCGTGCGCGTCGCGGAAGCCGTAGATCTCGCGCCGCCGGCCGCGGTGGACCTGCGCCTTCACGATCTCGCTCGCGACGAACCCCTCGAACACCGGCCCGGCGAACGGCGACGCGAGGAGGGCCTGCTCGGAGCGGATCCCGAGCAGGTGCGTGAGCAGGCCCGCGTCGACGAAGTGCAGCTTCGGGGACTTCATGAGCCGCTTGCCGGCGTTCTCGAAGAACGGCGGCAGGAGCAGGATCTGTCCGGTGGTCTCGAGCACGCCGAGCCACGACGAGATCGTCGGCACGCTGACGCCGAGCGGCGCGGCGATGTCGGACCGGTTCAGCGTCTGGCCCGCGCGGCTCGCGAGCAGCGCGAGGAAGTGGCGGAAACGCGCGAGGTCCTTGACGGCCGTGACCTGCCGCACGTCGCGCTCGAGGTAGGTCTGCACGTAGGACGAGAACCAGGCGTCGGCATGCGAGGGCCGCGGCACCACCTCGGGGAACCCGCCGCGGACCCATCCGACGCGCGCCGACTCCTCGACGCCGAAGGGCAGCATCGAGAAGACCGCCGCGCGCCCCGCCATCGACTCGGTCACGCCCTGCATGAGCCCCGCCTCCCGCGAGCCCGTGAAGAGCCACGGGCCGTGGCGGCGCCGCCCGAGGTCGATGCGCGAGCGGACGTGGGCGAAGAGCTCGGGCGCGTTCTGGATCTCGTCGAGGATCACGGGCGTCTTCACGCCGTCGAGGAACTGCCGCGGGTCGCTGCGCACCCGCCGGAGGACCTCGGGGTCCTCGAGGAGGAACGCGGACGCGTCGGGGAACGCGTGACGGAGCACCTCCGTCTTCCCACAACGGCGGGGGCCGGTCACGATGAGGGCCGGGAACCCGCGGGCGGCCTTTCGCAGCGCGGCCTCGATGCGGCGTCGGACGTAGGCCATGACGGAGGAATGAAAGTACGAGTTTGGAATTGCCGCTACCTGCCCAGCGCGTCCGCGGCGGCGAGCGAGGGCGTAGGCACCCACGCGGTGCGGCCCGCTGCGAGGCCGTCCCGACGCGTCGCGCCGACGTCGTCGTGCTGCTCGTCGCGTTCGCGGTGCGCACACGGCTGCGCCGAAGACGACGTCCTCCGTGTCCCGGAATCGGATCCCGGGTCCCGAGGGCATGGCGACGGCGGAGGGGGCGCGCATCGTGCAGGGACACGTACGCAGTCAGGAGAGGTGGCGGCGCCCGTATGATCGGGCGGCCCGGGTCCCGTGGGGGCTGCCGTCTTGAAGCACGCGTCCCTTCCCGTTCCGTTCCGCACCGCCACTCCATCCGGTCGGTCCCGCGGTCCTGGGGCAGGGCGCCTCCGGCTTGGCGCCCTGCGTCCGTCCGCGACGGCCCGTCCGCCGGGTGAACGGAATCGCCGGCGGGCGGCTCGCCGGATCGCGGGCTTCCTCGCGGCGATTCCGTTCATGGTTGCGGCGCTCGACCCCGCCGCCGCGGAGCCGACCGGCGCGTTCAACCTCGGCAAGCCGCAGCGCGTGCGCGTGACGCACACGACGCGGGTCCGCGTGGCCGCGGGGACCACGGGCCTGCACCTGTGGCACGCGCGCCCGCTCCCGCGCACGTGGCCGGGGCTCCCCGCGCCGCTCGACGTCGGCGCCGTGGACTTCGCGCCGGCGGGCGCGAAGGAGGTGCCCACGCGCACCGAGGGCGGCCGCGCGTGGAAGTGGGAGCTCGAGGCACCCGCGCCGGGCGAGCTCACGTTCGTCTCGACCTTCGAGCTGACGTCCGTGGACCGCGAGCTGCGCACCGCGGGCCTCAAGGTCTCGTGGGCCGAGCTCGCGACCCACGCGACCGAGGTCACCCCGGGGCTCGCGGCGCTGCCCGAGCCGAACGCGAAGGTGCGCGAAGTCGTCGATCGCGTGCGCAAGAAGTCCGACGACGTCCTCGACGCGCTCGTCGCCCTCTCCCGCGCCGTCGTCGAGACCGTGCCGTACCGGCCCGGCGTCCCGTACGGCTCCGACGACCTCACGGCGATCTGCCGCGGCGGCGGCGGCCACTGCGGGCACCGCGCGACGTTCTTCCTGTCGATGTGTCGCGCGGCCGGGATCCCGGCGCGGCGCGTGCTCGGCTTCGCGCTCCTCAACCAGCCGCCCGGTCCCGGCGCCGACGACGGCAACCGCCACGTGTGGGCCGAGGTGAGCCTGCCCCGCCTCGGCTGGGTCGAGATCGACCCCGGGGCCCACGGGAGCCCGTTCGCGCTCGGCCGCGCCTACGTCGCGTGCCCGCCCGACTTCCAGTCGCGCTTCGTGGACACCGCGCCGCCGGGCGGCCCCGCCGCGGCGCTGCTCTCCGACACCCTGAAGGCCGAACCCCTCCGCTGACGTCGCCCCCGAGCCCGGGGCGGCGTCCATCCGATCCGACGGGGTCAGGTCGGCGTCGTCGGGCCGGGCACGGTGCGGGCCCCGGCGGCGAATCGGCGTCCGCGGCCCCGCGTCGGCCGCTCCGCTGTCCGCGCACGTCCGCGTCCCCTCCCCTCCGTCCTTTCCCTCCGCCCTATTCTCTCCGTCCGGTCGGTCCCGCGTCGCCGCCGCCGAGCGCCTCCCTCTCCGCGCCCTGCACCGCCGCGGCGAGGCGCGCCCGTCGTCGCAGCGGATTCGCCGTCGCGCCGCCGGCCCGGTCGCACGCCCCTCGCCGGCGAATCCGCGGGGCGTCCCGTGGCACCGGTAGACTCGGCCGGGCCGTGGCCGCCCACCTCGTCCTCTCCCGCAAGTACCGCCCCCAGCGCTTCGCCGACCTCGTCGGGCAGGAGCACGTCGCCCAGACGCTCTCCAACGCGATCACGTCGGGGCGCATCGGCCACGCCTACCTCTTCGTCGGGCCCCGCGGCACGGGCAAGACGACGACCGCCCGCATCTTCGCCAAGGCGCTCAACTGCGAGCGGGGCCCCACCCCCGACCCCTGCGGCACCTGCGACTCCTGCGTCGGCGTCACCACCGGCAGCGACCTCGACGTCGTCGAGATGGACGCCGCGAGCAACAACGGCGTGGACGACGTCCGCGCCCTGCGCGACAGCGTCGGGTACCGGCCCGCGCGGAGCCGCTTCCGCGTGTGGATCGTGGACGAGGTCCACATGCTCTCGCTGCCGGCGTTCAACGCGTTCCTGAAGACCCTCGAGGAGCCGCCGCCGCAGGCGAAGTTCCTCTTCTGCACCACCGAGGCCCACAAGCTCCCCGAGACCTTCCTCTCGCGCGTGCAGCGGCTCGAGTTCCGCCGCATCGACGAGGGCCGGATGGCCGAGCGGCTGCGCGCGCTCGCCGACCGCGAGGGCATCGCCGTGGACGAGGGCGTCTGCGAGCGCATCGCCACCGGCGCGCTCGGCGGCCTGCGCGACGCCGAGTCGCTGCTCGAGCAGCTCCTCTCGTGCGCCACCGACGGCCGCGTCACCGTCGCCGACCTCGACGCCGTCTCGGGGCGCGCGCCCGCCGAGCGCGTCCGCGCGGTGCTCGACGCGGTGCTCGAGGGCGACGCGTCGGCCGCGCTCGACGCGGCCGGGGCGTGCCTCGACGCGGGGGGCAAGCCCGACACCGTGCTCGACCAGTGGGTCGAGGAGCTGCGCGCGCTGCTCGTGCGCGCCGCCCGCGCCGGCAAGGCGCCCGCGGAGGGCGACGACCGCGCGCGGCGCTTCGGGCTGTCCCGCGTGGCCCGCTCGCTCGACGTCCTGCTCGAGAAGCGGCGCCACCTCCGCGACGGCGCCGACGGGCGTCTCGTCGTCGAGCTCGCCGCCGTCGAGCTCGCACGGCTGCCCTCGGCGCGCGACCTCGATGCGCTCGTCGAGGCGCTCAAGGCGGGCGGCGCGGGGCCCGGGGCGACGGCCGCGCCGAGCCCGGGCGCGACCGCGCCGGCGCCCGCGACCGCCGGCCCGCGCGCGTTCGTCCGCACGGGCGGCGGGGGCGCGCCGCCTCCGGGCGCGTCGGGGGGCCCCGCGGCCCCGCCGCCGCGCACGTTCGTGCCGCCCGCCGCACCGCCGCCCGCGCCGACGGCGGGCCCCGCGGCTGCCGCGGGGAGCGCGTCGGTGCCCTCCGAGGCCGCCGGGTGCGCCGCGCACGCGGTGGCGGGGGCGGCCGGCGCGATCGCGTCCGCGGACGCGGTCGCGCGCTGGGCGGACGTGCTCGCCGCCGCGACGAAGGACCGTCGGCTGGCCACCGCGCTCTCTCGCGCGCGGCCGGTGGGCGTCGAGGGCGACGCGTTCCTGCTCGCGCTGCCGCCGACCGAGACGTACGCCCGCCAGATGTTCCGCGACCGCGCCGCGGTGGACGCGTTCCGCGCCGCGACGCAGGCGGCGCTCGGCGTCGCGCTGCGGCCCACGGTCGCCGAAGAGGGCGGCGCGGCCGCGCGCGGGGCGACGACGCCCGGCGCCGGGCCCGCGCCCGCCCCGACGTCGCCCCCGCCACGTGCGGGCGCCCCGGGACCCGCGCCCTCGGCCCCGTCCGCCGCGCCGCGCGCCGAGGGTGGGGGGGAGGACGTGACGCGCAACGCCACGGTCAAGACGGTGATGGACGCGTTCGGTGCGCGCCTGCTCGCCGTGCACCGCCACGAGCCGGCCGCCGACGGCGGCCGCGGGGAGCCCCACGCATGACCGGTCCGACCGGCGGATTCCCGGGCGGCCTGCCCGACCTCTCCTCGCTCCTCGCCGGCGCGAAGAAGGCGCGCGAGGACGTCGAGCGCGCGCGCGCCGCGCTGCGCGAGAAGCGCGTCGAGGGCCGTGCGGGCGGCGGGATGGTCGTCGCGACCTGCGACGGCACGGGCGAGCTGGTGTCGGTGCGCTTCGAGCCGGGCCTGCTCGCGAAGGAGGAGGCGAGCCTCGTCGAGGACCTCGTCGTCGCGGCCGTGCGCGACGCGCGCCGTCGGGCGGCCGAGCTCGAGCGCACGTCGATGGCGGGCGTCATGGGGGCGATGACCGGCGGGCTCCCGATCCCGCCCGGCCTCGCCGACCTGCTGCGCTGACGATGGCCGACGCGCTGCCCAAGAGCCTCGAGCACCTCGTCGAGCGCCTCTCGACGTTGCCCGGCGTCGGCCGGCGCACCGCGGAGCGCCTCGCGCACCACCTCGTGCGGGCGCCCCAAGCCGAGGCGCTCTCGATCGCGGACGCGATCCGCGAGGCGCGCGAGAAGATCCGCCCGTGCTCGGTGTGCCGCGCGCCCGCCGAGAGCGACCCGTGCCCGATCTGCGCCGACCCCGCGCGCGATCCGGCGCTGGTGCTCGTCGTCGAGACCGCGCGCGACCTCAAGGCCGTCGAGGACAGCGGCGCGTGGAAGGGGCGCTACCACGTGCTCGGCGGGCGCGTGAGCCCGATCGAGGGCGTCGGGCCCGACGACCTCGCGCTCGACGCGCTCGTCGCGCGGGCGACCGAGGGCGTGCGCGAGGTCGTGCTCGCGACCAACCCCGACCTCGAGGGCGACGGGACGGCGCTGCACGTCGAGAAGGCGCTCGCGCCCACGGGCGTCAAGGTGTCGCGGCTCGCGCGCGGCGTGCCCGCGGGCGGCTCGCTCGAGTACCTCTCGAAGACCGTGCTCGCCGAGGCGCTCGACCACCGGCGTTGACGCGCGCGCGGGCCGGGGCCCCGCGGCGACGAGGACGGCGCGGTGGCCTCGCGCCGGCCCGGGCCTCGCGCGGCGCCGCCGCGCGACGCGGCGGCGCGCGAGCACGCGCGCGCAGGTCGTCCGTCGGGGCTGCGCGCGGGGCGCGGCACGTCGTGTGCGGGGGTATGATCGGAGCCGAACCGCCATGCGCCTCGACGTCAGCCTCCAGCAACGCCTCTCGCAGCAGCTGCGCCTCGCGCCGCAGATCATCCAGTCGATCGAGATCCTGCAGCTGCCGGCGATGGACCTGCGCGAGCTGATCGAGAACGAGCTGCAGGAGAACGAGGTCCTCGAGGTCGAGGAGGTGCCGCGCGACCCGGCGCTCGCGGTCGAGGAGCGCGGGCCCAGCGCCGACGAGGAGGGCACCGACGACGACGCGGAGCGGGTGTTCGACCGCCTCGAGGGGCTGCTCGACGCCGACCGCAGCCGCGGCCGGCTCTCCAAGGCGGCGGGCGAGGAGGCCGCCGACCGCAAGTGGGAGGCGATGCAGAACACCGCCGCCCGCGGCGAGACGCTCGCCGACCACCTGCACGAGCAGCTCGACCTCCTCGAGCTGCCGGCCGACGTGCGGGCGGCGGCGGACGCGATCGTCTACAACCTCGACGACGGCGGCATCCTGCGCGCGACGCTCGAGGAGGTGGTGGCCGGCATGGACGAGCCGGTGGCCCTCGAGGTCGCCGAGCGCGCGCTGCGCACGGTGCAGGGGCTCGAGCCCGCCGGCGTCGGCGCCCGCGACCTCGTCGAGTGCCTGCTGCTCCAGATCAAGGACGGCGAGCCCGACGCCGAGCTGCGGCGCCGCCTCGTGCGCGACCACCTCGACGACCTCAAGCGCAACAAGATCCCGCGGATCGCCAAGGCCCTCGGCGTCAGCGTCGAGCGCGTCTACGAGCTGCGCGACGAGCTGCGCCACCTGACGCCCCGGCCGGGCGCGGCGTACGGCGCGGTGCCCACGGCCTACATCCGGCCCGACGTCGTCGTGGAGTGGGACGAGGGCGACTACGTCGTCCGGCTGGTCAACGACCACGTCCCGCGCCTCGCGCTCTCGCCCCGCTACCGCCAGATGCTCCAGGAGGCGCGCGGCGACCCCAAGCTGCGCGACTACGTCAAGCGCAAGGTGGACGCGGCGAAGTGGCTGATCGAGGCGATCGCGCAGCGCGAGAACACGCTCGAGCGCGTCGCCAAGGAGATCGTCCACCGCCAGCGCGACTACCTCGACCTCGGTCTCTCGCACCTGCGGCCGCTCAAGATGCAGGAGGTCGCCGACGCGCTCGGCATCCACGTCTCGACGGTGTCGCGCGCGATCAGCGACAAGTACGTCCAGACCCACCGCGGCATCGTCCCGCTCAAGTTCTTCTTCACCGGCGGCACCGAGAACGACGACGGCGGCGTCGAGTCGCGCGTCAGCATCAAGGAGCGCGTCAAGGCCATCGTCGCGGCCGAGGACCCCGCGCACCCGCTCTCCGACGACGAGGTCGCCGAGCGCCTGAGCAAGGAGTCGGGCCTCGTGATCGCGCGCCGCACCGTGACGAAGTACCGCAAGGCGCTGCGCATCCCGTCGTCGCGCCAGCGGCGCGTGTGGTCGGGATGAGCGGCGGCGCGGACGACGCGCCCGATCCGGCGCCCCCGCGCCCGGTGCGCACGTTCCGCGTGGACCTCGAGTACGACGGCGAGGGGTTCTGCGGGTGGCAGCGGCAGGCGGCGGACCGCACGGTGCAGGCGACGCTCGAGGAGGCGCTGTCCCGGCTCGTCGGCGCTCCCGTCGCGGTCGTGGGGGCGGGCCGCACCGACGCGGGCGTCCACGCGCTCGGCACGGTCGCGTCGTTCTCCGCGGCGACGACGCTCGACGCGGCCACGATCGCGCGGGCCCTCGACGCGACCCTGCCCCAGGACGTCGGCGTGCGCGGCGTCGAGGAGCGCCCGGGCTTCCACGCGCTGCGCGACGCGCGCTGGAAGTGGTACCGCTACACGTGGCTGCGCAGCCCGACGCGGCGCGTCCACGAGCGCCGCACCGCGTGGCGCGTCGCGGTGCCGCTCGACGTCGCGGCGATGCGCGCCGCGGCGGGCGAGCTGCGGGGACGGCACGACTTCGCCGCGTTCCAGTCGTCGGGCTCGCCCCGTCGCTCGACGGTGCGGACCTTGGTCGGCGTGCGCCTGCTCGAGGACGGGGCACGGCTCGCCCTCGACCTCGTCGGGGACGGGTTCCTGTACGGCATGGTACGCGCGATCGCCGGGACGCTGTCCGAAGTGGGGCGGGGGGCCCGGCGGGCCGACGCGATGGCCGCCCTGCTCGCGTCCCGGGACCGCCGCCTCGCCGGGCCGGCCGCGCCCGCGCACGGGCTCGCCCTCGTCGCGGTCGGCTACGCGGGCGACGAGCCGCCGACGTTCGTTGACCCGTCCCTCGCGGCGGGCCTAGAATCCGGACGGAGCGACCGCGAGCGTGCGCCCGCGGACGCGGAGGCCTGAACCCGTGCGCATCCAGATCACCGGGCGGCACGTCGGCGTCACCGAGGCCATGAAGGAGTACGCGCGCGAGAAGATCGAGAAGCTCGAGCGGATCTACGGCCGGATGACCACCGTGGAGGTCACGCTCGAGGCCGGTCACGACCGGACCGTGGCGGAGATCGTCGCCTCGGCCAACCGGGGCGTCCGTCTCGTCGGCAAGGCGGAGTCGCCCGACATGTACGCGGCGATCGACCTCGCCGAGGAGAAGCTCGCCCGCCAGCTCGTGCGGCACAAGCAGCGCCTGACCGACCACGAGCGGGGCGGCCCGTCGATGGGCTCCATCCTCCCGGCGCCGGCCCGCGGAGGCGAGCGCCCCGTGCGGGAAGAGACGTACGAGGAGATCGTGGAGAAGATGCGGGACGACGAGGAGCCCTAATCGCCCCATGAGCGTCGTCAAGGTCACCCGGCACGTCCGCGTCGCGCACGTCGTCCCCCGGCTCCAGGCGGAGGACCGCGACGAGGCGGTCCGGGAGCTCGCGGCCACCTTCGCGGCCTCCGGGGCCCTGACGAAGGCCAAGGCCGACGCGCTGGTCGAGGAGGTCCTGCAGCGCGAGGGCGAGGGCACCACCGGCATCGGGGGGAGCGTCGCCGTCCCGCACGCGAAGACGACGCTGACGAAGGAACTCATCGTCGCCGTCGGCCTCGCCGACCGCGGGATCGACTTCGCGTCGGTGGACGGCGACCCGGTGCACGTGGTCTTCCTGATCGCGTCGCCCCCCGACGCGTCGGCGGACTACCTCGCGCTGATGAAGTGGGTCGTCTCGCTCACGCGCTCGAAGCTGTGGATGAAGCTCCTGCGGGGCTGCACGACCGCCGAGGCGGTGGTGGACGTCCTCGAGGAGAGCGGCTCGGGCAAGGCGTAGGCCGCGCGCCCACCGCGTGGAACCCGCCTCGTCCCGGCCGGCGTCGGCGCACGCGGTGCTGCGGGCCCCGTCCCCGCAGGGCATCCACGCGCGGCCTGCGGCCCGCATCGTCGAGGCCGCGCGCCGCTACGAGGCCGAGACCGTGCTCGCGGTGGGGACCTCGACGGCGCGGGCCAAGGACCTGCTCGACGTGCTCGCGCTGGCCGCCACCGGCGGGGTCGAGGTGCGGGTCGAGGCGTCGGGGCGCGACGCGGACGCCGCGGTGGCCGCGCTCGTCACGCTCTTCGACGTGATGGCGGCGGGGGGCTGAGCCCGTCGTCGTCCCGAGGTGCGCGGCCCCGACCTCGTCGGCGGGCGAGCACGCCGGGCGCGGCCGGAGCGCGCGTCGCGACCCGTTCCCGGTATCGTCGCGGCCATGCGTCGCCTGCAGGGCATCCCGGTCTCCGGCGGAAGCCGCATCGGGCGCGCGGTCCACCACGAAGCCGTGCCCTTCGCCGCGACGTCGCGGCGCAGCGTCGCCCCCGACGAGGTGGCCTCCGAGCTCGAGCGGCTCTCGACCGCGCAGCGCGAGGCCGACCGCGGGCTCGTCGAGGCGCAGAAGGCGCTGGTCGTGGACCCGAAGGTCGGCTCGATCTTCGAGGTGCACCGGATGCTGCTCGAGGCGGTGACGCCCGAGATCGCCGACGCGGTGCGCGCGGGGACGTCGGCCGAGCACGCCGTCGAGACGGTGCTGCGCCGCCACGCCAACCGCCTCGCGCAGCTCGCCGACCCCGTGTTCGCCGAGCGCCGCCAGGACGTGCTCGACGTCGAGCGCCGCCTGCTGCGCGCGCTCGCCGGGAGCCCCGCGCCCCGCGTCCCCGAGGGCGACGGGCGCTCGCCGGTCGTCGTCGTGGCCGAGGACCTCACGCCGTCGGAGACGGCGGCGCTGGCCGGCGGGCGCGTCGTCGGGCTCGTGCTCGAGCACGGCGGCCCGACGAGCCACACCGCGATCATCGCGAAGGCGCTCGGGTTCCCGTGCGTCGTCGGCGTGCGCGGGGTCGTGGGCGCCGTCGCGCCCGGCACCGAGGTGTGGGTGGACGGCGCGGCGGGCGTCGTCGTCGTGGACCCGGACAGCGTCTCGCGCGCCGAGGCGGAGCGCCGGGGCGTCGCCTACGAGGCGCACGAGCGCGCGCTGCTCGAGGAGAGCCACCTCCCCGCCGAGACGCTCGACGGGCACGCCGTGACGCTGCTCGCCAACATCGAGTTCCCCCTCGAGGTCGGCGCCGCCGCCGAGCGCGGCGCGGCCGGGATCGGGCTGTTCCGCACCGAGTTCCTCTTCGACCCCGCGCGCCCGGTGCCCGACGAGGAGGAGCACCTGGCGGCGTACCGCGCCGCGCTCGAGCGCGTCCGGCCCGGGCGGCTCACGATCCGCACCTTCGACTTCGGCGCGGACAAGGCGACGCCGGGCGGCGCCACCGACGAGCGCAACCCCGCGCTGGGCGTGCGCTCGCTGCGCTGGTGCTTCGCGCACCCCGACACGTTCCGCGCGCAGCTGCGCGCGCTGCTGCGCGTCGCGGCCGAGGGCGACGTCCGCATCATGCTGCCGATGGTCGCGTCGCTCGACGACGTGCGCCGCGCGCGGGCGATGCTCGCCGAGGCGTCCGCCTCGCTGCTCCGCGAGGGCGTGCCGCACCGCCCCGACCCGCCCGTGGGCGCGATGATCGAGGTCCCGGCGGCGGCCGTGATCGCCGACGTCCTCGCGGCCGAGGTGGACTTCTTCTCGATCGGGACCAACGACCTCATCCAGTACGCGCTCGCGCTCGACCGCACCAACGAGCACGTGGCCCCGCTGTTCCGCCCCTCGCACCCGAGCGTGCTGCGGCTCATCACGCAGACGGTGCGGGCCGCGGCCGGACGCGGCATCCCGGTCACGATGTGCGGCGAGATGGGGGGCGAGGCGGTCTACACCGTGCTGCTGCTCGGGATGGGGCTGCGCGAGCTCTCGCTGACGCCCGCGGTGATCCCGCGGGTCCGCCGCCTGATCCGGGGTCTCACGCTCGCGCGGGCGCGCGCGATCGCCGCGCGGTCGCTGCGCTTCGCCACCGCCGACGAAGTGGACACCTACCTCCATCGGGCGCTCGCCGGGGTGCTCGCGCCGGTGCGACCGGGGGGGTAAGTACCCCGGGGTGTCCCCCCGGTGAGCGTGGCGCGCCGTCGGCATCGGACGTCCATCGGGGTGGACGCCGGGCCCTGTGCCCCTAAAGGTGCCCCGTGGCGCGGGTCGAAAGGGGGGCGCGAACCGTGCGCCCCGTCCGGGGAGCGCGGGGACGCACCCGAGGGATCCCCCCATGTGGAAGCGACGCATCCGGAGCCTGATCGGCCTCGACGTCGGCACGCGGTCCGTCAAGGCCGTGGAGCTGACGTGGAACGGCGGGCTCGTGATCACCGGCTTCGGCTACGCCGAGCTGCCCGCGCCGGACGCCGTGCGCGACACCGTGGCGAGGATCTTCCAGGAGAACGAGTTCCACACGCGCCGGGTCGTGACCGCGGTCAGCGGCAAGTCGGTCATCGTCCGCTACCTGACGATGTTCAAGATGAGCCCGGACGACCTGCGGAACGCGATCCGCTACGAGGCCGACAAGTACATCCCGTTCGACGTCGAGGAGGTCGTCCTCGACTGCCAGCCCTTCGAGGCGCCGGGCCTGGCCGACGCGGGCCCCAACGAGATGCGCGTGCTCCTCGTCGCGTGCAAGCGCGCGCTCGTGGACGAGCAGCTGCGGGTCCTCGCCTCGGTCGGCCTGCAGCCCGAGATCGTCGACGTGGACGTGTTCGCGCTCGGCAACGCGTTCGAGACGACGATGGCGGGCAGCGACGGCGACCGCGTGCGCGCGCTCGTCGACGTCGGCGCGGGCAAGACCTGCGTCAACGTCGTGCGCGGCGGGGTCTCGCTGTTCACCCGCGAGATCCACGCCGGCGGCGACGCCTTCACGGCCGCCATCGGCAACCGCCTCGGGCTCAAGGAGGCCGAGGCCGAGCAGATGAAGCGCCGCCCCGGCGACCAGGTCGAGCGCGTGCGGGCCGCGGTGACGCCCGCCGTGGACGACCTCTCGACGGAGGTGCGCCTCTCGTTCGAGTACTTCGAGAACCAGTTCGACCGCGGCGTGGACGAGGTGCTCGTCTCCGGCGGCGGCTCGCGCCTCGTCGGGGTCCCCGAGGACCTCGGGCGCGTCGTCGACCGCCCCGTCGCGACGTGGGACCCCACCGGCGACCTCCCCATCGCCGCCGACCGAGTGGACGCCGACGCGCTGCGCGAGCACGCCCCCGAGCTCGCGGTCGCCGTCGGACTGGCCTCGCGCCTGCGGAAGGACGCCTGACATGATCCGCGTCAACCTGCTGCCGCCCGAGTACCGCGCCGCCACGGGCACGCCCGTCGGCCGCTTCGTCGCGATCGTCGCCGGCGTGGTCGCCGTCGTCGGCGCGAGCTGCTGGTACACGTACACGCACTTCGTCCAGCTCCAGCGCGCGGTGGACGCGCGCACGCTGCGCGAGGAGGAGGCGACGAGCAAGGAGCGCCAGAAGGAGCGCTCGCTCGCGCTGCAGCGCGAGATCGACGAGTACGACCAGCGTCGGCGCGCGATCCAGGCGATCAACCGCAACCGCATCCTCTGGTCGCGCAAGCTGGACCAGTTCTTCGACATCGTCGCGAGCCGCGAGTCGCCCTACAACGCGTGGCTCGAGGAGCTCGAGATCCCGACCCAGATGGCGGCCAACCGCCGTCCGGGCCAGATGGGCGCGCCGGCCGACGGCGGCGAGTTCCGCTTCGCGGGCTTCCTCGCCATGCAGTCGCCCAACGAGGCGCCGGCGCAGAACAGCGCCTTCTACCGCGCCGTCTGCGGCGACCACGAGCGCGTCGGCCGCGCGAGCGAGTTCTTCCAGGACTTCGTCTCGATCAGCAACCCGACGATCGACATCGTCCCGCAGACGTCGACCGAGAAGCTCACGCCGCCGATCACCGGGGCGTTCAAGTACGTGCTGCGCACCAAGCCGCCGGCCGTCGAGGGCGCCAAGCGCCCCGCCGCCGCCCCGGCCGCGAAGTAGGGGGAGGACGCCGTGGCCAAGCTCAGCGAACGTCAGCGTCTCTGGCTCACCATCGGGGCCTCCGTGGCCCTCTCCGGCGGCGTCGTCGCGATGACGCTCATGGACCGCAAGGAGATCGAGCGGACCGAGGAGGAGATCGCCGCGCTCGACGTGCGGATCGCCTCCGCCGACGCCGAGATCGCGAAGACCAAGGACCGCGAGGACGAGGTCATCGTCTTCCGCGCGGTCAAGGACCGCGAGCTCGAGATCCTGCCGCGCCACCAGGAGATCGCGGAGTTCCACGCGAACCTGACGACCTTCCTCACGCAGGCCGGCGCGCGGTTCACCAAGCTGCCCGAGAACGCCCCGAAGGAGAGCGAGCTGGCGCGCGGCGTGTTCGTCACGCCCAACGGGCTCGAGTTCGAGGCGGACGCCGCCGCGCTGCTGCGGCTGGTCAACATGATCGAGATCGACCCGCGCCTCGTGGCCGTCAAGGGCCTCAAGATCAAGGGCGGCGGGCGCGGCAAGGAGGGCGAGGAGGCGCCCCTGCACAAGGCCTCCCTCGCGCTCGAGACCTACTACTACAACCCGCAGGCCGAGACGAAGCAGCCCGTCGCGATCCCCGGCGAGGCCGAGCGCCGCGAGGACCCGGTCATCGCGGGCCGCATCACCGCGTTCCAGCCGGAGAAGCGGGACTCCTACACCCTGCGCCCGGCGACCTCCCGCCGCGACCCCTTCGTGGACGTGCGCCGCGAGGTGATCGAGGAGGACCCCGAGGTCGTCAAGAAGCGCTTCGAGGCCGAGCAGGGCATCGTGGCGGACCTCGAGACGCGCCTCGAGGCGGTGCGCGAGAAGGTCGAGCAGGAGAAGGCGTTCGTCCTCGACCACCGCATCTTCGAGGCCGACCGCATCTCCCGCGAGATCGACGGCCAGGTGAACGAGCTGCGGGTGCGCCTCGCGTCCACCTCGTCGCTCAAGTCGGTCAGCTTCCCCGACCTGCTGGCCCGCGGTGACCGCGTCCGCACGTCGATGGAGTCGATCGCGGCCGCCCGCAAGGACGTCCCGCGCGACCTGCGCGTCGTCGCCAGCGTGGCCCGCGAGGTCCGCGGCCAGGTGGACGGTCTGTTCCGGTCCGGCGACTACGCCGGCGTGAACTCGCTCTGCGTGGCGTGGGAGGCCTTCGTCCGCGGCAAGGAGGTCGAGCCCGCGGCGCTGCCGATCCTCGACGAGATCAAGGACTACCGCCGCCGCGCGAAGGTGCTCTCCGAGTTCCACGCCAAGTCGGTGCACGTCACCGGCGTGATGGTGACCTCGGACGCGTCCACGTCGGCCGCGCTGGTCAACGGCCGCGTCGTCCGCACGGGCGAGGCGCTCGACGCCAAGGGTGACCTCAAGGTCGCCGCGATCCGCCGCGAGGGCGTCGAGTTCAGCTACCAGGGCGAGTCGGTGTTCGTGCTCCGCGAGGACGCCGGCGGCGACAAGGCCGGCGCGCGCGGCGACGCCGCGGTGCCGGTCCACACCCCCCAGAACCGTTAGGAGCCCGTCGGCGGAGACGGGCTGCCCGGGGGGGGCGCCTTGGACGGGCTCCTCAAGGGCGGAGACGGAAGTCAGAGGGAAGGCGAAGGAAGAGGTGAGGAAGAGGACGGGTAGCGGCAGAGCTTGAGGCGGAGGCCCGCGGCCGAGGCAGAGCCCGCGGCACAGGCAGAGCCCGAGGCAGAGGCGTGAGGGGTCGATCGCCGCGGAAGGGGCGGCGGCGCCCCCTCCACGGCGAGCGATGCCGGGATCGGCGAGCCGGCGCCGTGCCGCGCGGGGCGTGCGAGCGCGACCCGGTTCGACGGCGCGCTCGCGGTGCGGCGGGCGTGGGAGCGGGCGACGGGCGTCGGGGCGCGCGCGGGACCGGGGGAAGCGCTCAGGTCGGCCCCGGCGGAGGCCGATAGGGGGGCCGTCGCGCCGCGCGGCGACGCGACGGGGGGGGCCGGCGACGGCCCAGTCCTTGATTTCGGGCGGGCGTCAGCCGACAAACATCGTAGAGGTTGTCGCCGGGAGGCCCCCCGGGCCGATCGGCAAGGCAGGAGCCCCTTCCCCCATGAGCATCCGGTCCCTCGTGCGCGGGTACGCCCGCCGAGCGTCGGTCGTCGCGTTCGCGCTCGTCCTCCTCGGCCGTGGCGCCGCGTTGGCCGGCTCGGACCCGTCGAGCTTCCGCGAGTTCGACATCGGCGACGGCCGCGTCACCTTCGACGTCACCGAGGCGCCGTTCGGCCAGGTGGTGGCGGAGAAGATCCAGCCCAAGACGAAGGTCAACCTCGTCGTGTCCCCGCAGGCGGCGGCCGAGAAGGTCACGCTCCGCGTCGTGGACCTGTACTGGGTGGACGCGCTCGACACCATGACCGAGCGCATCAACGGCGCGCTCGTGCGCAAGTCGCTCAACCTGCTCAAGGTCGAGAAGCCGCCGCTGGTGACGCTGGACAGCACGAACGAGGACATCCGCGAGGTCATCAAGCTGATCACGGCGGGCGCGGGCGGCAGCGAGCCGGTCAGCGTCGTCGTGTCGCCCGAGGTGACCGGCCGCGTCACGGTGTCGTTCAAGAACGTGCCGTGGCGCAGCGCGCTGCGCGACGTCGTCGAGACCGTGGGCAAGTACACGATCGTCGAGAGCGACTACGGCGTGCTCAAGGTCGTGCCGACGAGCTCGCTCGAGCTGAGCAGCGACACGTACCAGTTCCGCTACCTCCGTCCGCCGCCGCCCTACAAGGGTGTCGTCAAGACGGGTGCCTCGGGCTCGTCCTCGTCGAGCTCGAGCTCGTCGGGCACCGGCGGCGGCAGCGGCGGCTCGGCCTCGGTGGGCGCCGACATCGTCGAGTCCGACGTGTTCGTCCCCACGGACGACCCGTCGAAGCTCGAGTCGTACTTCCCGATCGTCGCGGCGCTCCGCTCGATCGTGGAGCCCGAGGGCGGCCGCGTCACCTACATCCCGGGCAGCAACTCGGTGCTCTACACCGGCACGGCGCCCAAGATGGACCGCGTCCGCAAGCTCTGCGCACAGCTCGACGTCGAGCCGCCGCAGGTGTTCGTGGACATGAACATCATCGCGACGTCGAACACGGACGCGCTCGACCTCGGCTTCAAGAGCGACAGCGGCTTCCTGATGGGCTTTACCGGCGCGGGCGTCACGCACCGCCTGCCCTTCGCCGCCAGCGGGTCGGGCTGGACGGACATGCTGACCGGCACGGTCTTCCCGCCGCCGTCGGCCTCGTCGTTCACCTACGGCACGCTCTCGTTCACCGAGACGAGCATGTTCTTCCAGGCGCTCAAGCAGGACGGCTGCAGCAAGGTCGTCCAGGCGCCCAAGATCCTCGCGCTGGACAACCAGGAGGCGACGATCTTCGTCGGCGAGTCGATCCGCTACGCCCGCAGCACGGCGGCCAGCAACCAGAACGGCGGCCTCACCTTCTCGGTGGAAGAGGACGACAACAGCCCGGTCAACGTCGGCTTCCAGCTGCTCGTGATCCCGCACGTGATCCCCGGCGAGAACAAGATCTCCCTGCTCGTGATCCCGCAGCAGCGCGCGCTCAACGGCACGACGAGCCCGATCCCCGGCTTCGACCGCTTCACGGTCTCGGGCCAGACGATCGACCTCCCGCGCGTCAAGTCGAGCACGATGGTCACGACGATGCTCCTGCGCGACAAGGAGACGGCGGTGATCGGCGGCCTGCTCGAGGACCGCGACACGAGCTCGCGCGACAAGCTCCCGATCCTCGGCGACCTGCCGGTGCTCGGCGCGCTGTTCTCCGGCCAGTCGAACTCGAAGGTCCGCCAGAACATCGTCATCACGATCACGCCGCGGATCCTGCGCGGGTCCGACGCCGCCAACCTCACGATCGACAACGAGCTCTCCGGCCGCAGCGACAAGATGCGCGCCGAGTGGAGCACGCTCGGGACGCCCTGCACGCCGCCCGCCCCGGCCGCGCCGCAGCCGACCCCCGCGGTCCCCGCCGCGCCGACCCCGGCGCCGGTGCCGGTCGCCCGCTGACCCGCGTCCCCGCGACGCCGCACGCCGGCCGACGCCTCCGGGCGCCGGCCGGCGTCGTCTCCGGGGGGCGCTCCCGGGAGACGGTCGGCGGGCGAGGACGACCCGCCTGCGACGGCGGCGGACGATTGCTCGGACCGGGACCGGGGGCGTGCTACCTTCCGCCCCCTGCCGTGGAGAAGGTCCTTCTCATCAACGCCGACGAACCTGACGAGGTTCGCGTCGCCGTCGTCGAAGACGGACGCCTCGAAGAGGTGTACGTCGAGGCCGGCACCGACCCGACGGGCAAGGGGAACGTCTACGTCGGCCGTGTCCAGAACGTCGAGCGCGGGATCGGCGCGGCGTTCGTGGACCTCGGTGGGGGGGTGACCGGCTTCCTCCACGCCTCCGACGTCATCGGCGACGCGTCGGAGGGCGAGGGCGGTCGCAAGACGATCAACGAGCTCGTCAAGCCCGGCGACATGCTGCTCGTCCAGATCTCGCGCGGTCCCGTCGGCCACAAGGGCCCGACGCTGACCACGCGCCTCTCGCTGCCCGGCCGCTACGTCGTGCTGCTCGCCAACTCGACACGGTCGGGCGTGTCCCGCCGCATCGACGCGGCCGGCGAGCGCGACCGCATGCGCGCCCTGCTCGGCGGGCTCACGGTCCCCGACGGCATGGCGGTGATCCTGCGGACGGCCAGCAACGGCCGCGCGACCGAGGAGGTGCAGGCCGACCTCGTCGAGCTGTACCGCCTCTGGGAGAACCTGAAGGGCCGGCTCCTCGAGGGCGGCGGGCCCCGCCTCGTCCACGAGGAGAGCGACCTCGTCTCCCGCGCCGCGCGCGACATCCTCCCGCCCGACGCCACCCGCATCGTGACCGACGACGCCCACGTCGCGGCGCGCATCCGCGAGTACCTCGAGCGCACGCGCCCGATCGCCCGCACGACGCCGCCCGCCGCGGCGCCCGCCGCCGAGCCGACGCCGACCGTCGTCGCCCCGCCTCCGTCCGTCGGCCCCGTCCACCCGCCCGCCGACGGCGCGCACGACGGGCCCCCCGTCGAGCCGGGCGACGAGCTCGAGGTCCCGGGCGCGGACGCGACGATCGACCCGCGCGACGACGGTGCCGGGCCCGACGTCGTCCCGGCCGCTCCGAGCGCGGCGGTGGACGGTCCCGCCGAGCCCTTCGTCGCGCAGGACGAGCCGCCGCCTCCTCCGCCGGTCCCCTCCGCAGCGCCGACGCCGCGCCCGCCGCCGGCGGTGGACGTGCACCCGGGGCCGACCCCGTTGTTCCACGCGTTCGGCGTCGAGGCCCAGCTCGAGGACGTCTTCCGGCGCACGATCCGGCTGCCGTCGGGCGGGTCGATCGTGATCGACCCGACCGAGGCGCTCGTCGCGATCGACGTGAACTCGGGCCGCATGACCGAGGAGGAGAACCTCGAGGCGACCGCGCTCAAGACCAACCTCGAGGCCGTGCCCGAGGTCACGCGTCAGCTGCGCCTGCGCGACCTCGGCGGCGTGATCGTGGTGGACTTCATCGACCTCCACGAGCGCTCCCACATCCACCAGGTCGAGCGCGCGATGCGCGAGGCGCTCAAGCGCGACCGGGCGCGCATCCGCATGTCGCGGATCGGGCCGTTCGGCTGCCTCGAGCTCACCCGCCAGCGCATCCGCCCGGCGCTGCTCTCGGTCACGCACGTCGCCTGCCCGACGTGCGGGGGCGCCGGCCGGCGCCGCCACCCGATGGGGGTGGCGTTCCGCGTGCTGCGCGAGCTGCGCATGCGCGCGGCGCGGTCCCGCGGCCACGGCGGGATGGAAGTCCGCGTGCCGCCCCCCGTCTACGACGTCCTGCGCAAGAAGAAGGCGGACGAGCTGTCGGCGCTCGAGGCGTGGCTGTCGGGACCGTTCCGCCTCATGCCCGACGCCCAGATCGCCTACGGCGCGTGGTCGATCAAGGGGCTCCCGCCCCGGTCGGCGATGCCCAAGGCGCCGCCGGCCGCCACCGCGACCCCCGGGGGGCCCGCCCCCGAGGCCGAGGACGCCCCCGCCGAGAGTTGAGACGGCGTCGGCGCCGAGTACCTTCGGCCCCCTTGAACGTCCGCCGAGCCCCTCGACGGGGTCCCGCGCCCTCGCGCGGGGGTGGCGGCGCTCGTCCCGGATCCTCCCGCCCATGTCCTACGCCGTCATCGACGACCGCGGCAGCCAGTACACCGTCAAGGCCGGCCAGCGGCTCCGCCTCGACCTCCACGACGGGGCACCGGGCACGAAGGTCGTGTTCGACCGGGTGCTGCTCGTCTCCACCGACGGCGGCACGGTCGTCGGGACGCCGGTCGTCGCCGGCGCGCGCGTCGAGGGCACCGTGGTCCGCCACGGGCGCGCGGCGAAGATCGTGGTGTTCAAGAAGCGGCGCCGCAAGGGCTACCGCCGCAAGCAGGGGCACCGGCAGGGCTACACCGAGGTCCGCGTGGACGCCGTCGTCGGCGCCTGACGCGCCGTCGTCATCGGAGCAGGAGCACGCCATGGCGCACAAAAAGGGTCAGGGTTCGACGCGCAACGGGCGCGACAGCAACCCGCAGTACCGCGGCGTGAAGGCCTACGCCGGCGAGCGCGTCACGGCGGGCAGCATCCTCGTCCGCCAGGTCGGCACGCGCATCCATCCCGGCAAGAACGTGAAGATGGGCCGCGACTTCACGCTGTGGGCGGCCGTCGACGGCGTCGTCGAGTTCCAGGACAACGGCCGCGTGCACGTGCGCCCCGCGCCGGCCGAGGCCGCGCCGTCGGCCTGAACGCCGACCTCCTGCGAGGTGTGACCTCGCGATCGCGGCCCCGATGTTCGTCGACGAGCTCCTGATCACCGTGCAGTCGGGCGCCGGCGGCGACGGCCGCAGCGCGTTCCGCCGCGAGAAGTTCGTCCCCATGGGCGGACCGGCCGGCGGCGACGGCGGCCGCGGCGGCGACGTGGTGCTCGTCGCGGACCCGCAGCTGACGACGTTCGGCGACATGGAGCACGAGCGCGTCGTGCGTGCGCAGGACGGCGGCGGGGGCGGCACACAGAACCGCCACGGCGCCGACGCGCCCGACCGCGTGGTGGGCGTCCCGCCCGGCACGACGGTGCGCGACGCCGACACCGGCGAGGTGCTCGTGGACCTCGCCACGGCGGGGATGCGGTGGGTCGCAGCCCCGGGCGGGGCCGGCGGGAAGGGCAACAACCGCTTCGCCACCGCCACCGACCAGGCCCCGACGCGCACGACGCCGGGCGAGCCCTCCGTGCGGCGTCGCCTGCGCCTCGAGCTGCGGCTGCTCGCCGACGCGGGCCTCGTCGGCCTGCCCAACGCGGGCAAGTCCACGATGCTCTCGCGCCTGTCGCGCGCGACGCCCAAGATCGCGAGCTACCCGTTCACGACGCTGGCCCCGCACCTCGGGCTGGTCGAGCTCGCCAACTACCGCCGCTTCGTGCTCGCCGACCTGCCCGGCCTCGTCGCCGGCGCGCACGAGGGGCGCGGGCTCGGCCACCAGTTCCTCCGCCACGTCGAGCGCACGCGGCTGCTCGTCCACCTCGTGGACCTGTTCCCCACGGAGGGCGACCCGCTCGCGGCCTACCGCACGGTGCGGGCCGAGATCGAGGCGTACGGCCACGGGCTCGCCGCGCGTCCGGAGATCGTCGTGGGGACCAAGGGCGACCTCGCGCCGCCGGGCGAGGCGGCCGCGGCCGCCCGTCGCCTCGGCGAGGCGCTCGGCTGCGAGGTGCTCCTCGTGTCCGCGGTGACCGGCGCCGGGCTCGAGGCGCTGGTCGCGACGATCGCGCGGCGCCTCGGCGCGCTCGCCGCGGAGCCGCCGGTCGCCGCGGCCCCGCCCGCGCCCGCGCGGCCGCCCGCCCCCGCGGCACCCCGCGCGCTGGCGCCGGCCGCGTTGGCGCCCGCGTCGGCCGCGTCCGACGTGCCGCCCCGGCCCGCGGCCCGCGTCCCGACGGCGAAGCCCGCGCGCAAGGCCACGCCCGCGCGCAAGGTGAAGGCGGCGCGCAAGGCGACAGCCGCGCGCAAGCCGACCGCCACGAGTCGCCGCGACGGCGGGGCCCGCGAGGCGCGACGGACCGCCGCACGCAAGCCCGCGAAGACCTCGGCCGTCGCGCGCGGACGCACCTCCAAGGGGCCCGCGACGCCGGCCCGCAAGGCGTCGGCGCGGCCCGCCTCGAAGAAGCGACCGGCGCGGGGCGCGCGCCGCACGCCGCGGCGCTGACCCCGCACGCCGCGCGGTCGCGTTCGCGCCCGGGGGGGAGTCTCCCCGTCGGTTCCCGATGCTTCGCGCCGGGGCCTCCGGGGGGGCCTCCGGGGGGGCCTCCGGGGGGCCCGGGTCGGGCTACGCCCGGAGGGCCCCGTTGGCCGAAAGGGGGGCACGCCGGAGGTCCCTCGCGCCATGTCCGACCCGTTCGTCCACTTCAAGGTGATGGTCAAGGAGAAGGCGTCGGACCTCATCCTCCGCGAGGGGGAGCGCCCGGCGATGCGCGTCGAGGGGAAGGTGCGCTTCCTGACCGACGAGCGCTTCACGCCGGAGGACTCCGACGCGCTCCTGCACGCGATCCTCTCCGACGAGGAAGTCGCCAAGTTCCGGCGGGAGTCCGAGACCGACGTCGCCTTCGTCGTGCCGGGCACCGGCCGCTTCCGCGCGAACCTGTTCTTCCAGCGGCGTCGCCACGGCTTCGTCTTCCGCCACGTGCAGGAGCGCGTCCCGCGGGTCGAGGACCTCCACCTCCCCGTGGCCCCGCTCGCGCGGCTGGCGCGCCTGCAGCGCGGCATCGTGCTCGTCACCGGCATCGCGGGCTCGGGCAAGTCCACCACGCTCGCGGCGATGGTGGAGCACATGAACGACCACATGGACCGCCACGTGGTCACGATCGAGGACCCGATCGAGTTCGTGTTCCGCGACAAGCGCTGCGCGATCACGCAGCGCGAGATCGGCATCGACAGCCCCGACTACGCGACCGCCCTCAAGCACGTCGTCCGCCAGACGCCCGACGTGATCCTGCTGGGCGAGATGCGCGACCGCGAGACGATCGAGTCCGCGCTGCAGGCGGCCGAGACGGGCCACCTCGTGCTCTCGACGCTGCACACGGTCAACGCCGTGCAGACGGTCGAGCGCATCATCTCGTTCTTCCCGCCGCACCAGCACCAGACGATCCGCCTCCAGCTCGCGCTCGTCCTCGAGGGCGTCATCAGCCAGCGCCTGATCACGCGCCGCGCCGCGGCCGGGCGCGTGCCCGCGGTCGAGATCCTCCTCTCGACGCCGACGATCAAGGAGATGCTGCTCGAGGGCAAGACCCGCGACCTGCCCAAGCTGCTCGACGAGGGGCACGACCACTACGGCACCCAGACGTTCAACCAGTCGCTGCGCGCCCTCGTGCAGGAGGGGCTGATCGAGTACGACGACGCGCTCGCCGCCGCCGACAACCCCGACGAGCTCATGCTCGCGATGCGCGGCATCGGCAAGGGGCTGCGGACGGCCACGACGCTCGTCTGACGCCTAGCCCGCCGAATTCACGAGCCGGCGAGGTCGGGGCGGCGTCTTGCGCCCGGGCGTGGCGCAGGACCCGTCGGCGATTCGATGCGCGTCGCCACGCGTCGTCCGCTCCTCGGCGTGGTGCCAGAACACGCGGTCGTCGCGGCCGACGCGCGCCCGGACGCCATCCGCGCGCCCCGACCGGGACCTGACGTGCGTTCGGGGCTCGACTGGCCTCGCCTTTCGTGAATTCGGCGGGCTCGCCCCGACCGCCCGCCCCGCCCGGTGGGGGGAGCGGGCGCCGACGGCGGGCGGGGGCGTCCGTGCGGAAGGCGCTGCCGGGGCGGGTAGTCTAAGGGGCGCACCCGCCCCCTCGGACCGCTCCCCGCATGAAGGCCCAGTCGCTCCGTCGCCTGCTCGCGTTCGCCAACGTCGCCCTGACCCTCGGGGTGGTGGGGACGGCGGGCTGGTGGTGGTTCAAGGTCCGCCCGGCCGCCGCCGACGAGGCCAAGCGCGGCGCGTGGGTCAAGGCGGCCGACGAGGCGTACAAGTCCGAGGCCGCCAACGCGAAGCCGACCCCGACGTGGTCGGTCAACGAAGAGGACCTCAAGTGGATCGTCCGGCCCGACCTCATGGACCGCAAGCGCGGTCCCGGGGTGTGGCCCTTCGTCGGGCCCGTGCCGCCCAAGCCGGAGCCGAAGAAGGTGGACGAGGGCCCGAAGGCCGAGCCGCCCAAGGGGCTCGCGGCGATCGGCAAGCTCGCGAGCGCGTTCCTGACGTCGGGCGACGCGCCGTCGGTGATCACGTTCTTCTTCAACGCCTCCAAGCGCAAGCGATCGTTCGCCGTGGGCGACCTCGATCCCATCGAGGACGCCGACCCCAAGGCGCCCAAGGACGAGCCCGTCCGCGTCGCGGACGGCACGCAGCGCCGGCCCGGCAAGTACCTCGTCGCCGTCTCGCGCGTCGCCGACCAGGGCGACGACCCGCAGGTCAAGGTCGTCTACGACGAGTACGTCGCCGGCGACAAGCCGCCCGAGCGCAAGGAGGAGGTCCTCACCCTCGCGCAGGACCTCAGCACGAGCCGGCCGGTGTTCTCCGACACCGCGCCCGGCGCCGACCCCGCGGCGCGCGCCACCGCGTCGGGGCCCGCCGACCGGCCGCCGCCGCGCAGCGACGTGAAGATCACGCCGGTGCGCACGCCCGAGGGGCGCTACCGCGTCGAGCTCGACGACGCCTCGCACCGCTACTTCCGCTTCACCAACGTGGACGACCTCACGCGCGAGGTGGGCACCGAGGACGTCAAGGACGCCCAGGGTGGCATCCGCGTGACGAAGATGGAGCCCGGCTCGGTGGTGTCGCAGTTCGACATCCAGCCCGGCGACATCGTGCGCTCGATCGACGGCAAGCCGACGCCGAGCCGCAACGCCGCGGTCGAGGTCGTCAAGGCGATCTCCCCCGACGCGCCGTCGGTGACCGTCGTCGTCGAGAAGAAGTCGGGCGAGATGCGCACCTACGAGGTGGACCCGCGCGACCCGAAGGTGCGCGGCGCCGCGGGCAGGGCGAAGTTCAAGTAGCCGCGGGCGCCGCGACGGTCGGTCATTTCCGCGCCGCGGGCGGGACGGCGGCCGATCCTTGCCCGCGCGTTCCCCGGGAGGCGCTGCGGTGGGCACGGACCTCGTCCTCGTCGTCGACGTCGGCAACAGCGGCACGAAGCTCGGGGTCGTCCGAGGCGAGGACGTCGCGGGCCCCGTGCGCCTGCCGCGCGCGGACGCCGCGGCGGTGCGCGAGTTCGCCGCGCCGCTGGTCCAGGGCGGCAAGCCGCTCGTCGCCGTGTGCGGCTCGGACGCCACGAAGGCGAAGGACCTCGCGTGGGAGCTCGGCAAGGTGGGCTTCCCCGGCGCGGTCGTCGTCGCGCACGACCATCCGGGCCTGCCTCGGGGCCGCGCCAAGCAGCCCGACCAGGCGGGCGTGGACCGGCGCGTCCAGGTGCTCGCCGCCGCGACGCTCGCGGCCGGGCCCGCGGTCGTCGTGTCCTGCGGGACGGCGCTGACGGTGGACGTCGCCGCGGCCGACGGCGCGCTCGTGGGCGGCACGATCGGCGTCGGGCTCGGGCTCGCCGCGCGCGCTCTCACGGTGGGCGCGGAGAAGCTCCCGCTGGTGGACCTCAAGGGCGTCACGCCGCTGCCCGCGACCGACACCGAGAGCGCGATCCGCTCGGGCGTCGTGATGGGGGCGGCAGGTGCCGTCGAGCGCATCCTCGAGGGGCTGCGCCCCGACGCGGCGGCGCCGGTGTTCCTGACCGGGCTCGACGCGGCGGTGCTGTCGCCGCACCTGCGCGTCGCGCACCGCGTGCACGGCGGGCTGGGCCTGCTCGGTGTGGCGATCGCGATCCGGCGCTCGCCGCCCGCGCCCGGCCACGGCCTGCTGGGGACGATGTCGTGAGCGGGCGCGAGACGCTGGTCCGTGGCGGGCGCGCGTTCGACCCGGGGTCCGGGCTGGACGCGCCGGCCGACGTGCTCGTGCGCGACGGGCGCGTCGCGGCGATCGGGCGCGACCTGCCCGCCGGGGCCGGCACGCGCGTGCTCGACGCGCGCGGCTGCCTCGTGCTGCCGGCGTTCACCGACCTCCACGTGCACCTGCGCGAGCCCGGCGGCGAGGAGTCGGAGACCGTCGCGACGGGGACCGCGGCGGCGCTCGCGGGCGGCTTCGCTTGCATCTATGCGATGCCCAACACGAACCCGACCGCCGACCGCCCGGAGGTGATCCGCCACGTGCTCGAGGCCGCGGCCCGCGCGGGCCCCTGCGAGGTCGTGCCGGTGTCGGCGATCACCGAGGGGCTGCGCGGGCGCGCGCTGGTGGACTTCCGCGCGCAGCGCGCCGCGGGGGCCGGGGCGTTCTCCGACGACGGCGCGTGGGTCGCCTCCGACGACGTCGCCCGCGGCGCGTTCCGCGCGGCCGGCGAGGACGGGTTCCTCGTGATGGAGCACTGCGAGGACTTCGGCGTCACCGGGCCGGGGCTGCTGCACGACGCCGCGGCCACGCGCGCCGCCGGCATCCCGGGCATCCCGCGCGCCGCCGAGGACCGCGCGACGGGGCGCGACCTCGAGCTCGCCGCGGAGCACGGCGCGCGCCTGCACCTCTGCCACGTCTCGACCGCGGGGGCCGTCGAGCGCCTGCGCGCCGCGAAGGCGGCGGGGCTCCCGGTCTCGGGCGAGGTGACGCCGCACCACCTCGTCCTCACCGTGGACGACGCGGTGCGCGGCGGCCCGGACTTCAAGATGAAGCCGCCGCTGCGCGAAGCGTCCGACGTGGACGCCCTCGTGGCCGCGCTCGAGGACGGGACGCTCGACGCGATCGGCACCGACCACGCGCCGCACGCGGAGGCGAAGAAGGCCCAAGGGCTCGCGCGCGCGCCGTTCGGCGCGATCGGGATGGAGACTGCGTTCCCGGTCCTCTACACCCGGCTGGTGCGCGCGGGCCGGTTGTCCCTGCGGCGGCTGGTCGACGCGCTCGTGCAGGGGCCCGCCCGGGTGGCACGCCGCGAGCCCTTCGCGCTGCGGGTCGGCGCTCCGGCCCGGGTCGCCGTCGTGGACGTCGAGAAGACCGCGGTGGTGGACCGGGGCGCGCTCCGGAGCAAGAGCCGCAACTGCCCGTTCCACGGGTGGCCGCTGACCGGGTGGACGCGGTTCACCGTCGTCGGGGACGCCGTCGCGTACGTCGCCTCCGGCTGAGGCTCCGTGCGCCGCAGGGGGGCTCGAAGTCCCGACTCCCCGTGCGAATTCGCACGAAACCACCCCGCAGCGCGGGGCAGCGCCGCGCGCAGGGGGACGGAAAGACGCGTAACGTCGTCCGGGACGCCCGCTTGCGCCGGTCGCGGGTGTGTGGCCGGGTTGGAATGACGTTTGCCGTCTCTCGGGGTGACCCCGGGGCACCCCGGTGGCGTTCCCTGCGCGATCAAATCCCTTTACCGGCAGACCGGCGATCCGTACACTCGCCGCCCGCCGGGGTGGGCTTCATCGGCAGGGAAGCCTCCGCCCGGGCTGCGCGTCCGTCAGGTCCCGCGTCCGGGACGGCTGTGGTCGCGCAACGGCAGGGTGTCGGCCGAAGGAGCGCTTCATGGCTTCGATCCGAGGGTTTGCGCGTCGGGCTGCGGCTGGGTTCGCGACGGCGTCCGCGCTCGTCCTCGCGCTGGCTTCGACCAGCTGCGGTGGCAGCGGCGGCGACAACTACGCGGCCAAGCCGATGGTGCTGGTCGAGTACCTCTACGTCGATCGAGCCCTCGTCCCGTCCTTCCCGACGGGCGTGCAGGCGCTGCCGCGCAACGCGCAGATCGTCTTCTCCTTCTCGGAGATCGTGGACCCGAAGTCGGTCAACGACCAGACGATCGCGATCCGCTACGGGACGCAGTTCCAGACCGTCCCGAAGGGGTCGTTCCAGGTGTCGGGCAGCCGCGTGATCTTCGACCCGACGGTCACGCAGCAGGGCACGCCCAACCCCTTCGGCCTCGAGCCGGTCACCCAGTACAACGTCGAGCTCCCGTCGCAGGGTGAGGCGAACGACGTCGTCCGCAACCTCGACAACGACCCGCTGCTCAACTCGTTCTTCTCGAGCTTCACCACCGCGGCGGGCTTCCTGCGCGAGCTCGACCCGCCGTCGATCGTCCGCATCTACTTCAACCCGGACCAGAACTCGCTGACGAAGCAGGTCCCGGGCAACGCGATCATGGCGATGGAGTTCGACGAGCCGATGGACCCGTCGACGTTCGCGCTCGCCGTCGGCACGGCGGTCACGGCCACGGACGGCCTCGACGTCCGCTACAGCGACCTTCCCGACCCGAACGTGAACCAGGCCAACAGCGTCGAGAACGTGCCGATCCCCGGCAGCATCTCGTGGGACGCGGCCGCCAAGACCTTCTTCTTCGTGCCGGTCTTCTCCTTCGGCGACAAGAAGTACACCTTCGGCGTGCAGGTCTTCCAGACGCTCAAGGACCTCGCGGGCAACCCCCTCATCAACCCGCGCTCGTTCGGCCCCTACGTCTGCGACGGCACGGGCAAGGTGACGGGCAAGATCCTCGCGGAGTCGTTCGGCACGTCCACGGACAACGACACGAGCGTCACGAGCGCCGACTGGGGCTTCGCCGTCACCGGCGACCTCACCGGAACGCCCATCACGTCGCGCC
Organism: Planctomycetota bacterium; assembly: GCA_020851795.1. Classification (GTDB taxonomy): domain Bacteria; phylum Planctomycetota; class PLA2; order PLA2; family JAEUHO01; genus JAEUHO01. The sequence continues at coordinate 86,270 of JADZCA010000006.1, read as the reverse complement.
GGGCCTACATCGCCGGGTACCAGATCGCGCAGAACACCGGCGCCGGCCAGTACAACCCGATCGTGGACCCGCTGACGGGCTTCTTGCTGAACAACTACATCGCCAACATCCAGCCGCCCACCAACCAGGGCCGCCGCGTGATGTGGGCCTGCGACGACATCGAGATGGGCGCGAACGGCAGCGTCACGACGATCTCGTGGGGACCGGACAGCAACGCGACCTTCGCGGCGAGCTACCCCGACGTCGAGCTCCGGCTCGGGTTCCAGAAGAGCAACTCGCTCAGCCTCTCGACGACGTTCACCAGCAACTTCCTCGGCACTCCGCTGATCTGCTACAAGGGCTCGTACGCGGTCGCGCAGGCCGCCAACGTCGGCAACGAGTACACGCCCGCCCCGAACACCGTCCCGTACGCCCAGATGCAGCCGCTGCTGCTGACTGGCTACGTGAACTGGCCCGCCCCGACGTCCTTCTTCGACTGGGACCAGGGCGACCCGAACGTGGACCACGACTCGGTCATGCTGCTCGACGCCAACGTCGCCGAGGGCAACACGTTCCAGCAGATCCGCGGCTGGTTCGGCGTCACCGCGCCCAACAGCGGCGTGCTCCTCGGCGGCTTCCCGCTGCGCCGCATGTACGCGACCTTCGGCGAGGACTCGCCGAACCCGCAGAGCAACTTCGTCGCGGGCATCATCAACCCCGAGCCGAGCTGGACGGACAACGCGTTCACGATCACCAAGCGCGTCAGCTTCGCCCAGTGCCGGTTCTACACGCCGAGCGCTTCGGACCCGGCGGGCAACGCGTACCCGCCGCCGTACTCCACGCAGACGACGTTCGGCGTGAAGTCGAACTACGAGGACGCGATCCTCACGCCCGCGCTGCAGTCGGGCGGCGCCCAGGTGCTCGTCGAGTACCAGGGTGCGATGGGCGTGGACACCACGAGCAACCGGACCAAGGCCAACCCGGCGCTCGCCTCGACGCCGTTCACGACGTCGGTGGACGACTGCGACGGCTACCCCTACATCCGTTGGCGCATCACGCTGACGTCGAACCTGATCAGCAACACCGTCGCGAGGCTCTCGAGCATCGTGATCCCGATCGAGCGGCTGCCGTAGCGCAGTCCGCCCGGTCCTCCCGTCCAGCGCGCCGGCCGGCGCACCCCGTCGCCGGTCGGCCCACGAAACGCCCTTGGAAGACGCCCCGATGCGAATCCGGATCTCCCGCGTCCTCGCCTGCGCGACTGCGCTCGGCCTCGGTCTCTCCGCCGTGTCCTGCGGTGGGGGCGGCGGCGGCGGCGCGTCCGACCTCGTGCTGGTCGGCTTCAACCTGCCCAACATCGCGGGCGTGGCGCTCAACCAGCCGCTGATCTTCACGTTCAGCGACGACGTGGACCCCTTCACGGTGACGCCGGACACCGTGCAGGTCGTCGGCACGCCGTCGTTCACGTTCGAGACGACGGTCGTGGACGGGAACCTCGCGGCTCTCCTCCCGTTCGTCCCGAACTTCAAGGACTACTCGGACTCGGGGCTCGCGCCGAGCACGATGTACTCGGTGTTCCTGCCGATCTTCCCGGCGGTGGACACGGTGCGCAGCACGCGCGGCCGCCCGCTCGTGCAGGCCGAGTCGTACACGTTCACGACGGTCCCGACGAACACGTTCATCGAGCCCCGCCGTCCGCTCGTCCACGAGCCGCTCGCCGCCAAGGGCGACGAATCGGGGTGCCTGCAGAACTCCGCGTTCGAGCCGCCCCTCTACACCGGCGCCTTCCAGAGCGGGACGAGCGCGTCCGCGCGCCTGCTCTGCCTCGAGAACGAGGGCCCGCCGCACATCGTGCTCGACGACTGCATCCCGACGCACGACCAGCGCGCCGTCGGTACGCCGTCGGCGGTGAGCGCGGGCTTCCTCGACTTCCCGGCGGTCCGGGTGCGGTTCAACGAGCCGCTCGACCCCGTCACGGTCTACCCGTACATCCCCGTCACGAAGCGCTCGCTCAACGTGCAGCTCTGGCGCGTCGGCGACATCGACGGCAACCCGATCGGCTCCCCGACGCAGGTCCCGACCAACGAGCCGCTGCTCGTGCAGGACCTCGGCCAGACCGAGGCGATCCTCGTGGCCTCGGGGGCGCAGCCTCAGGGCACCTACCTGGTCAACATCCAGGGCGTCCGCGACCTCCCGGGCAACGCGCTCGTCATCACGGACTCGCCCAACCCGGCTCTCGGCGGGTACTCGGCGATCGACGCGAGCCTGACCGGCACCGTGCCCCCGGGCTACCGCATCTACTTCCGGACCCTCCAGCTCCCGCCGACGTCCGGCGCGATCTCGGAGAGCTTCGGCGGCAACTTCAACGAGCAGGCGTCGCAGCTCTTCACGAAGTCCACGCCCGCGACCGACCCGGACACCGCGCTGGCCTTCCCGCTGACCGCGACGCAGGCCGAGCCGCTCCAGGCGACCACCGCGAACTGGAACGGGTCGTACCGGCTCCTCGGGTTCCCCAACCTGCCGGTGAACGACTCGCAGGACAACGGCGCCGGCCGCCTCAAGGCGGTCTTCGAGCCGTACCTCGGCAACGGGGCGGACGGCCCCTTCAACCTCCCCAACGGCTCGACCACCCTGTCGAGCGACAGCGGGAGCATCAACAACGACGGCGTCTACGAGTACACCGACTTCTACCTGGGGCCGACGGCGACGCTGAACCTCACGGGTAGCAAGCCGGTCCTCATCTTGGTGCACGGCACGTGCACCATCGAGGGCACGATCCGGTCCGACGGCGTCGAGGGCCGCTTCGGCATCGACACCGACGGCACGGTGAAGTACCAGAACGCGCTCGGCATCGCGGCGAGCGGCATCGGCGGCGCCGGTGGCGCGGGCGCGGGTGCCGGTGGTCGCGGCGCCCCCGGTCTCGTGTTCGGCAACGAGGGCCTCGCCGTGGCCGGCACGGGTGGCGCGAACCTGTTCGGGGACGCGACGAGCGGCGGTGGTGCTCCGGGTTCGGCGGACACCGGCACGGGCGGCACCAAGGGCGGCGGCGGCGGCGGTCACGCCGCGGGCGGCGGCAACGGGTCCGGCACCGGGCTCGGTGGCTCCGGCGGGCCCCCGGTGGGCGCGGCGGACTTCGCCCGCGGCATCGCGCTCTTCAGCCCGCAGCGTTGCTACCAGCCCAACGCCAACATCCAGGGTGGGTCGGGTGGCGGCGGCGGCGGCATCGAGGACGACACCGGCGCCAGCGAGACCGCCGACGGCTCCGTCACGATCGTGAACGGCGACAAGATCTCGACCGGCGACGACGCCGGCGCCGGCGGCGGCGGCGGTGGCGGCGCGCTGTGGCTCATCGCCAAGTCCATCACGGTCGCGGGCACCGGCAAGATCTTCTGCCGCGGCGGTCGCGGCGGCAACACGTACGGGCTGGCCGACCAGGTCGTCATCGACCCGGACAACATGACGGCGAACGACGAGTTCATCGGTGGTGTGCTCGACGCGAACGCCGCCGGCTCCGGCCAGGGCGGCGGCGGTGGCGGCGGCTCCGGTGGCTCGATCCTGCTGCAGGCGCGCGACGCCCTCACGGTCGCCGCGGGCGCGCAGCTCGACTGCTCGGGTGGCGCGGCAGGCACCACCGCGGGCGGCACCTCCAACGGCGGCGCGGGTTCGGCCGGCCGGATCGGCCTGATGGTGATGGCGGCGACCACCGACGTCGGCGGCGCGGCGGGGACGCTGAGCAACCTGGGCACGGTCACGCCGGCCGCCGGCGTGTCCGGTGCGGTGTGGAAGCCCACCATCGACGTCACCAGCGCCGGCGTCCCGGTCTGGACCGACGTGGTCGGCACCAACGCGACGTTCCAGGCGCCGTTCTGGGTGGACAACTTCCCGTTCCTCGCGGGCGTGCAGGGCGTGGACTACGACGCCGTGCTCGAGCTGCAAGGGGCGCTGACGGTGGACAGCACGACCGCGTCCACGACGGCGACGGGCCTCACGGCGTGGCTGCCGGCGGCGAGCTTCGCGTCGCTCAACAACCTCCAGTTCATCCGGTGGCGCTGGAAGTTCTACGTCAAGCGCGACTACGACCAGCTCAACCAGTCGATGCCGGCGATCCTCGACTTCACGCTCCCGTTCCAGAAGTAGCCGGCGTTCTCCGCAGCTCTCCCGAGGGCCCGGCGCGGGTGCGCGCCGGGCCCTTTTCGTGCGAGGTCTCCGCGAGTGCGATGGTGCCCCCGACCGCCCTCTCCGACGTGCGCGCCGAGTCGGCTCGCTCGGCCGAAGTGGCCGCGCCGGCTGCCGCGGTCACGGTGGCGCGGCGACGTCGTCGCGACGTCGGGCGCGTGCCGGCGTGGGCCCGCGCCCTGGCCGGGCTGGTTGCGCGCCTCTACCTGGGCCGCCCGGACCTGGCGGAGCCGATCGCGATCCGCTACCGGACCGTGCGCGCCGTGCTCGGAGGCCTGCTCAACGAGCTCGCCTACCGGTGGGGGCGGGCTCGCGCGCCGGTCCTGCTGTCGGCGAATCTCGAGCTGACCAACCGCTGCAACCTCAAGTGCACCTTCTGCCCGACCGCCGACGGCCGGATGACGCGGCCGAAGGTGACGATGGAGGAAGCGCTCTTCCGACGCGCGCTCGACGGCGCCGGGCGGCTCGAGTTCGCGCTGTTGTTCCAGTGGGGCGAGCCGCTGCTGCACCCCGACTTCGCGACGCTCGCTCGCGAGGCGTCGCGCCGCGGCGTCCGGACGCTCCTCACGACCAACGCCACGCTGCTCGACGACCGGCGCATCGCGGCGCTGCTCGGCGCGGGCGTGGACCGCGTGACGGTGTCCGTGGACGGCGACGCGCGCACCCACGAGGCGGTCCGCGGCGTGCCGTTGCGACGGACGGAGGACGCGGTGCGCCGGCTCGTCGCGGCCCGCGACGCGTCGGGCTCCACCACGGCCGTGGACGTGTCGATGGTCGTCGCGCCGGAGACGGAGGCCGGCGTGGACGACTTCCGCGCGCGCTTCGCCGGCGTCGCCGACCGCGTCCAGACGATCCCGCTCCTCGTGCGCGGCGAACGTCGGACGCGCTGTCGCGAGCCGTGGCGCGGCGGTCTCGTCGTCCTCGCCGACGGCCGCTGCACGGTCTGCTGCGTGGACCACGACGGCACGCTCGCCGTGGGGGACGCGCGGACGGACCGCCTCGAGGACCTGTGGAACGGCCCGCGGATGCAGGCGCTGCGCCGTGCGCACGTCATGGGCGACCTGCCGCCGGTGTGCGCGGCGTGCGCCGAATACCCGTCCGACGCGGCGGCGCCGCGCTTCTCGCCGACCGGGAGGCGCGGATGAGCGGCTGGCGCCGCCAGTACGGCGACGTGGTGCGGGCCCGCCTCGTGCGCGGCGACCTGCTCGGGCTCGCCTCGCTCGCGGCGCGCTGGGTCGGCACGGCGCTCGCGCCGCGCCTGCGGCGCCCGCTCGTCGGGCCCGCGCTCGGGACGCTCCTCGTCACGTACCGCTGCAACCTGCGGTGCCGGGTGTGCGACCTGCCCGCGCGTGCGGTCGCGCGCCGAAGGGCCGGCGACCGCGAGCTGACCACGCGCGAGCTGTGCCGCGTCCTCGACGACTTCCGCGCGATCGGCACGCTCGGCGTCGGGGTCACCGGCGGCGAGCCGATGCTGCGGGACGACCTCTTCGACGTGCTCGCGCACGGCGCCCGGCGCGGGCTGCACGTCCACCTCAACACCGACGGCTTCCGGATGGACGACGCCGCGGCGCGCGAGACGGTCGCGGCAGGCGTGCGCAGCGTCAACGTCTCCCTCGACGGCGCGACCGCCGCCGAGCACGACGCCGCGCGGGGGCGCGCGGGCGCGTTCGACGACGCGGTGCGCGCGCTCGCGGCGCTGCGCCGCGCCCGCGGCGACCGCGACGGGCCTCGGCTGACCGCGGTCACGGTGCTCACCGCGACCAACGTGGACCGCGTGGACGACGTCGCGAGGGCGGCCTTGGACGCCGGTGCGGACCGCGTGGGCGTGATCCCCGTCCACGACTTCGGCCAGGGCGAGCCCGCGGCCGCCGCCGAGCGCGTCCGCCGGGGCGTGGAGACGCTGCGTGCGCTGCACCACCGCGGCGTGCTCGACAACAGCCTCGCCTACCTCGACCTCCTCCCGCGCGCGCTGCGGGGCGAGGCGTCGCCGCTGCGCTGCTACGCGCCCTACGCGAGCGTGGTCGTGGACTGCTACGGCGACGTCTTCCCCTGCTTCCCCCTGATGGAGCGCAAGCAGCCGTCGGGGCGGGTCCCGCTCGCGCGCCTGTGGCGCTCCCGCGCCTACCAGCGCGAGCGCGAGCGCCTCGCGGCGTGCCGGGCCTGCCTCTGGAACTGCCACACGGAGATGAACCTCGTCCTGCCGCAGGGCGGCGCCGTCGGGGGGAGCGCGTGAACCTCGCGTTCGGCAAGGCCCTCGACCGGGTGGTGGGCGGGGCGCTCGCGCGCGTCGTCGGCGCCGCCGACGCCGTCGCGGAGGCGTTCGTGACCCCCGCGCCCGTGGAGCGCGTGCGCACGGTCCTCGTCGTGAAGTTCTGGGGCGTGGGCAACTGGGCGCTGCTCCGGCCCGTGCTCGCCGACGTGCGCGCGCGCTTCCCGTCGGCACGCCTCGTCGGCGTCACGCTCGAGGGGAACCGGGCGCTCGCGCAGGACGTGGTGGACGACCTCGTGCTCGTGCGCCCCGACGGGCTGCTGCGCACCGTCGCCGACCTCGCGCGGGCGGTCCTCGCGGTGCGCCGTCTCCGCCCCGAGCTCTCCCTCGACTTCGAGCAGTTCGCCTCGGCCGGGGCGCTGCTCGCGCGCGCGGCCGCCGTCCCGCAGCGCGTCGGTTTCTCGAGCGGCGCCCGCGGTCGGGACGCGCTGCTGACCGTGCGCGTGCCGTTCCGCCGCGACCGCCACGCCGCCCGCTCGTTCCGCGACCTCGCGGAGGCGGCGGGCGTCCCCGCGGGGCCGTACGTGCCGGGCGGGCTCGCGCCGTCCGAGGCGGGCGTGGCCGAGGTGGACGCGCTGCTCGCCGGCCGCGACAGGGGCCGCCCGGTCGTCGTCCTGCACCCGGGCTCGGGCGACAACTTCCCCGGCCGTCGCTGGTCGCCGGCGGGCTTCGCCGCCGTCGGCCGTCTCGCGGCGGGGGTCCACGGTGCCCTCGTGGTCGTCACGGGTTCGCGCGGCGAGGCGCCCCTCGTCGCCGACGTGGCCGCGCGCGTGGGACCGGGAGCCGTGGCGGCGGCGGGGCGGCTCGGGCTCGCCGGGCTCGTGGCGCTGCTGGCGCGCGCCGCGTGCGTCGTGAGCAACGACACCGGGCCCGTGCACCTCGCGTCGGCGCTCGGGCGACCGGTGCTGGCGCTGTTCGGTCCCAACACGCCGGTCGTCTACGGGCCGCTCGCCGAGGGGTCCGTGGCGTTCTGGAAGGCGCTGCCGTGCAGCCCCTGCCTCACGGTCGAGAGCTACCGGTCGAGCCGTTGCCGCCTGCCGACGTGCATGGCGGCGATCCCGACCGGTGAGGTCGCGACCGCGCTCGGGCGGCTGCTCGCGGCGCGCGGCACGGAGGCGTCGTGCGCCCGCTGAGGCTCGCGCTCGTCGTCGTCGTGCTGGGAGCGGTGCTCGCGCACCAGCGGTGCCTGTCGCACGGCTTCGTCTACGACGACCACCGCTTCATCGTGCGCAACGAGGCGATCGCCACGCTCGAGCGCCCGTGGCGGTTCTTCACCGACCCCTCGACCGCGTCGGCGGCGCAGGGCGTCGAGCCCGACGTGTGGCGGCCGCTGCGCACGCTCGACTTCGCCGTGGACCGCGCGCTGTTCGGGCTCGACCCGAGAGGGTGGCACGCCGAGAGCCTCGCGTGGCACGTCCTCAACGCCGCGCTCGTGTGCCTGCTGCTCGCCCGCGTGCTCTCCCGCGACGGGACTCCGCGCGGCGTGGGGGCGGCGGGCGCCGCCGCGGCCGCGGGCGGCGCGCTCGCCTTCGCGGTGCACCCTTCGACCGTCGAGTCCGTGGCGTGGGTCTCGAGCCGCGGCGACCTCGTGGCGTGGACGCTCGTGCTCGCCGCGCTCGCCGTCGGACGACGGCGCGGCGCCCTCGCGACACTCGGGTGCGGGGCGCTCGTCGCGCTCGGCTGCCTCGCCAAGGAGTCCGCGGTCGTCGCGTTCGCGCTGCTCCCGCTCCACCACCTCGCGCTGCCCGAGCCCGCGCGCCCGGCGCGGCGCGAGACCGTGCTGCGCACCGTGCTGCTGCTCGGGGTCTCCGTCGCCTATCTCGCGGTGCGGAGCGCGGTGCTGCCCACGCCCTCGGACCTGACCGCGTTCGCGCAGACCGCCTTCCCCGACGGTGGCCGGCCGGCGGCGGCCCGCGGGTTCCTCGCGGCGGTGACCTGGTACGCGCGGGTGCTGATCTGGCCGTCCGGCTTCCCGTTCGACCGCAACGTCCACACCGACCCCGTCCCGCTGTCGTGGTCCGAGCCGGTCGTCGTGGTCGGGGCGGCGGTCGTGCTGTCGCTCGCGGTCGCCGGCGCGCGCGCGCTGCGCCGGCGGGGCCCGGTGCCCTTCTCGACGTGGGGGCCGCTGGCCGTGCTCGTCCCGGTGTCGAGCGTGCTCGTGCCCCTGAAGGCCTTCGCGGCGGAGCGCTTCCTGTACCCCGCGCTCCCGTGCCTCGCCGTCGGCGCGGTCGCGGCGGCGCTCGCGCTCGCGCGACGCCTGCCCGGCGCGCTGCGCGCCGCGGTCCCCGTGGCCGGCGCGCTCGTGCTCGTGGGCCTCGGCGCCGCGGCGGACGCACGCTCGAGGCCGTGGGCCGACGACCTGTCCCTGTGGACCGCGGTGCAGCGCGAGGAGCCCATGAACCCCCGCGCGAGCGAAGGGCTCGCGTTCGAGGCGATGCGCGCCGGCCGCTACGGCGTCGCCGAGCGCGCCCTGCGGCTCTACCGCGAGCTCCAGCCCGACGACGGCAAGGCCCACGCGCTCCTGGCCGACAACCTCCGCGGGCTCTACGACGAGCTCCTCTCGAAGGAGGACCCTGACGCCGCCGCCGCCGGCGCCGATCGCCTCCTCCTGCCCCGGTTCGTCCTCGAGAAGGCCATCGAGGAGAGCCGCGCGGCGGTGTTCGCCTGGGAGCGCGTGGGGCTCGCGCGCGGCCGCGGCGACGCGGCGCTGCGGCGTCGGACGCTCGAGGGCTGGCGCGCGGCCGCCCTCGACTTCGGCGCGCTGCCCGAGGCCCGCCGCGTCAACGACCTCCTCGCCGCGGACGACAAGGCGACGTCGGGCGCCGTCGCGTGGGCGCAGCGGCGCATGGCCGTGGTCGTCGCGCTGCTCGGGCTCGCGCTGCCCGCGGGGACGACGCCGGCGCAGGACCTCGAGCGTCGGCGCGTGCGCGCGGAGGTGCTCGAGGCCGTCGGCGTGGACCCGGCCCGCGACGACGCGGCGGCGTACGAGGAGCTCGAGCCGCGGGTCGCCGCGCTGCTCGCCGAACGTCCCGAGGACGAGGCGCTGCGCCGCCACCGCCTCCGCGGGCTCGCGCTCCGGCTCGAGGCGCTCCCTCCCGCCGAGCAGGCGGCCGCGCTCGCGACGATGGAGGAGGACCTCACCGCCCTCCTGCGGCGGCACCCGTCGGACGCGGGGCTGCGCCAGAACCTCGAGACCGTCCGCCTGCGCCGCTCGCGGTGAGGTCGGCGCTGCGCTCGCTCCGGGCCTTCGCGGGCCTCGCGGCCGCCGTGGCCCGCGCCAACCTCGGCTCGGCGCGCCCGTTCAAGGCGACGGTCGTGCTGACCGAGCGCTGCGACTGCCGCTGCGAGATCTGCGGCATCTGGCGCAAGCCGAAGGCGCCCGAGCCCACGCCCGACGACGTGGCCCGCTTCCTGCGCGGGGCCCCGTCGGTCCGGTGGCTCAACCTCACCGGCGGCGAGATCTTCCTGCGCGACGACGTCGAGGCCGTGTGCGAGGCCGCCGTCGCCGCGCAGCCGCTCCTCGCCGTGCTCGACTTCCCGACCACGGGCCAGCGGACCGAGCGCATCGTCGCCGCCGTGGACCGGATCGCCCGGCTCGGCGTCCCGCGCTTCTTCGTCACCGTGAGCGTCGAGGGCCCGCCCGCGCTCCACGACCGGCTCCGCGGCCGCGAGGGGGCGTTCGAGCGGGCGCTGACGACCTACGCCGCGCTGCGCGGGCGCCGCGACGTCGCGGCGTTCCTCGGGCTGACGCTGTCCGACCGCAACGAGGGGGCGCTCGAGGCGACGTTCTCGGCGCTGGCGGCGCGCCTGCCGCGCTTCTCCGAGCGCGAGGTGCACGTCAACGTCGCCACCACGAGCGGGCACTACTACGACAACCTCGGCGCGGGGGTGCGCAAGCCCGCCGCGCCGCACGCCGCCGTGCGCCGGGTCCTGCGCCGACGGCGCGCGCGCCTCGCCCCGACAGACGTGCTCGAGAGCGCCTACCTCGCGCTCGTCTCGCGCCACGTCCGCACCGGCCGCTCGCCGGTGCCGTGCCGCAGCCTCTTCACGAGCGTGTTCGTCGGAGGCGACGGCGTGCTCCGGCCGTGCACGGTGTTCGACCGCGCGCTCGGGCGCGCCTACGAGCGCCCGCTCGACGAGCTGCTCGCGACGCCGGAGGCCGAGGCGGCCCGTCGCGACGTCGCGGCCGACCGTTGCCCCGGCTGCTGGTCGCCCTGCGAGGCCTACCAGACGCTGCTCGCCCACCTCCCGCGCCTGCTCGTCGAGCGCTGACCCGCGGCGCCGCGGCGCGTGGCGCACCGCACGCGGCGTCAGCGTCGCGGCGCGAGGTCGAGGACGCGGTCCTCGAGCACGAGGGCGTCCAGCCGCATCGCGCGCGCGGCGGCGAGCGCCTCCGCGGCCGTGTCCACGATCGGCTCGCCGCGCCGGTTGAGGCTCGTGTTGAGGACGGCGGCGTGGCCGCGCGCGGCCAGCCGCCCGAGCACGGCGTGCAGGAAGGGCTCCGACCCGGGCCCGACCGACTGCACGCGGGCCGTGCCGTCCGCGTGCACCGCGCCCCGCAGCGGGCCTCGCGCGGCCTCCTCCGTCGCGCGCAGGGTCAGGATCATCCACGGGCTCGGGAACGCGGGGCGGAACAGCCGCCCGAGGTCCTCGTCGCGCACGACCGGCGCGACCGGGCGCCACCGTTCGCGGCCCGTGTGGTCGTTGAGGCGGTCGCGCACCGCCGGGTCGTCGGCGCGCGCGAGCACGCTGCGGCCGCCGAGCGCGCGGGGCCCGAGCTCGGCCCGCCCGCGCGCCACGCCCACCAGCGCCCCGGCGTCGAGGCGCGCCGCGACCGCCTCGGCGAGCGCGTCGGGCGCGAGCGCCGGCGCGGCCGGCGCGACGGCGGCGACGTCCGCCGCGTCGAGCGCGCGGCCCAGCCGCAGCGTCGCGAGCGGGGCGGCGGGTCGGCCGGTCGCCTCGAGGTGCACGAACGCCGCGGCCCCGAGCGCGGCGCCGGCGTCGCCGGCGACCGGGAACGGGAGCACCGGGACGTCGAGCTCGCGCGCGAGGCGCCCGTTCATCGCGCAGTTGAGGAACAGCCCGCCCGCGAGCCCGAGTGCGCGGGCCCCGGTCGCCCCGAGGACCCCGCGGGCCGCGGCGAGCGCGAACGCCTCGACGGCGTCCTGCACCCCGCGCGCGACGTCGGCGTCGCCGGCGCGGACGTCGGCGTCACGCGCGCGCGCGGGCCCGAGCGCCCGCAGGAACGCGTCGCCGTACAACCGGGCCTCGCCCCACGGGAAGCCCAGCCGCGGCAGGTCCACCCGCAGGAGCCGACGCTCGTCGGGGGCGAGGAGCGTGCGCGCGAACGCGGCGCGCGGCGACGTGGGGTCGCCGTAGGCCGCCAGCCCCATCGTCTTGCCCTCGTCGGACTCCGGCAGGAAGCCCAGCCACGACGTCACCGCCGCGTACGCCTTCCCTGGGCTGTGCGGGTACGACGCGCGGCGCAGGCACCGAGGGCGGCCGCGCTCGACGGCCCACGTCGCGGCCGTGGTCCACTCGCCCATGCCGTCGGCCGTGACGACGGCGCCCGTCGCCTCCGGCAGCACGAGCGCGGCGGAGGCGGCGTGCGCGACGTGGTGCGGCACGCGCCGGACCGGCGCCGCGATCCCGAGCGCGGCGACGTCCTGCTCGAGGCGGCGCATCGCGCGCAGGTAGCCCGCCCGGCTCGGCAGGAGCGCGTCGGGCGGCTCGCGCAGGTAGGCGAGGCTCCTCGGCAGGTGGGTGAGCACGTGCAGGGCCTTGCGGCCCCGCGCCATCCCGCGCGTCCACGGGAACGCCACGGCGTCCACGTCGGCCGGGTCGGTCCCGGTGGCCCGCAGGGCCTCCGCCACGGCGCGGGCCGGGAACGCGGTGCTGTGCCGGACGCGGTCGAAGCGCTCCTCGCTCGCGGCGAACGCCACCGCGCCGTTCACGAGGAGCACCGCGGCCGCGTCGTGCCCGTGCGCATTGAGTCCGAGGACGATCACTGGGGGTCCGTGCCGTTGCCACCCCGGGAGGGGGACGGTACTGTACGCACGTACCCCCCGACGGGCGCCACCCTCCCGCGCGATGACCTCCGCCCCGTCCCCGCACCTCGAGGTTCGCGTGCCCACGCTGCTCGACGTCGTGCGCCCGGTGCGCAAGGTCGTCGAGGCGCTGCTGCAGTCGGCGGGGTGGAGCGAGGACGACGCCGCCGACGCGGGCCTCGTCGTCACCGAGGTCGTGCAGAACGCGGTCGAGCACGGGTCGCGCGCCGACGGCGGCGAGCTGGTGACCGTCCGGGGCGGGATGGTGGGGGACGTGCTCGAGCTCGACGTCGAGGACCCGGGGTCGGGCAAGGGGCCGGCGTCGCTGATCGACCGTGACGTCACCGTGCCGCCGCCGGCCGACTCGTCCCGAGGCCGAGGCCTGTACCTCGTGCACCGGCTCTCCGAGCACTTCGACCGGCGTCGCACCGCCACGGGCGGCTCGGTCGTGCGCGTCTGCCTCCGTCCGGCGGCGGCGTCGTGAGCCCGCGCCCGTTCCTCACCGGCGACCCCACGCGCGACCAGCGCAACGTGTCGATGCTGCTGGGCGCGGTCGAGGAGCTGTGCGGCAGCGCCGACCTCGAGACCCTCGTGCGGCGCGCCGTCGAGCGCGCGGTGCTCCTGTCGGGCGCCCAGCGCGGGGCCCTGCTGCTCGCCGCCCCCGACGGTCGCCTGTCGGTGCGCACCGCGCGCGACCGCTCCGGCAAGGACCTCACGGCCGGGTTCACCTTCAGCCGCACGGTCGCCGACCGCGTCTGGCGCACGCGCGAGCCGCACGTGACGGTGGACGCCGCCGGCGCGGCCGGCGCGCCGCCCGGCGCGTCGATCCACGCGCTGCGGCTGCTGTCGGTCCTCGCCGCGCCGCTCGTGGTCAAGGACCGCGCGCTCGGCGTCCTCTACGTGGACAGCACGGCCGCGGTGAAGGAGTTCACCGAGGGCGACCGCGCGCTGTTCGAGGCGCTGGCGGGCCTCGTGGCGGTCGCGCACGACCAGGCCGAGCGCTCGCGGCTGGCCGCCGAGCTCGAGGTCGCGCGCAGCGTGCAGGCGGCGCTGCTCCCCGCCGAGCCGTTCGCCCCGCAGGGCTGCGACGTCGCCGCCGCCGCGCACCCGTGCGTCGAGACGATGGGCGACTACTACGACAGCTTCCCCCTCGACGACGGCGCGACCGCGCTCGTGGTGGGGGACGTGTCCGGCCACGGCCTCCCCGCGGCGCTGTTCATGATGACCGCCCGCGCGATCCTGCGCACGACGCTGCGGTCGGTCGCGACCGCGCCCGAGGCGTTCGTCGCGCTCAACGAGTACTTCGTGCCCCACATGCCGTCGGACGCGTACATGACGCTGTTCGTCGGGCTCGTGGCGCCCGACGCCGGCTCGCTGCGCTGGATGTCGGCGGGCCACAACCCGCCGATGCTGCGCGGCGCCGACGGCACCGTGCGCGAGCTGCCGCTCACCGGGACGATCCTCGGGAAGTTCCCGGGCGTGCGCCACCGGGTGGACGGGCCCGTCCCGCTCGGCCCGGGCGACGCGCTGCTGCTCTACACCGACGGGCTCTTCGAGTCGCGCGACGCGGGCGGCGAGCTGTGGGGCGAGGACCGGCTGCGGGAGGCGTTCGCCCGCCGCGCCGCCGCGGGCGGTTCGTCCCGCGCCGTGCTCGAGGGCCTCTTCGCCGACCTTCGCGCCCACGTAGGATCGAGGCCCATGGACGACGACGTGACGGCGCTGCTGCTGCGGGTGGTCGGGACGGGGCCCCGCCCGTGAGGACGCGCCCGCTCGTCGCGGCGGCGTCGCTGCTCGCCGGTGGCGCGGTGCTCGCGCTCGCGGCGCTCGGCGGCGAGCCGCCCGCGGGCCCGCCCGCGGGTCCGCCGGCGTCCGCCGCGGCGGCCGCCGCCCTCGCGGTGCCCTGCGACGCGCTCCTCGTCGTGTCGGGCCTCGAGCACGGGCTCGCCAAGCCGTGCGGGTGCAGCGAGCCCCAGCGCGGCGGGTTGCTGCGGCGGGCGGCGCTCCTCGAGCGCGCGGCCAAGGCGGCGAAGGCGACCGCCGCCGTCTCGGTCGGGGACACCCTCGGCCCGGGCCTCCCCGAGCAGAACGACGAGAAGGCGAGCCTGTTCCGCGGCGTCCTCGAGCGGCTCGGCTACGCCGGGCTGCTGCTGTCGGGCGAGGACCTCTCGCCGATGTCGTCGGCCCTGTGGCAGCCGCAGGGCGCACCGGAGACGACGCCCCGCCCGCCGCTCAACGTGCGCCTGCGGCCCGGCGGGCCGCTGGCGTCGGCGGCGGCCGCGGACCCGGTCCTTCGCTTCTCCCTCGGGCCGTGGAAGGTGCGCGCCGTCTCGGTGGTGGACGTGACGCTGCAGTCGGCGCTCGTGGACGCGATGGGCGTCGCCGACATCGTGATCCCGCCCGCCACGGCGATCAAGGCGCTCGCGAAGGAGCCCGGCGTCCTGCTCGTGGCCGCGCACACGATGCGCGAGGACCTCGCGCTCATCGCCACCGAGGCGTCGGAGCGCGCCGACGTCGTCGTCGTCGTGGACGTGCTCGGCGAGGCCGCGAGGCGCGTCGGCGTGCGCGGCCACCCGTCGTCGAAGGCGCTGCTCGTGACCTTCGACACGAAGGGCAAGGAGGTCGCGCTGGTGCGTCTGCACCGCGTGGGCGAGGGCGTGGAGCTCTCGTGGGACCCGGTGCCGCTCGACCCGTTCCTCGACGAGGGCGCGTCGCCGTCGCGGGACGCGGTCGAGGCGTACTTCACGGCGTACCGCGCGGTGGTCCGCGACCGCAAGCTCCTCGAGAAGGTCCCGACCTTCTCCGACGACGGGGCGAAGTTCGTGGGCGACGCCTCGTGCCGCGAGTGCCACGCCGCGATCGCGACGTCGTGGGACGCGACGCCGCACGCCAAGGCATGGCGCACCCTCGAGACCAAGGGCGTGGACGCCGACCCCGAGTGCGTGGGCTGCCACAGCGTCGGGTGGTCGCGCGACGTGAGCCAGCGGTGGAGCCGCACGGCGTCCGCCTTCCGCGACCCGGCGACGACCCCGGGCCTGCGGAGCGTGCAGTGCGAGGCGTGCCACGGGCCCGGCTCGGCGCACGCCGCCGACCCGCTCGACAAGAAGGCATGGGGGCCCCCGGGAACCCCGGGGAAGGCGTGGGCGAAGCCGGGCCGCGCCGTGTGCGTGACCTGCCACGACGTCGAGAACAGCGTCGGCTTCCACGCGCCGGACGGCTTCGAGCACTACCTGCCCAAGGTGGACCACCGCGACGTGCCCGCGGCGGCGCGAACGGGACGCTGACAGGGCGGCAAACTCGCCCCGGCGCGCCGAAGCGGGCTACATTCGTCGGGATGACCCGGGACGAACGCGTCCGACTCGTGCTCGTGGGCTGCCTCGCCCTCCTCGTGATGGGGGGTGTCGTCGGCTTCGCGTGGCACGCCCGGGCGCAGCACGCCGACGACGACCTCACCGCGCCCGGCGTGGTGGCGCCGGTCGTCCCGACGGTGCGGCCCCCGGTGGACCGCGACGTCGTCGAGGCCGGGTGCGAGGTGGACGCGGAGCGGCCGCCGGCCGTCGCGTTCGACCTGCCGGGCGACGCGCTCGACTTCGGCGAGCTCAAGCAGAACGTCGTCGTCGAGCGCGAGGTGACGGTGCGCAACACCGGGCGCGGCGTGCTCTGCGTCCGCGACGTCGAGACGGGGTGCGGCTGCGTCAAGGCGGAGTGGCTCGGCGCCAACCGCGTCGCCCCGGGCGCCGCGGGCCGCGTCAAGATCAAGGTGGACACGAACGGTCGCGAGGGCGTCCAGGAGAAGTCGGTCCGCCTGTTCACCAACGACCCCAAGCGTCGCGTGGCGGAGTTCAAGGTCCGCAGCGAGATCCGCCTGGGCATCGTGGTCGGCGCGACGATGGGCTCGGGCGGGCCGATCCTCTACTTCGGCCAGCACGCGCCGGGCACCTCCGCGACGGCCAGCGTCCGCCTGCGCAGCCCCCTCGACGAGCCCGAGTGGAAGGTCACGTCGGTCGAGAGCCTCCAGCCCGACGCCGCGACGCGGACGACGTTCCGCTGGTCGCTGCGCGCCGTCGAGCCCAACGACTCGCGCTCGCGTTGCTACGACCTCGAGGTGGTGCACCCGGGTCGCCCCGACGTCGGCGCGTTCTACGAGTCGATCCGCATCCGCACGACGCACCCCGAGCGGGGCGTGATCGACCTGCAGACGCAGCTCTACGTGCAGCAGAAGTTCTACACGGGCCCCGTGCGGGCCACGTTCGGCTTCGTGCGACGCGACGGGAAGGTCCCGGCGAAGACCGTGTACGTGATGGCGGCGGAGGCGGGCACCGACTTCGTCGTCAAGGGCGCGACGCTCGAGGGCGAAGGCTTCGTCGCCGACCCGCCGCGCCGCGTCAAGGAAGGCTGGGCGGTGGACGTCCGCTACGACGGGCGCCCGCGCGACCTCGGTCGCGTCACCGCGACGCTGGTGGTCTCGGTGGACGACGCCGAGGTGCCCGAGCTGCGCGTCCCCCTCGAGGCGACCGTCACCGGAGGCTGACCGGACGATGTGCGGCATCATCGGATACACCGGCGAGGGCGAGGCCCTCCCGGTGCTCGTGGAGGGCATCCGCCTCCTCTCCTACCGCGGCTACGACTCGGCCGGCGTCGCCGTCGAGCGCGACGGCGCGCTCGTCGTGGAGAAGGACAAGGGGCGGATCGAGGACCTCGCACCCTCGTGGGACCGCACCCGCCTCGCGGGCCGCACCGGCATCGGGCACACGCGGTGGGCGACGCACGGCCGCCCGAGCCGCGTGAACGCGCACCCGCAGTCGGACGCCGCGGGCGACGTCGTCGTGGTGCACAACGGCGTGCTCGACAACGACATCGCGCTCCGCGAGGAGCTCGCGGCCGCCGGGGTCGGGTTCGTCTCCGAGACCGACACCGAGGTGTTCGCGCACCTCTTCGCGCGCACGTTCCGCGGCGACCCGGTGGCGACCGCGCGGGGCGTGCTCGCGCGCTGCCACGGGCGCTTCGCGCTCCTGTTCCTCCACCGCCGCCTCCCCGGCACGCTCGTCGCCGTGCGCCGCGGGTCGCCGCTGCTCGTGGGCCTCGGGCGCGGGGAGTGCCTCGTGGCCTCCGACGTGCGCGCGCTCGCCGGGCGCGCCGACCGCGTCCTCGAGCTCGAGGAGGACGAGATCGCCGTCGTGACCCCCGCCGGCGCGACGGTCCACGCCGCCGACGGCCGCCGCGTCACGCGCGAGCCCAAGGCGCTCCGCTACGACGAAGCGTCGCTGGGGCGCGGCGGCTTCCCGCACTGGACGCTCAAGGAGATCCACGAGCAGCCCGAGCGCCTCGCCGACCTCGTCGCGGCGCGCATCGACCCGGTGCACGGCCGCGTGCGGCTCGACGAGCTCGCGCTCTCCGACGCGGACCTCGCCTCGCTCGACCGCGTGGACCTCGTCGGGTCGGGCACCGCGTCGTACGCCGCGATGTTCGGCGCGCGCGCGATCGAGGCGCTCGCCGGCCTGCCCGCGCGGATGGTGCCGGGGAGCGAGTACGACGCGCTCCCCGAGACCCTGGGGCCGCGTCGCCTCGTCGTCGCGGTGAGCCAGTCCGGCGAGACCGCCGACACGCACGCCGCCGTGGAGGCCGCCAAGGCCGCGGGCGCGCGCACGGTGGGGGTGCTCAACGCGCGTGCGAGCCGCATCGCGCGCAGCGTCGAGGGCTTCGTGGACATCCACGCGGGGCCCGAGATCGGCGTGGCGTCCACGAAGGTCTACACGTCGATGCTGCTCTCGCTGCTGCTGCTCGCGGTGCGGATCGCGGAGGCGCGGGGCCGGCGCGGCGCGCTCATGCCGCTGCGCCCGGGACTTGACGCGCTGCCCGACGCCGTGCGCCGCGCGGTCGCGGGCGCGCCGGCCGTCAAGGACGTCGCGCGCGAGGTCCACCGCGCGCAGAACATGCTCTATCTCGGCCGCGGGCCCGACCACGCGACCGCGGTCGAGGGCGCGCTCAAGATGAAGGAGATCTCCTACATCCACGCCGAGGGCTACGCCGCCGGCGAGATGAAGCACGGCCCGATCGCCCTCGTCTCGTGGGACGTGCCCACCGTGGCGGTGATGGGGCACGGCGAGCACCGCACGCGCATGCTCTCCAACGTGCGCGAGGTGAAGGCGCGCGACGGCCTCGTGATCGCCGTCGCCGCGGAGGACGACGCCGACAGCCCGAAGGTGTCCGACCTCCTCGTGCAGGTCCCCACGCTGCACCCGTGGATCGCGCCGATCGTCCACGTGGTCCCGCTGCAGCTGCTCGCCTACGAGGTCGCCAAGCGCCGCGGGTGCGACATCGACCAGCCGCGCAACCTCGCCAAGTCCGTGACCGTCCAATGACCCGTCGGCGCGATCCTCGCTCCCGCATGTCGACCCGTCTCCCCGGGGCCGTCGTCCTCGCCGCGCTCGCCGCGACGGGGGCCCTCTGCGCCTGCACGGCAGACCTGCGTCGTTCGACGGCGGCCACGTCGTCGGCTGCGACGTCGTCGTCCATCGCGATCGAGCCGGGGTCGGCCGCGCCGTTCACGCCGCGCGTCGTCTCGTCGCGGGTCGTCGCCGGGCCGGGGGCGACCCCGGCGCCGGGCGCCCAGCCGGCGGTCACCCCGCCGAACGCGGGAGCCGCTCCCGCCGGCTCGCTTCCCGAGGCACCGCCCGCGGCGCCGGCCCCGGCCGCGCCGCCGGCGCCGCCCGCCCCCGAGGCGCCCGCGGCCCCGGAGGCTCCGCCCGCGCCGCCCGCCCCCGAGGCGCCCGCGGCCCCGGAGGCTCCGCCCGCGCCCCCCGCTCCGGAGGCGCCGCCGGCCCCGCCGGCCCCCGAGGCTCCGCCCGCGGCGCCGGCCCCCGAGGCTCCGCCCGCGCCGCCGGCCCCGCCGGCCCCCGAGGCTCCGCCTGCGCCCCCGGCTGCGGAGGCGCCGCCGGCCCCGCCGGCCCCCGAGGTCCCGCCTGCGCCCCCGGCTCCGGAGGCGCCGCCCGCTCCGCCCGCGCCCCCGGCTCCTGAGACGCCGCCTGCCCCGCCGGCCCCCGAGACGCCTCCGACGCCGCCCGCACCGCCCGACGCGCCCGCGACGCCCGAAGCTCTGACCGTGCCGGTGATCCCCGGCGTCGGGATCGGCTCGCGCCCCGTGCCGCCGCCCACGCCCGTCGTACCCGCGGCCCCGACCGAGCCGCCCTCGCCTGGTGCTCCCGACGACGGCGACCGGATCCCCGAGCTCGCGCCGCCGGTGACCCCGCCTTCCGCGCCCGCGACGCCGCCCCCGCCCGCGGAACCGCCGCCGACCGTGCCGCCGCCCCCGCCCAGCGTGGATCCCGGCTCCGCCGACGCGATCCCCGAGCTGGCGCCGCCGCCGCCGGCTTCGGAGCTGGGCAGCCCCGACGGGGGCGCCGCGGCCGGTCCGCCCGTCGTCGCGCCGCCGCCCGCGCCGGTCGCTCCGCCGACCGTGGACACCGGCTCGCTGCCCGTGGGCACGCGCGTGTCGGCCGCCGCGGCGGCACGGGCCGCCGCCGGTGGGCCGCCGCCGCCGGCTCCTCCTCCGACGCCTACGCCGCCCGTCGCGCCCGCACCGCCGCCTCCGCCGGCTCCCTCCGTCGAGCCCTCGGCGCCGGGCTCGCCCGACGACGCTCCGTCGGCCGCCCCCGAGGCCCCGCCGACGCGCCCGACCGGCGACTTCGTGTTCTCGACGTCGCGCGAAGAGCGCGTCGCCAAGCACGTGCGCGTGCTGCGCGCCAACCCCGACGACGCGAGCGTGCCGTGCTGGCCCAAGGACCTCGCGCGCGCGGTCCCGGCGAGCACCGCGCTGCAGAAGGGCTCGCGGCCCCTGCTCGTCGTGTTCTACGACGAGACGTCGAAGGCCTCGCGGCTCTCGGCTGCCGACCTGTGGCCGGTGGTGCTCGAGGTCGAACCGCGCGTGGACCTCGTCCTCGTGGACCTCACGCCCGGACCGGGCCGCCCGATCTCCGACGACGAGCGTCGCCTCGTGCGGCGCTACTACCTCGGCTACGTCCCCACGACGGTGGTGCTCACGTCGGACCGTTCGCCGCGCCTCCTCAAGTCCGGGCGCGTGGAGCCCGCGCTCGTGCGGGCGGCGTGCCTGGAAGCGAAGTAACCAGCGCGACGGGCGTTGTCCGGTCACGCGCAGACCTCGCTATGATCCGAGGCGAGGTCCCCTTGCGCGCCCACCACCGCCTCGCTCCGTTCGTCCTGCTCGCGCTCGCCTCCGTCGGGGTCTGTCCCCCGGGGCGCGCGGCCGCGGAGCCGACGCCCGAGCTGCAGAAGAAGATCAACGCCGCGATCGACCGCGGCGCCGACTGGCTGCGCAAGCAGCAGGCGGGCGACGGGAGCTTCGGCGCGGTCTCGTACTCGGGTCAACCCTTCTACCAGGTCGGCCTCGCGTCCCTGTGCGGCCTCGCGCTGCTCGCCTCCGGCGACGACCGCAACGACCCGTGGATGGTCAAGACGCTCGAGTACCTCAAGGCGCGCGACGCGCTCGAGGCGGGCTCGGCGCGCACGACCTACGGCACGGGCCTGCTGATCATGTTCCTGACGGAGTACTACCGGCCGAAGCAGAAGCCGTCGTCGGACCCCCGCTACGCCAAGCCGAAGACGAAGGACCCCTGCGGCCTCCCCAAGGAGGTGCTCGCGTGGGTGCAGGAGCTCGCGAGCTGGCTCGTGTCGGTGCAGCGCGAGGACGGCTGGTGGCGCTACCCGCACACGCCTCCGCCGGACCTCTCCAACACGCAGTACGCGCTGCTGGGCCTGCGCGCCGCGCGCGACTGCGGCGCCGAGGTCCCTCTGTCGAAGTTCCTGCTCGCGATGGAGAAGACGCTGGCGACCCAGCAGCCGGACGGCGAGAAGGTCCGCCGCGTGATCCCGGCCACCAAGCCCGGCGACACCGAGTACGCGGTGGACAGCGGCGACCGTGCGCGTGGGTGGGCCTACCAGGGCGGCACGGGCGAGCTCGTCACCGGCAGCATCACCACCGCGGCGATCGCCGTCCTCGCGATCTGCCGCGACGCCCTGACCAAGCCGTCGCGCTTCGGTCCCTACACCGACGACCTCGACCGCAAGGTGGGGCGGTCGGTGCAGGACGGCTTCGCGTGGCTCGACCGCAATTTCGCGGTGACCCACAACCCGCCGCGCGGCGCGCCGGCGTGGCACTACTACTATCTCTACGGGCTCGAGCGCGCGTGCGCGTTCGCCGGGCGCGAGCACGTCGGCAAGCACGACTGGTACGTCGAGGGCGCGGAGTACCTCGTCGGCGCGCAGAAGGCCGACGGCCGCTGGAGCACCGGCGCGATCGGAGCGAACGAGATCGCGCCCAGCGACCTGTGCGACACCGCGTGGGCGCTGCTCTTCCTCAAGAAGGCGTCGCGTCCGACGGTGCCGATCCCCGCGCCCGTGGTCACGTCGGGCGGATGAGCGCGGAGCGCGGCGCCGAGCCCGTCGAGCCGGAGGCGGACCTCGTCCGCGCGTGCGCCGACGGCGACGCGGCCGCGTGGGCGCGGTTCGTCGCGCGCTACGGCACCCTGCTCGCGGCGCTCGCGCGCCGGATGCTCGCGCGCCGCGGCGGCCCCGCGGCGGACGCGGACGTGGACGACGTCGTGAGCGCGGTCCTGCTCGCGCTGGTCCGCGAGGACCGCAAGCTCCTGCGGCGCTACCGCCCCGAATTCCGGGTGAGCACCTACCTCGGGGTCATCGTCCGCACGGAGGCCGGTCGCCACCAGCGTCGCACCGCGTCGCGCGCCTGCGCCCTCGAGGACCCCGCGGCGGGCGGGGCGCTGCCGCCCGACGCGCGCGCCGCGACCCCGCTCGCCGACCTCGTCCGACGGGAGCGGGCCGAGGCGGTGGCGCGGCTGCGCGGCGCGCTCGACGCGTTGCCGCCCCGCGACCGGCTCCTGCTGACCCTGCGCTACCTCGAGGGGCTCGACTACGGGCGCATCGCCGACGTGCTCCACGTGCACCGGGACAGCGTCGGCCAGTGGCTGCACCGGGCCAAGGCGCGCCTCGCGCAGGCCGTGCCCGACCTCGAGCGGTGGGTCGGGGAGGACACCCCGTGACGCCCCCCCGGACCCCGGGCCCGCACGACGCGAAGAGCCCCCCGGGTGTGCCCCGGTCGGCGCCGTCTCGACGGTTCGACGGCCGGTGTCCGTGGGGATCGACACGTGCGCTATACCCCGGACGACGACCCGCAGCGCGTCCCCCCGGACCCCTCGCGGCCGTCGGCACCGGATCGACCTCCCCGCCGCGGGCCTCGAAGGGGGCGCGGCACTCGACATGACCCCTCCCGACTCCCTCTCCCCGGACGACCGGCGCTTCGCGGCGCTCCTCTCGGACGCGCTGGGCGCGACCGCGGGGGCCGCGCCCGCCGAGGTGGACGCCGCGCGGGTCGCCGCGCACTTCGACGCCGCGTGCGACGAGGCGCTCTTGGCGCAGGCCGCGGACGACCCGGCGCTCGCAGCGCTGCTCGCCGACGTCGCGCTCGTCCGCGAAGGGGCTCCGCTCCGCGCGGACGACGCCGCGGCGGCCCCCGCGCGTGCGCCCGCGGCCGTCCGGTCGCTCGCGGCGGCGCGCCGTCGCGGCGTCGCCTGGCGGGTCGCGGCGGCGGTGCTCGTGGTGGCCGCGCCCCTCGCGTTGCTGCTGACGCTGAGCGGGCGGAGCGCGCAAGCCGGGCCGCTCCTCGCCCTCGAGCGGATCGAGCGGCGGGGGAGCGGCGGCGCGCTCGAGCCCGACGGCCCTCGCGCGCTGCGCGTGGGGACGGTGCTCGAGGCCCGCAGCGGCGAGCGCTGGGCGCTCGGGTTGGCCGGTGGGGGGCGCGTCGTCGTCGGCGACGGCGACGTGCTGCGTGTCGCCTGCGACGTGGACGGCGCTCCCGCCTGCGCGCGGGCGGTGCTCGCGCTCGACGCCGGCACCGCGGTCGTGGCGGCGCCCGCGGACGGCGGCGCGGGCGGCGCGGTGCTCCTGACGCCCGACGGCGGGCGGCTCGAGGTGGTCGCCGGGGCCGCGCACGTGGAGCGTCGCGCCGACGGCGGCGTGGTGCTGTCGCTGCGCGACGACGGGGTCGCCCGCTGGACGCCGGCCGGGGCGCACGGGGCCCGCGAGATCGTGGGGCCGTCCGCGCTCGTGCTCGCGGGCGACAGCGCGTCGCGCGCCGCGGCGCGCGACGCCGAGACGCTGTTCCGCGACCTCGCCTTCTTCGGCGGCGAGCGGACGCCGCGCGAGCGCCGGGTGTCGGCGCGCGCGTGGAACGTCCTCACCGAATCGGGCGACGCGCGGGCGCGGCCTAGCGAGTCGGGCGGGGCCCCGGCGCTGCGCTGGGACCTCGCGGCGGGCGGCGAGGCCCGCCTGTCGTGGACGCCCGACGCCGAGGCGCGCGGGGCCCGCTCGCTGCGCGTGCTCCTCCGCCTCCGTTCGGCGCGTGCGGACGCGACCGGGACTCCGATCCCGGATACCGTCCTGCCGGTGCTCCGCGTCACGGCCGACGGTCTCGCAGGCGTCGAGGCGCGGCTCGAGCCGCCCGCCGAGCACGACGGCCGGCCGGTCGGCACCCGCGTCGTCGTCCTGTCGCTCCCGGACGAGTTCCGCGCCCGTCCCGTCGGGGTGCCGCTCGTCCTCGTGCTCCGCGCGGAGCGCGCCGCCGCGTCGGTCTGGTTCGAAGGCGCCTCGTTCTCGCCGACGGAGGCGAGCGCCGGGACCTCGTCTCAGCGAAGATAGGACCCCCTCCCGTGGCACTCCCCTTGCCGTCCGTCGCCCTGTCCCCCGACTCCCGTCCGTCCCCGACGGTGCCCGGCACCGTCGGCCCGGAGCGTCCCATGGTCCCCTCCTCCCGACCCGCCCGCGCCCGCCGCGGCATCGCGATCCTCTCGGTGATCACGGTGCTCGTCGCGCTGATCCTCATCGCGATCCCGTTCGTGATCTCGATGAAGCTCGGCCGCGACCGCACCACCGCGACCGCCGCGCGCAACCGCGCGGCCTTCGAGGCCGACCTCGTCTGTCGCGCGGTCACGTCGTTCCTGCACGGCTCGCACCCCGCCGTCGAGCAGGCGCGCCGCGCCGGCGGCGGAGGCGGGCTCGACGCCGACGACGCGACCGACGCGATGTGGGAGTACACGCCGCCGCCGACCTACCGCAAGACCATCGCGGACCTGATGGGCTCGTCGAACGCGCTGTCGGACCCGCGCGCGTCGATCTGGTCGTGGCGCGTGACGAACGCGAACGCGCTCGCCAACCCCAACGGCGCGAAGCCGCAGCTCCTCGGCAACCTCGTCGGCGCCGCGACGCTCACCGAGGACCTCGACGCGTCGGCCACCACGATCCCCGTCGAGGACGTCATGCCCGTGCCGTCGATGGGCCTGCCCGGCTTCCGCGAGGACGGCGGGTTCGTCCGCATCGGCAACGAGGTGATCCAGTACCAGACGTTCCGCGACGGCGCGTTCCAGGGCTGCTCGCGCGGCGTGCTCCGCGAGACGCCGCTGCGCGACAACGGCCCGGGCCAGGAGCACAAGAAGGGCGACCGCGTCGTCGACCACGTCGCCTACAAGCTGGCGACGCACCTGATCTCGGCGCGCCCGGGGACGCTGACGTCGTTCGACACGCTCGAGGGGCTCCGCTCGATCCAGGGGTGGGGCGGCGGCGGCGTGCTCGACCCGGAGCGCTTCGAGGCGCTCCTCCCGCACCTGACGGTGTGGTCGCGGCGCGAGACCGCCGAGTCGTTCCTCGACGGCCAGCGCGTGCTCAACGCGCTCCCCGAGGGCGGCCCGGACGCGCCCGGCGAGACGCTGCGCTTCCGCGACCGCTCGTTCGCGGGCGGCACCGCCGCGTACTTCAACGCCGGCACGCTCGTGCGCATCACCGACGGCCGCCAGACCGACTACGGCTCGATCCTGCACTCGGGCGACGAGAAGGGCGGCCAGGTCAACGTGGTGGCGATGACCGCGTCGCGCCTGCCCGACGGGCGCACCTACGAGGGCGGCCGCGCGGTGGTGCAGGCCCTCTCGCCGTACCCCATCGACATCAACTCCGCCTCGCGCACGGTGCTCGCGGCCGTGTTCGCGGGCCTGCGGGTCCGGACCGTCACCGAGGGCAAGGAGACGGTCACCGCCGAGAAGGCGATCGAGCTGGCCGACCGGATCGTCAAGGGCCGCGAGGGCCCGCTGACGCTCTCGGGCGACGACGCCGCGCGCAAGTCCGGCCCGTTCCGCGACGTGAAGGACTTCGGCGTCTTCCTCTCCGACCTCGAGAAGGAGGGCGTGATCGTCGGCCGCCAGCGCGAGGCGCTGATGCGCAACGCGGCCAACCCCAACGACGCCGACCTGGCGTTCGGGACGGCGCCGTTCTGCTACCGCTCGCTCGACGTCTACCACGTCGAGGGACGCGCGGTCGTCAACGACGCCGCCGGCTCGAAGGAGGCCGAGGCCGCGCTGCGCCAGGTGGTCGAGATCGGCGCGGACCGCGCCGCGACGTGGCGCCTCGACAGCCAGGCCGACTTCGAGGTGGGCCTCGCGCTCGGCTCGGGCGGCAAGTACGTCGAGACCTACCCCTTCAACGTGGGCGCCGTCGAGGGCGGGGCGTGGACGCAGCCGCGCAAGCGCGCGCCGCAGTGGATGCGCGGGGTCTACCCGAGCACCGAGGACGGCGACGACATCGGCGACGTGCGCCTGCAGGCGTCGCGCGTCAAGCTGCCCGGCGCGGTCCACGAGGACCACTTCGACACGTCCTACTACGCCGACGGGTGGTACACGCCCGCCAACGGCCCCTACATCCAGCCCGCCCGCAAGCTGCTCCGGGTCGAGGACCCCGAGGACACGTGGGTGCACCCGTTCACGGTCGCCTTCTGGATGCGGCCGTACTCGCGCGGCAACTGGTTCGCGTTCGACACGGGCAAGGCCGACAACCAGAACCGCATCTCCCTCTACGTGCGCGACGGCACCGACGGCAAGGAGCTCGTCCTGCGCGTCTGCGACTCGACGATGGAGGGGCGCGGCGCCGAGGTGTACGTGCCGCTGCAGCGCATCGGCTACCAGCCCGAGACCTGGTACCACCTCCAGGCCAACGTCTTCGGCTGCGACCCGGGCAAGATGGAGCTGCTCGTCGACGGCGTCTCCGTCGGCCGCCGGCGCGGGATGACGTTCCTCACCGCCGGGCTGTCGCAGGACGCGTCGCAGGTCTCGGTGGACTCCACCGAGGGCTTCGAGCAGGAGGGCGCGCTGCTGGTCGGCGACGAGGTCGTCGAGTACGACACGCGCCAGGCCGACGGGTTCACCGACATCGTGCGCGGCGCGCGCGGCACCACCGCCCGCGACTGGCCCGCGGGGACCGGCGTCAAGCGCGTCGGCTACGCGCACCCGCTGCTGCTCGACGTGACGCGCGGCGGCGCCGCGCTCGAGAACCTCGAGTGGGACAAGTGGGCGTACATGCAGCTGCAGTACGACCAGGACCAGGCGACGGTCACGATCAACAACGTGAGCCTGCAGTTCTCCGGCGCGGCCGAGGGCTCGACGAGCTTCACGGCGACGCTGGTCAACGCCGACCCCGCCGACACGACCGCGCCCGACAAGAAGGCGAACGCGTTCCAGTCGAAGGGCTACGCGCTGCTCTCGGTGCGCGAGCTCGACACGGGGACGGGGACCGGGACGGGCGGCGGCGCCGGCGCCGGCGCGACGCTCGCCTTCGCGCCGCAGGACGCGCCGCAGCCGGGCGGCGGCGTCAACCCCGGCTCGCGCACGCCGTCCAACCCCGCCGCGCCCTCGTCGGGCACGGCCTCGGGCCCGCAGATCGGCGGCTGGGAGGTCGTCTGGTACGAGCGCTCCGGCACGTCGCTGACGGTCACGCGCTACCAGTCCACGCCCACGCGCCCGGACCCGGGCACGCAGTACTTCATGGCGACGAAGGTGATGACGCCCAACGGGGAGCAGGTCTGGCCCTGCTACGTGATCCCCGTCTCGGTGATGGGCGTCGTCGCGGGCACGGGCACCGGGTTCGAGTACCTCGATCCCGTCGGCAAGCCCGAGGACAAGGTCGTCCTGGAGCGCTTCACCAACGACTCCGACCCGGACGACAGCGGTCCCGACCTCGGCACGCGTCCGCGCTGCCTCGTCGGCTCCGACTCGGCGGAGGGCGCCGTCGAGGTGTTCTCCTACGACGCCGTGGACCTCAAGCGGGCCACGCCGAACATCCTCTTCATCCGCGACAACACCACCGACCTCGGCAACCTCGCCAACCGCCTGATGGGGCCAGCCTCGACCCCGCAGGACCTCGGCGTGCCGGCGGCGACCGGCACGACGACGACGCCCGGCGGCGCGACGCTCGCGTCGGCGGGGCCCGCGGCCGCGCGCGGCGCGGTCGCCGCGGCGGTCGTCCGGGTCGGCGGCGGTCCCGTCTTGGGCCCGGTCCCGGTCCGGGCCGACGAGCCGGTGCCGGCCCCCGCGCCGCCTGCGCCGACGACGCCTCCCGTGCCGACGCCCACCGAGCCGGTCCCGGTCACGCCGCCTTCGTCGGGCGAGCCCAGCTCCGGCGACGGGTCCGCGACGCCGACGCCGCCGACGCAGGGCGGCACCGGCCCCGGCTCGGGCCGCGAGCCTCCGCCCGACGACTCGGGCGGTGGCGGCACCGAGCCCGTCCCGGGCGAGGGGCCCGGCAACAACCAGCCTCCGGCGGGGGTGCGGCCGCCGTCCGACCCGACGACGGGGCAGAACGACCCCGGCGCGAACCCGGGCACGGGCACGTCGAACTACCCGACGATGAACGACCTCAAGGGCGTGTTCCCGTTCCGCGGCGTGTGCGACACGGGCGACGGCCACCACGCCGCGGCGCCGAGCGACGAGCGCGACCGGCTCATCGTGCCGTGCTTCCGCATCCTGCGCCGCCACGAGGACACGGGCCTCACGATCGGCGGGCCGCACGTCGGCTCGCTCGACGTGGTCACGCTCTCGACGGGCAAGGAGTCGCCGCGTCGCGAGCAGAAGCGCTTGCGGTGGTCCCACGGGCGCCCGGGCGGGCGCGCCAGCTCGTGGGTCGCGCTGTACGACTTCATCGAGGGCGAGCGCTACACGGTGGACCTCGACGCCGAGACCGGCTACCGCACCGACTACCGCGGCATCACGCGCATCCTGAAGTTCCCCAGCGGCGAGATGCCCGACGAGAACGGCGACAACGTGGTGTGGGGCCGCAACGAGGTCGGCAGCGGCTCGGTCGTCACCGCGTTCCTCGACGAGCTGTACTTCTGGCGCTACCAGAAGTCGGTCCCGACGGGGATCGTCGCCAACGGCGAGAACCTCACCGAGAAGGACAAGGAGATCACGCTCCGCGCGCTCCCGCCGGCGACCACCCTCGTGGGCGTCGAGGGCTACGACGCCGACTGCGGCCTCGTGCAGGTGGACGACGAGCTGATCGTCTACCGCGGCACCCGCGTGGACACCGCCGACACGGTGACGCTCGAGGACTGCCGGCGCGGCGCGCTCGGCACGAAGGCCCGGGCGCACGCGACCGGCGCGGGCGCGCGCTTCGTCCCCGAGGTCTACGTCTCCTACCTCAGCGGCGACCTCGGCCTCGACGCCTCCACCGTCGCGCTCGGCCGCCGCAAGGGGTGGCCGCGCGAGGGCGCGGTGCGCATCGTCGGCGACGACACGCTCGAGATCGCGCACTACACCGGCCTCTCCGAGCAGGGCCTGCTGATCCCCGAGGCGCTCGACGCCGACCCGACCTACCGCGGTCGTGGCCTGCTCCGCGGGCGTTTCGGCACCGAGTCGCGCGCGCACGAGAACGGCGAGATCGTCGTCTTCCACCCGTTCCGCTACTGGGACCGGACGATGCTGCGGCGCGGGTCGGACCGCACGACCTTCGTCGGGGTGCACGACCACCCGGACGCGTCCTACCTCGGCCTCGCCAAGACCGTGCGCGACGCGCTCTGGAAGGGCGTCTCGTGGGCGGAGAACCTCAACGGGCGCACCGAGGGCGACCCGAACGACCCGCGCAGCCGCGGGACGGGTCGCGCCAACGACGTGCCCACGATGGACGTCGTCGTGCTCGCGCGCTTCGACCAGGGCGTGCCGTGGGACTCGGCCAAGGTCGTGGACCTCCGCGACGGCGGCCGCAGCCTCCCGCCGGAGGTGCGCGAGCAGCCGCAGAAGTGGCTCTACGTGCTCGACAAGCCCGGCACCGACATGCCCGACGGCATGAACGCGCTGGGCCTCGAGGCGACCACGGCGGAGTTCCGGGTCTTCTTCGTCTACCTCAAGGACGCGTACCGCAACCAGGAGGCGGCCTCCTCCGACCCGGCGGACCTCGTCTTCGAGAACGCGTGGAAGAACACGCCGTGGCTGCGCTCGTTCTCGGTCAAGTACCAGAACCGCACGCGCGTCCGCACGATCGCCGAGATCCGCTGACGCGTTCGCCCCCGCGGACGATCCCGCCCCGGCGCCGCCCTCCTCGGAGGGTGCGCGCCGGGGGTCCCCGCGGGCCCCGCCGACGCCTCACGACGGCCGTGGGTGGACCCTGAGGCGCGCCCGGGTACCTTCCCGGGCTCTCCGAAGGAACCCGGTCCGATGAACGCGAACGACCTGCGCAAGGGCATCATCATCCTGTACGAGGGCGCGCTCTGGCAGGCGGTCGAGGTGACGCACCGCACGCCCGGCAACCTGCGCGCGTTCGTGCAGGCGAAGCTGCGCAACCTGCAGACCGGCGTCCACAAGACGGAGCGCTTCGCGTCCACGGACTCGCTCGAGCAGGCCTGGCTCGACAAGAAGCGCTGCGAGTACCTCTACGACGAGCCGACCGGGCCCGTGTTCATGGACGTCGAGAACTACGAGCAGTTCACGTTGCCCAAGGACGTGCTCGGGGACGCGATGAGCTTCATCCCGCCGAACACGCAGATCGACGTCTCGTTCCACGAGGGGCGCGCGGTGACGATCCAGCTGCCCGCCAACGTCGAGCTCAAGATCACCGAGACCGAGCCGGGCGTGCGCGGCAACACCGTCAACAACACGTTCAAGCCCGCCACCGTCGAGACCGGCCTCGTCGTCAAGGTCCCCATGCACATCAACAAGGGGGACCTGATCCGCGTGAACACCGAGACGGGCGAGTTCCTCGACCGCGTGAACAAGTAGGCGACGCGGGCCCCGCGCCCGCCCCGCGATGCACGGCCCCGGCCGCCTCCGCGCCCTCCTCCTCGCCGCGCTGCTCGTGGCGTCGGGCGCGGCGGCCCTCGCGCACGAGGCCGCGTGGCAGCGCCTCTTCACGCCGTTCGCCGGCGCCGGCGCGCGCACGACGGCCGCGGTCGTCGCGGGCACGATGCTCGGGCTCGGCGCGGGCGCCGCGGTCGGAGGGCGCCTCGCCGAGCGCGTCGCGCAGGCGGGGCTCGCCTTCGGGCTCGCCGAGGCGCTGGGCGCGCTGGTGGGCGCCGCGGTGCCCTCGGTCGCCGCGCTGCTCGCGCAGGCGCTCGGGGGCGCGCCCGACGGCGTCCGCGTGCTCGTCGTGGGCGTGGTGTGCGCCGCGGCGTCCGCGCCGCTGGGCGCGTCGCTGCCCTTCGCCGTCCACGCGGTCGCGCCCGAGCCGTCGCGCGCGGGGCCGGTGCTCGCGCGCCTGTACGCCGCGAACACGCTGGGGGCGATCCTCGGGGTGGCCTGGCCGACCGCGGTCGGGTTCGAGGCCGTCGGCACGCGCGCGGTCGTCTTCGCCGCCGCGTCGCTGCAGGCGGCGGTCGCGCTCGTCGCGGTGGCCGCGCTGCGCCGCACGACGCGGGCCGCGGCGGCGCCCGCGACGGGGCCGGACCCGTCACGGCCGCTGCCTCGGCGCGTCGCGGCGGCCGCGTTCCTCGCGGGGGCCGCGGGGCTCGCGGTCGAGGTCGCGTGGATGCGGCGGCTCACCCCCGCGCTCGGGACGACGTCGTACGCCTTCGGCACGGTGCTCGCGTCGTACCTCGCGGCCGTCGTCGTCGGCGTCGCCCTCCTCGGGCCGCGTCGCGACCGCCCGCCGGGGCCTCGCCCCGCGCTCGTGCTCGCGCTCGCGGCCCTGCCGGTCGTCGCGCTCGTGCCGCTCGTCGGGCCGGTGGCGCGGTGGGCGGGGGCGGCGCTCGCCGACGCGCTCGCGCAGGGCGACGCGGGCCCGAGGACGCTGCTGTGGATCCGCGCCGCGGCCTCCGGCGCGCTGCTGCTCCCGGCGGCCGCGGTGGGCGCGGCGTCGCTGCCGTGGCTGGTGCACGCCGCCGCCTCCGCGTGCGCGCGGACGGGGCGGTCGGCCGGCGCCGTGCTGGCGTGGAACACGGTGGGCAGCGCCGCCGCCGCGGCCGTCGCGGGGCTCGTCGCGGTGCCCGCCCTCGGCACCGCCGGCACGCTGCGCGCCGCGGCCGCCGCGTACGCGCTGGCCGGAGCGTGCGTGGCGTCGGGGCGCCTGCGGGCGGGGCTCGGGGTCGTGGCCGCGGGGCTCGCGGTGGCGGCCGTCGTGCCGCTCCCCGACGACGCGGGCCGCGACGCCGTGGGCGCGACCTTCGACCCCGCGTGGACCGACCCGGCAGCGGCCCCGGCGACGTTCTTCGCCGAGGGCGCCGTCTCCACGGTCGTCGTCCGCGACCGAGACGGGCGCGACGAGCTGTGGGTGGACGGCAAGGTGGTCGCGTCGGGCTCGCCCACCGACCGC
The DNA here is from genome assembly GCA_020851795.1 of Planctomycetota bacterium. Lineage (GTDB taxonomy): Bacteria > Planctomycetota > PLA2 > PLA2 > JAEUHO01 > JAEUHO01. The sequence continues at coordinate 54,161 of JADZCA010000006.1, read as the reverse complement.
CTCCACCTCGCGCTGCTCGGCCACCTCCCGATGCTGGCGCACCCGGCGCCGACGCGCGTCGCGGTGGTCGGGCTCGGCACAGGCATCACCTCGGGCGCGGTCGCGGCGCACGCACCGGCGCGGCTCGACGTGTTCGAGCTCGAGCGTGAGGTGGTGCGCGCCGCGGAGGCCTTCCGCCCGATCGGCGGCGGGCTGCCCGCGTCCGCCCGCCTGACGGTGGTGGACGGGCGCCACGGGCTGCTGCGCTCCGACGTGCGCTACGACGTGATCACGAGCGACCCGATCCACCCCGCGGCCGCGGGCAGCGCCGAGCTCTACACCGACGAGCACTACGAGGTCCTCGCGTCGCGCCTCGCGCCGGGCGGCGTCGTGTGCCAGTGGCTCCCGCTCTACGAGCTCTCCACCGACGACGTGCGGATGGTGCTGCGGACGATGGCCCGCCGCTTCGAGGTCGCCGTCTTCGTCGCGGGGCCCGACCTCGTGCTGATCGGCACCGTCGGGGCGCCGCCCGTCTTCGACGAGGCGACGCTGGCGGCGCGCCTCGCGTCGCCCGCGTGCGCGGCGCTGCGCCCGCTCGGGCTCACGCGGCCGGGGCGGCTGCTCGGGCTGCTGCTCGCCGACCCCGCGCGCGTGCGGCGCCTCGGGGGGAGCGGGCCCGTCAACACCGACGACCGGCCGGTCCTCGAGTTCGCCTCCGCGCGCTCGCAGTACGTCGGGTCCTCCGTGGACAACGTGCTCGTGCTCGGCATGGCCGCGGTGGACCCCGCCGGCCTGCTGTCGGCCCCGCCCGCGCAGGCGACGTGGGCGGAGGACGTCGAGCGAGCCCGGCGTTCGCGCCGAGCCTTCGTGCGTTGGATGTCGGGCTCTGCGGAGGGGTGGGACGCCGCGGCCCCGGCCTTCGCTCGTCTGGCCGACGAGGACCCCGACGACCGTCTCTCCGCCTGGATGCGCGACGAGTGCACCGCGCTCTCGGCGCAGGACGCGGCGCGCGGCGGGGACCTCGAGACCGCGCTGCGCCTCGGTCGCGAGGTGCTGGCGCGCCCCGACGCCGAGGTGCGCGCGCGCCTGCACGCGGCCGAGGCCGTCCGCGACGCGGGCGCGCTCGACGAGGCCGCCGCCGCCGGCCGCCGCCTGCTCGAGGAGGCGCCGCGGTCGGAGCGCGCGCGTCGTCTCGCGGGCGCGGCGCGGTAGAGTCGCGCCGTGCCGCGCCGTCCCTCGATCCTCGACACGTCGTTCGCCGCGACGACGATCGCGACGGTCGGGCGCGTGTACCGCGCCGTGATGTTCGCGTCGATGCGCATCGACGTGGACCCGCGTGTCGTCGCCCTGCTGCGGACGCGCGAGCCCGCGGTGTTCCTCTGCTGGCACCAGGACCTGCTGTTCACCTTCGGGTGGCTCTCGCGCTTCAACGTGCGCCGTCCGACCGCGGTGCTCACGAGCGCCTCGCGCGACGGCGGGATCGCGGCGGCGCTGTGCAGCGGCATCGGGTACCGCGAGATCGCGCGCGGGTCGTCGGCCCGCCGTGGCGCCGCGGCCCTCCTGCACCTCTCACGCGTGTCGCGGGACCGGAGCGGGATGTCGGTGGCGATCGTCGCCGACGGCCCGCGTCCGCCCGCGCGGCTGCTCAAGCCGGGCGGGCTCGTCGTCGCGCGCGATGCGGGCCTGCCGATCTGGCTGCTGCGGACCTCCTGGCGCCCCGACGCCTCGCTGCGACGCACCTGGGCGAAGTTCCACGTGCCCCGCCCGTTCGCCCGGGGCGTCGTCTGCGCCGACGGCCCGATCCTCGTGCCGCCCGACCTCGACCGCGAGGGGCTCGAGCGGCTGCGCGGCGACGTGGAGCGGCGCATGAACGCGCTCGCCGACGCCGCGGACGCGAAGGTGGCGGCGCTGGGCTGAGGGGTGGGTCGCTGCGGACGCTCAGACGGGCGGCACGTGGTCGCGTCGCCGCGGGTCGTCGGCGTCGCCGGTGTTCACCGTCGAGGCCGGCTCGAAGAGGAGGACGTGGGCGCGCGGCAGCGCGACGGGACGGTGCTCGGTGCCGCGAGGGACGACGAGCAGCTCGCCCGGCTCGAGGACGACGTCGCCGTCGCGCTGCTCGATGCGCAGCCGCCCGTCCACCACGAGGAAGAGCTCGTCCTCGTCGGCGTGGCGGTGCCAGACGAACGGTCCTTCGAGCACGGCGAGGCGCACGTGCTGCCCGTTGAGCGCCGCGGCGAGGTGCGGCGTCCAAGGCCGGTCGATCCGGGCGAACGCGGCCGCGAGGTTCACCTTGTCCATGCCGTCGGGCTCCGAGGGACGTCGACCACCGGTGCGGCGGCGCCGCACCGCACCGCGCCCCACGACCCCCTCGCAGGCGCGGCGGCCGGCGGAGGGGGCGGGCCGCGTCGGCCGCGCGCGGGCCTCAACGAGAAGGCCCGGTCCCGCAGGGCGGGACCGGGCCTCGAAGAAGAGCGGGGCGCGCGGACCAGGGGCGGGCCGACGGGTGAGGACGGCGACCGACAGAGGCGGTCTCGCGAACCCCGGCATGGGGGGCGTGGCGGACGGGCGCGACGGCCCGTCCCCGAGACGACGGAACTCCTAGAGAGCGAGGGCGAGGATCAGACCGACGAGCACGAACGCCATCGTGCCCAGTTCCCGTCGGACGATCCCGTCGAGCAGCGTCTTCGACATGGCGAGTCCTCCGAGGACGAGGATCAGCCTACGGGTGGGGGGGGACAGGGGCGGCGACGCGGCCCGAACGGAGGGAGACCGACGGACGGGCGGACGCGGATCGCGTCGAGCCGCGGGGCCGGGCCCCTGTCCGAGCGGCCCGGCCGAGGGCGGCGAACGGGCGAACACCACGCGGGCCGCGCCTCGGACATAAGATGTTTAAAGAAGAGTAGTTAGGGATGGTGTGGGCGCGCTGTCGACGGGGGGCACCCCGGGGTCGTGCGCTCGCGGGGCGAGGTGCCGGAACCGTCGGCGCCGCGTCGGGCGCACGCGGGGACCGCGCCCGCGTGCCCCGCCCGGGACCCGACGGCCACGCGGCCTCCGACCCGCGTCGTCTCGGGCGCACCGGACGGACGTCCGGGGCGGAGGCCGCCGTGTCGCGACCGCTTGACGCCTCGCGCGCGTCTCGTCCGGGGCCGGCGAGTTCACGAGCGACGCGGCCCGTCGGACATCGGACGGAGAGCCGGTCCCGATCGGGGCTCGCGAATTCGGCCCGGTCGCGCGCCGTACGCACGGTCGGCCCCGTCTGCGTCGCCCTCCGTCTCCCGCCGTCTCCTTCCGGTCTGCTGCCGCCCTCCTGCCGATCTCCTCTCCGCTCTCCTCCGTCCCCTTCCCTCCGCCTCCGTCGCTCCGCCCCTTCACGGGATCCGCGTCCTCGCGGATCCCGTCAGAGGTCGACGACGTCGCCCGTGCGCAGGAGCAGCGCGCGCAGCACGCGCCGCTCCTCGTCGGGCGTGCCCTCGTTGCGCACGACGGTCACCTCGATGCGCGTGGGACGGTCGATGCGGTAGGCGTGCGCCTGCACGCGCAGCGCGCCGGAGGTGGTGCGCGCCTGCGTGAACGTCTCGGGGCCGAACCCCGTCGTCACGTCCGTGTCGAGCGTGCCGCCCGCCTTGCCCTCGCGGCGCCCGTAGAAGACCTTCTCGTCCTCCGGCGGGGTCACCCAGAGGTCCACGTCGGTGCCCGGCGTGTCCCACGTCATCGTGATGCGCAGGTCCTTGGCGGGGACCGACGCGTACACGGCGACGACGTCCTCCGCGACCGCGCCGTCCTGCTCGACCACCGCGCGGATCGTGTTGAGGCCGGGCGAGAACACCTGCGGCTGCTCGAAGCGCCCGTCGCGGACGGGCACGGAGAGCGGGATCCCGTTGAGCACGAGGGTCATGCGGTCGCCGCGGAACCCCTCCACGGCGCCCGACACGGCCACGACGCGCTCCGAGGTCATCCCGCCGCGCGGGGCCGCGAGGCGCACCGAGAGGCTCGGCGGCGGCTCGGCGGCCCCGGGACGGGCCCCGAGGGCGGCGAGCGACGCGAGGGCCGCGAGCCCCGTGGCGAGGACGACGGCGCGGCTCACTTGCCACCTCCCTGCTCGGTCGCGGCGGCGCCGCCGACGCTGACCTCGAGCACCTCGCCGGCGCCGTTGCCGGCCACCTCGTCGGCGTACATGAGCGCCGCCCTCGCGGGCAGCGCGGTGAACGACCCCGCGTGCACCGCCCGCACCCGATGGCGGAACACGTGCGTCCCGGCCGGCAGCGACGTGACGAAGAACACGGTGCGGTCGTCGCGCGTCTCGCGGTGGTCGGCGCGCGCCGCGGGCCCCGCGCCCTCGACGGGCGTGCCGGTGTCCTTCTCGGGCTCGAAGGACGCGGCGTGCGGGCTCTCGATCATCACGAGCTCGCGCGCCCGGTCGGTGGTGACCCTCACCTCGACGTCGAGCAGCGAGCCGGAGGGCACGCTCTCGGTGACCGCGGTGCGTCGCAGCACGGGCTTGCCGTCGGCCGTGTCGGTCGTGATCCGCCACCACGTGCGCTGCACGGTGAACCCCGCCGAGGCGGGCGCGACCGCGGGGCCCGTGTCGTGGAACGACAGCACGGCGGTCACGGTGACCGGCGCGTCGGCCTCGGCCGCGACGAGGACGTCGGCCTTGGGGAGCGCGTCGCCCTCGAGCGTCACGACCGCGGCGTCGGAGAACGCCGTCTCGGGCGTGACCGCGACCGGGCGCAGCCGCAGCCCGTTCATCGACAGCTCGACGCGGCGCCCCGCCCCGAGGTCGCCGGTCGCCGTGGCGTAGCGCGTGAGGAAGGCGACGCACGCCGCGGTGTCGCGCGTGCTGTGCCAGCGCTCGCCGTCCACGCGCTGCCCGAGGAGCCATCGCACCGCGCCCGCGAGGTCGGCGTGGCGCGGGTCGGCCGCGAGCAGCGCACCGGCGACCCACGCGGTCGTCTCGACGGCGTCCCCGCCGAACCGCCCCGCGCGGTCGCCCTCGGGCGCCCACCGCACGCCCGCGCCGTCGCGGGTCGCGCGGGCCGACAGTGCGGCGACCTGCGCGGCCCACCCGTCGCGCTCGACGCCCGCCGCGACCGCGGCGCGCAGCCGCAGCGCGCGCACGAGCGGCGCCGTCACGACGATCCCGTCGTCGGGCGGGAGCACGACCTCGCGCGCGCGGCCCGCGTCGGCGAGCGCCATCGTGGCGAACGCACGGCGCAGCGCGGCGTCGGCGACGTCGCGCCCCGGCTCGCCCGCCTGCGCGGTCGCGTCGAGCCACGTCGCGAGCCACGTCGCCGCGCGGTCGAGCACCGCCGTCGCGGGCGCGGGCTCGGCCATCACCTGCGTCGCCCGCGACAGCCCGTGGACGACGTAGGCCGTCATCCACGCGTCGGAGCCGTCCTTCTCCCACCACCCGAAGCCGCCGTCGTCGTGCTGGAGCACGCGCAGGCGCGCGAGCCCCGCGTCGAGCATCTTCGGCAGCGCCTCGAGGCGCCCCCGCAGCGGGACGTGGAAGCGGTCCTGCGCGGCCTTGGCCACCACGACCGGGACGAGCCGGCTCATCGTCTGCTCGGTGCAGCCGTACGGGTAGTCGGCGAGGTAGGGGAGCGCGGCGCCCACCGCCTGCGCGACGCTCGGCGTGACGACGATGCGCAGACGCGCGGTCGAGCGGTCCGCGCTGCGCGGCATCGTCAGCGGAGGCAGCTCGAAGCGCCCGCGCTCGGCGGACGCGGACGCGACGAGCGTCTTGGGCACGCCCTGCGGCAGCACGGGCAGCGCGTGCTCGACCGCGTCGCTGCCCGCGGGGGTGCGCAGCTCCGCGCGCACCTTCGCCGCGCCCGGCGCGCCGGCGACGAGCGTGAGGTCGTGCGTGACCACCGCCCCGGCGCCGAGGACCTCCTCGGTGCGCGACGGACCCCGCAGCTCGAGGCCGGTGGCCGACACGAGGGCGTCGGCGCGCGTGTCCTCGCGCAGCAGGCTGTGGAGCACCCACGGGGCCTTGACGACGTCGGTCGAGCGCAGGAAGCGCGGGAGCGTCACGCGCGTGAGCACCTTCTTCGCCGTGCGCACCGTCGTCGTCGAGGTGCCTACGCGGGTGCGGGCGTCCACGGCGACGGCGGTCACGCGCCAGCGCGTGAGGCTGTCGCCGAGGCGCACGGGCCCGACCGCGACCGTGCCGTCCGGGCCGGTACGCAGCGTCGGAGACCAGTGCACGGCCGAGCGGAAGTCGGCCCGCGCCTCGAGCGGCCCTTCGCCGCCCGCGTCGGACTTCGCCTTCTTCCCGGGCGCGTCGTCGTCGCGCGCGCGCTCGGCGAGCCGGCGACCTCGGGCCGGGGCCTCGCCGCTCGCCGGCGCGCCGCCGAACCCGAGGCTCCCCTCGGGGCGCGCGGCATCGGCGGGTGCGGCGGGCGGCGGCGACGACGGGGGGAGCAGCTCCGGGGACGGCTGCGGGGCCCCGGGCGCGGGCGCGCCGGTCCCGCCGTCGGCCAGCTCGCGGCCCTGCGCGTCCTTCGTGCCGGGCGGATTCGACACGCTCCAGCCGACGGAGGCGAGGTGCAGCGGTCCGCCGGTGCGGACGTCGTTGCGCCGCACGGGGTGGAAGAACGGCGCGATCGGCGCCGCGGGATCGGCGTAGAGCGCGTAGAGCGCCTCGTCCACGACCGCCACCGAGACCTCGGCGCCCTCGACCGGCCCCGAGGTCGCGTCCACGACCTTCGCCGTCATCGCGACGGTCTCGCCCGGCTCGGCCTCGGCCTTGGCGGGCACCACGGTCGGCGTGAGGAGCCGATCGACGGGCGGCACGCGCAGCAGCTTCTCGCTGGCGAGGAGGTTGCCCTGGTCCACGAGCGCGACGCCGACGTAGGCGTTGGGGACGTGCTCGGGCCCGATCGTCACCTCGAGCACCGCCGCCGCGCCGCGGTCGTCCGCGCCGCCCAACCGCACGGCGTCGGCCGCGAAGATCCGCGCGCCTTCCACCGTCGAGAGGAAGGGACGCGCGCCCACGGGGGCGAGCACGAGGATGCGCGCGCGGTCCCCGACCGCGTAGGTGTCCTTGTCGGTGACGACCTCGATGCGGTCGCCGGAGAACCCGACGTCGGCGCGGTCGCCGACCACCCACACGTGGGTCGTCGCGGTCGCCGCGGGCCCCGCCGGTTCGCCCTCGACGCGCGGCACCGCGACGGAGAGCGCCCAGCGCCCGTTGCGCGCGAACGGCACGTCGAGCGCGACGCTGCCGTCCTCGCCCGTCTCGACCGGCCAGGTGCCGGCGAGCACCTCCTCGCGGAGGCGCTCGGGGCCCGCCTCCTCGACCTGCGACGCGGTCACGACGCCGGCCCGCTTCGCGGCCGGGCTGCCGTCGGCGCGGACCGCGCGCACGGTCACGCGCGCGACGCCCTCGGCGCCGTAGAGGTGCTTGTCGGTGCGCAGCGCCACCCGCAGCGGCGCGGCGGAGAGCGCGGCGGTGCCGCTGCCAGCCGCGACCGTGCGGTCGGGCGCGGTCGCGGTCACGCGCAGCGTCAGGAAGCCGTCGTCGGGCACGACGGGGGCCTTCGTGGCGATCCGCGCGACGCCCTGCGCGTCGAGCACGCCCTCGCCCTGCGCCACGGGGGTCGGCGTGAAGGCCTCGCGCTCGCGGCCGAAGAAGAGGTGCGCGAGCTCGTCGGTGGGGAACAGGTCGCGGTCCACGCGGTGGTACGTCAGCGCCCACGAGAACGGCGCGCCGGCGAGCGGCCCGCCCTCGAAGTACGCGCCCTCGACGCGCCAGGCGACGTCGCCGCCGCTGACCACGCGGGCGGGATCGGGCGCGGCCGTGACCTCGAAGGTCGGCTTGCGGTACTCCTCGATGCGGAACGGCGCCGCGTAGGCCTTGCCGCCCGCCTCGACCACGAGCGACGCGTCGCCGACCGGCGCGGAGGCGGGGAGGTCGAACGACGCGACGAAGGTGCCGAGGTCGGCCGACACGGCGGCCTTCACCTGCCCGAGCTCCGTCGCGCGCGCGGCGACCACGTGCACCGTCACCTCGGCGACGCCCGCGTCGAGCGCGTACGCGCCGTCGCGCCACGCGCGCACGATGCCCTTGAGCTCGACCCGCTCGCCGGGTCGGTAGGCGGGCTGGTGCGTGAACGCGTAGACGCGCCGGTCGGGCACGTCGGCGGGGAAGTACGCCTCGCGGCCCGTCGCGAGGTCGTCGCCGCGCGAGGCGACGACCTCGGCGGTCGGCGGGAGCGCGCCCGCGTGGCGCCAGAGGCCGCGCGCGTCCGTCGTGCCCTCCGCGAGCGCCGCGCCGCCGCCGCGGACGACGACCTTCACGCCCTCGAGCGCCTGCCCCGACGCGCGGTCCACCGCGAACGCGAGCAGCCCACCGGGCTCGCGCTTGGTCACGAGCGCGATGCGCGAGACGAGCGCCGCGACGAGCGCGGTCTCGCCGTCGTGGGCGACCTCGACCACGTAGAGCCCCGACGCCGGGAGCGGGACCTCGACCGTCGCTTCCGGCAGCGCGACCGTGCCCTCGGCGGGGGGGACCCCCGTCGGCGCGCCGAGCGTCGCCTTGCCCTGCGCGACGAAGGTCAGGTGCGCGGCGACCTGCGCGGCCGGGGCGGCCGGGGCGCCGTTGCGGGCCGGACCTGGCGCCAGCGGTCGCGCGGCGTCGAGGGCGGCGAGCAGCCGCGGACGCAGCGATGCCCCGTCGCGCAGGTCGAGCCCCGCGTCGAGCAGGGTCGCGGGGTCTTCCACGCGGAACGCGAGCGCGGTGACGGCGCCCGGCGTCGTCGCGCGCACCCGCACCAGCGCCCGCTCGCCCGGCGAGGCGGTGCGCTCGACGGTGGCGTAGAGCTCCCCCGCGGCCGCGGCGGGCCCGGCGACGGCCCCGACCACGCTGCCCACGAGTGCGACCCCGATCCCGACGACCCAACGCGCAGCGACGGCACGGCGCATCGACACCTCCGGCGTCTCGGCCTCGACCTGCCACCTTCGACACCGCCCCCGGGGCGCCGGTTCCAGCGCACGCGAGCGGACCGCAGGCCTCGGTCGTCGCGCGGAGCATCCCACCCCCGTGCGGGGGCCCTGCGCGTTTCCGGGGGCCGCCGGGGTAGGCTCCTGCCCCATGCTGCGCCGCCTGCCCGTGCTCGTCGCCGCCGCCGTGGTCGGGGCGCTCGCCCCCGTCGCGCGCGGCGAGGACGTCGCCGCGCCGCCCTCCGCGCCGACGCCGCCCCCTCCGCCTGCGGCGCCGGCGCCCGACGACGCGGGCCCCGCGTCGCCGACGGGCCGCCCGGGGTTGCCGCTCCGCTACCGCTCGCCCGAGGAGATCGAGGCCGCGCTGCGCTCGATCGCCGCGCGCCCCCCGTGGGGGTGGCCGGTCCGCCTCGAGCGCTACGGCACGAGCGCGGCCGGGCGGCCGCTGCTCGCGCTGCGGGTCGGGCGCCCCGACGCGCCGCAGGTCCTCGTGCACGGCGGGCTCGGGGCGCGCGACGCGGCCGGTGCGGCGGCGGCGCTCGCCGTCGCCGACCTCGTCGCGCCCGATGTGACGCCCTCGGAGGGGGGCGGGGGCCCGAGGCTCCCGCCGCCCGACGACCGCGTCGCGTGGATCGTCGTGCCGGCGCCCAACCCCGACGCGCTCGCGTCGTTCCTCTCCGGGCGGCCGCGGTGGGGCGGCGGCGACACCGATCGCGACCGCGACGGCCGGCGGGGGGAGGACGGCCCCGACGACCTCGACGGCGACGGCGAGGTGCTGTCGATGCGCCGCCGCCGCGCGACGGGGTCCTTCGTGCCCGACGACGCGCCGGGCAAGGACGGCAAGGTGCTCGGCGACCCGCGCGCGATGCGCGACGCCGGCGTGGACGCGCGGCGCGCCGTCTCCTACGACGCGCCGGTGCCGGAGGGGAAGGACGACGACGGCGACGGCGTCGTGGACGAGGACCCGCCGGGCACCGACGTGGCGCGCAACCTGATGGGGTTCTGGGACGAGATGGGCGCGTGGCCCGGCGACGGCGACTTCCCCGGGTCGGCGCCCGAGGCGAAGGCGCTGATGGACCTCAGCTACGACGCGCCCGCGCTGATCGGCTGGTACGCGTTCACCTCCGAGGGGCCGCGGCTCGAGCGCGCGAGCGAGCGCGGCAACGACGCCGACGCCGACGACACGCTCTACGGGACGCTCGCGCCCGCGTGGCGCGAGGCCGCGGGCGGCGTCGAGCTCCGCAAGGCCTCCGAGCGGCCCGGCGCGTCGGAGAACCGCGGGAGCGACCTCGACTGGGCGGCGCGCCACCTCGGCGCCGTCGCGCTGCGCGTGCCCGTGTGGCGCATCGTGAAGGAAGCGACCGTGGGCCGCGACCGCGCCGACCCCGACGAGCTCGACTGGCTCGTGTGGAACGACCGCGTGCTCGGCGGCAAGGGCTTCGTGCCGTGGCACGAGGTCGCGCACCCGACGTGGGGGACGGTCGAGGTCGGCGGCTGGCGCGCGTTCTCGCGCCACGAGCCGCCCCGCGACCTCCTCGCGGGGGCCGTGCGGTCGGTGCTGCGCGTCCCGCTCGCGCACGCGGCCGTCGCGCCGCGGCTCTCGGTCGTCGTCGAGGTCGAGCCCCGCGGCGCGGGCCTCGCGGTCGTGCGCGCGCGCGCGGGCAACGTCGGCGGCGGCCCGACCGAGACGGTGCGCGCCGAGCGAGCGCAGCGCGCCCACGCGGTGCGCCTCTCGCTGCGCGCGGCCGAGGGCGTCGAGGTGCTCGCCGGTCCGAAGGTCGTCGGCGTCGGCACGCTCGGCGCGGGCGCCGTCTCGACGCCCGTCGAGTGGCTCGTGCGGCGCGCGGGCCCGGGTGCGCTGGGCACGGTGACCGCCGCGCACCGCGTCGCGGGGACCGCGACCGGGGAGGCCACGCTGCGATGAGCCCGCTCCGCCGCCTCGTCCCCGCCCTCCTCGCCACGGCCCTCCTCGCCACGGCGCTCGTCGCCCCGGCGGCCCCGGCCCGCGCGGGCGAGCCCGCCGCGCGCCCGCTCGCGGGGCTCACGTTCGACCGCTACTACGACAACGCCGCGCTCGAGCAGGCGCTCCGCGCGATCGCCGCGGCCTACCCGACCTTCGCCCGCCTCGAGTCGATGGGGACGAGCCGCGAGGGCCGGCCGCTGTGGGTGCTCACGCTCGCCGACCCCGCCGGCGACCGTCCGCCGGCCGACCGGCCCGCGATGTACATCGACGGCAACACGCACGGCAACGAGGTGCAGGGCGCCGAGGTGACGCTCTTCACCGCGAAGTACCTGCTCGAGCGCCGCGAGACCGACCCGTGGGTCGCCGCGCTGCTCGCGCGCGTCGTGTTCCACCTCGCGCCGTGCGTCAACCCCGACTGCCGCGAGCGCTTCCTGCACGTGCCCAACGACGAGCACTCGCCGCGCCGCGTGCTCCGCCCGGTGGACGACGACCGCGACGGCGCGGTGGACGAGGACGGCCCCGACGACCTCGACGGCGACGGGGAGATCCTCGTCATGCGCGTCGCCGACGAGAACGGCGACCTCGTCGACGACGAGCGCGACCCGCGGCTGATGCGCGCGCGGAAGCCGGGCGAGCGCGGCCGCTGGCGCGTGCTGGGCAGCGAGGGCACCGACGAGGACGGCGACGGACGCGTCAACGAGGACGGGCCGGGCGGCGTGGACCCGAACCGCAACTTCCCCTGCGAGTGGCGTCCGGAGCCCGAGCAGGGCGGGGCGGGGCCGTACCCGCTCTCCGAGCCCGAGACGCGCGCGACGGCGCAGTTCGTGCTCGCGCACCCGCGCATCGCCGCGGTGCAGAGCTACCACAACGCGGGGCGGATGATCCTGCGGCCGCCGGCGGCGCGGACCGACCGCGAGGCCGGCTTCCCCGCCGAGGACCGCGCGCTCTACGACGAGCTCGGCAAGCGCGGCGAGCTGCTGCTGCCCGGCTACCGCTACATGCAGATCCGCGAGGACCTCTACCGCGTGCACGGCGGCTTCGTCGAGTGGACCGCCCACGCGCTCGGTGTCCCGTCGTTCACCAACGAGCTGTGGGGGCTGTTCGGGTGGGGGACCTCGGTGGTCGGCGGCGACCTCGAGGCGCTGCGCTGGAACGACGTCGCGCTGCACGGCGCGGGCTTCGTGCGGTGGAAGCAGGCGCGCCACCCCACGCTGGGCGCGGTCGAGCTGGGCGGCTGGCGGCGGTTCACGATCCGCAGCACGCCGGTGGACTTCCTGCCCGACCTGTGCGTGCGCAACGCGCTGTTCACGCTCGAGCACGCGGCGTCGGTGCCCGACCTCGCCGTCCGCGTCGTCGCGCGCGCCCGCGACGGGGGCGTCGAGCGGCTGCGCGTGGTGGTCGAGAACCGGGCCATGCTCCCGACGGTCACCGTCTGGGCCGCGCGGCACGGGCTGCTCCCCGCCGACGGGGTCGCCGTGACGGGCGCGCGGGTCCTCGCCGCGCGCGAGGTCGAGGTCCCGGGTGCGGGCCCCGTGGCGGTCCCGGTGGTCGAGGGTGTGGCGCGGCTCGAGGAGGGCGTGCGCGGCATGGCGTCGCGCACGCTCGACCTGTGGCTCGCTCCCGACGCGCGGCCCACCGAGGTCGTCGTGACGAGCCGGCTGGGCGGCGTCGTGCGTGCGGCGGTGAAGTGAACCGCGCGCCCGCCGCGTAGGATCCCCGCCGATGCCCCGCCTGCCGCGCCTCTCGACGACGACCCCGCGCGCCCGCCTCGTGGCGGGCACCCTGATCGGGCTGGCGGTGGGCTCGGCGCTCGCGGCGGCCCGGCACACGGTCGCGGTCGAGGGCCTCGAGCTGCGTCTCCTGGACGCGCGCACGAAGACCTACATGGGCTCGCGGCGCCCGGACCCCGACATCGTGCTCGCGGTGGTGCAGAACGAGGACATCGCCGCGCTGCGGGACGGAGCCGGCGAGCAGTTCCCGTGGTCCCTCGAGACCACGTCGTTCGCGTTCCAATGGCTGCGGGCGGCCGGGGTCAAGGCGGTCGCCGTGGACGTGTACCAGTTCGACCGCGGCAAGGGGCGCGACGAGAAGGGCCTGCCGCAGAAGGCGCCGGAGGGGGACGACGAGGCGACGCGCGACCTCCGGGCACGCATCGAGGCGGCGGAGTACGACGAGAAGGAGGCCGAGAAGCTCGCGGCGGCCTACGGCGGCGCGACGGGGCCCGTCGTGCTCGCGTGCGAGCTGACGTCGGTCGCGCCGGAAGGCGGCGCGCGCGCCGCCGAGCTGCGCGCGCCGCACTTTGCCGAGCGGCTCTCGTGCTTCCCACCGGTGCGGGCTCGCCCCGGGATCCTGCGTCCCCACGTCAACCTCCCGGTGCTCCGGCTGCTGCGCGCCTGCGCGTCGGTGGGCTTCGCCAACGCGATCCCCGACGGCGACGGCATCGTGCGGCGCGTCGCGCCGGCGGGCCGCGCGGGCGACGTGGCCGTGCCCTCGCTCCCGCTGTCGGCGGCGTGGATCGCGCGCGGCGCGGGGCCGGCCGAGGAAGGCGCGGTCGTCATCGGCGAGGCCCGCCAGCGCCTCGCCGCGGACGGCACGTTCTACGTCGCGCTCCGAGGCACCGCGGACTCGTATGCGCAGGTCCGCCCCGCCGACCTCGTGGTGGCTGGGGCGGAGCTCGTGCAGCGGCGCGAGCAGTGGGCCAACGAGGGGAAGGACCCGAAGGACGTCCCGCTCCCGACGAAGGGGACCGCGGTGCCCTCGGCCGTCGCCGGCAAGGTCGTCGTGTGGGGGCACAACCCGTCGGGGTTCAAGGACGTCGTCTCCGTCCCGATCGACGACAACTACCCGGGCCCCGAGCTGCAGGCGACGATCCTCGACAACCTCCTGCACGGTGACGGCCGCGTCGCCGTGCCGCCGTGGCTCAACGCTGCGATCACCGTCGGGCTGGCGGGGCTGCTCGGCGCGGTCGGCGGCTGGTTCCGCCGGCGCGGCGCGTTCGTCCTGTCGTTCCTCGGCGCCGAGGTCGCGATCTGGGTGGGGGCCTACCGGGCCTTCGCCGGCGGGCACGTCCTCGACCTCTTCTCGCCGTCGCTGGCCCTCCTGACGACCTACGCCGCGGTGAGCGCGTACCAGGCGCTCACCGAGGGCCGGCGCAACAAGTGGCTCGACGGCACGTTCAGCTCGTACCTGTCGCCCGCGGTCATCGAGGCCCTCAAGAAGGACCCGGAGCTGCTCGGGCTGGGCGGCCGCCGGCGCGAGCTCACGGTGCTCTTCAGCGACGTGAAGGGCTTCACGTCGATCTCCGAGGCGCTGTCGCCGGCCGACCTCGTCAAGCTGATGAACGACTACCTCACGCGTCAGTCCGCGTGCGTCCTCGAGCAGGAGGGCGTGATCGACAAGTTCATCGGCGACGCGGTGATGGCGTTCTTCGGCGACCCGGTGCCCTACGAGGACCACGCGCTGCGCGCGTGCCGCGCCGCGGTCGCGTGCCGCGAAGCCCTCGCCGGGACCACGCCGCTGGCGCAGTCGCTGGGGCTGCCCCCGCTGCTCAACCGCATCGGCCTCGCGTCGGGCCCCGCCGTCGTCGGCAACATGGGCAGCGAGCGGCGCCTCTCCTACACGGCGATGGGCGACACGGTGAACTTCGCCAGCCGTCTCGAGGGGGCGAACAAGGCGTTCGGCAGCGGGATCCTGATCGCCGACGGCACGTACCAGCGCGCCAAGGACGGGATCGTCGTCAAGCCCCTCGCGAAGGTCGTGGTGGTGGGCAAGTCCGAGCCGATCCCGGTCTACGAGCTCGTCGGGCTCACGGGCCGGGTCGCGCCCGAGCTCGCCGCGCACGTCGAGGCGTTCACGCGCGCGCACGCCGCGGTGCTCGCCGACGACCTCGACGCCGCGGACGCGGCGATCGACGAGGCGTCGCGGCTGCGCAAGGGCGACGGGCCCTGCGGGTGGATGCGCAAGCTCGTCGCCGAGCTCCGCTCGGGCGTGCGGGACCGTCCGTGGGACGGCGAGTACGTCCTCCACGAGAAGGGCTGACGATCCCGGCGCCGCGCGGACGCCGCGCGGACCGCCGGACCCCCGGTCTCTTGGCCGGGCCCCCGGGACGGGGTAGGCTCGGTCGGGGTTGGGTGGTCGTCGGAGGTCCTCCATGCGCCGTCGGACCGGAGTTGCGCTCGTCCTCGCCCTGCTGTTGGGCGGGGTCGTGCTGGCGGAGATGCAGCCGGGCGAGGAGCGCCGCGTGCAGTCGCGCGACGGCGCCGCCTTGCGGGAGACGCCGAGCCCCGTGGGCAAGCGTCTCTCGGTGCTCGCCCCGGGGACCGCGGTCGTCGTCGAGTCCACGCAGGGCCTGTTCGCGCGCGTCCGCACCGAGGCGGGCGCGGTCGGGTGGGTGCGGGCCAGCGACCTCGTGCAGCGCGGCGCGCTGACGGGCCGCGGCGCAGCCGCCGGCGGCGGGACCAGCGCGGACGTGTCGCTCGCCGGGCGCCAGTTCGACGAGACCACCGAGGGCGAGCTCAAGGCCACCGAGGCCGACCTCGCCCGTGCCTACCCGCTCGTGGACGCGCTCGAGGGCAAGCGGGTCAAGCCCGGCTCCGACGAGCTCGACGCCTTCATCGCCGAGGGTCGCCTCGGCCGGGACCGCTGACCGTGCGCGCCCTCCGCCCGCTCGCGCTCTTCGCCGTGGTCGGCCTCTCCCTCGTCGGCTGCCGGGCCGGCGACATCGCGCGCAACGGCGCGCGCAACGCCTTCGGCCGCGGCGCCGAGCGCGGCGCCGACCTCGTCGGCGCGGTCGTCGAGTCCGCCGTGGACCTGCGCGACCAGATGGCGATCCAGTTCTCGCCCGAGCAGGAGTACTACCTCGGGCGCGGCGTCGCCGCCGCGGCGATCGCGAAGTACGGCCTCGACCCCGACGAGGGCCGCCAGGCCTACGTGCGCCGCATCGGTGCCGCGCTCGTCGAGCTCGCGCCCCGCGTGCGCACGACGTGGGGGGGCTACCACTTCGCCGTGCTCGCCTCCGACGAGGCCAACGGCCTGTCGGGGCCGGGCGGCTTCGTCTTCGTCACGCGCGGCGCCGTCGCGCGCGCACGCAGCGAGGAGGAGCTCGCGGGCATCCTCGCCCACGAGATCGCGCACGTGTCGCTCAAGCACGGCGAGGCCGTGATCCGCGCCAGCGCGTACTGGCAGTCGGGGTTCGCCGCGGCCTTCCGCATCGGGGCCGCGGGCGCCGGGCTCCCCCCCCGCGACCAGGGCCGCCTGACGAACCTGTTCCGCGAGACCGTGCGCGGCTTCGCCGGCCAGCTCGCCTCGCAGGGCTACGGGCCCGAGGCCGAGCACGCCGCCGACCTCGAGGGCACCTACATCCTCTACGACGCGGGCTACGACGCGTCCGGGATCCTCTCCTACCTCAAGGCGCTCCCCGACCGCCCGAGCACCGCGTGGTCGGCCCACCCCGAGAGCGCCGACCGCGTCCGCCGCCTCGAGCCGGTCGTCGCGTCCTACGGCGGCTCGTTCGACGGCGGCGTCGGCGTCGCGGCGCGCGCCGCGCGCTGGGCCCGCGGCGGCCGCTGACGCTCCGCACGCGCCCCGCAGCGCGGTGCCAGGCACCGCACCGCGGTGCCTGGCACCGTGCTGCGCCTCCGCGCGTCAGACGTCGAGGACGTCGCCGTCGCGCAGGATGCGCAGGCGGCGCTCGCGCAGCGCCTCGAGCTCGGCGACCACCTCGGCCCGGTCCTCGGGCTTGATGTGCGTCACGAGCACCGGCACGTCGGCGTGCAGCTTCTCGAGCTCGTGGGAGAGCAGCCGCGGCGTCAGGTGCAGGCTCGCGCGCGCCAGCCCGTCGTAGCGGGACGGGAACGAGCACTCGATGAGGATCCCCCGCAGGTCGGGGGTCGCGTCGGCGATCTCCCAGAGGCGGTCCGTCGAGTACGTGTCGCCGCAGACGAGCAGGCTCGAGCGGCCCTTGCGCAGCAAGTAGGCCTGGGACGGGACCGCGTGGACGAGCGCGATCGAGGTCACCTCGTAGTCGAGCACCTTGCGGACGTCGCCCGGGTCGATGGGGGAGAACTGCACGAGGGGGACGCTCTCGCGCACGGCCTCGGTGAAGTCCGGCCAGATCCGGTCGTTGAAGAGGTGCTGGCGCACGGTCTCCAGGGCGTACGAGGCCCCGTGGATGCGGCACGGGACGGGCGGCCCCCCGAAGCGGTTGGCGAGGAACAGGGGCAGCGTCCACACGTGGTCGAGGTGCGCGTGCGTCAGGAGGATGTCCTGGACGCGGCGCTGCGCGCCGAAGTCGAGCGCCGTGGTGAGCGCGCCCGCGTCCACGGCGAGGACGTCGTCGAGGAGGTAGCAGGAGAGCTGGGCGCCGGGGGCGCTGCCGCCGGCGCACCCGAGGACGCGGAGACGCATGGGCGGAGAGCCTACGGGGTGCCGCGGCGGATGGAAAGCACGAGGGCGGACGGTGGATGGCCGCGGGTCGGCCGGATAGGGTGGGAGGCGGTGGCGCCCGTCCCCTCCCTGCTCGCGATGGCGCCGATCGCCGCCTGGGGCGTCGGCGTCGCCGTCGGCCTCCTGGCCCTCGTCGCCGGCGTGCTCACGCTCAAGGTGCTCGCGCGGGCGCGCGTGCCGTGGTGGCCCGCGCTCGTCGGCCCCGCGTTCGCGTTCGCGCCCGCGATCACGCTGCTGGTCGGGGCGTTCCTCGTCGGCGGGCGCGTCGAGGCGCTCTTCTTCTGGGACGAGGGCTGCGCGCCGACCGCGCGGACGGGGTGGAGCCTCCTCGTCTTCTTCGGGGCGACGGGCGTGTACGGGCTCGTCTCGAGCTTCCTCACCTCGCGCATCGTGACGGAGGAGCTGGGCCTCAAGATCCCCGAGGTCTTCATCGACCTCGGCCGCTACGTGCTCTGGCTCGTGATGGCGTTCGTGGTCGTGGGGGGGATCTGGCGCCGCAACGACCTCTTCTCGGCGCTGTTCACCGCCGGCGCGGTCACGACCGCGATCCTCGCGCTGGCGCTGCAGGACACGATCAAGAACTTCATCTCCGCGTGGGCGATCGTGGGCGAGGGTGTCTACACGATCGGGGACTGGATCTGGCTCGGCGAGGACGAGGGCGAGGTCGTCGCCGTCACCCGCCGGACCACCAAGATCCGCACGCGCCAGGGCGACGTCGTCACGATCCCCAACGGGCAGGTGACCGCCACGAAGGTGCGCAACCAGTCGAAACCGACGAAGGCGCACGCGGAGTTCGTGCTCGTGCAGGCCGCCTACGACGCGCCGCCCAACCGCGTGCGCGACGTCCTGCGGCGCGCGGTGCTCGAGGTGCCCAAGATCCTCCAGACGCCCGCGCCGGTCTACCGGCTGCGGCAGTTCGCCGACTCGGGGGTCGAGTACCAGCTCAAGGTGTGGGTGGACGACCTCTCGGGCATCCACGACATCCTGTCCGACCTGCGGATCCAGATCTGGTACCACTTCCAGCGCGAGGGGATCGAGTTCCCCTACCCGGTGCGCGAGGTGCGCCGCCGTGCGGCCCGCACCGAGGACGCGGAGACCCGCGCGCGGGCGGTGCTCTCCCGCCTGCGCTCGGTGCCGTTCTTCGAGGCGCTGCCCGAGGACGTGCTCGCCGTGCTCGCGCGCGACGCGGGCTGCGTGGCCTACGGCGCGGGCGAGCGCGTCGTGCTGGCGGGCGAGCCGGGCGACACGTGCTACGTCGTCGACGAGGGCACCGTGGCCGTGCTGGTCTCCGACGGCAAGGCCGAGCGCCAGGTCGCGGTGCTCGAGCCCGGCGCGCTGTTCGGGGAGATGAGCCTCCTGACGGGGGAGCCTCGGACCGCGACGGTCCGGGCGCTGGGCGACGCGCGGCTGGTCGCCGTGGGCTCGACCTCGCTGCGGACGGCGCTCGAGCGCGCCCCCGACCTCGCCAACCGCCTGGCGGAGGTGGCGGCCCTGCGCCGGGAGGGCCTCCTCGAGGCGCGCGCGGCGCTCGACGCCGACTCGCGGGCCCGGGTGGACGCGCAGACGCACCGCCTGCGCGAGCTGATCAAGCGCTTCTTCAAGCTCCCGGAGGGCCCGGTGCGCCCGACCTCGACGCCGGCGGACTCGGCGCCTCCGACCGGCGACGGGGATAGGGTTGCGGGTCGGTCCCCGGGCCCGTAGGTTGGGCCCCCCGCTCTCGTGCCAGGACGACCGGAGCCCCGATGGACAGCAACCCGTTCCTGACGACGATGAAGATCGCGTTCACCGCGATCGTGGCCTTCCTCCTGCTCCTGACGTTCTGGCAGGGCACGCACGTCGAAGAGCAGGTCGCGGCCCTGACCCGCGAGAACTCGGCGCTGACCGACAAGGTCGGCGACCTCGCGCGCAAGGTGGACGACCTCAAGGGGCGGGCCGACCGCCTCGACGGGAAGGCCGACGCGGTCGTCACGATGCTGGCCTCGGGCGCGCGCGTCGGCCCGGCCGACGGCGGGGCCAAGGTCGTCGTGCCGCCCGCGCGCACGGAGTGGGGGTGGGCGGCCAACGAGGGCCTCGACGCCGCCCTCGACGCGAGCAAGCCCGCCGGGACGCCCGGCCGCTACCGCAACTTCGTCTCGCTCGACCCCGTCAACCTGATCCCGCCGGAGAGCAAGGGCCACGAAGACGGGCTGGTGGGGACGGCGTTCGGGCCGCAGGAGAAGTCGTTCAACCCGATCCTCTCGACCTCCGCGTCGATGCAGGAGGAGATCGAGCTCTACGTCACGGACGCGCCGGCGGGCGAGCACTGGGGCGACCCGTACAAGTACGCCCCGGCCCTGTGCTGGCGCGTCGAGGTGAGCCCGGACTTCCGCGAGTACACGCTGTTCTTCCGCAAGGACGTCGTGTGGCAGCCGCTGGCGCTCGACCTGTCGAAGTACCCGCACCTGCGCGGCAGCCACCCGGTGACCGCGAAGGACTACAAGTTCACGATCGACACGATCCTCAACCCGCAGGTCGAGGCCGCGTCGCTGCGCTCGTACTTCGACGACTGCGAGGGCGTGACGCTCGTGGACGACTTCACCGCGGTCGTGCGGTGGAAGCGGACCGTCTACCACTCGATCAGCTTCACCCTGGGGCGCGCGCTCCTGCCCGAGTTCCTCTACGCCTACGACGCCGACGGCACGCGCTTCCCGCCCGAGACGTTCGGGCAGCAGTTCAACGCGCACTTCTACAACCGGATCAGCACGCCGGGCTGCGGCCCGTACCGCATGCTCCCCTACGACGGCGGCGAGTGGATCACCCTCGAGCGCTTCGAGGACTGGTACGGCGCGCGCGAGGGCTCGCGCTACCCCGTCAAGACGAAGCGGCTGCTGGTCTACCAGGACAACGAGACGCCGTTCTTGAAGCTGCAGGCGGGGGAGCTCGGCATCCTCGGCCTGACGGCGTCGCAGTGGAAGAAGCACGTCCTCGACGACCTTCGGCCGGAGAACCCGTTCCAGAACGGCACCTTCGTCACCTACAAGGGCCTGCGCCCGGTCTACTACTACGTGGGCTGGAAGAACACGCACCCGCTGTTCCGCGACAAGGCGGTGCGCCGCGCGCTCGCGCTCGCCTGCGACGTCTCCACGATGGCGGAGAAGATCTTCCTCGGGCGGCTCGTGCCGATGTCGAGCCCGATCTTCCCCGGCAGCCCGTCGGCCGACCCCGACTTGAAGCCGCTCGGCTACGACCTCAAGGAGGCGGCCCGCATCCTCGACGAGCGCGGGTGGAAGCTCAACCCGGAGACGGGCGTGCGCGAGGGCACGGTGGACGGCAAGACGCGCAAGTTCGAGTTCGAGCTCGTCTGGCGCTCGCCGTCGCCCGAGGTCGAGGCCCTGATCAACCAGTACCGCAACGACCTGCGCGCGATCGGCGTGGTCATGACGCCCGTGCCGCTCGAGTGGAGCCTCTACCTCGAGAAGCTCCACGACCGCGACTTCGAGGCGTCCTTCGGCGGCTGGGGCTCGCAGGCGTGGGACCAGGACTTCGAGCAGATCTGGACCAGCAAGCAGATCCAGGAGCCGAAGTCCTCGAACTACATCGAGTACTCCAACCCCGAGGTGGACCGGCTGTCCGACGCCCTGCGGACGGAGATGGACGTCGAGGCCCGCAAGGAGAAGGCGCGTCGGGTCGGGCGGCTGCTCTTCGAGGACCAGCCCGTCTGCTTCGTCGGGTGGAGCAAGACCTTCGGCGCTCACGCGAAGTGGCTCAAGAACCCCATCGAGCGCCAGTTCAAGACGCGTCCCTTCATCCGGACCCTCCCGATGTGGGTGGACCGCTGAGCGCGGGCACGCTTGTTCACCTACGTCGTCAAGCGCGTCCTGCTGATGGTCCCGACCCTGTTCGGGATCTCGCTGGTGCTCTGGCTGGTGATGCTCGCCGCGCCGGGCCGGCCCGGCGGCGACGGGGCGGGGTTCGGTGAGACCGAGACCAAGGGCGACCCCACCAAGGACATCGCCAAGGGCGAGTCCGAGTTCCTCTTCCGCCGCCAGTTCGCCCTCGACCGCCCGGTGTTCTGGAACGGGTGGACGTCGCTCACGGTGGCGGACGTCCGTGCGGCGCTCGACGACGCACGCGCGCCGATCCAGTCCGTCGGCGCCAAGCGCAAGCGGCTCGCCACCGAGCGCCTCGAGGACTGGGGCACGTACGCGGTCCCGAGCCTCGTCGCGCTGCTCCTCGAGACCGAGGGGGCCGACCAGGACGCGGTGCAGTACTGGCTCCGTCGCTGCGCGCACCAGCGCACGATCCCCACGCAGGACCCCGCGCTCATGGAGCGCAACCGGCGCTTCGCCTCCGAGAACGCCGAGCTCGCCACGGTCGCGTGGAAGGACGGGGCCTCCCCGGCCGACCGCGCGGCGGGCGTCGCGCGCTGGCAGGCGTGGTTCGAAGGACGCAAGGGTCGCTGGGAGTGGTCGGGGCTCGACCGCTTCCGCATCGGCCTGACCGACACGCAGTTCGGGACCTACTGGGGCAACCTCCTCCGCCTCGACCTCGGCACGAGCCACCAGTACAAGCGGCCGGTCGTGGACCTGATCCTCGAGCGCCTGCAGGTCTCGATGGTCCTGTCGATCCTCTCGATCCTGATCATCTACGTCCTCGCGATCCCGATCGGCATCGGGGCGGCCGTCGGGGCGGGCTCGCCGGCGGACCGCGGCACGTCGCTCGTGCTGTTCCTGCTCTACAGCCTCCCGTCGTTCTTCGTCGGCACGGTGCTGCTCGCCGCGTTCACGCGAGGTCAGCACGCGCCGTTCCCCACGAGCGGCTTCTCCGACTCGGAGTCCTTCGGCTGGAACACGTGGGACCGGCTCAAGGACATCCTGTGGCACATCACGCTGCCGCTCGTGACGATGACCTACAGCGGGCTCGCGGGCCTCTCGCGCTTCGCGCGCAGCGGCATGCTCGACGTGCTCCGCGCCGACTACGTGCGGACCGCGCGCGCCAAGGGCCTCGGTGAGGGCGCCGTGATCTTCCGGCACGCCGCGCGCAACGGCATGATGCCGATCGTCACGCTGCTCGCGGGCTTCCTCCCCGCGCTGGTGGGCGGCTCGGTGGTCGTCGAGTACATCTTCAACCTGAAGGGGATGGGGCTCCTCACGATCGAGGCGATCAACAACCGCGACTACAACATCGTCGTGGGCGAGACGCTCATCGTGGCGGCCCTGACCCAGCTCGGCATCCTGCTGTCCGACGTGCTCTACGCCGTCATGGACCCGCGGATCTCCTACAAGTGAGCGCCGCCGCCCCGTCCGTCCCGGCTCCCGCCCCCGCGCAGGCCGCGGCCGACGCCGCCCGCGTCTCGTACTGGCAGGTCGTCGGCGGCCAGCTGCGCAAGAACCGTGTCGCGATGGCCGCGTGGGCGCTGGTCAAGGGCCTCGTCGGCGTCGCGGTGTTCGCGCCGCTGCTCGCCTTCAACCTCCCGCTCGTCCACGCCGACGGCGGCTTCCCCACGAGCCCGCTCCTCTCGTCGCTCTTCGACCGCACGTGGTTCGAGGGCGGCGTGGACGTGTTCTTCAACCTGCTGCTGCTCGCGCTGCCAGTCTGGCTGCTCGTCCCCGGCACCGTGCGCGCGCTCCGCGTCGGGGCGCCGGGCGTCGCCTGGGCACGAGTCGGCCGGACGGCGCTCGTGGCCGCGGGGCTGCTCGCCGCGGGCCTCGTGCTGAGGGCCCCGGACTGGCTGCCGCCGTTCCTGCGCCTCGCCGGTGGGCTCGGGCTGCTCGCCGCCGTGGTGCGGCTCCTCACGGCGCTGCGGTTCGGCGGGCTCGCCCTGCTCGTCGTCGTCGGCGCGCTCGAGCTCTGGGCGGTGGTCGGCGGCAAGGCGGCGCTCGCGGTCGCCGTGCTCGGCGTCGTCCTCCCGGGTGCGGTCGTGGTGGGGCTCGGCGCGGCGGGGCGCCTGTCCGCGTCGCGGGCCCGGTTCGCCTGCCTGCTGCTCTGCGCGGCCGGGCTCGTCGCCATCCAGCTCAAGCCGCAGGAGACGTCGCTGCCCACGCCGTGGCGCGGGCCGGAGGCGCAGGTGGCCGGCTGGACGCTGTTCCCGCCCGTCCCGTTCCACCCCAACGCGGTCGGCGAGCCCGAGGCGCGCGACCGGGCGCGCAGCCGGCCCGACGCGGTGAACTGGCTCGGGTGCGACGTCAACGGCCGCGACGTGGCCACGCGGATCGTGTTCGGCGCGCGCATCAGCGTGACGATCGGCCTCGTCGGCGTGTCGATCTACATCCTGATCGGGATCCTGCTCGGCAGCCTCGCGGGCTACTACGGCGGGAAGGTGGACCTGCTGGTGATGCGGCTCGTCGAGATCATGATCTGCTTCCCGACGATGTTCCTGCTGCTCACGATCATCGCCGTGTTCGAGTCCCGCAGCATCTTCCTGATCATGGCGGCGATCGGCTTCGTCGGGTGGCCGGGCGTCACGCGCCTCGTCCGCGGCGAGTTCCTGCGCCAGCGCAACCTCGACTACGTCACGGCGGCGCAGGCCGTGGGGCTGCGCGAGCGGCGCGTGATCTTCCGCCACGTGCTGCCGAACTGCCTCGGGCCCGTGCTCGTGTCCGCCTCCTTCGGCATCGCGGGGGCGATCCTGACCGAGTCGGGCATCGCCTTCCTCGGGCTGGGCGACCAGACCGCCGTCTCGTGGGGCCAGATGCTCACGACCGGCCGCTCGTCGCAGGAGTGGCACCTGATCCTCGTGCCGGGCTTCGCGATCTTCTTCGTCGTGACCGTCTTCAACCTGCTCGGCGAAGGGCTGCGCGACGCCCTCGACCCGAAGCTGCGGAGGTGAGGCCATGGGCGGCGGCGACGACGTCCTGCTCTCGCTCGAGGACCTGCGCACCCACTTCTTCACCGACGCCGGCGTGGTGAAGGCCGTGGACGGCGTGTCCTACCGGATCCCGAAGGGCCGCACGCTGGGCGTCGTCGGCGAGTCCGGCTGCGGCAAGTCGGTGACGGCGCTGTCGATCATGCGCCTGATCCCCGACCCGCCCGGGCGCATCGTCGGCGGCCGCATCCTCCTCGACGGCGAGGACCTCGCGCAGGCCCCCTTGAAGCGGATGCGCTCCATCCGCGGCAAGGACATCGGCATGATCTTCCAGGAGCCGATGACGTCGCTCAACCCGGTGTTCACCGTGGGCTACCAGATCATGGAGCCGGCGGTGCTCCACCTCGGCGCGAGCGCGAAGAAGGCGCGCGAGCTCGCGATCGACGTCCTCGCCAAGGTCGGCATCCCGGCGCCCGAGCGGCGGGTGGACGAGTACCCGCACCAGCTCTCCGGCGGCATGCGCCAGCGCGTGATGATCGCGATGTCGCTGGTGTGCAACCCGCGCCTGCTCATCGCCGACGAGCCCACCACCGCGCTCGACGTCACGATCCAGGCGCAGATCCTCGACCTGATCCGCAAGCTGCAGACCGACTACGGGATGAGCGTGCTGATCATCACGCACGACCTCGGCATCGTGGCGGAGATCTCCCACGACGTCGCGGTGATGTACGCGGGCAAGATCGTCGAGTACGCCGACGTCGCGACGCTGTTCAAGCGCCCCGTGCACCCGTACACGATCGGCCTCTTCCACGCCCGCCCCAAGATCGGCGAGCACAAGGCCCGCCTCTCGACGATCACGGGCGAGGTGCCCAACCCGCTCGCGTTCCCGTCCGGCTGCAAGTTCCACCCGCGCTGCCCGTTCGCCACCGAGCGCTGCAAGCGCGAGGAGCCGCCGCTCTCCGACCTCGGGAACGGCCACAAGGCGTCGTGCTGGCTCATCGAGGAGGGGCGCCCCGCGAGCCTCGAGCAGGCCGCCGCGCTCCGGGAGGCGAAGTCGTGACCGCCGCCGCGCCCGCTGCCGTCGGGACCGCGCCGCTCCTGCGGGTGCGCGGGCTCCAGAAGTGGTTCCCCGTCACGAAGGGGCTGTTCTCCCGCGTCGTCGGCCACGTCAAGGCCGTGGACGGCATCGACCTCGACATCGGCCGGGGCGAGACCGTGGGGCTCGTCGGCGAGTCGGGCTGCGGCAAGACCACCGCGGGCCGCGCGATCCTGCGCCTCGTCGAGCCGACGGCCGGCACCGTCGCCTTCGACGGGACCGACGTCCGCGCCGCCGGCGCCGAGGAGCTCCGCGCGCTGCGTCGGCGGATGCAGATCATCTTCCAGGACCCGTACTCCTCGCTCAACCCGCGCATGACGGTGCTCGACATCGTCGGCGAGGCGCTGCGCGTCCACGGCATCGCCAAGGGCCGCGAGGTCGAGGACCGCGTCAAGGACCTGATGCAGCAGACGGGCCTGCTCCCGCGCTACATCAACCGCTACCCGCACGAGTTCTCGGGCGGGCAGCGCCAGCGCATCGGGATCGCGCGCGCGCTCGCGCTCCAGCCCGACTTCATCGTCTGCGACGAGGCGATCTCGGCGCTCGACGTCTCGATCCAGGCGCAGGTGATCAACCTGCTGCGCGACCTGCAGGAGACGCGCAACCTCGCCTACCTGTTCATCTCGCACGACCTGTCGGTGGTGGAGTTCCTCTCCGACCGCGTGGCGGTGATGTACCTCGGCCGCATCGTCGAGACCGCCCGCTCGGCCGACCTGTTCCGCAACCCGGTCCACCCCTACACGCGCGCGCTCCTGTCGGCGATCACCGTCCCGGACCCGACGCGCGAGCGCAAGCGCATCCTGCTGCCGGGCGACCCGCCCAGCCCCCTCAACCCGCCCAAGGGCTGCCGCTTCCACCCGCGCTGCCCGCTGGCGGAGCTCCCCTTGTGCTCGGCGCAGGAGCCGCCCACGGTGAAGGCCGAGGACGGGCACCTCGTCCAGTGCCACGTGGAGCAGCGCCGCCTCGGCCTCACGCCCGTCTGACCGCGCTCGGACGGAGCACGGGACACCGGGCGCGCGGGTGCCGCGGCGCCCGCGCTCGCGGAGGCCCGTTCGGCTCGGTGAGCGGTGGTCGGGGCCGTCGGGGGGCGGCGCTCGCGCGGGGGCGCGCGGCGACCGAGCCCTCGCGGCGCGGGCGCGGCCGTCCGCGCCCGGAGGGTCGTCCGGTGGCCGAGGGTGGCGAGCGCGCGCGCGAGGCGGTCGGCCGGCCGGCCGCCGTCGTGTCCGTCGCGACCGCGACCAGCCGTGTGGGGGGGCTGGTCCGCGAGGCCCTCTTCGCGGGGCTCTTCGGCGCCACGCACCTGGCCGACGCGTTCCAGGTCGCCTTCCGCATCCCCAACCTCCTGCGCGACCTCTTCGCGGAGGGGGCGCTCTCCAGCGCGTTCGTCCCGACCTTCTCGAAGGTGCGGGCCGAGCGCGGCGACGCCGCCGCCTTCCGGCTCGCGCGCACCGTGCTCGGCACGCTCGTCGCCGTGACGGGCGCGCTCGCCGTGCTCGGGATCCTCTTCGCCGGCCCGGTGGTGGACGTCGTCGCCGCCGACGCCGGGCCCGCCAAGCGCGCGGCCGCGGTCCCGCTCACGCGCGTGATGTTCCCGTTCCTGCCCTGCGTGGCCGCCGCCGCGGTGCTGATGGGCGTGCTCAACGCCCACCGCCGCTACGTCGTGCCCGCGTTCGCCCCCGTCGCGTTCAACGTCGTCTCCATCGTCGGCGGCCTCGGGCTGCTCGCGTTGCGATGGTCGGTCGAAGACGCGCTGCTCGGTTGGGCGGTGTTCGTCCTGCTGGGCGGGCTGGCGCAGGCGCTCGTGCAGGTGCCGGCCCTGCGCGCGGTCGGCTGGCGCGGCGGGCTCGTGGTGGACGCGCGCTTGCGCGACCCCGACCTGCGCACGGTCGTGCGCCGCATGGCGCCGGTCGCCGTCGCGCTCGCGGGCACGCAGGTCACGATCGTGGTCACGACGGCGCTCGCGGCCGGCGGCGAGGGGTGGGTCTCCGCGCTCACCTACGCGTTCCGCCTGATCCACCTGCCGATCGGGCTCGTCGGCGTCGCGCTGGGGACGGTGTCGCTGGCGGCCGCGTCCCGCCACGCCGCCGCCGGCGACACCGCCGGGCTCGACGACGTGATCCGCCGCGCGCTGCGCCTCAACCTGCTGCTCGCGCTCCCCGCGGGCGTCGGGCTGGTGGCGCTCGCCGAGCCGCTGGTGCGGGTCGTCTACGAGCGGGGCGCGTTCGACGCGGCCGACACGGCCATGGTGGCCGAGGCGGTGCGCGCCTACGCGCTCGGCGTCGTCTGCTACGCCGGCGTCAAGAGCGCCGCCGCGGCGTTCCACGCGCGCGGGGACACGAAGACGCCGATGGCCGCCTCCCTCGCCGGGATCGCGGCCACGCTCGGGGTCGCGGTCGGCGCGCGGGGCCCGTGGGGGCTCGTGGCGTTCCCGCTGGCCACGGCGCTCGGCGCGACCGTGAACTACCTCGCGCTGCGCGCGAGCGCGCACCGCCGCGGCCACCGCTGCGGGCCCGGGACCGGGTTCGCCCTCCGCGTCGTCGCCGCCTCGCTCGCGATGGGCGGCGTCGCGTACGTCGCGGCGCGCATGCTGCTCCACCGGGGGGGGCCTCTCGACCACGGGCTGCTCGCCTCCGCCGGGGGGCTCGTCGCCACGGTGGGGGCCTGCGTCGTCCTCTACCTCGGGCTCGCCCGGGTCCTGCGCGTCGAGGAGGCGTCGGGTATCGTCCGCTCCGTCCTCCGGCGCCGGGCCCCCCGGTAGCTGCCGGGCGACCCGGAGGATCGCGCCCGCCTTCGCATGCGCCGGACGGCTGCCCCCCTCTGGGCCCTCCTGCTCGCCGCCGCCCTACGGGGCGCGCCGGCCGTCGCGGGCGACCCGCCGCCGCCGGGCAAGGCGCCCGCCGGGCCCGCAGCCGGGCCCGCCGAAGCGCCCCGTCCGCGCGCCGAGCCCCGCGCCAAGGACGCCCACCCCGCGCCGCCCGAGGCCCTCGACGAGCTGCTCGGGGTCCCCCTGCCGACGGTGCCGACCGCGCCCAGCGCCTCCCCGCGCACCGAGCCCGCGCCCGACGCGGCCCGCGCCCCGGGGAAGGGCGCGGCGGGCCTCGCGTCGCTCCCGGAGTCGGTCCGGCTGACGATGGACCCGCTCGTCGGGCGCCTGCACGTCTTCGACGGCGGGCAGTCCACGTGGGTGTGCGTGCTGGTGGGCAACCCCCACGTCTCGGGCAAGGACCTGTCGGTGAAGGCCCGCTCGATCGTCGTGTGGCTCGACAAGGAGAAGTCGCCCGACCTCGGCGGATTCCTCGGCGGCGCGGAGGCCGACGGCGCCGCCGGGACGCCCAAGACGGCGCGCGAAGCGGCCGCGGGGGCGGGGGCCGGGTCGCGCGGCGCGGGGCCCGTGGCGACGGCGGGGGCGTCGGTGGTGCCCGACGCGCTCGTCGGCGTGTACGCCGAGGGCGGCGTCGAGCTGGTCTCCGGCGTGCTGCGGTTCCGTGCGAGCGAGCTGTACGTGGACGCGCGGCGCAACCGGGCGCTGCTCGTCGAGCCGCGCTTCGACGGCCAGGCGGGCACGATGGGGCGCGACGCGACGCCGGTGCCGCTGCACGTGCGCGCGTCGCGCGCGCGGATCCTCGCGGCGGGGCTGGCCAGCTTCGACGACGCCGAGGCGTCCACGAGCCGCGCCAACGACCGCATCGCGCTGCGCGTCTCGACGATGTCGATCGAGGAGTACGGCGACGCGGTCGCGGGCGAGCCGCTGTTCCTCGGCTTCCGCGGGCAGGAAGCGCCGCCCGGGTCGACGGCCTCGGCGCCGTGGGCGACCAAGCGCTACAGCGCGCAGGGCATCGTCGGGCAGGCCGAGCGCGTGCCGCTGTTCCGCGTCGGCTCGGCGACGTTCGGCGGCGACGACCTCGAGGACATGCCCGTCGGCGTGCGCCGGCTCCGCTTCGGCAAGCGCTCGTCGCTCGGCTGGACGGGGTTCCTCGGCTTCGGCGGCCGCGAGGGCTCGCCGGAGCCGTGGTTCGACTGGACCGTGGACGTCGGCGGCTACACCGACCGCGGGCCCGCGGGCGCGACCGACCTGCGGTGGCGGCTGCCGTCGTGGAAGAGCAAGCTGCGCGCGGTCGAGGGGCGGCTTCAGACGTTCGCGATGCACGACGCCACGGGCGAGGACCGCACGGGCTACGACGCGGGGCCCGGCTTCCGCGGCATGCTGTGGCTCGAGAACCGCTGGGAGGTCGCGCCGCGGTGGCGCCTCGACGCCGAGGCCAACCTGTTCTCCGACCGCGGCGTGCAGCGCGAGTTCTTCGAGGCCGACGTGCGCACGCACAAGGACCGCGAGTCCTACGCGCGGGCCCGCTTCCTCGACGGGGGGGCCGCCGCGACGCTGACCGCGGGCGCCCACTGGCGCGACTTCGTCACCGAGTCGGTCGCGCAGCCCGAGGCCGCGCTGTGGTCCGAGTCGGTGCCGCTGCCGCGCCTCGGGGCCGGGCCGTCCCTCGACCTCTCGACCGAGGCGCGGGCGGGGTCGCTCGTGCACAACTTCGACGACGCGGTGGACGACGACGGCTACCACGCGAACCGGCTCGACCTCACCGAGCGCGTCTACGCGCCGTTCTCCCTGGGCGACGTGCGGGTCTCGCCCTTCGTCGGCGGGCGCGGCACGGCGTACTTCGACCGCGACGACGGCGGCGACGACGTCGTGCGGACCGCGATGGAGGCGGGCGTGCGCGCCAACGTCCAGCTCCACCGCGATTTCGGGACCTTCGGCGGGCCGTGGTCGCTCGACGGGCTGCGGCACACGGTGGACGTGGACGTCGGGGGGTACGCGCGCTTCCTCGACCCCTACGACCCCGACGACGTGCCCTACTTCGACCGCATCGACACCGAGGAGGACCGCACCGAGGTGTTCTGCGAGCTGCGCAACCGGCTCACCACGTCGCGCGGGGTCGGCGACGAGCGGCGCAACGTGGACCTGCTCGACGCGCGCCTGCGCGTGTCGTGGTGGCCCGACGAGATCGGCCCCTACGGCCGCCGCGGGCCGGGCGAGGCGGAGGGCTGGCTGCTCTGGGAGCTCGCCCCCAACCAGGTGTGGTTCGCGGCGAACGCGCTCGGGGCATTCGAGGGCGCGGCGCTGCGGCGCGCCACCGGCGGCGTCCTCGTGGCGCCCACGGAGGACTTCGCGGTCGCCGTCGGGCTGCGTCAGGTGCACGACAAGGCGCTCGGGCCGTGGGTGGACGCGTACTGGCGATGGGACCCGAAGTGGGCGATCCGCGTGGCGGCCTACGAGGACCTCGAGCGCAGCGGCGACGGCTCGGTGCGGCTGTCGCTGCTGCGGTTCAGCGACGACCACGTCTTCCAGCTCGGCGTCACCGCCAAGCAGGCCGGCCGCGACCTCGGCGTGTTCGTGGACGTGCTCCCCGCGATCGGCGGGCGGCCGACGCGGTCGCCCTTCCAGGCGCGCGACGACGTGCTCGGAGCCGCCCCGTGACGCCGCCGGGCCCGGCGCGGTAGAGTCGGTCCCGATGGCCGGCCGCGTCGCGCTGTTCCCGGGCACCTTCGACCCCGTGACGCACGGGCACCTCGACGTCGTGCGCCGCGCGGCCGGGCTCTTCGACCGGCTCGTCGTGGCCGTCTCGGCGGCGGGGAAGTCCACGCTCCTGCCCGCCGAGGAGCGCGTGGCCCTCGTGCGTGCCCACGTCGCGCCCTGGCGCAACGTGGCGGCGGAGCCCTTCGACGGGCTCCTCGTCGCCTTCGCCCGCGCGCAGGGCGCGTCGGTGCTGGTGCGCGGGGTCCGCACCTACCAGGACTGGGAGTACGAGCTGCGGATGCTGCAGATGAACCGCCACCTCGCCCCGGAGCTCGAGACCGTGTTCCTCGCGCCCTCCGCCGAGCACGCCTTCGTGTCGTCCACACTGGTCCGCGAGGTCGCGGCCCTCGGTGGGGACCTGACGGGGCTCGTCCCGGCCGACGTCGCGGCGGCGATCGCCCGCCGCGCGGGGCAGCGCCCGCGGTAAGATGCGCCCCCGGCTCGCGGGGGGCGTCCCCGAGGGTGCGGCGGGAGAGTCGCCATGGGTCGCTCCGGTGCGCTGGGCTGGGTCGCGGCGGTCTCGCTCGCGACGATCGTGCTCGCGATGGGGGGCGTGGGGCCCGTCCGCGCCGAGGACGCGCCGGCGGCAGGCGCCAAGCGCCTCACCTACGCCGCCCCGTGCCGCTCCCTCGACCCCGCCAAGATCGGCGGCCCCGACGAGGAGCGGGTCGTGCTCGCGTGCTTCGAGGGCCTGACCCGGCTCGATCCCGAGACCGGCAAGATCGAGCCCGGCGCGGCGGCGTCGTGGGACGTCTCGCCCGACGGGCGGACGTGGACCTTCCACCTGCGCGACGCGATGTGGTTCCACCGGTTCGGCGACGCCTTCAAGGACAAGGGGCCGGTCAAGGCCACCGACTTCGTCTACGCGTGGCGCCGCCTGCTCGACCCCGACACCGCCTCGCCGCACCTCCACGCGCTCGACGCCATCCCCGGGGTGCTCGTCCTCTCGACGATCAAGCCGCGCGCCGTCGCCCTCGACCGCGTCTCGAGCGACCTGCTCGAGGCCATCGGCGGCGAGAAGCAGAAGAAGACGCTCTCGCCCGACGACGTGCAGGCGTTCCTCAACGACACCGAGCGCAACGCGCGCGGGTGGCTGGGCGAGGTGGACGCGAAGGAGGCGAAGGAGCTGGCCACCTGGCCCGCCGACAAGCCCTACCAGGGCCAGCGGGCGTGGGCGCTGCTCCAGGTGCTGCGCAAGGAGCTCGACCGCCTCAACACGGACGTGCGCGACGCCGAGGAGCACGTCGGCAAGGACCGCTCGTTCTGGGCGAAGGACGACAAGACCCTCGTCGTCACGACGGCGGGCCCCGCGCCGTGGCTGCCGTCGCTGCTCGCGCGCGGGCCGCTCGCGCCGGTGCACGAGAAGTGGGTCAGCAACAAGCGCGACCAGGCGTTCAACAAGAGCCAGAACCAGGTCTGCAACGGCGCCTTCGTCTCGTTCACCGACTTCCCGCTCAAGGCCACCAACGAGAGCGGCGAGGCGACGCCCTTCAAGGTGGTGCTCTTCAAGAACCCCGCGTGGTGGCGCGCGTCGAGCGTCGGGCTCGACCAGGTCGTCGCGCTGGTGGACAACGGGCCCGACGAGGTGCTGCGCCAGTACGGCACGGGGGCGTGCCAGTGGGTCCACGCCGACGCGCTGACGCCCGACATCTCGAGGGGCATCCGCGCGGCGAAGGCGCCGGGGTGGAAGCCCGCGAAGGACACCGAGAAGATCTACGCGTCGCTGGCGGGCGACGCCTACGACGTGACCTCGGGCCGCGTCGCGATCCTGCGCTTCCGCTGCGCGGGGCCGCTCGAGAAGAAGGAGGCCCGCCAGGCGCTCGCGGCGCTCGTCGCCAAGGACGCCGTCGCGGCGAAGGCGGTGAGCGCGGTGACGCCGCCGGTCGCCCGACGCTTCGTGCCGCCCGGGACCAGCGGGATGGCCGACCTCCCGCGCACGCTCTCCGTGGACGCCTCGAAGGCGGCCGCGCTGTACGGCAAGCGGCGCTTCCCGGACGGGTCCTGGCTCACCATCGTCGCCGACGCGACGTTCGAGGGCGCGGCGGACGCGATCGGGAAGACGTGGAAGGCCAAGGTCGGCGACGACTACTCCTACGTGCAGAAGATCGGGTCCGACTTCAGCATCGCCGTGGACGCGGGCCTCTGGGACGCGCTCCTCGAGACGTGGATCGCGGACTACGACGACCCGCTGGCCTTCCTCTCGGCGTTCACGACGAAGAACCCGGCGGGCGACTGCGCGTGGTCGAGCCCGCTCTACGACGCGCTGATCGCGGGCGCGAAGGACGTGGCCGGCTTCAAGGCCAAGCCGGACGCCGCCGTGGCGGCGCTGCCCACGGTCAAGCCCGCCCTCGACAAGGCCACCGACGCGGCCGGCCTCGAGACGCTGCGGCGCACGCTGCTCGCCGAGGCGGAGGCGATGCTGCTCGAGGAGGCCGTGGTGGTGCCCCTCTGGCACCCCGTGGACTCCGGGCTCGTGGGGCGCACCGTCAAGGGGATCTTCACGGGCGGCGGCGACCGCCGGCGCTCGATCCTCGACCCCCAGCTGCTCACCGGCGTCGGACGTACGGACTGACGACCTCGCGCGTTGAGCGCGGCGCCTCCCGCGGGTAGGATCCGCCTCCCTCGTCCCGGACGCCATGTACCGCACCCTCCTCGGGCTCTTCGCCGCCTTCGCTGGTGCCCTCGTCGTCGTGGCGGCGACGCTTTCGGCGTACACGCCGGCCCCGCGCGCGGACTTCGTCTTCGTCAACGGCAGCGAGCCGCAGTCGCTGGACCCACACCGGATGAAAGGGCAGATCGAAGGCCGCCTCGCGGACGCGCTCTTCGAGGGGCTGACGCGGAAGGACCCGGGCACGTTCGAGCCCGTGCCGGCGGTGGCGGCGTCGTGGGACGTCTCGCCCGACGGGCGCACGTGGACCTTCCACCTCCGGCCCGACGCGCGATGGTCGGACGGGGACCCCGTCACGGCGCACGACTTCGCGTGGTCGTGGCGGCGTCTGCAGGAGCCCGCAACGGCCTCGGAGTACTCGGCGGTCCTGCACGTGGTGCGTCACGCCCGTGCGCTGAACAAGTACGGGGCGCAGGTCGCCGCGTTGCGAGGCGACGCGGCGGGCAAGGACGGCGACGCGCGCGAGGGGGTGATCCGCCGCTTCGACGCGCTCCTGCGCGCCCATCCCGCAGGCGTGCCCTTCCGTGCGTGGACCGAGTTCGTGACCGACGATCGCAACGCGCTGCGCGACCAGGTGGCGGGCACCGCGGAGAGCGCGCTCGTCGCGCCGCTGTCACGAACCTCGGGCGACTTGACCCCCGCGGAGGGCGAGGCCGTGCTCGCGGCACTCGGCCGCGAGGCGGAGCGGCGCGCCGCGGCGCTCGCGCTCGCGAGGGCGCACTTCGGCGTCGACCAGGGCGCGTTCGCGCGCGACGAGAGGACCTTCGTCGTCGAGCTCGACGCGCTAGCCCCGTACTTCCTCGAGCTCACGTCCTTCTACGTGACCTTCCCCGTGCACCGGAAGACCGTCGATCGGTACGGCCTCGACTGGTTCCGCGAGGGGCGACTCGTCGGGAACGGGCCGTTCCTGCTGGCGTCGTGGCAGGTCAACGAGAAGATCGGCCTCGTGCGCAACCCCACCTACTGGGGCGCGTCCGAGGTCTCGCTGCGCACGGT
Organism: Planctomycetota bacterium; assembly: GCA_020851795.1. Lineage (GTDB taxonomy): Bacteria > Planctomycetota > PLA2 > PLA2 > JAEUHO01 > JAEUHO01. The sequence continues at coordinate 19,704 of JADZCA010000006.1, read as the reverse complement.
CGACGTCCTCCCGTACGACAACCAGACCACGGCGCTCAACCTCTACCTCATGGGCGACGTCGACTGGCTCCCGGGGATCTACCCGCCGGACCTGATCGACCAGCTCAGCCGTCGGCCCGACTTCCACGCGAACCCGGGCATGATCGTCTACTTCTACCGGCTGAACACGACGCGTGAATTCCTCCGCGACGTGCGGGTCCGAAGGGCACTCGCGAAGGCCATCGACCGCGAGGCGATCGTGCGCGACCTCACCCGCAAGGGGGAGATCCCGACGACCACCGTCGTGCCGCCTGGCGTCCCGGACTACGCGTCGCCGTCGAACGACCTCGCCTACGACCCCGCGGCCGCGCGGCGCCTGTTCGCCGAGGCGGGCTACGGCCCGCAGGGCAAGCCCTTCCCGCGGTTCACGATCGTCTTCAACACGAGCGAGGGGCACAAGAAGATCGCCGAGTTCGTGGCGGACCAGTGGAAGAAGGTCCTCGGGATCGAGGTGCAGGCGAACAACAAGGAGTGGCAGGCGCTCCTCGCCGACGTCGCCAAGCTCGAGTACGACGTCGAGCGGGCCGGTTGGATCGGGGACTATCGCGACCCGAAGACGTTCCTCGACATGTGGACGACCGGCGACGGGAACAACGAGACCGGCTGGAGCGACGCCTTGTTCGACCGGCTGGTGGGGCTCGCCTCGGACGCGGGCTCGCTCGCGTCGTGGACGCCCGCGCAGGTCGACGAGCTCGTGGTCGCGTGCCGCGAAGGCGACCGAATGCGGGCCCTCCTCGCCGCGCAGCGCGACGCCGCCGACGCCGCCGCGCGCATGGAGGCGACCCTGGCGGTGCGCCTGCAGCTCTTCCGCGAGGCGGAGGCGCGTCTGCTCATCGACGGCGTACCGATCATCCCCTTCTACTTCTACGTCAACACCGGGCTCGTGCAGCCCGACGTGGAGGGCATCCGCTACTGGGGCACGAAGGACGGCGCGCGCGTGCCGAACCTGCAGGACGAGCACCCGCTTCGCGACGTGAGCACGGCTCGCTCACGAGGGAGCCGCCCGTGAGCCGTCCTTCGCCGGTCCGCGTCGTCGGTGGCCTCGCGACGGGCGTCGTCGCGTTCGTGCTGCTGAGGGGCGTCCTCGGCGTCGCGGGCGGGGCCGGCGCGGCGCTGGGCGTCGCGGCGCTCGCGGCCTGGCGTTTCCCGCGCGCCGCGCTCGTGCGCGTGCTCTGGTCGTTGCCGCTGTTCCTCCTGCTGGTGTTCGTGAGCGTTCAGCTCATGTTCCGCGTCCCAGGCGACCCCTTCGCGAGCGAGAAGCTCGCCGACAAGGCGGTGCTCGAGCGCCAGCGCGACCTCTACGGCATCCCCGCGAAGAGCTTCGCCGGGGGGTGCGAGTTCTACGGCGCGTACCTGCGGCGCCTCGTCGTCGACGGTGAGATGGGCCCGTGCCTGAAGGTGCAGGGGCGGAGCGTGAAGGAGGTGCTCCTCCCGGCGCTGCCCGTGAGCGTCTCGCTCGGCCTCTGTGCGCTCACGATCGCGTGCGGCCTCGGGCTCTTCCTCGGCGTGCGCGCGGGGCTCCGGCCGAACACGTTTCGCGACTACTCGAGCATGGGATTCGCGATCGTGGGCGTGTCCCTGCCTTCGTTCGTCATCGGCTCCCTGCTCATTCTCGTTTTCGCGTTGGGGCGTCCCTTCGACTGGTTCCCGGCCGCCGGCTGGGGGTCGGTGAGCCGGCTCGTGCTCCCGTCGGTCGCCCTCGCGCTGCCCTACGCCGCCTACATCGCACGCTTGGCCCGCAGCGGCACGGTCGAGGTGATGGGGCAGGACTTCGTGCGCACCGCGCGCGCGAAAGGGCTCACCGAGCGCGAGGTCGTGCTCAAGCACGCGCTGCGCGGGGCCATCGTGCCGGTCGTCTCCTTCCTCGGCCCCGCGGCGGCGGGCATCGTGACCGGGTCGTTCGTGATCGAGACGCTGTTCGGCATCCCCGGGATGGGGCAGTGGTTCGTGCGCGGTGCCGTCAACCGCGACTACTACGTGGTCCTCGGCACGGTGCTCCTCGAGTCGGGCATCGTGATCCTCTTCAACCTCCTCGTGGACCTGGCGCTCCCGTGGATCGACCCGCGCCTGCGGGGGCGTTCGTGACGTCGGCCGTCGTCCCCCCCGCTGCCGTCGGACGCGGTCCTTGGGCGGACGCCTGGCGACGTCTGCGCCGCAACCGCCTTGCGCTCGTCGGCGGGGCGATGCTGCTGCTCGTCGTGCTGTCGTGCGCGCTGCTGCCCCTGCTCCTCGGGCTCGACGAGCGCCGACAGGACACCGTCGCCCGCGACCAGGCGCCGAACGCCTCGCACTGGTTCGGGACCGACGGGCTCGGGCGCGACTACGGCGCCCGCGTGCTGGTCGGGGGGCGGGCCTCGCTCCTCGTCGGGCTCGTGGGCACGCTCGTGTGCGTGCTGATCGGGACCGTCTACGGCGCCGTCGCGGGGTACTACGGCGGGCGCGTGGACGACGCGATGATGCGCGTCGTCGACTTCCTGTACGGCATCCCCTACATGTTCCTCGTCATCCTCATCATGTTGACGATGAGCGACGAGGACCGCAACAGCCCCACCGCGGTGTTCGCCGCCTTGGGCCTCGTGCAGTGGCTCACGATGGCCCGAATCGTGCGCGGGCAGGTGCTGTCGCTGCGCCACGAGGAGTACGTGCTCGCCGCGAGGGTCATGGGGGCCCGCGACCTACGGATCATCTTCCGGCACGTGCTGCCCAACTGCATCGGGCCGATCGTCGTGTACGGGACGCTGCAGGTGGCTGCGGTGATCCTGCTGGAGTCGTTCCTCTCCTACCTCGGCCTCGGTCTGCAGCTCTCGTGGGGCAACCTCGTCGCGGACGCCAACGTCGTGAACCCCGTCGAGTCTCGTTGGTGGCTGCTCGCGTTCCCGTGCGCGTTCCTCGGCACGACGCTGCTCTCGCTCAACTTCCTCGGCGACGGCCTGCGCGACGCCTTCGACCCGAAGACCCGCCGATGAGCGCCGGAACCGCCCCCGTCCTCGAGGTGCAGGACCTCTCCGTGTCGTTCCGCACCGACGACGGCGTCGTGCGCGCGGTGGACGGCGTGTCGTACGCGGTGCGCCCGGGCGAGGTCCTCGGCGTCGTGGGGGAGAGCGGCTGCGGCAAGAGCGTCACCAACCTCGCCGTCATGGGGCTGCTCGCCAAGCCGGCGGGGCGGGTGGACGGCGGGAGCGTGCGCTTCGAGGGCCGCGAGCTGCTCGGCCTGCCCGAGCGGGAGATGCGCAAGGTCCGGGGCAACCGGATCGCGATGATCTTCCAGGACCCGATGACGAGCCTGAACCCGTTCCTCTCGGTGGAGGAGCAGCTCGCCGAGGTCGGGGTCCTCCATCTCGGGCTCACGCGGCCGCAGGCCGTCGCGCGGGCCGTCGATCTACTCGCGCGCGTCGGGATCAGCGACCCGGCGCGCCGCATCCGCGCGTACCCGCACGAGTTCTCCGGCGGCATGCGCCAGCGCGTGATGATCGCGATGGCGCTGCTCTGCGACCCCGCCGTCCTGATCGCCGACGAGCCGACGACCGCGCTCGACGTGACCATCCAGGCGCAGATCCTCGACCTGCTGCGCGAGCTGCAGCGCGAGCGCGGCATGGCGGTCGTGCTCGTGACCCACGACCTCGGCGTCGTCGCGGGCGTCGCCGACCGGGTCGTCGTCATGTACGCCGGGCAGGTCGTCGAGGAGGCTCCGACGCCCGCGCTCTTCGCCCGTCCGTCGCACCCGTACACCTCGGCGCTGCTGCGCAGCGTGCCCCGGGTGGCCGGCGACGCGCACGCGCGGCTGGCACCCATCGAGGGCATGCCCCCGCGGCTCGACCGCGAGCTGGTCGGGTGCCGCTTCGCGCCGCGCTGCGCGCTCGTCCGCGACGCGTGCCGGGCCGGCGCGCCCCCGCTGGTCGCCGCGGGCGCGGGCCGCCTGCGGCGCTGCGTCGTGCCCGTGGAGGAGGTCCGGTGACGCCGCCCGACGCGCCGCTCCTGTCGGTCTCCGGGCTCTGCGTCCGCTTCCCGACGGCGGGGGGCGTGGTGCGCGCCGTGGAGGGCGTGTCCTTCGAGCTGCGCCGCGGCGAGACGTTGGGCCTCGTCGGCGAGTCCGGGTCGGGCAAGAGCACCACCGCCCGCGCCATCGTGGGGCTGGTCCCCGTGGCCGAGGGGTCCGTCCGTCTCGACGGCACCGAGCTCGTCGGGGCACCGGCCGCGCTGCGCCGGGCCCGCCCTCGCCTCCAGATGGTCTTCCAGGACCCGTACGCGAGCCTCAACCCGCGGATGACGGTGTCGTCGATCGTGGGGGAGCCGCTGGTCGTCCACCGGCGCGTCGTCGGCCGGGCCGCGCTCGACGCGCGGGTGTGCCGCCTCCTCGAGACCGTGGGCCTCGACGCGTCGCTGCGCCGCCGCTACCCGCACGAGTTCTCCGGCGGCCAGCGTCAGCGCATCGGCCTCGCCCGCGCGCTCGCGCTCGAGCCCGACGTCATCCTGCTCGACGAGCCGGTGTCCGCGCTCGACGTCTCGGTCCAGGCTCAGGTCCTCAACCTGCTCGAGGACCTCCGCCGTCGGCTCGGGCTGACGTACCTGTTCATCGCCCACAACCTCGGCGTCGTCCGCCACGTCTCCGACCGCATCGCGGTCATGTACCTCGGCCGCCTCGTCGAGGTCGCCTCGCGCGACGCGCTGTTCGGCGCGCCGCTGCACCCCTACACCGAGGCCCTCCTGTCGGCGGTCCCCGTCCCCGACCCGGTGGTCGAGGCCGCACGACGCCGGATTCCCCTCGACGGCGAGATCCCCAGCCCCACCGCGACGATCGCCGGGTGCCCGTTCCGCTCGCGGTGCTCGAAGGCGTTCGACCGGTGCGCGACCGACGCGCCGGCCCTCCGGGAGCACCGTCCGGGCCAGTGGGCGGCCTGCCACCTTCCCGAGCGGTCCTGACGGCGACGCTCCGTCGGGCGGCTGGTCGGATTATGACGCCTCCGAAATCGAGGGGGCTCTGACAGTTATCGGACAATCAGCGCGCCAACGAGTGGAATCTCTCGTCGCGTGCGCGAGAATCCCGCACGGAGGTCCCCGTGAACGACCGTCGCATCGTCTCGACCCCCGGCGCGCCGAAGGCGATCGGGCCCTACAGCCAGGCGGTCGCCGCCGGCGGCTTGGTGTTCACCGCGGGCCAGATCGCCCTCGATCCCGCCACCGGCTCGCTCGTCGGCGACGGCCACGTGGGGCTCGAGACCGAGCGCGTGCTCCGCAACCTCGAGGCGGTGCTCACGGCGGCGGGCTCGGGGCTCGACCTCGTGCTCCGCTGCGACGTGTTCCTCGCCGACCTCGCCGACTTCGGGGCGATGAACGAGGTCTACGGGCGCTTCTTCGGCAGCCAGCCGCCCGCGCGGGTGACGGTGCAGGCGGCCCGGCTGCCCAAGGACGCCCGGGTCGAGATCGCGGCCGTCGCGGCGGTGCGCTAGCCCCCCGAAGTCACGAAAGACGAGGCCCGCCGGGCGCCGATCGCACGTCCGGCCCCGACCTCGCCGGTTCGTGAATTCGGCGGGCTAGACGGGGAGGCCGTACGACTCGCGCAGGACGGGCTTGAGGTCGGTCAACAACTCGACCTCGTGGTCGGCGGGGGGGCGCGCGGGGGAGTCCGAGTAGCGCCCGTGGGCGCCGCGGTAGTGGACCGTGCGCAGCCCCACGGCCCGCGCCGGGGCGACGTCGGTCTCGGGGCGGTCGCCGACGTACATCGTGCGGGCCGGAGGCACGCGGAGCGCCTCGCAGGCCTTGGCGTAGATCTTCGGGTTGGGCTTGCTCACGCCCATCTGGTCGGAGAAGAAGATCGCCCCCGGGTCGAGCCACGGGAGCACCCCGAGGCGCACGAGCTTCTCCGCCTGCTTGACGCGCAACCCGGCGCTCACGATGCCGGTCCGGACGCCGGCCTGGTGCAACGAGCGGAGCAGCACGATCGCGTCGGGCAGGGGGCGCAGGTGGCGCTCCTTCGTCTGGTGGTACGCGACGACCCCCGCCGCGATCAGGACCGCCGGGTTGCGCCCGCCCCAACGCGTGGGCCCGAGGCGGTCGAGCAGTCGGTCGAGGTGCTCGTCGTAGTTGGAGGTGAACTCCGCGACGACCTCGGCGAGCTCGCGGTTGCCCTCCTCCTCGGACACCTGGAGCCCGTGGTGGATCATCGCCGCCACCGCCGCGCGCCGCGCGTCGTGGGCGAACGCCGTCGTGCTGTACAGCGTGTCGTCGATGTCGAAGAGGACGACGTCGAGGGAGGGGGCCGCGGCCATGGGGGCGATCCTACCGTGACCGCGCCGCCGCCGCGCGCCCCACGGACGACGGGGCCCGAAACGAAGCGGCCCGGGCCGTCGCCGGCCCGGGCCGCAGGGAAGCGCCCGGAGGCGCGACGAGTCAGCGACCGCCGCGGAGGCGGGCCTCCTCCTCGAGGAGGTCCGTGATCTTCGCGCGCACGATGATCATCAGGTTCTTCATCTCGTCGCTGCGGCCCTTGCGGCTGAAGAGGAACGAGAGGAAGGGGATGTCACCGAGGATCGGGGTCTCGGACTGACGGTCGGCCGTGTTGATGTTCTTGAGGCCGCCGATCACGATGCTGCCGCCGTCGGGGATGCGCACCGTGGTGCGCGCCTTCTGGATCTGCAGCTCGGGCAGCTCGATCACGACCGGCGTCGAGGTCGAGGCCAGACGCGTCGAGAACTGCGTGATCGGCTCGATCAGGTTCGCGACCGTCGGCTGGAGCTCGAGGGTGATGTACTTGCGGTCGTTGCTGACCGTCGGGCGCACGTCGAGCGTGAGGCCCGACTGCAGGACGCCGATGATCGGGTCGGCGATGTACGAGGTCTGAGCGACCTCGACGTCGAAGTCCTGGATGTAGGCGCGCTGGTTGACGACGGTGAGGTTGGCGCGCTGGGTGTTGTAGACCGTGACCGACGGGGCGGTCAGCGTCCGACCCGTCTGGGTCTTCTCCACCGCGCGGACGACCGCCGCGATCTGCGAGTCGTCGAGATAGTTGAGGGTGAACGACGCGCCGCCGAGGTTCGACAGGATCGTCCCGAGCGGACGGTCGAAGATGTTCTCCGCACGACCGCGGAAGTCACCGTCGTTGCCGTCGTTGAAGTACGCGCCGGCGAAGGGCGAGAGGGCCGCGTTGCCGCCCGACGAGTTGTCGAAGCCGGCCGAGGCCTTGTCCTCGAGGCCGTTCGTCACGTCGTCGAGGGGGATGTCGCTGCCGCCCGTGGCGCCGCCGAGGCCGCGCCAGTCCACGCCGATGTCGCGCAGGAAGGCGTCCGTGACCGCGAGGAACCGCGTCTCGACCGTCACGACCACGCCGGCGAAGGCGCGGAGGTCGTCGAGGAACTTCGCGACCTGCGCCTGGATCTCCTCGGTGTGCTTGACGATGATCGAGCCCTCGCCCTGGTTGGCGATGCTCGCACCCTCGATCTCCCACGTGCCGGGGCCGCCGACCGCGCTCTTGATCAGCTCGACGAGGTCGGAGGCGCCGCCGAACGGCTTGATCGTCTCCTCACCCTCGGCGCCGAACAGCGGGTTCTCCTCGTCGTTGACCTGGTCGGAGAGGACGAGGTCGAGCTTCGGCGGGCGGAAGTCGGTGAGGCCCTGCGTGAGGTCGGTCACCGAGTGGTTCTTGAGGACGAGGTTGTACTTGACGAGGTCCTTCTTGGTGAAGACGACCACGTTGCCCTGCACGAGCCACACCACGCCCTCGCCCGTCTGCTTGAGCATGTCGAGGGCCTGCTCGAGCGGGATCTGCTCGACCTTGATCGGCGAGACGTTCTGGTTGATGACGTCGTCACCGAGGCGCGGGTCGAGGTAGAGGTTGACGCCGGTCTGGATCTGCAGCGTCTGGACGACCTCCTTGAACGGGCGACCCTCGACGTCGAGGTTGACGTTGGTGGTCTTGAGCTTCGCGGCGAGGCGAGCCTCGTCGGGGTTCTCCTTCTTCCCGCCGAAGGCCGAGCGCTGCGCGGCGCGAGCGTTCGTGATCTTCGACCAGAACGACTGGCTCGGCCACTTGAGGATGCGGTGCTCGAGGTTGCGCGTGCTCTCCATGTCGTCGCGCCACTCGGCGAACGCACGCTTCTCGAGCTTGACGCGGTCGGACTCGACCTTCTCGTGGCGGACGGCCATCACCGTCTCGCGGAGGTCGCGGGCCTTCTCGTTGTCGGGCTGCGCCTCGAGGACGCGCTCGGCCTGGTCCTGGGCGAGGTCGAGCTCGCCGCGCTCGAACGCGTCGATCGCCGAGAACATCAGCGACTCGAGGCGGGTCTGCTCCTCGAGGAGCCGGCGCTCCTCCTGCTCCGCCAGCGCGCCGACGGCCTTCTCGGTGGCGTTGCGGCGCTCGGTGCGGGCCGTGTCACGCTGACCGCGGCGGGCCTCGGCGAGGCCGTTCTCGGCCGTCTGCTTGAGGTTGCGCCAGTCGATCGGGAACGGGCACGAGTTGATGATGAAGAGCGACTGCTCGTAGCTCTCGACGGCCGCGTCGTAGTCGCGGCGGACGAGGGCGTCACGGCCGCGCTCGGCGTACTTCTCGGCCGTCGTGCGCTGCTCGTCGATCTGCACCTGCTGACGACGGCGCAGGTCCTCGAGCGTGCCGGCCGACGTCGCGCCGCGGCGGTCGAGGATCTGCTGCACGAGGGAGAGCTCGGTCTCGACGCCGCGGTCGGTCGGCGCGAGCGCCTTCGCGCGCAGCAGCGCCTTCTCCGCCTCGGCGTACTCGCCGCGCTGGGCGTGCGCACGGGCCGCTTCCATCAGCTGGCGGACGACGTACTCCGACTTCTCGCGCTCGATGGCCTGCAGACGGCGCTGCTCCTCGAGCAGCGCGCGCGCGGCCTCGTCGGCCGACGGTGCGGGCGCGGGCGCCGGAGCCGGAGCGGCCTCCGGGGCCGGAGCCGGCTCGGGAGCGGGCGGCGTCTCGGGAGCCGGAGCGGGCGCGGGCGGCTCGTCCGCACGGGCCGCCACCGGCACCGGAGCGGGGGCCTCCGCGAGCGCGACGTACGCGACGACGGCGTCGTCCGACGCCGCGCGCGAGATCCGCTCACCGCGGCATCCGCCGGCGACGACGAGCGTCCCGACCGCGACGACCGCGACCACCGTACCTGCCCAACGCGGGTTCCTCTGCATGGACCTACGTCTCCTCGGCACCGCCGCTCCGTGGGAGCGACGCATGCGGACTCGCCGTCCTGGAGGCCGCCGCGGGCGAGCGCGCCGTCGTGGTCGCGCGTCCCGCGAACCCTCCCAACCGCAACCGCTGCACGAACTTCCGAGCGTGCGTCCGGTGCGGACCGACCGGAGGTCGGGCCGCCGTCGCGTCGAAGCTCCTGCCAAAGCCTCGGCGCGGCGACACGCGGAGAGGAGCCAACACGCCGTGGGTCACGGCCGTGTCACGCGTCCTAACCTGTGTCCAGAGCGGGGATTCTGTACCGGAAACTCCCCCCCCGGCGCAAGGGAAAAGACGCGGAGGCACGCGGGGTCGGGACACGGGTCGCGGGGCCGTGGGCCGGCTCATCGGCAGCCCTGTGCCGGCGCCTCGGCGGCCTTTGCCTTCGTGAGGGCGTCGGCGCGGGCCTGCGCCTCGCGCGCCTTCGCGCCCTCTCCCAGCCGGCCGTACGCCTCGGCCTCGACGGCCGCGATCCGGGGGTCGTCGGGGGCGATGTCGCGCCATCCGATCCGCAGGGCGAGCGCCTCGCGGGGGTCGTTGGCCGCCATCGCCGAGCGCATCGCGAGCAGGAGGGTGTCGGCGTCCTGGCGGCCGAGGGTGAGGGCGCGTCGGAATCCGGTCAGCGCCTCCGCGGGCCGGTTCTCGGTGCGGTCGAGCCGGGCGAGCCAGAACGCGACGGCGGGGTTCCCGGGGTCGCGCCGGCCGAGCGCGTCGAGGACGCCACGGGCGGCGCGGAGACGCTCCGGGTGGGGGGGCGCAAGCACGGCCGTCGCCGCCGACCCCAGCCGCGTGACGTCCTCGATCGCCTCGTAAGGGTCGGGGTGCCGGGCGTTCTCGCGGGGGTCGAGGAACGGGTCGACGGGCCCGCCGGCGCCGTACCCCCCGGGGGCCGCTCCACCGGGGTCGCGGGCTCGGGACTCGCTTGCGCGGTAGGCGCGCAGGGCGGCCGCGGGGGCCTGCGCTTCGGGGCGACCCTCCGCCGGCACCGCGATCGGGTCGTCCGCGCGGAGGTCGTCGCCGACCCGGGAGAGGCGGCGCGGGCGGGAGGCGGCCTCCCCCCGGTCCTCGAGCTTCCAGCCCGCGACGACCGCGGCGGATAGCTGCGACCAGCGGTGCTGGTGCCAGGCGTGCAGGCCCTCGGCGACCCGCGGGCGGTCGGGGGGCGTCGGGCCGGCAAGGAGGTCGAGGCCGGCCCCGACGCCCGCGGTGCCTTCGGGGGACGCGGTGCCCGAGGAGAAGGGCACGCCTGCGAGCGCGGCGAGCGTCGGGGCGACGTCGGCCACGTCGGCGGGGTCGTGGCGGACGCCGGGGGAGACGTCGCGCGCGCGCAGCAGGAGGGGCACGCGGAGCACGCTCTCGCCGAGGAGGAAGCCGTGGGTCGGCTCGCCGTCCTCGCCGAGCGCCTCGCCATGGTCGGCCGTCAGCACGATCGACGCGTCGCCGCGGCCGGCGGCCTCGAGCCCGTCGAGCAGGAGCCCGACCGCGGCGTCCGCCTCCTCGACGTCGCCGCGGTAGTCGGCGGGGTGGGGGTCGTGGGGCTCGAAGAGGTGGACCCAGAGGAACACCCGGTGCCCTTGCGGAGCGGCGCGGACCCAGGCGAGTGCGCGCTCGACGGTGTCGCGGCCGCGACGCTCGGCGTAGCCGCCACCGGTACGGTCGTCGAGCCCGCCGTCGTCGTAGGTGGCAAAGCCCGACGAGAGCCCGTAGCGGGCGACGAGGGGGCCGGCGGAGACGAAAGCGCCGCAGCACCACCCGGCGTCGGTCAGGGCTTCGGGGAGCAGCGACCAGCGGCGGGCCGAGCGGCGGGCGACGCGGGACGCGCTGTTGCTGCGGACGTTGTGCACGGCGGGCGGGAGGCCCGACAGCATCGACGTGTGCGCCGGCAGCGTGAGGGGGACGGGGGTGCGTGCGTCGGTGAAGCGGAGCCCTTGGGCGGCGAGGGCGTCGATCCGCGGCGTGCGTGCGCGGGGCGCCTCGCCGGGGCGGGTGTAGGCGGACACGTGGTCGCGCCGCAGCGTGTCCACGGTCACGAGGACGAGGGTGGCCGGGCGCGGCGGGGCGTTCTCTCCGCAGCGCGCGAACGCCGCGATCGCGGCGAGGCCGAGTCCGACCGCGGTGAGCCGCACACGCCGCATCCCCTGACCCTAGGCGTCGGCGTTCACCGCTGCGTCACGGCGTCCCCGCGTCCCCGGTGCCCGACGGGCCCTTCGACCGTCATCGCGCGTCGCGGCGGCCCGCCTCGGTGCGCGCCGAATCGCCTCCTCGCGCGCACGGCGGAGCCGCGAGGGTCGTCGCGATCTTCTCCCCGCGTCCCCGGTGCCCGACGCGCCGCGCGACCGTCGTCGCCCGTCGCGGCGGCCCGCCTCGGTGCGCGCCGAATCGCGTCCTCGCGCGCACGGCGGAGCCGCGTGGGTTGTTCCGATCCTCGACCCACGCCCCCGGTGCCCGACGCGCCCTGCGACCGTCATCGCCCGTCGCGGCGGAGCCGAACCGCGCGCGAAGAGTCCACGAGCCGCGTGGGTCGTTGCGATCTTCTCCCCGCGTCCCCGGTGCCCGACGGGCCCTGCGACCGTCATCGCCCGTCGCGGCGAAGCCGAACTGCGCGCGAAACGAAAAGCGCCGCGTCCTTCCGGACGAGGCGCCGCGGGATCGGCCCGAGCTCGGGCGCTCCTATTTCGGGATCTGCGACTTCGGGAGCGGCGCGGGGGCGCCGACGAAGTTCACTTCCTTGACGCCCGCCTCGAGGAAGCAGTCGAGGATCCGCATCACGTCGGAGTGGGGGACCGAGCCACCCGAGGGCGGCGGCGTGTCGATCTCGCCCTTGAACTCCGGCGCGGCCTTGACGAGATCGCGGATCTTCGCGGTGATGCCGGCGAACCGCTTGTCGCGGTCGTCCTCCATCGTCTGGTCTTCCTTGCGGCTGCCCGTCCACTCGTAGGTGGGGAGCAGGATCTCCGAGGAGCCCACCTTGATGAGGGTCTGCGCCCGCTTCGGGTCCTCCGCGTTGCGGCGGAACAGCGAGACCTTGATCGACGGGATGGGGGTGACCAGCTGCGGCGTCGCCTGGATGCCGCGGTCCTTCGGGAGCGCGGTCTCGATGCGGTAGTCGAGCGACTTGAACTTCAGGCTGAAGAGGAAGAAGAGGATGAGCTGGAACACGATGTCGATCATCGGCGTCATGTTCAGCTCGGAGTCGGCTTGCTTCTCGATCTTGAGCGGCATGGGGGGGCCTCCCTCAGGGACCGAGGGTTAGTGCTCTTCCTTGGGGTGCTCGACGCCGAAGTGGATCCGGTAGATCTTGATGCTCGGGTCGGCGCAGACCTGCATGATCCACTGGATGTACTTCCACTTCGCGGTGCGGTCGCCGCGCACGAGCACCATCACCTTGCTCGACCCGTCGGGCTCGCGCAGCTTCTCGCCGCGGGCGCGCTCGCGGAGCGCCTCCTTGAGGCGCTCGAGCGAGTTGTGCTGGTCGAGCGGGTTCGGGCTGGCGAGCGGGTACTCGATGCCCTTGAACATGATGTTGCCGTTCGCCAGCAGGTTGATCGTGAACCGCGTCGCGTCCTCGCGCTTGGCGTTCGGGTCGGTGGACGGGTCCTTGTCCTCGACGCCCTGGTAGGCACGGGGCAGGTCGAGCGCGGCGAGCTCCTTCTTCGACATGTCGAGCGTGAGCATGAAGAACGTGACGAGGTTGAACACGATGTCGATCATCGGCGTCATGTTCAGCTTGCCTTCGTCGGTCTGCGGGATCTTGAGCGCCATGTCGGACTCTCCGGGGGGTCGGGTCGGACCGCCCCGCGCGACGGGGTCGCGCGGGGCCCGGGCAGGGGGGGACGGCTACTTGCGGAACCGCTGGAACATGTCCTCGACCATGCCGCCGAAGTCGATGGCGATCTTCGTGACCTTGTCGCGGAAGTACTGGTAGGCGGTGACCGCCGGCATCGAGACGATGAGGCCGTCGAAGGTCGTGATGAGCGCGGCCGAGATGCCGGTGGCGAGGTCGGTCGGCGTGACCGCCGCACCGAGGGCCTTGATGACGTTGAACGCCGCGATCATGCCGGTCACCGTGCCGAACAGACCGAGCAGCGGGCCGATGTTGGAGAGCCACAGGATCCAGCCGACCTTCTGCTGGAGCTTCGTCACCTCGACGCCGCCCCGGTTCTCGGCCGCGGTCTTCATCTCGTCGTAGCCGAGGTTGGCGCGCGCGAGGCCCGCCGCCGCCATGTTCGTGAAGAAGTTCGGCTCGGACTCGCAGAGCTCGAGCGCCTCCTGCACCTCGTCCTCCTCAAGCAGCGCCTCGACCTCGTCGATCAGCTCGGGGCGGCAGAGCTTGTCGCGGCGGATGCTGACGCCGCACTCGATGATGACCGCGAGCGTGGCGACCGACAGCACGATGATGATCCAGCCGACGGTGCCGCCGTCGTCGAGGATCTGCTTCATGGTGATGCTGCCGCTGTTCATGCGGTTCGAGTCGGCGGCATCGGCCGCGAAGGCGGTGCCGGCGACGCAGACCAGGGTGACGAGGAACAGGGCGGAGAGCAGCGCGAGGGTGCGCGAGCGCATGGAGGCTCCTTCGACGAAACGTCGGCTGGACGGACGGAAGCGGGGACTTTACAGATCGAAAGGTCGAGAGGGAAGGACCGAGTGGCCCGGATCCCCCCGGGGGTCAGACCTTCGCCCAGGGGCTGGAGGGGTAGGTGGTCTTGAGCTCCTGGCGGGCCGAGTCGGCCTGCGCCTGGTAGAGGGCCTTGACGGCCGGCTTGCCAGCACCTGCGGCGGCGGCCTCCGCGGCCTTGACGAGGTAGTGCAGCGCGCGCGGCACCTCGTCGGCGACGGAGAAGTACTTCACGCGCACGGCCGTGAAGGCCGCGATCGCGTCGGCGTACTTCTTCTCGGCGAGGAAGGCGAGCCCGATGCCGTTCTGGGCGACGGCCTGCACCGTCGGCGAGAGCGCGCCGGCCATCACCGCGTCCACCACCTCGGCGGGCTTGCCGGCGAAGCGCGCCTTGAGCGCGTCGGGCGTGCCCTGCTGGAGGAACGTGCGCAGCCGCCCGAACTCCGGCGCCGACTGCGACTTCTCGGCGACGGCGAGGAGCACGCGCGCCTTCTGCATGCGCGCCTCGTGGTACCAGCGGCCCAGCTCGCGCTTGCTGCACGGGTCCATGGGCTGCTCGAACAGGCTCTGGATCGCGGACGCGCCCGCCTCGTAGGCGGCCTCGGCGGCGTTGAGGTCGCCCTTGGCCTCCGCGATGCGACCGGGGCCCATCTTGGCCTCGTAGGAGAAGCGCACGCCGATCGGCGTCGTGATCGTCTTCTGGTACAGCGCGTCGAAGGCGGCCGCGGCCTTGTCGTGCTCGCCCATCGCGACGAGGACCTTGGCCTTGAGCAGCCACGCGTCGGCGTACCAGCGGCTCTTGCCTTCCTTGTACCGCTCGAGGAAGCCCTTCTCGTCGCCCGAGCTCGCGTCGAGGACGCGGAGCGCGTCGGCGAGCTTCTCGGCGTCCTTCGACGCCGCGCCCTCGAGGTACGAGGCCAGCGCGTAGTGGTACATCGCGTACGCGGTGGACCACTTCGCCTTGCCCGGCTCGACGGGGAACGGTTTGAACTCGATCTTGCCGCTGGCGGGGTCCTGCGTGCGGCCTCCGCCGCCCATGGTGCCGAAGCGCTGCCGCGCCTCGGCGTAGGCGCCATTCGCCAGCTCGGCGAGCGCCGCCCGGAAGGCCGCGGCCTGCGCGTCCTCGGCGGCCCGCTTGATGTCGAGGACGAGCCGCGTGTCCACGCGGTCGATCTTGCCGCCCTTGTCTCGGAACGAGATCTGGAGCCAGTTCTCCTCGACCACGTCGCCCACGACCCGGGTCACCGGGGCGCAGGTCGCGGCGTCGAGGTAGCGGATCTCGTCGGCCGCAGCGCGGGCGGCGAGGGCCGTCGCGGCGACGGCGGAGGCGAGGGCGAGGCGGAGGGCGGAGTTCATCGGGGGTCTCCTCGTCTCTCTCGGGCTCACTTGTCGTCCATCGCGGGCGCGGGCGCCGGCGCGGGCTCGGCGGCAGGCTCCGGCGGCAGCGCGTCGAGGTCGACGGGCTTGAGCGGGATGCCGAGCTTGCCCGCCACCGCGTCGAGACGACGACGCAGGTCCTTCCATCGGGCGAGCACGTCCTTCGCCTCGGGGCCTCCGCCGCCGATGCGGGGCATCGTCTGCTTGGTCGTCACCATCAGCGTGTCCGCCTCGCCGGCGTAGCGCTTGGCCAGCGCGCTGTCGCCGCCGTCGGCCGAGGCGGTCCGCTCGGCCAGCGTCACCGCAACCTCGAGCTGCAGCGTCTTGCCCTCCCACCACTCCGCGGAGTCGTCGAGGGGCCGGGGCGGGCAGTCGAGCACCGCGCGGGCCGCGCCGATCGCCGCGGACGCGTCGGCCGCGACCGCGCTGCGGATCGCGGCACGGCCGAGCTGCAGGAGGAAGTCGTTGTCCGGCAGGCCGTGCACCGAGTAGAAGCCCGGGTCGAAGCCGGCGTCCTTGAGGCTCTTGACCGTGCGGCCGAGCTCCTCGTCGGACAGCGCCCCGTCCTTCTTGTCCGTGGCGCCCATCAGCTGCTTGAACTGGGCGACCGCACGCTCGTACTCGACCTGCGTCGCGTCGTTGGTGAAGCGGGGGAGCGCGTCGCCGGAGAGGTCGCGGACCGCGTCACGGAAGGCCGCGACCGAGTCCACCTTGCGCACCGGGATGTGCCAGCTCTTCCCCTGCGAGCGGTCCTTGAACGGCAGCACCGCGAGCTCGCCGCGGAGCACGCCGGCGACCACCTTGGCGCTCGCCGGGTTGCGGGCGGCCGACGGCATCAGGTAGACGAGGGCCTTCTGGTAGGCCTTCTGGACCGCCGCGGCGTCGGCGCCGGTCTCCGCCAAGTGGTACCAGACCTCGCCGGCGTAGCGGCCGAAGGCGCGCTTGTTCTTGTCCGAGTCGGGGAGGGCCTTCACCTCGGGGAACGCGAAATACTGCTCGAACAGGTCGCGCGACGTCTCCCAGTCCGACGCCGTCCCGCCATTCTGGCGCGCGAGGCGGAAGTACTTGAAGGCGAGGTCGGCGACGCCCTCGGGCTTGCGCAGCTTCTTGCCGCCGCCCGCCTCCATCTTGACGAGCGCGTCGTCGAGCTGCTTGTACAGCTCGGTCATCTTGCGCAGAGACGGCACCTGCTCGGCCTCGAGCGCGGCGCGCTTGGCGAGCAGCTCGGGGAGGCGCTTGCGCAGGTCCTCGGCGCGGGCCCGGGTCTCGGCGAGGCGCTTCTTGGCCTCGACGAGGTCCTTCTCGGCCTTCTCGAGCTCCTCCTGCTTCTTCTTGCGCTCGCGCTCCGGCTGGTCGGGCTGGCCGAGGTAGGTGCGGTTGCGGGCGATGAGCTGGTTGAGGTCGGAGATGACCGCGACGAGCCCTTGCTCGGCGCGCTCGGCCTCGAACAGCTGCGTGCGCACGCCCTTGCTGCGGTCGTCGGGCGGGCCCGAGATCTCGAGGTTGACCGCGTCGATGCGACCCTGGACCTCCTTGACGATCGCCTGGTAGTGCGCGGCGAGGCGGGCCTGGATGGCCGGCACGCGGGCGCTGTCGGGCGCCTCACGCAGCAGCTCGCCGAAGGCCGCCTCGGCGTCGGCGATCTTGCCGGCGGCGGCGAGGATCTCGACCCGCAGGCCGATCGCGCGGCCGAGGTAGGGGCCCGCGGCGCGGCCGTGCTTGGCGACGAATCCGTCGAGGATCTTGAGGCTGTCGGCGTCGCGCTTGGCGTCGTGGTGGGCGACGGCCTCGGTGTAGTCCACCGCCGCGACGCGCATGCCGCGGCTCTCGGCGACCTTGGGGTCGTCGGACGCGCGCTTCTTGGCGGCGTCGGAGGCCCAGAACGCACGGGCCTCGCCCGCCGACTTGATGGCGCCGTCGAGGTCGCCGAGCTCGTAGCGCGCGCGGACGACGTAGTCGAGGGCCGCGTCCTGGAACGGCGACGTCAGGTTCTTGCCGGTCTCGGCGAGCAGCGGCAGCGAGTCCTCGAAGCCCTTGCGCCACGTGGCGGCGGGCTTGCCGTCCTCCTTGTCCTTCACCGCGCCGTCGAAGAGCTCGCGGGCGCGGCGGAACGCGAGGTCGCCGACCACGGCCTCGCCGCCCGGGATCCACTTCGGCAGCTCCTTGATCGTGTAGTCGGTCGCCTGGCTCGAGCGGGCCTTGTCGCTCGAGTCCCCGGTCAGCGCCGCGAGGTCGTTGAGCAGCTTGCGCCACCGCTCCATCGAGTCGCGCACGAGGCGCTTCGTCGTGTCGTCGGCCTTGTCGGGCGTGACGCGGCCGGCGCGGGCCTCGTCGAGGAGGACGTCGTAGCAGGCGGCGGCCTCCATCGGGAGCTTCTGCGCGTCGTAGCACTGGCCCATCGCGAACCACGCGGGGTAGACGTACTTGCGCAGCGTGTCCGGCGCGGCCGAGCCCGCGCGGACGACCTTGCGGTACGCGCCCACGGCCTCGACGAACTTGCCGCGCCCGCGCAGGTCCTCGGCCACCTTGAAGAGCACCGACGGGTCGCCGCCGGCGTCGTCGCCGCCGCTCCCGCCGCCCGTGGCGACCTTGGCCAGCGCCGCGTTGGCGCGCGCGACGACGCGCGGGAAGCTGCCCTCGCTGCCGAGCTCGGAGGCGCGCTTGAGGATGCGGATGGCCTCGTTGGCCGCGTCGAGGCGCCACTCGACGAGGCCCCACTCGACCATCGCGAGGAGGCCGGTCTCGAGCTTCGTCGCCTTGGCGCGCTTCTCGAGGTCGGGGAGGTAGCGGCGGGCCTCCTTGAGGAGGTCGCGCGTCTCCTTGTCCGACACCGCGGGGTTGGCGCCTTCGCCGAGCTCTTCCGTCTTGGCGACGTGGTTGGCGAGGCGGCCCACGTGGTAGAAGCCGAGCGCGATGACCTTGCGGTACTCGTCGCCCTGGTCGTCCGTCGAGGCCGCGGCCGAGAAGCGCTCGAGCGCGAGGCGGTAGGCCTTCCACTTCTCGGGGCCGTCGAGGCAGTCGCCGTCGGCCTGCGCGGCGAGCCCTTCGAAGTCCTGCGCGAAGACGCCGGTGAGGAAGCCGTCGTTGTCGTACGCGTAGTCGGCGAGCTTCTGCTTGGCCTTCGCGATCGCGTCGCGCTGCGACGACGAGCACTTCGGGTAGGTGAGCGCCTGGTAGTAGCTCATGACCGCGAGCCAGTACTTCGCGATCGGGCGCGTGTTCTTCTCGTCCTTCGCGTTGTTGGCGAGCCACTCGTAGGTCTTCACCGCCGACTCGGCGTGCTTGCTCGCGTCCGACAGCACGGCGTCGGAGGTGGTCCCGCGCTCCTTGCACGCCTTCGTGTCCTCGGCGAGGTCCGCCGCCTGGGACACGAACCACTGGCGGAAGCTCGCCGACTCCATGCGAGCGCTGTCGGCCGCGGGGTCGTCGGGGTACTTCTGGATGAAGTCCTCGATCGACGCGATCGCCGCGTCCATCTTCGAGGAGGCGTCCGACCACGGCGTGGACGCGTTCCCGATCGCGTTGACCGCCTCCGCCTTGCCCAGCAGCGCCAGCGCGTAGCGGAACTTGTCCTTCTCGGTCTTCGGCCGCTTCTCGTCGGCGAGGACCGAGTCCACCAGCTTGCGGGCCTGCTCGATGTAGCCGCGCTGGATCAGGGCCTGGACGAACTCGAAGTCGTCCCACCCGGCGCGGGCCGGCCGGCCCACCGCGAACGGGGCGGCGGCGACGAGGCCGAGCAGCACGAGGCGACGCAGGATCGACGAGCGGCGGGAGGGGGTCATCTCATCGGCTCCGAGAGACGGGGGAGCGAGGATCGGACGCGGGGCGGGCGGGCTGAGGCGGGCGAGCGAGGGGATCCGACGCAGCGGCGGGCGCCGTCGGCGAGGCTTCGGGAGGGGGGCATCCAGAGTCCCCGCGCTCGCGGGCGCGGCATCCTAGCGAGCGAGTCCCGGGGGGTCAACGAAGCCCTCCCTATTGCGACCGTACTCGACGCCGCGGCGGCCTGGAGAAAACGCTCCACTCCGCCCACCGTTCCCGGGGGGCTCGGCCGACGGACGCTGGAGCGACCGGAAACCGGGTGGGTCACCGAGACGCGTGCGGGGCGCCCACGTGTCGTGGCGGCGACGCCGGACTCGCGGGCGAGCGCGTCGCATCGCGGCGATCGGGACCCGTTGGGTCGGCGCATCCCATTCCTCGACGACGAAGCCAACCTCGGCGCGAAAGGACGCGCGGGGCTCCTGCGGGAACGGCGGGATCATCCTACACCGTGACGGGCCGCTCGTCCATCGTCCCCTCCTCGAGACGGGCTTCGCCGCTGACGAACGGGTCGGGGGCGACGCTCGACCGGGGCGCGTTTCGGTCGGTGGCACGCGCTCGACGCGCGCCTCTGCCGCGCGCACGGCGGAGCGAGCCGGGTTGTTCCGAACGACGTCCCGCGTAGCCCCCGGCCCGACGCGTGTTCCGATCGACGACGGTCGCTGCTGCGGAGCCGAACTGCGCGCGG
>JADZCA010000005.1 GCA_020851795.1 Planctomycetota bacterium | reverse complement strand
GCACGCCGAGGCCCCAGCCCGCCGAATTCACGAGCCGACGAGGTCGGGGCGGCGTCTTGCGCCCGGGCGTGGCGCAGGGCCCGTCGGCGATTCGATCCGCGTCGCCACGCGTCGTCCGCTCCTCGACATGGCGAGAGAACACGCCGTCGTCGCGGCCGACGCGCGCCCGGGCGCAATCCGCGCGCCCCGACCGGGGCCTGCCGTGCGTCCGAGGCTCGACGGGCCTCGTCATTCGTGAGTTCGGCGGGCTAGCCTGCGATGTTGGGTCGGGATGCGCGGGCAGTTCCCGCCGCCCCCGCCGCGGAGGTGTCGATGAGGCGTTCCGATGTCCGCGACTCGCGTGCTCTGCTCTTGGTGGCAGCGCTCGTCGGAGCGGTCATCAGCCATGCGTGGTTCTCCCGAGGCACTTCGAGGACGGACCGAGCACGCGTCGTCCCGCTCCGGGGCGGTCTGACTAGCACCGTCGACATCACGGACGACGGGCGGCTCGACCCCGCCATGTCGGTCGTCGCAGAGCCGTCGTTGCCGGCGGTTCGGGACGGGATCCCCGTCCGTCCGCCGGTGGACACCCGTGGCGAGGTCGGGAGTGCGTTCGTCCTGTCGCTGGACGTCCTTCGTCTCCAACAGCCGGGGGCCTTCGTCATCGCACCGAGCGCGAGCGCCGAGCGCGTTGCCCAACGAGCGGAGGAACGCGCGGAGGATCTAGGGGACTTCTTCTGGCGGGTCAGTGCCGCCCGCGCTCGGCAACTCGGGGTACCGCCTTGGGAGCTCCGGGAGTTCCAGTTGCTCGCGAGCACGTCGGACGCGCCCGGGCTCTACGTGACCGTGGCCGGCGAGCAGTCGTGGCCCTCCGCGTCCGTGCCCGCGTCCATTCGGTGGTTCGAGCAGGCGGGCGTGCCGCCTGGGGATCGGTTGTCGCTCGCGCAGACGCTGCGCGCCTTCGACGAGCGGCGACGGGCGTTGCTCGCGGAGGCGATGGACCTCGTCTTGGCCGGCGTCAGGGACCGCTCCCCGGTCGTCCCCGCCACGACGGTCGCCGTCGTCGCCGGGCGCCTCTTCCTTCGAGAGCACGGGGAGGCCGACGGGGTCTCCGCGCGGCTGCAGTTCCGGCTGTCGGAAGTCGGCGCACGAGTCCAGGACGTGCTCCGGTGACCCGCCGTCGCGCGCGCCTCTCGAGCCTGGCGCTGGCTGTGCTGCTTGGCGCCGCCGGTCGAGCTGTCGTGGAGCTCGGGCGTGTCGCCATGGGTCGCGCACCCGCGGTGGTGGACGAAACGTCCGCACGTTCCGCGAGCCACTCCGATTCCGGCCAGCCCTCGGCGCCCCGCGAGCTCGCCGCACCGCCGGATGCCCGGCGAGCGAACCCCGCGTTCTCGTCCGACGCCCGTCGGGTGAGCCCGGTGGCGGGCGATGGGATGCCCTCCGCGGAGCGAGCCGCAGAGCGAGCCGCGGAGGACGAGCCGCGCCGGATCGAGGCGCGAGCGCTCGGGATCGAGCGCGCGTACCTTCGAGCGCGGGGGCCCGCGGTGGTTCGTCCGATCGGCGTTCCGCGTGACGAGTACCGCGCGTGGATCGGCAGGTCGTCTCAGGTCCTCGAGGAGGACGCGCTCGCGATCCTCCGTGACGCCCCCGCGGACCGGCGGGCGATGGCGGGAGTCTCACTGGCCCTCGGTCTGCGTCAGTTCCGGTTCGTCGCGCTTCGCGTCGGATCGTCGTTCGAGGTCTACTTCGGCTCCGACGCATCGCCCGCGTCGACGGATCCGTCCTTCTGGATCCGCGAGGCTGCTGGGCGTGCAGGACGCCGACTACCCCTCGACCCGCTGATGGAGGCACGCGCGATGGACGTGGCTGTCGCGCTGCACGTTGCGATCGACGAGGTTCGTCGCGAGTTCGCACGCGATGCGCTCGGGTGGCTCGACAGCGGGGCCGCCGCGGTCGACGCCGACGTGGTCGCGGTGTGCAGCGATCTGCGGGGACGGCTCTGGGTGTTCCGTCGCGGCGAGGACGCGAGGCTCGACGAGGCTCTTCTGGACCTCGGCACGGCGGAGGCTGGAGTCTGGGCCCGCTTCGGACCCCGATGAGCGCCGGCTGCCGACAAGTGACGTCTCGGCTCCTCCGCTGGTTGGGAGTCGCGGGCGTCGCGTCGCTCGTCACGTCGAAGCTCGTCGCATTCTCGGGCGCAGGCGCGACCCTCGGGGACGTCGCAGCAGTCGTTGCAGAGGCTGTGGCGGGGGTGCTGCTCGTGTCGAAGCCCCGCTCGTCGGCCGGGCCGCTCGCTCTCGGTTGCCTGGGAGCCGTGTTCGGCGCGAGGGCCCTGTGGGTGGGTCCGTCGTCGGGTGCGGGAGCGGGGTGAACCTGCCTTGGCGTACTGCGGTCGCAGTACAGCGTCGTCGCGCTCGTCTCCGTCTCGATGGTGGGACTTGGGGTGGTGATCGCACTCCTGGAGGCGCGCGAGCGCTCACCGGTCCGTGCACGTGCACGCTACGCCAAGCGCGCGATGGCGCCGCGGAGCTCCCACGGATGACGGTCGTCGCGAGGGCGCGACGGACGTCCCCGCGACTCGGCTCTGTCCAGGCGCGCCGCCGTCGCGCCCGCTACGGCCCGGTGTCCTTCGCGACGAGGTCTCCCACCGCCTTCTCGAGCCAAGCGGCGTCCACCCTGCCCGCGACCGAGAAGCGGCGGACGCCGACGCGGCCCTTGCAGGCGAAGGGCCCGACCCGGAGCGGCCCGATCCCGAGGCCGCCGTCGCCCTTCATCGGGCCCTTGAGGTCCACGGCGTTCGCGGCGCCGCGGTTCCTGACGTGCGCGAGGTCGCGCGGACTCGAACGGGGGGATGGGTCGGCGAAGAGGGGCGCGCGGCGGGCGTCGATTCGTGAGCGGCGCTCGACGGGCGGATCGCGCGGCCCGCGCCGGGCTCAGCCCGGATTTCCCACGAGCCGACGAGGTCGGGGCCGCGCCGGGCCGTCGGGCGCAAGGAGGCGCGCGTC
>JADZCA010000004.1 GCA_020851795.1 Planctomycetota bacterium | reverse complement strand
GACGAGGGGCGTCGTGGACCGACCGAGCGGCGTCCCGCGGTCGGGGCCGATGCAGGGCCGTCGGGCGCGGGGTTTCACCGACGACCGCGTGTTCTTGGGACACGCCGAGGAGGTGAAACCCCGCCGGCAGGGCGCTCGATCGCGCGACGCGCGTTTCCTTGCGCCCGACGGCCCGGCGCGGCCCCGACCTCGTCGGCTCGTGGGAAATCCGGGCTCAGTCGTCCGCGCCCGAGCGCACGCGCTGCTGGCGGGCGCGGGCCCCGTCGTAGACGCCCCGGCGCGCGCTGAAGTCGTAGTAGCGGTTGCCCGGATCGAGCTGCAGCGGCGAGACGAACGGGCTCGCGAACACCTCGGGGTGGTCCGCGGGGCGGAGCGTGAGCAGTCGGTGCGCGAGCGCGTGCATGCGCCACGCCCGCTTGACGGGGGCGATCCGGTCGCGCAGGGCGTCGGGGTCCGGGACCCGCAGGTAGTGCGCGGGGTCCTCCTCGAATGCCTCGGTCGCGAGGCTCGACGCCTGGATCACGCCCTGGAACCGTCGCCCGGAGGGTGCGACCACGCCGTCGGCGGCGAGGTCGTAGCCGAGGCCCGGGCGGTCGTCGGTGACCTGCCGCGCGCCCGCGACGAACGCGTCGAGGCCGCGCGTGCCCATCACGAAGCAGGCGAGGACGTCTTCGAGGTGGCGCACCCCGCCGGCCTCGAGGTGCACCGCGACGCCGGGGCGTCCGACGCGGGCGGCGAGACGATCGAGGGGCACCGGCGCGTCGTCGAGGTGGCCGACGGCGCAGTACTCGCGTCCGTCGAAGAGCTCCCACAGCGTGACGGCGGGGAACTCGGCGCGGAGCGTCGCGAGCATCGAGCGGAGGTGGGCGAGCGTCGCGCCGTGGTACGGGATCCACTGCGAGACGACGCCGCCCGGCCGCAGGCGCGCGCGGCACAGCGCGTACAGCTCGCGCGAGTACAGGCTCGCCACGCCGTCGTTGTAGGGGGGCGGCGGCTCGAGCGCGATCACGTCGTAGCGGCGCTCGGTCCGGAGCAGGTGCGTGCGTCCGTCGTCCACCACCACGCGGACGCGGGGGTCGTCGAGGACGCCGCCGTTGGCGTGCGAGAACCACGTCCGTGCGGCACGCACCACCGCCGGCGAGAGCTCGACGCAGTCGATCGCCTCGACGTCGGGGTGGGCCGCGACCGCCGACAGCGTCATGCCCGAGCCGAGGCAGACGACGAGCGCGTCGCGGGGCGCCTCGTGCAGCAGCATCGGGAGGTGGCCGAGCAGCCGCGTGTAGCGACGGCACGCGAACCCGTCGGTGATCATGGACGTCGTGCCGACCGCCAGCTGGCGGAACCGCTCGTACCCGGCGTCCACCTCGAGGACCGCGACCGACCCGGTCGAGTCCTCCTCCGCGTGCAGCACCCGGCCGGTGCGCCGCTGCTCGGTGTGCGCGAGCAGGCCCTCGGCAGGCAGCGAGACCAGCGTCAGCGTCGCACCGACGAGCGCGGCCGGGAGCGCGACCCTCCTCGTACGCCCGGCGACGGTGGCGAGCGCCGCTCCGCCCGCCGCCGCCGCCGCGCCGGCGCAGAGCAGGAGCGTGCCCTGCGTGCCGTGGGCGGGGAGCCACCCGAAGCCCGCGAGCAGCGGTCCGACGACGCAGCCGAGCGTGTTGAGCGCGACCGCCCCGCCGAGGCGGCGACCGCGGTCGGCGGGGGCCTCCGCGAAGAAGCGCGCGGCGAAGGGGAACGCGGCGCCGAAGAGGAGCGAGGGCACGAGCAGGAGCAGTGCCGACTGCGCGAGCGCGAGCGCCGTGCGGTACGAGGCGTTGCCGCGCAGCCCCGCGGGGAGCCGGTCCACCAGCCATCGCGCGGCGGCGGGTGTCGGCGTGGTCGCCCACAGCGACGCACACAGCACGATCGCGACGGCGGCGAGCAGCAGGCAGGCGCCGTAGCGGCGGGCGGGGTCGCCTCGGTCGGCGACCCGTGCGGTGGCGAGGCTGCCGCCCGCGAGGCCGACGAGGCAGACCGCGAGCATTGCCGCGAACGACTGCGCCGTGGAGGCGAGGTTCATCAGGAGCAGGCGCGTCCAGACGACCTCCACCGCGAGGCCCGCGAGCCCCGCGAGGAAGAACGCCGCACGCATCCCCGCCACGGCGCCGCGCGGCCGGGCCGGCGCCGCCGGGGCCGGAGCGGCCGTCGCCAGAGGATCCGCGGCGGGCGTGCGGCGTGCGAGCGCGGCGGCGCCCGCGGCGGCGAGCGCGTTGAGGCCCGCGCCGACGAGCAGCGAGCCCCGCAGCCCGAGCGCTCCCAGCGTCACGAAGCCGGCGAGCACGCTGCCGAGCGCGCCCCCGAGCGCGTTCGCGCCGTACAGGCTCCCCGCCGCGCGGCCTGCCCCGGCGGACCGCTGGGCGCGCACGAGCATCGGCAGCGTGCCGCCCATCAGCGCGGTCGGCACGAGCAGCACGACGAACGTCACACCCGTGCGCACCGCGCCGAAGGCGGCGGGCGAGAGCTCGGGCACCCACGCCGCCGAGAGCGCCGACTCGACGGCGGCGAGCGCGGCCAGCGACGCGAGCGCGGTGAAAGCCACCCCGAGCTCGAGCACGGCGTAGCCGAGCAACGGACGGCGGGCCCGGTCGGCCACGCGGCCGAGCGCCGCGCTCCCGAGCGCGAGGCCGAGCATGAACGCCGAGACGGTCGTCGCCGTCGCGTGCGCCGAGACGCCGAAGTGCAGCGCCAGCTGGCGAGTCCACACGACCTGGTAGAGCAGCGCCGCGATCCCGGAGAGCAGGTAGAGCCCCCGAAGCATCGGCGCCATCGTAGGACGAAGGTCCCGAGCGGGGAACCTCCGGCGGGCCCGTCGCGCCCGCTCCCGGCGTGCCGAACCCGCCGCAGCGTCCGCCGCGGGGCCCGCGGCGACCGGGGGCTACGCGACGTCGAAGCCCGCGCGACGCAGGAGCGCCTCGGTGGCCGTGAGCGCCGCACGCACGGCGGCGAGGGGCGCGGCGGTGCGCCGGATCTCCGCGAGCGGTCGCACGCCGTCGCAGCGGGCGTCGGGGTGGACGGGCGTCTCGCCGTAGCGGCGTGCGAGCTCCTCCTGCGTCGGGCGCGCGAGCAGGAACTCCACGAACGCGCGCGCCGGCTCGGGGTGCGCCGCCCCGCGCAGCACGGCGACCGTGTGCGCTTCGACGCAGGTGCCGACCTCGCCTTCGCCCTGGTCGAGCCACGCGTCGGCGACGCGGTGGCCCGCGGCGCGGAACACGTGGACGTTGGACGCGTTGGCGAGTGCGACCGCCAGCGGCTCCCGCGCCAGCGCCTCGCGCGTGTCGAGGTTGGACCGGTACACGCGGAGCCCGTGCGCGACGAGGCGCTCGAGCAGCGCCCGGACCCACGCCTCGCCCCGTGCGACGACGAGGCTCGCGAACTGTGCGACGGTCGTCATCTCGACCATCGAGGCGCATCCCACGCGGCCCGCGAACGCGGGCGTGGCCAGGTCCTCGAGCCGTCGCGGCCAGCGGGCCGGGTCGGGGAGCACGTCGAGGTTGACCATCGCCGTCCGAGGCCACGCGGTGAACGCGACCCAGCCGAAGTCCTCCGCGCGCAGATCTGCGTCGAGGGCCTCGGCGACGGCCGTCCGCACGGGCTCGAAGACCCCGCGCCCGCGGAGCTCCTCGATCGCGATGCGGCTGTTGGTGAGGAGGACGTCCGCGTGGGGGCGGCCCGCCTCGTCGAGCGTCCGCGCACCGACGTCGCGGTGGTAGACCTTCTCGACGACGACACGGATCCCGGTCGCCTGCTCGAAGTGGGCGTAGACCGGCGTCAGGTCGGGGCGGTTGCGACCGGAGCGGACGAGGACTTCGCGCACGACGGGCTCCGCAGGACGCCAAGGCTCGGGTTCGGAACCCGCCCCGCTGCGTCCGCACCGACCGGGCCGCGGCGAGGCGTCCTCGGCGAAGCGCCTCCTGTGCGGGTCAGGAACCCGCCTGCGGGGCTCTTCGCCTACGGTGCCCGGCCTCGCCGCGGCCCGCGCGGCCTCGCGACGGGACGTTCCGAAACCGAGCCTCGTCCCCGCACGCGTCGTGCCGCGACGTCGCCGACCGTCGCGGGCCCTCGCCCGGTCCGACGACGCGTCGTCCGCTCCACGGCGTGGAACTGGCGCCAGCGGTCGCCGCGGCCGACGCGCGATCCGCGCGCCCCGACCGGGGCCCGACGTGCGTCCGATTCGCGCCGGGCCTCGTCTCGCGTGAGCTCGGGGGGCGAAACGAGACGGATCAAGTCCGCTGCGCGACCGATCCGCGGGGCGTGCCGCGCGCGATACACGGTGTTTCACGCACGGCGCGCCGACGCGCCACCGCGTCGCGCGCCGGACCCAAGGATCGTTGGCGGCCTCGGCGTCGGCGTGCCGCCGACGGCACGGCGGCGCGACGGTCCGCGGTTTGCGCCCGCCCGTCGCCGCCGTCGGGTGGCTGGGAGGGACACGATGCGCCCGAGGTCCGTCGCCGTCGCGTGTGCCGTACTGCTGCTCGCTCCGCTCGGGACCGCGCTCGCGGCCGACGCGCCGCCCGCCGCACCGCCCGCCGCCCCGGCGGCGCCGCCTTCGCCGGCACCGACGACGGGTCCCGCGGACGAGGCCGACATCGGTGAGGTCGTCGTCCACGGCGACCCGTTCCCGAGCGCGTCGGTCGCCGACTACCCGACGCCCGAGACGGTCTACCTCGTCCCGCTCGCGTTCCCCGCGGCGCGCGCCGTGATCCCGCCCGAGGAGGTCAGCCGCGCCGGCCAGACGCTGCTCGAGGAGATCGTGCGGCGCCGTCCGGGCGTCCACGTGGAGTCGGAGACCGGGACCGACACGAAGCCCAACATCGCGATGCGCGGGCTCGACCCTCAACGCAGCGCGGAGCTGACGCTGCTCGTGGACGGGATCCCGCTCGCGCCGGCGCCCTACGGCAACCCCGGGCAGTCGCTGTTCCCGTTCACGATGGAGCGCGTCTTCGCCATCGACATGTACCGCGGCGGCTACACGGTCCCGTACGGCCCGAACACGGTCGGCGGCGTGATCAACTTCCTCTCGCGGCCGATCCCCTGCGAACCCATGGTGTTCGAGAAGGTCCGCTTCGGCTCGTTCGACGCCTGGTCCACCTACACCGCGGTGGGCGGCACGGCCGGCGCGGTGGGCGTGCTGCTCGAGGGCGTCCACACCGAGGGCGACACCTTCCGCGAGCACGGCCACTTCGAGGTGGAGAACTTCGGGGCCAAGGTGGCCGTCCGCCCGGACGAGCACTGGAGCTTCCTCGCGCAGCTCGACCGCTACCGCGAGGACTCGAAGCTCGCGGGAGGCCTGACGCAGGCCGGCTACGACGACGACCCCGAGCAGAGCCTGACCGACCAGGACTACTTCCGCGGCAACCAGGACCGCTGGAACCTGCGCGTGGCCTACGACTTCTGCAACGGGCACCGGCTCGAGCTCCTCACGTACGGGTACGGCGGCGACCGGACGTTCTTCCTCGGGCGCCCCGCGGCCTACGGCACCACCCCGACCTCGATGCGCGCCACCGTGCGCCCGACCGAGGTCTGGGCCGTGCAGCCGGAGTGGACCTTCGACGGGTGCCTCGGCGGCATGCGCCACCGCGTGCGGGCGGGCGTGCGCTACCTCGAGGAGTACATCAAGAACCGCCGCGTGACGACGCCGTACCCCGCCGGCGCGCCGACGGTGAACGACGACCAGCGCTTCGACTACCGCGCGTGGGCGGGCTTCGTCGAGGACGCGATCGCGATCACGCCGCGCCTGACGGTCACGCCGGGCGTGCGCTACGAGGCCGTGGACATCGAGGCGCTCAACCGCCTCAACGGCGTGCGCCTCGACGACGACCTCGACCGGGCGCTCCCGGCGCTGTCGGTCTCCTACGAGCTCGCCTGCGACTGGGCGGCGTACGGCAACTTCCAGACGTCGTACCGCGTGCCCGACATCGAGCGCATCGTGCTGACCCCGACGGCGGAGGGCAACGGGCAGGACCTCGAGCCCGAGGTGGCGCGGACCTACGAGGTGGGCGTGCGCGGATGGGCGTTCCGCCGCGGGCTCTTCGTGGACGTGGACGTGTTCCAGATCGACTTCGACGACCGGTTCAAGCCGGACCCGACGAACGAGAACATCTACTTCAACACCGGCAAGCAGCGCCACCGCGGCGTCGAGGTCTACCTCGACGCGCACGTCGGCGCGTGGGTCCCGCGGCTGTGCGGCCTCCACGCCTGGACCGCCTACCACTACGTGGACACCGAGATCCTCGCGGGGCCCAACGAGGGCAACCACACCCGCAGCGCGCCGCCGCAGAAGTGGAGCGGCGGGCTCCGCTACGACCACCCGTGCGGGCTCTGGGCCGGCGTGGACGGCCTGTGGGTGGACGAGTCGTACGCCGACGAGGCGAACACGAAGGAGGGCTCGGCCGACGGCAACCTCGGCATCCAGCCGTCGTACACCACGTGGAGCGCGCGCGTCGGCTGGGAGCGCAAGCTCCTCTGCGACCGGCTCGACCTCGGCGTCGAGGCCGGCGTCACCAACCTCGCCGACGAGGACTACTTCTACCGCCGTCCCGGCAAGGGCATCATCCCGGGGCCGTCGCGCGCGTACTACGGCGCGATCCAGCTCCAGTGGACGTTCTGACCCCGGAGGCCCCATCGCGCGCCGCCCGCTGCGCTCGTTCCTCTCGCGCGCGGCCGGGGGCGGCGCGCTGCTCGTCGTCGTGTCGGCGGCCGCGTTCGCGCTGCTCGACCGCCTCCCGGGCGAGCCCGCCCGGGCCGTCCTCGCGGCCCGCGGCGTCCTCGAGCCCACGCTCGCCGAGACCGCGCAGGTCCGCAGCGAGCTCGGCCTCGACGCGCCGTGGCCCGCGCGCTGGGCGCGCTGGGCCGGCGCCGCGCTGACCGGCGACCTCGGCGTCTCGTGGCGCACCGGCGCCCCGGTCGCGACCGCGCTCGGCCCTCGGCTGGCCCGCACCGCCGTGCTCGCGCTGCTCGCCGGGACCCTCGCCACGCTGCTCGCGCTCGCGACGGCCCCCGGCGCGGCTGCGCGTCGCGGGCGCGGCGGGGACCGGGTCTTCCTCGGCGCCACGGCGCTGCTCGCGTCCACGCCGCCCTTCGTCCTCGCGACGTCCCTCCTGCTCGTCGGCGCCGTCGGCCTCGGGTGGTTCCCGGTGGCCGGCGACACGACGCCGGCGCACTACGTCCTGCCCGTCCTGACGCTCGCGCTCGTCCACGCCGCGGGGCCCGCGCGCGTGCTGCGGCGCGGCCTCGTGGCGGAGGCGAGGGCTCCCTACGCCGTCGCGGCGCGGGCGCGCGGGCTCTCCGAGCGCGAGGTGGTCGAGCGCCACGCGCTCCGCGGCGCCGCCGGCCCCTTCGTCGCGCTCGTGGGCCTCTCGCTGCGCAGCCTGCTCGGCGGCGCGGTGCTGGTCGAGAGCGTGTTCGCGGTGCGCGGCACGGGCGGCTACCTCGTCGAGGCGCTGACCGCCCGCGACGCGCCGGCGGTGCTCGGCTGCGTGGCCGTCCTGTCGCTCGCGAGCGTGCTCGTCCACGCGGCGGGCGAGGCGGTCGCCGCGCGGCTCGATCCTCGCCCGCCGGCGGAGGAGACGTCGTGAGCCTCGTCGGCGCGCGGTCGCGGGCGGTGGCGTGGGCGTTCGTCGCCCTCGTCGTCGTCCCCGTCGCGTTCGCGCCGGCGTTCGCCGCGGACCCCGACCGGGCCGACGACGGCCACCGCCTCGAAGCCCCGTCGGTGCGCTTTCCCGCCGGCACGGACGAGCTGGGCCGCTGCGTCGCCTCCCGCGTGCTGCACGGCGGGCGCACGTCGCTCGCGCTCGCCGGGGCCGTCGTGGCGCTCGCGGCGGGCGTGGGGCTGCTCGCCGGGGCGGCGGGGGCCTCGCTCGGGCGGTGGGCCGACGCGGCCGTCGTGGGCGCGACCGACCTGCTCCTCGTCGTGCCGTCGTTCGTGCTCGCGCTGGTGGCGGTGGGCGTGGCGGGCGCGTCCCCGCCGGTGCTCGTCGCGGTGCTCGCGCTCGTCGAGCTGCCGGTGTACGCGCGGGTCGCGCGGGCCGCGGTCCGCGCGCAGGCCCGCGCGGCGTGGGTGCTCGCCGACCGCGCGCTGGGGATCCCGCGGTGGCGGACGTGGTGGCACGGGCTGCTGCCCGCGGCCGTGGCGCCGGTGGCGGCGACGGCGGTCGCGCGGATCGGGCGCACGCTGCTCGCGCTGGCCGGCCTCGGCTTCCTCGGGCTGGGCGTGCCGCCGCCGACGGCGGAGTGGGGGGCGATGGTCGCCGCGGGGCGCACGTTCCTGCGCGTGGCGCCGTGGGTGGTGCTCGCGCCCGGCCTCGGCGTCGTGGTCGCGACGCTGGCGGCGTCGACGGTCGCCGCGGGCCTCGCGCGACGCCTCGGTCCGGCGCACGGGGACGACGGGCCGTGAGGATGCGCACCGTCGTCCGTCTCGGGCTCCTCCTCGCGCTCGCCGCGGCCGGCGCCGCCGCGCTCGGGTCGCACGGCGGTCGCCGGGACCCGGCGCGGCTCGTCGTCGCCGCGCCGACGCTCGACCTCGACGGGGGGCACCTGCGCACGCTCGGCGTCGCCGAGTGCCTGTTCGAGGCCGACGTCGGGTTCGGGCCGCCGTGGCCCGGGCTCGCCCTCGCCGCGACCGACGAAGGGGGCGGCCGCTGGAGCCTGCCCCTGCGGCCGGGCGTGCGCTTCCACAACGGGCGTCCGCTCGACGCGCCCGCCGTCGTCGAGAGCCTGCGCGAGGCGCTCTCGCGGGGCGACGCCGCGTGGCTGGGCGCGCTGCTGACGGCGTCGGCACGGACGCGCGACGTGGTCGAGGTCATCTCGAGCGCGCCGCGCCTGCCGGTCCCGTCCTACCTCGTGCGCGTCCCCGTGCTCGCGCCGGGCGCGGTGGACGCGCACGGCCGCGTCGTCGCGCCCGTGGGGACCGGACCGTTCGTCGCGGCGCGCTACGTCGCCGACGAGGGGGCGCGGCTCGTCGCGAACCGCGACTGGTGGGGGGGCGTCCCGGCGTCGGCCGGCGTGGACGTGCTCGTGGCGCGCGACCCGGCCACGCGCGCGATGCTCGTCGAGACCGGCGACGCCGACTGGGCGCAGCGCGTGTCGCGCGCCGACGCGGCGCGCCTGGTCCGCCGCGGGTTCCGCGCGCCCGCGCCGGCCTACCTCTACAACGTCTACGTCGTCTTCCGCGCGGGCGCGGGGCCCGTCGCCGACGCGGCCGTCCGCCGCGCCGTCGCGCTCGCGGCCGACCGCGGCCGGATCGCCCGCGTGGCCTTCGACGGCGCCGCGCGGCCGGCGGGCGGCGTGTTCCCGCCCGGCCACCGCCTGCACGGCGGCGCGGACGCGCCGGTCGCGCGCGACCTCGCGGGGGCCGAGCGCGTGCTCGAGGCGGCGGGCTGGCGCCGCGCCTCGCCGGGCGGCGTGCGGGCGCGCGACGGCGTGCCGCTCCGCGTCCCGCTGCTGACGGTGGCCGACGCCTACCGTCCGGCGTGGGCGACCGCGGCCGAGCTGCTCCGAGAGGACCTCGCGGAGGCGGGGATCGCGCTCGAGGTCGAGGTGCTCGAGCGTGCGGCGTGGTCGGCGCGCACGGCCCGCGGCGACTTCGTGGCGACGCTGCGCGGTCGCGTGCCCGGCTGGTGGCCCGACCCCTACGGCGTGCTCCGCACCGACTTCCGCAGCGACGGCGTCAACAACGTCGGGCGCTACGCGAGTGCGGCGTTCGACCGCGCGCTCGACGCGGCGCTCGCGGCGCCCGACGACGCCACGCGCGAGGCGGCGCTCGCCGACGCCGTGCGCGTCCTGCGGGAGGATCGGCCCGTCGTGGCGCTCGTGCACGACGAGGGG
The DNA here is from genome assembly GCA_020851795.1 of Planctomycetota bacterium. Taxonomy (GTDB): domain Bacteria; phylum Planctomycetota; class PLA2; order PLA2; family JAEUHO01; genus JAEUHO01. The sequence goes on along the minus strand of JADZCA010000004.1, from coordinate 33,740 downwards.
CGCGAGACCTACGTCACCGCGTCCGACGTCGTCGGAGACGACGACGACACGACGCGCGTGCGTGCGTTCCCCGGGCCGCGCGCCCGCCGCTGACGTCGCGATGCAACACCGGCGTTGCATCGCGACGATCGGAACCGCGTCACGACGTAGCCTCCGGCGTTGCCGGGCCGCCACGCAGCGTCGCCTTCGGAGGACGCCGCGCAGGGCCCGGATCGGGTCGCCGTGGCGCGGTCAGCGCGGCGCGGCCAGCACGACGATCCGGTTCGAGTAGCTCGCGAGCACCAGCTCGTCGCCGTCGCGGGTGGGCAGGAGGTCGCCGCTCACGAGGCCGTGCCCGTTCGCCGTGTCGCGGAAGACGTCGGTCGCGACGACGGCGGCGCCCGTCGTCGTCAGCACCCGGCACACCTGCGAGTAGCCGTACACCGCGAGCGACCCCGCCTCCGCGCCCGCGAGGGGGAAGCGGCCGCGCGCGACGCCGCGGAGCTCCTTGGCGGGGTCGGTCCACACGACGTCGGCGCGGAGCGTCGGGCCGTCGGCGCGCAGGCGCACGACGCGCCCCGCGTAGCCGCACACGTAGCAGCCGCCGGCGCCGTCGTCGCACGCGCGCGAGAGCCCGCCCGGCTCCTCGTGCACCGTCCGCCCCGAGCCGGGGACGTCCACGTCCACCTGCACCGCGCGCCCGCCCTTGAACAGCACGACGGCGCGGCGCTCGCCGCGGGCCGTCGGCGCGAGCACCGCGACCTCCTTCGCCTTGCGGTCCTCCTCGCCCACCGACGCCGGCTCGTCGTGGAGCCGCGTGTCGGTCCACGGGCCCGCCGTCCCCGTGGGGGTCAGCGTGCGGACGGAGCCCGCGTAGTCGGCCACCACGAGGCGCGCGGGGCGGTCGGGGCCCGCGGCGGCGACGGCCTCGATCGCGTGGACGAAGCCCGCCCCGCGCCCGATCTCGACGACCGAGGGGCCTTGGGCCGTCATGCGGACCTGCAGCACCACGCCGCCACGCGGCTTGCCGTCCGCCGTCTCGAGCCACCCACCGGCGTAGATCTCCTCGCCCGGCTGGTGCGGGTCCACGTCGGCGACCGCGAGGCCGATGAAGCGCACGCCGTGGGTGTGGAGCACCGTCGCCGTCGGCGTCTCGCCGTCGAAGCGGACGTGGATCACGCGCCCGCGGTCGTCCACGCCGACGACCTGCAGCCCGCCCGTGGAGGCGTCGGGCCGGCCCGTCTTGACGCGGAGCACCGGCGCGTCGCCCTGCCACGCCGTGATCGCGGTCCACGCCGCCGACGCCTTCCCCGCCGGGGTGCCGCAGCCCGTGCAACCGAGGGCGAGCAGGGCGGCGAGCGGGACGTGGGGGCGCATGGGGGACCTCGGGTGGCGGGGGCGCGGCGTGCATCGCGCGCGGGACGGGCGGACCGCAAAGGGCGTTCCGTGAGGGCGGCGCGCCGGTTGCTACGTCGCCTCGGCATGCTCGCCCGCTCGCGCCGTCCCGTTGCCCCCGGTCGTCCGGGCCCGCGCCGCGCGCAGCGGCTGCGCGCCTTCGTGGTGGCGACCCTGCTCGCCGGCTGCTCGGACGCTCGCCCGCCGTCGGCGCCGACGCAGACCGGCGCGCCCACCCGCGTCGTGTCGCTGGTCTGCGCGGCGACGGACGTGGTCGCGGCGCTGGGGGAGCTCGACCGCGTGGTCGCGGTCGAGGAGGACTGTCCGTGCCCCGGCACCGACGGCAAGGTCGCGATCCGCAACGACGACCACGTCGGCAAGGCGACGGCGTTCGGCGCCGAGGCGGTGCTCGCCCTGCGCCCGGACCTCGTGATCGCCAAGGCCGACCTCCGCCCCGCGCTCGAGGGACGCGGCGTCCGCGTGCTGTGGACGTCGTCGAGGCTCGGCTACACCGAGGTGGCCGGCCTCACGACCGAGGTCGGCGCGGCGCTCGGCGTCCCCGAGCGGGCCGCGGCGCTGCTCGCCCGCATGGAGGCCGACGCGCAGGCGCTCCGGGCCCGCACCGCAGGCCTGCCGCGCACGCGGGTGTACTACGAGACGACGGGGCTCGGGCGCACCGTCGGCGCCGCGTCGGTCCTGCACGCGATGCTCGAGCTCGCGGGCGGGCACAACGTCGCGGGCGGGCTCGACCGTCCCAACGTGGACCTGAACGCGGAGGCGATCCTCGCGGCCGACCCCGAGGTCATCGTGCTCGGGCCGTTCGCCGACCCCGTCGAGGACGTCAAGGCGCGTCCGGGTTGGGCGCGCATCGCGGCCGTGCGGTCGGGGCGCATCCACCGCATCGCCGCCGACGACCGCGCGGTCACGCTCGCGACGCCACGCTGCGTCGAGGGCGCGGCGCGCCTGCTGCTGCCGTGGCTGCACCCCGAGCTCTCCGCCGGCGGGTCGGGCGGGCGCTGACGGCTCGGCGTCGGTCGCCGTGCGGGCCACGGGCCCCGCGCCGCGCCCCGAGGCGGTCGCGGCCTCCGCGAGCCGACGGCCGGCGAGCGCTCAGCGTCCGACGGGGCGGAGCGCGACGACCTCGAGCGCGCCGGTGCGCGCGTGGCGCTCGACGGACGCCTCGACGCCGTACGCGACGCGCAGCGCGTCGGGTGTCAGCACCTGCTCCGCCGGCCCCGCGGCCAGCACGCGCCCGCCGTGGAGCAGGACGAGGTGGTCGCAGTAGCGCGCGGCGAGCCCGAGGTCGTGGAGCACCGCGATCGCGGAGGTGCCGCCGCGGCGCGAGAACCCGCGGACGAACGCCATCACCTCGAGCTGGTGGCGCAGGTCGAGCTGCTGCACGGGCTCGTCGAGCAGCAGCGCCCGAGGCTCCTGCGCGAGCGCCTGCGCGATCAGCACGCGGCGCAGTTCGCCGCCGGAGAGCTCGTCCACCGGTCGGCGGGCGAGCGGCGTCAGCGAGAGCTCTTCGAGGCAGCGCGCGACGACCTCGCGGTCCCGCGAGGTCGGCCCGCCGAACAGGCGCTCGCGCGGGAAGCGGCCCAGCCCGACGAAGTAGGCCACGTCCACCGGGAACGCGGCGTGGCTCGCCTGCGGCACGACCCCCAGGAGCCGCGCGACCTCCGCGGCCCGCAGGGCGCCGACGTCTCGCCCGTCGAGCGTCACGCGCCCGGCCCGCGGGCGCAGCGCGCCGTGCAGGCAGCGCAGCAGCGTGGACTTCCCCGCGCCGTTGGGGCCCACGAGCCCGACGAAGGCGCCCTCGGGCACCTCGACGGACACGCCGTCGAGCACCGCGTCCCGGCCGTAGCCTGCGACGAGGTCCGAGGCGGTGATCTTCATGCGGCGCCCCCGCGCGCCCGCATCGAGCGCAGCAGCACGAGGAAGGCGGGCACGCCGACGAGCGACGTCACGACGCCGAGCGGCAGCTCCTCCGGCGGGAGCGCCGTGCGCGCCACGACGTCGGCGGCGAGGACGAACGCGGCGCCCAGCAGCGCCGAGGCGGGCAGCAGCGCGCGGTGCGCGGGGCCGACGAGCCGTCGGGCGGCGTGAGGGACGAGCAGCCCCACGAAGGCCACCACGCCGCCTGTGCAGACCGCGAGGCTCGTGAGCGCGCACGCGAGGAGGAGGAGCGCGGTCCCGGTGCGCCGGACGTCGAGCCCGAGCCGCGCCGCGTCCGCCTCGCCCAGCGCGAGCACGTCGAGGCGCCGCCACCCGACGCACGCCAGCGCGACCGCGGCGACCGTGGCCGGCGTGAGCACCGCGAGCGGGGCCCAGGTCACGTGCCACAGCCCGCCGAGGACCCACAGCGTGATGCGGCCGACGACGGCCTCGTCGCGCGCGAAGTAGCGCAGCAGCCCCGTCATCGCGCCGAACAGGAGGCTCACCGCGAGCCCCGTGAGCACCACCGACTCGGTGGGCAGGCTGCGGCGCGTGCGCGCCAAGGAGAGCACCAGCATCATCGCGAGCACCGCCGCGACGAAGGCCGTCCCGAGCACTTCGACCCGCGACGCGCCCAGGGTGATGGCAAGGACCGCGCCGAAGCCCGACGCCTGGGCCGTGCCGACGACGAAGGGGCTCGCGAGCGGGTTGCGCAGCATCGCCTGGAGCATGCAGCCCGCGGTGGCGAGCGCGGCGCCGACCGACATCGCCGCGACCGCGCGCGGGAGCCGCATGTCGAGCACGAGCGTGTCGGCGGTGTCGTACCGACGGCGTCCGAGCACCCCGTCCGCGACCGCCCGGGCGACGTCCCCGGGCGACAGGCCGTAGGCGCCGACCGCGAGCGCGAACCCGACGGCGACCAATAGCCCCACGCCGCCGACGGCGAGGACGACGGCGGGCCGGACGGATCGGACGACGGAGGGAGGCAGGGTCGGCTCCGGGGCCGGGGGCGGCCGCGCCTCCGTGCGTAGCACGCGGTGTTCCGATCGGCCACGCGAGCCGCGCGGGCCGCGCGGTCCGCGCCCCCTCAAGGTGCGGACGACGCCGCCCGTGCTCCGGGCGCGCGACGGCGCGACGGCGCGACGGCGCGACGGCCCACCGGCGCCCGGGTCGCCGTCGGCAGCGCGAACCACCCGGGGGGTGGGTCCGTTCTCCCCGGTGTGATCCGAGCGCTGCTCCTCGTCCTGTCGGCCGCGTGCGCGACCTGCGCGGTGGCGTCGTGGGACGCCGTGATCGAGGCGGAGTCCGCCGACGGACCCGCGAGCGCCGGTCCTGTCGAACCGCCGCCGCCGGTGGAGGCGGCCGCCCCGGCCCTCCTCGGCCTGCGTGCCGCGCCGTCGTCGGACGCCGCGGGGACGCCGCCGGCCGACCCGCCGCCCAAGGTGGAGATCGAGCCGACGGAGGAGGAGGTCCCCGCGCGTGTCCTCCCGATGCGGGTGGCGATCCTCGACGCCGAGACCGGCGCCGAGGTCCACGGCGCGCGGTGGGGGTTCGCGGCCGAGCCGTCCGGGTCCGCCGGCGCCGACGTCGTGCCCGTCCCGCGCCGCGTCGCGGCGGACGAGGCCCTTGACGTCGCGTGCCGTCCGCCGGACGAGACGACGTTGGTGCGATGCGACGCGCTGCCGGGCGGCCAGGGATTCGGCCCCGGCTTCGTGGACGAGGAGTTCGTCCACGGCGTTCGCGTCTCCCGCTACGCGACGGCGCTCTGCGCTGTCGTGCCGATGCGTCGGGAGGCGCTGATGTGGCTGCGGGTCTTCGAGCCCGACGGCCTGACGCCCGCGCGCTCCCACACCACCGAGGTCTCCGCGGGCGGGCGAGAGCTGCTCACCGGCGGCGGCGCCTCGACGGACGGCCGCCCGATCCTGATGCGGGGCGTCCCCTTCCAGCGGGGCGAGCCGTGGCGCGTGATCGCGACGGGGCCCCACGGGTCGACCACCGTCGAGGGTCGCTTCGGCAAGGACCCGGGGACGGCCGTCGTGGTCGAGGCGGTGCTCCCGGCGCCGAGCGGGCTCGGCTCCGTGAAGCGTCACCGCTCGCTCCGCTGCGGGAGCGGGTGCAGCGGGCGGCTGGTCCTCGAGGACGACGACGCGCCGCGGGGCGACGTGCGGCTGCACGTCCTGCGCCGCGACGGGCGACCGGCCGCGGGCGCGACCGTGCGCCTCGAGTTCGTCGGGGAGGCCGTGGCCCCGTGCGTCCCCGACGACGTCGTCGTGACGCTCGACGACGCCGGGCGCGCGACGGTGCGCGACCTCGTCGTCGGCCCGTGGCGTGCCACGCTGCGCGAGGTGGGGCTCGTGCCGACGGCGCGCACGCTTGCGGTCGTCGCGCACGAGACGGTCGACGTGGACGTCGCGGAGGCCGCGGGCGGCGCGGTGGACGTGCTCGTGGTGGACGCCGACGGCGACCCGCTCCCGTTCGCGCAGGTCGAGCTCGCCCAGCAGAGTCGCATCCCGTGGGTCGAGCTCGAGGACGGCGTCCAGCGGCTCGACGGCTGCGTGGACGCGCGGGGACGGCGGGTGTTCCGCGGCGTCGAACCGGGGCACGTCGAGCTGAGCGTGCGGTTCGGCTCGCGTCGCGAGCGCGCCTCGGTGGACGTGGACGAGGGCGGCGTCGCCCGCGTGCAAGTGGCGCTTCGCTGAGCGGGGACGCTGCGATGAGCGCGCCGAGCGGAGGGCGGGCCCGGCGGCGCCCCGGGACCCGCGCCGTCGCCCCGGCCGACGTCGGTCAGACCGAGGCCGACGTCTCGCCGACGCGCAGGATCTCGCGCACCTCCGACGGGCTCGTCGCGTCCATGAGGCGCGAGCGCAGGAAGTCGCTGTCCATCAGCGCGCCGATGCGGCGCAGGAAGCGCGCCTGCGTGCCCGGCGCCGCGTCGCCCGGCGTCAGCACCATGAGCGCGAGGCGCACGGGGCGCCCGTCGGGGGCGGCGTACTCGACGCCCTCGCTCAGCCGCGCGAAGGCCAGCCGCGGCCCGGGGAGGCCGGGGACGCGCGCGTGGGGGACGGCGACGCCTCCGGCGATGGAGGACGGGACCTTCTTGTCGCGCGCGAGCACCGCGTCGATCGCGACGCTCGCCTCCATGGGCAGGCCGCCGCACGCGATGCGCGCCATGCGCTCGACGAGCTCGATGCGGTCGGTGACCGTCGGCTCGAGGAGCACGTTCTCGGGCGGCAGCAGGTCCGCGATCGACACCGTGCGCGACGGCTCGAACTCGTCGCGCACGTCGCCGATGAGCTCCTCGACGATGTCCTCGAGCGTGAACATGCCCACCTCGGTCCCGCGCTCGTCCACCGCGATGCCCATGTGCTCGCCGGACTTCTGCAGCTTGCGCAGGGCCGCCTCGAGCAGGAGCTCCTGCGAGGCGTGCGGGATCTTGAGCATGTCGCGGCGCAGGTCGGGCGTGCGGCCGGCGAGCAGGTCGAGGAGGATCGTCTTGGCGTGGACGAGCCCGAGGATGCGCCCGCCCGGGCCGTCGGTGAGGGGGTAGCGCGAGAGGCGCTTCTCGGCCACGACCTTGGCGTTCTCCGCCCAGGGCTTGGTCGCGTCGAGGCAGGTGGTCTGCGACAGCGGGAGCATGACGTCCTTGACGCGGAGTTCGCCGAAGTCGAACGCGTTCTCCATCAGCAGCAGGTGGTGGAACGAGAAGCCGCCGCGCTCCTGCGACGCGCCGAGGATCGAGCGCAGCTCCTCCTCGGTGTAGGTCATCTCGACCTCGCTCGGCGGCCGCACGCGCAGGAGCCGCAGCACCGCCCTCGACGCGCCGTTCATCACCGTCAGCGGGACGACGAAGATCCGGTAGAACACGCGCAGCGGCTTCGCGGCGAAGAGCGCCGACCGCTCCGAGTGCTGGATCGCGACCGACTTCGGCGCCAGCTCGCCCAGCAGGATGTGGAGGAACGTGATGAGGAGGAACGCGCACGTGGACGCCAGCCCGTGCGACGCGGCCGAGCCCGCCCAGCCGGCGGCGCCGAACAGCCGCGAGAAGACCCCCGCGAACGCCGGCTCGCCGATCCAGCCGAGCGCGAGGCTCGAGAGCGTGATCCCGAGCTGCGTCGCGGAGAGGTAGTCGTCGAGGCGCGCGATGAGGCGCAGTGCCTCCTTGGCGCGGGGCGCCTCGCGGCCGCCCGCGTCGGCGATCTCCTCGAGGCGCGTCGCGCGCACCTTCACGAGCGCGAACTCCGCGAGCACGAAGAAGCCGTTGAGCCCGACGAGGGCGAAGGCGGCGAGGATGCGGAGGACGTCGTCGAGCATGGGCGCGGGGGGGCGACCAAGGTACCGGGGGCGGCGGCGCCGTCGAGGGGGGAGGCGCCGGGGGGGGAGGGCCCGCCGCCGCGGACGGCCTTTGCCGACGTTTGACGATCCGCGCGGCGTGCCTTCGCGCACGGTCTCGATCCTGCCGCGCCGTCGGAGGGACCCGCGTCGGCGGGCGCGCTCCGTGACCGTCGCCGACGGGGCGCTACGCCCCGGCGGCCCAACCCCGGGAGGGATCGACCGATGTCTTGGCGTTTGCACTCGGCGGCCGTGGCCTTCGGCCTCGCCGCCGCCTTCGCGGCCCCGGCGCGGGCCGACGACGCACAGAGTCTTCGCGACGAGGTCCAGGCGCTCCAGCGGCGCGTCCGCGAGCTGGAGGGTTCCGCCCCGACGCAGGAGGAGGTCGAGGCGGCCGTCTCCCGCTACCTCGCCGCGACGCCGTCCACCGTGTTCGTCGGCGGCGCCGACGGCAAGGCCGGGTTCCCCCTGGGCAAGAAGCCCTACATCAAGGAGGGCGCGAACAAGCTCGAGATCGCCTTCCGCAACCAGGTCCGCTACGAGACGTTCCTCTACTCCGACGACGCCGTCGGCGTGGTCGGCAACGGCGCGAGCCCCGAGGTCTTCACGATCACGGACGCGGCGCCGCGTGACCGCAGCGGCTTCGAGATCGAGCGGCTCTACCTCGGCCTCGACGGCTCGATCTTCTGCGAGGACATCACGTTCAAGCTCGAGCTGAACTTCGACGCCGACGGCACGACGGGCGTCGAGAAGCGCTACGCCTACATCGACTGGAAGTTCTCGGGCGAGCACCACATCCGCGGGGGCGGCGACAAGGTCGCCTACGCCTGCGAGGAGAACCACTCCTCGAGCGTGCTCGCGTTCGTGGACCGCTCGATCGTCACGAAGGCGTTCGAGCTCGGGTTCGACACCGGCGTCTCGCTGTGGGGCTACTTCGGGCCCTGCGACTGCCCGAAGCAGTTCATGTACAAGTTCCAGGTGACCAACGGCGAGGGTGCGATCAGCCGCGGCTCGATGTTCAACACGGACGCGCGCGACACGTACTCCGACGAGCTGCTCTTCGCGGGCATGTTCGAGTGGAACATCAACGCGTGCTGCACCGGCGACTACAAGTGGGACGAGGTGGACCACCGCGCCTGCGACAAGCGGTGCGAGCTGCAGGCGGCGTTCGGCATCGCGGGCTACTACGAGAACGACGACGACGCGAAGCGCGACCAGTGGGGCGGGCTCGCCGTCCGCGGCAGCAGCAGCGCCCGGGCGGAGCGCTACGGCCTCAACGCGTGGTTCCGCATGCAGTGGAACGGCCTGTCGGTGCTCGCCGAGGGCTACCTGCGCAACATCCAGTACACGGCCGGCTCGACCTCGCCCGAGCAGGAGGACGTCGGGGCGCACATCATGGCGCACTACCGCTTCGCGGACTCGAACTGGGGTCTCGGCGTCCGCGCCGGGATGATCTGGCTCGACGACGACTACCTCACGATCTCGGCGGGCAACCAGGCCGGGTCGGTGGACGTCGAGGACGCGATCACCGAGTACGGCTTCGTCGTGAACTACTTCTTCCACGACCACAACCACAAGCTCTCGGCCGACGTGAACTTCGTCCAGGACAACTCGGGCGTCACGTCGTCGAGCGCGGGTTACATGGCCAGCAGCTCGAGCCGCGGTGTCATCGTCGAGGACGGCGTGATGATCCGCGTGCAGTGGCAGCTCAACTTCTAGGACGACCCCTCGCCGTCTCTCTTCGTACGGGGGCCGGCGACCCTCCCCGGGGGTGCCCGCGTGGGCACCCCCGGACCTTCCACCCCACCCCCACGCACGCGCCCGAGCTCCATGGCGCGTGCACGGAGCCGAGACCATGACCCGTGCCATCGCAACGATCCTCGCCACGATGCTCGCCGCCGCCGCGCTCACGGCGTGCTGCGGCGACTGCATCAAGGACGCGCCCTGCGCGCCGAAGAAGGCGGCGAGCAGCTGAGTTCGAGCGTGGTCGGGCACCGCGCCCCGACCGCGATCCCGCCGCCGCGACGTCGCGGCGCGACCGAGAGTGCTTCGGCGGCGTCGTCCGCCTGGAGGGAGACCGAATGAGCCGTCTGCGTGCCTCTGCCGCGGCCTTCCTGGCCGCCATCGGCCTGTCCGCGTGCTGCGCGGGGGGGACCTGCATCAAGGAGCCGCCCTGCAAGAACTGCGAGAACCCCTGCGCGCTGACGCCGATCCAGAAGTCGGCGCTCAAGGCCGGGACGCACGCCCTCGTGGGTGCGCCCGTGGTCTACTCGTTCAGCGAGAAGACGTACTTCCTCTTCACCGAACAGGGCCTGACGGAGTTCGAGGCCGACCCGACGTCGTACGACGAGAAGGGTGCGATCCGCTTGGTCAAGAAGGGCAAGACCGTCCGCACCGACGTCAATCCCGGCGACGACTTCGACTGGGCGGCGGCCGCGGCCCGGGCGGTGCCGTTCACGCCGAAGGCGCCGCCGGCGAAGTAGCCGGCTCCGGCATCCCCGTCCGCGCGGCTCACGGGCCGGGCGGCGTCCCTCTCACCGAGGGCGCCGTCCGGCCCTTCGCCGTTCCGGCGCCCGTCCTCTCGCGACCGTCTCGGACGCAACCATCTGTCTGGAAACGAGTTGCGACGGCACGCGTCGACGACGCCTAAGTTCTCGTGATCTTTACAAAGGCTTGTCGGTCGCCGTCGATCCTCCGCACACGACCATCCCGTCCACGGAGGATCCAGTGCAGAAGCGACTCGTCTCGATCGCGGCCGCGGCGGCCCTCGCCGCTCTCGTCGGTGTCCCGTCGCGCGACGCGCGCGGTGGTGTCGACGCCGGCATCCCGGCCTACCAGACCGCCGGCGGCGTGTCCGGCAACCTCGTGAGCGTCGGCTCGGACACGCTCAACAACCTCATGACCTTCTGGGCGGAGGGGTTCACGACCCTCTACCCCAACGTCAACCCGCAGATCGAGGGCAAGGGCTCCTCGACGGCCCCGCCCGCGCTCATCGCCGGCACGAGCCAGCTCGGCCCGATGTCGCGCGAGATGAAGGGCGAGGAGATCCAGGCCTTCGAGAAGAAGTTCGGGTACAAGCCGACCGCCATCCGCGTCGCCCTCGACGCGCTCGCCGTCTACGTCAACAAGGACAACCCCGTCCCGCAGCTCACGATGGCGCAGGTGGACGCGATGTTCTCCTCGACCCGCAAGGGCGGCGCGCCGGCCGACCTCTCGACGTGGGGACAGCTGGGTCTGACGGGCGACTGGGCCTCGTTGCCGATCTCGCTCTACGGGCGCAACAGCGCCTCCGGCACCTACGGGTACTTCAAGGAGCACGTCCTCGCCAAGGGCGACTACAAGCCCACGGTCAAGGAGCAGCCGGGTTCCGCCGCCGTGGTCCAAGGCGTGACGGGCGACCGTGGCGGCTGCGGCTACAGCGGGATCGGCTACAAGACCGCTGGCGTCCGCGCGGTGCCGATCGTGGGCAAGGACGGCAAGGCCCACGCGGCGGACGCGGAGAACGTCTACTCGGGCGCCTACCCGATCTCGCGCGCGCTCTTCGTCTACGTGAACAAGGCCCCCGGCCAGCCGCTCCAGCCGCTGGTCCGCGAGTTCCTCCACTACGTGCTGTCGCAGGAGGGTCAGGCTGTCGTCGAGAAGGACGGCTACGTGCCGCTCACGGCGAAGATCGTCGCCGAGGAGCGGGCGAAGCTGAACTGACCGTGGGGCGGGCCGGGCCGGGCGTCGCCCGGCCCGGCCGCTCAGGTCTCCCCCGGGGCGGGCCGCGCACGGCGCGCGACCCGCCCGGTTCGTTCCCGTCCCCGACACCACACGACGGGCCGCCACGCCGCCCTCTCGGACGTCCCCCTTGCCCCATCCCGCCCACGAACCGTCGCCGACCGCCCAGCCGCGGGATCCCGCCGCCGGCCGGTCGGTGCGCCAGACGGCCCGCGGCGTGCTCGTCGCGGACGCCACCGCGGGTGTCGTCGTGCGGACGGGCGGCCTGCTCGTGATCGTTGCGGTCGTCGGGATCCTCGCGTTCCTCGTCGCCACCGTCCTCCCGCTCTTCCGCAGCGCCGAGCTGTCGCCGACGGCGGTGGCCGGCCGCGTGCCGTGCGAGGGCGACGTCCGCCTCGCGGTGGTGGACGAGTACCGGTTGGTGGCGGCGATCGTGGGCGAGGCGCCCGAGGTGGTCGTGTTCCGGGCCGACACCGCCGACGTGATCGAGCGTGTCCCCGTCCCCGCGCTCGAGGGCGCGCGGGTCACCGCGGCGTCGCGAAGCGTCCGCACGGGCGACGTGGCCCTCGGGACGGCCGACGGGCGGGTCGCCTTCCTCCAAGTCCGGTTCGAGAGCGAGTACGTGATCGGGGCCGAGGGCGACGCGCTGCGCCCCACGCTCCGCCCCGGCGAGATCCGCGCGGTGGGACCTACGGTGGTGCAGCGGCGGACGGGCGGGACGCTGCTGCGCGTGCGCGGGCGCGTGACGGTCGTCGGCGACGTGGCGCTGCCCACGGGCTCGGGTCCCGTGGTCGCGGTGTCCTACGCGAGCCACGAGGGGGACGGCGTCGCGTCGGCGGTGACCGCCGACGGGAGGGCGCACGTCCTCCGCGAGACGGTGGACGGAGGCGAGGCCGCCGGGGCTTCCCGCTTCCGCCTCGAGACCGTCGCCGAGACCGGCCCGGCGGTGCCGGCGGGGCTGTTCGCCACGGCCGTGGACGAGGAGCGACGGACCGCTTGGTTCGCCTCGAGGGACGGCGCGCTGCAGCGCGTGGACCTCACCGCGCGGCCGGCGGTGAGACGCGAGACCCGCCTCACGCTGCCCGGCGACGGGAGCCGCCTGACGGCGATGGGCTTCGTGATCGGGGACCGCTCGATCGTCCTCGCCGACGACCGCGGACGGGTGGACGTCTGGAGCGTGGTCCCGCTCGACACCGACGAGGCGGGCGGCAGGGACGACCCGGGAGACCGCGCGCGCATCGCGCGGCTCCATGCGTTCGACGCCTTCCGTTCGCCGGCCGTGCTCGTGGCCGCGTGCCCGACCCGGCGCACGTTCTACCTGGGCCACGCGGACGGGACCGTGACGGCGGCGTACCCCACCAATCGGCGGGTGCTCGCTCGGGGGGACGCGTTCCGCGGCGCGGTCGTCGCGGTCGGCGTCGGGCCGAAGGACGACGGGCTCCTCGTCGTGGGACCGGGCGGCGTGTACCGGGCCTTCGACGTGGACGCGCCCCATCCCGAGACGAACGCCCGCGCACTGTTCGGCGAGGTCCACTACGAGGGGTACGCCGAGCCGCAGTACAAGTACGAGAGCTCGGCGGGCACCGACGAGGCGGAGCCGAAGCTCTCGCTGCGGCCGCTGCTGTTCGGCACCGTCAAGGCGACGATCTACGCGCTGCTGTTCGCGCTCCCGCTCGCCCTGCTCGGCGCGCTGTACACGTCGCAGTTCATGCACCCGCGGGTCCGGGCGGTCGTCAAGCCCGGGGTCGAGGTGATGGCGAGCCTCCCCAGCGTCGTGCTGGGATTCGTCGCCGCGCGGCTGCTCGCGCCGACGATGGAGGGGATCGTCCCGGGCGTGTTCGCGGCGATGCTCGGCATCCTGCTGGTCGGGTTCGCCGCCGGCGGCGTGTGGTACCTGGTCCCGTCCCACGTCCGCAACGGGGTCGGGTCGGCGACCCGCCTCCTGATTGCGGCCGTCCTCATGGCCGCGCTCGGGTGGGCCTGCTCGGTGCTCTCCCCGTGGGTGGAGGCGCGCCTCTTCGAGGTCCGCCTCGCCGACGGCAGGGTCCTCGCGGACTTCCGCCGCTGGCTCTCCGAGCCGAAGGGCGCGGCGGACGGGCTCGGCCTCCTCCAGGTCGGCCTCTTCCTCGTCGGCTCGAGCGTGGGTGTCTTCACGCTGCCACGGCGGTTCCGGCTGCCCTTCCTGGACCGGCTGCCGCGGCTCGCGTCGGTCGCGGCGAAGACGAGCGCCTACGTGGTGCTGCCGGGCGTCCTCCTCGCCCTGCTCGGCCCGGTGGTCCGTGACGTCGTGTTCGGGGGAGACTTCCGGTGGTTCCTCGTGGGCTCGGACGACCCACGCAAGGGGATGCGCTACGAGCAGAGCAACAGCCTGGTCGTCGGCATCGCGATGGGGTTCGCGGTGATCCCCATCATCTACACGATCGCCGAGGACGCGCTCTCGGCGATCCCCGACTCGCTGCGGTCCGCTGCCCTCGGCTGCGGCGCGAGCCCGTGGCAGGCGGCGACGCGCGTGGTGCTCCCTGCGGCGGTGCCCGGGATCTTCTCCGCCTCGATGATCGGGTTCGGGCGGGCCGTGGGCGAGACGATGATCGTCCTCATGGCGGCCGGCGGGACGCCGATCATGGACTGGTCGATCTTCAACGGCTTCCGCACGCTCTCGGTCAACATCGCGACCGAGCTGCCCGAGGCGCCGGTCGGGGGCACGCTCTACCGGGTCCTCTTCCTGGCGGGGCTCCTGCTGTTCGCGCTGACGTTCGTCCTCAACACGGTGGCGGAGGTCGTCCGCATCCGCTTCCGCAAGCGCTTCAAGGGGCTGTGACGCCGTGGCTGACGCCTCCAAGCTCCCGCCCCTGCCTCCGTCGCCCTACGGGCGCTTCTTCCGCGACGGGCACCCGTGGATCTGGACGACCCGTGCGGTGACCGCCGTGCTGCTCCTCATGGTCGTCGGCATCGTGGGGATCGTGGTGTTCAACGGTCTGCGCACGTTCTGGCCCCGGCGCCTCGTCCGCTACGAGATGAAGGACGGGTCCGTCGTCGTGGGCGAGGAGATCCGGCGCGAGGTGCGCCGGGTCGGGCTGGACAGCCGCGAGCAGGAGGAGGTCTTCGTCCGGGTCGGCAACCGGGAGAAGTACGGGGGCAACGACTTCCGCTGGATCGTCGCCGCCGACGTGAAGTCGACGTCGGTCCCCGAGGACCTCCTCTCGTTCGAGCGGATGGAGCACGGGCCCGCGTACGGTCGCGTCCGCCAGGTGCTGGAGGCCGACGTCGTCGACGGGCGCCGCGTGCAGAAGGTCGTCGCCGAGGGGAAGGGCGCCCTCGCGGCCCTCGAGCGCGGGATCGTCGAGGCCGCCGAGCGGCGGGCGTCCCGGCTCGAGCTGCAGGAGGGCGAGATCGACACCGTCAGCCGCGCGGTCGACGACGTGAACGACCGTCGCCGGTGGCTCGCGCGCACCGTCGAGCCGGACGACCCGGCCTTCGCCGTGCGCAAGGCGGAGCTCGACCGCGAGGAGGCGACGCTGCAGGAGCGGCAGCAGGGGCTGCTGCAGAAGGTCGGGGCCGTCCTCAAGGAGGACCGTCGCCACCTGGTCCTGCTCGAGGACGGCGCCGGGGACCCGTGGCCGCGCCCGGTGGCGATCTCGCAGGTGCTGCGGATCGACGCCGTCAACGAGCTCTCGTTCGTCGGTCGCGTCGGCCTCTGCGTGGCGCGCTTCTGGCGGTTCCTGTCCCAGCCGCCGCGCGAGGCGAACATGGACGGCGGGATCTGGCCTGCCATCTACGGCACCATCCTCATGACGTTGATCATGACGATCTTCGTCGTGCCGTTCGGCGTGCTCGCGGCCCTCTACCTGCGCGAGTACGCCAAGCAGGGCTGGGCCATCTCGGCGGTCCGTGTCGCGGTCAACAACCTCGCCGGCGTGCCGAGCATCGTGTTCGGTGTCTTCGGCCTCGGCTTCTTCTGCTACCTCGTGGGTGGGTGGGTGGACCGCACGTTCTTCGAGCAGCGGCTGCCGACCCCGACGTTCGGCGGCGGCGGGATCCTCTGGGCGTCGTTGACGCTCGCGCTGCTGACCGTGCCGGTCGTCATCGTCTCGACCGAGGAGGCGCTCGCGGCGGTGCCGAGGTCGCTGCGGGAGGCCGCGATCGCCTGCGGAGCCTCCAAGTGGCAGACGATCCGCCGTGTGGTCCTCCCGTACGCGAGCCCCGGCATCCTGACGGGGACGATCCTCGCCATGGCACGCGGGGCCGGCGAGGTCGCGCCGCTGATGCTCACGGGCGTCATCAAGCTCGCCGAGGACCTCCCGCTCGACGGCGAAGCGCCGTTCCTGCACCCTGAGCGCAAGTTCATGCACCTCGGCTTCCACATCTACGACACCGGCTTCCAGTCCCCGAACGTGGACGCCTCGACGCCTCTGGTCTACAGCACGACCCTCGTGCTCCTGGGGCTCGTGCTGCTGCTCAACCTCGGGGCGATCACGTTGCGCAACCGGCTGAGGAAGAAGTTCCGCACGGGAGTCTTCGGATGACCGCCCTGCCTGACTCGCTCCCCTCGGCTCCCGAGGTCTCGCCGCCGCGGCCTCCGGGTGGTGCCGCCACGGTCCTCGAGGTGGACCACTTCAACCTCTGGTACGGTCCGACCCACGCGCTCAAGGACGTCTCGATGACGATCGGGGAGCGCCAGGTCACGGCGCTCATCGGCCCGTCGGGGTGCGGCAAGTCCACGCTGCTCCGCTCGCTCAACCGCCTCAACGACCTGATCGACAACCTCCGCACGGGGGGAGACGTCCGCCTCCGCGGCGACAGCGTCTACCGCCGGGGCGTGGACGTCATCTCGCTGCGCAAGCGCATGTCGATGGTCTTCCAGAAGCAGAACCCCTTCCCCAAGTCGATCTACGAGAACGTGGTCTTCGGCCTCCGCGTCGACGGCGAGAAGCGCAAGGCCGTCCTCGACGAGGCGGTCGAGCGCAGCCTGCGAGGTTCGGCGCTCTGGGACGAGGTGAAGGACCGCATCCACAAGAGCGCGCTCGAGCTCTCGGGTGGCCAGCAACAGCGCCTCTGCATCGCGCGGGCGATCGCCACGCGACCCGAGGTCCTGCTGATGGACGAGCCGTGCTCGGCGCTCGACCCCATCGCGACGTCCCGCATCGAGGACCTCATCGTGGACCTCAAGCGCGAGTTCACCGTCGTCATCGTCACCCACAACATGCAGCAGGCGGCCCGGGTGGCCGACGTGACGGCGTTCATGTACCTCGGCCGCCTCGTCGAGGTGGGGGAGACCACGCAGATCTTCGAGCGCCCCCGGTTCTCCGAGACCGAGGCGTACATCACCGGGCGCTACGGCTAGGAGCCCGTCCTCGTCATGCCCTGCTGCGACCGAACCGTCTCTCGCTGCGACGCACGTGCTCGCCCTCGAGGCTCCTCAGCGGGTCAGGAACCCGCCTCCGGGCCTCTCGGGCTGCGCGGTGCGTCTCGCTTCGGCCGATTCGGTCTCGCGACGGGCCTTCCTCAGACAGACTCCTAGGAGCGGCTACCCTTGCGGACCACGACGATCCCTTCTCCGACGGGCACGGACCTCCCCATGAGCAACGCCCCGACGACCCCGCCGCCGGCGCCCACGCCTGCGCGCGCCGGCCACAAGATCCTCGTCGTCGAGGACGAGCCCGACCTCCTCGACCTCGTCGTCTACAACCTGCGCAAGGAGGGGTTCAAGCCCGTCCGTGCCGAGTCCGGGGAGAAGGCCCTCGCGCTGGCGCGCGACGAGCGCCCCGACCTCGTCCTCCTCGACCTGATGATGCCGGGGCTTGACGGGCTCGAGGTGTGCCGCCGGCTCCGGGCGAGCGACGCCACCGCCGAGATCCCGATCGTGATGGTGACGGCGCGGGCGGAGGAGAGCGACGCGGTCGTGGGGCTGTCGGTCGGCGCCGACGACTACGTCAAGAAGCCCTTCGGCATGAAGGAGCTCGTGGCGCGCGTCCGCGCGGTGCTGCGGCGGACCGCGGCGTCGTCGGACCCGGCGGGCAAGGTCGTGCGGGCCGACGACCTCGAGGTGGACCCCGCCAAGCACGAGGTGCGCCTGCGCGGGGTGGACGTCGGCTGCACGCCCACCGAGCTCCGCCTGCTCCACCATCTCGTCCGCAACCGCGGCCGCGTGTTCTCCCGCGCACAGCTCCTCGACCGCGCGGTCGGGACCGACGTGGTCGTGATCGACCGCAACATCGACGTCCACGTCGCGACGCTGCGCAAGAAGCTCGACGACTACGGCGCCCGGATCGTGACGGTCCGCGGCGTCGGCTACAAGTTCGCCGAGCGCTAGGCGCGGGCGAGGAGGGATCGTGCGCGTCCCGTGGTCCATCCGAGCCGGGCTGGTCGGCGGCCTCCTCGTCGCGCTGGGGCTCGTCGTCTACTGGGCGGTGCGGGCCCCCGAGCACCGCGACGCCGCCCACCGCCAGATCGACAAGGACCTCGCGCGCGCGGCGCACGCGCTCGCTTGGGCGCTCCCGGGGGGAGGCCTGGGTGCTGCGGACCTCGACGCCCGCATGAAGGAGGCCGGCCGCCGGGCCGGCCTGCGGTTCACGGTGATCGGCGAGGACGGCGCCGTCCTCGCCGACAGCGCGGTGGCCGACGTGCGCGCGATGGAGAACCACGCGCGGCGTCCCGAGGTCGTCGAGGCGCTCGAGCGCGGGGAGTCGCTCTCCTCGCGCACCTCGGGCTCGGTCAACCGCGGGCTGCGCTACGCGGCGGTGCGGGTCCCGGGCTCGCGCGCCGTCGCGCGCGCCGCGCTCGACCTCGAGGCGGTCGAGGCGTTCGCCGACGAGGAGTCGCGCTTCCCGTGGGTCGCCGGCCTGCTGGCGGTCGTGGCGGCCGCGGCGCTCGCGGGGCTCTTGCTCGCGCCGACGGCGGCGGGCGTCCGCGCCGTCGCACGCGCGCTCGCGTCCCTGCAGGGCGGCGACCTCGCGGCGCGGGTGCCGGTGCGGGGGCCCGACTTCCTCCGGGGCCTGTCGTCGGCATTCAACGCGACCGCCGACCGTCTGCAGGCCGACGTGGACCGCGTGCGCACCGAGGGAGCGCGCCTGCAGGCCGTGCTCGACGACATGACCGAGGGCGTCCTCTCGATCGACCGCGAGGAGCGGGTCGGGTTCGTCAACCGCTCCGGCCGCGCGCTGCTGCGCGTGCCCGACGGGGAGGCCGTCGAGGGGCGGCCGCTGCACCACTTCGTGCGCGACCCGCGCCTGCTCGCGCTGGTGCGGGACGCGCTGCGAGGACAGGACCCGGCCGAGGAGGACCTCGTGCAGGACGGCCCCCCGCGGCGGCTGCTGCGCGTCCACGCGGCACCGGTCGAGGGCGGGGCCCGTGGCGCGATCCTCCTGCTCGGCGACGTCTCGACGCTGCGCCGCCTCGAGCGCATGCGCACCGACTTCGTCGCCAACGTCTCGCACGAGCTGCGCACGCCGCTCGCCGCGATCGCGGGCGCGGCCGAGACGCTCGCCGAGGGTGGGCTCGCCGACGCCGAGGCGGCGCCGCGGTTCGTCGGGACGATCGCCCGCCACGCCGACCGCCTGCGCGCGCTCGTGGACGACCTGCTCACGCTCTCCCGCCTCGAGTCGGCCCCCGAGACGATCGAGCGCGTGCCCGTGGACTTCGCGCTCGTGGTGCGCCAGTCGTGCGAGGCCGTCGCCGGCCGGGCACGCGACGGCCAGCTCGCGCTCGAGGTGCACGCCGACGGGCCCGTGCGCGTGCTGGGCGACCCGGAGGCGCTGCGACGTCTCGTGGACAACCTCGTCGTCAACGCCGTGACGTACACCCCGGCGGGCGGCTGGGTGCGCGTGGGGCTCGCAGTGGACGCCGGGCGCGCGGTCCTGACGGTCGCCGACAGCGGCATCGGGATCGCTCCCGAGCACCTCGAGCGCATCTTCGAGCGCTTCTACCGCGTGGACAAGGCGCGTTCGCGCGCCAAGGGCGGCACCGGGCTGGGCCTCGCCATCGTCAAGCACTCGGTCAACCTCCACGGCGGCGCGATCGACGTCGTGAGCCGACCGGGTGCGGGCAGCACGTTCACCGTCTCCGTCCCCCTGCCGCGGGAAGGCGAACTGCCTCCCGTCGGCGCGTGAGCGTGCCCCATGGTCGTCGCCGCCGCCCCCGTCCTCGAGTACCCCCTGCCGACCCCGGAGATCGAGCTCATGACCCGCCACTTCCTCCACGCCCTCGAGGGCCTCTCGCGCGACGTCCTCGCGATGGGGGGCGCCGTCGAGGCGACCGTCGCGCGGGCGGTGCGTGCCTTCCTCGACCGCGACGTGCGGGCCGCCAAGGCGGTGGTGGACGGCGACCGCGAGATCAACCTCTTCGAGCTCCGCATCGACGAGGAGTGCCTCAAGATGCTCGCGCTCTACCAGCCCACGGCGCGCGACCTCCGCTTCGTGACGGCGACCATGAAGATCATCAACGACCTCGAGCGCGTGGGCGACCTCGCGGTCAACATCGCCGAGCGGGCGCAGGTGCTCGCCGAGCTCCCGCCGCGCGAGACCCCGGCGGCCTTCGTCGAGATGGCCGACCGGGCCCGCTCGATGCTCACCGGCTCGCTCGACGCCCTCGTCCGCTACGACACCGCCCGGGCGCAGGAGGTGCTCAAGATGGACGCCGCGGTGGACCGCCTCGTCGCGTCGATCTTCGACGAGCTCGAGGTGGACATGGCCCAGCACGCCGACCGGATCCGCCCCGACCTCCAGATCCTGTCGGCGTCGAAGAACGTGGAGCGGATCGCCGACCACGCGACCAACGTCGCCGAGGACGTGGTCTACATGGTCGAGGGGACCATCATCCGCCACCGGTACTGAGCCCGGATCTCCCACGAGCCGACGAGGTCGGGGCCGCGCCGGGCCGTCGGGCGCGAGGTGACGCGCGCCGCGTCGCGTCAGCGCCAGCCGGCCACGTGGAACAGCCCCCAGACGCCGGCGGCCACCGCGGCCGCGGCCGGGATCGTGAGCACCCACGCCCAGACCACCTGGGTCGCGACGCCCCACTTGACGGCGTTGAGGCCGCGCGTGCTCCCGACGCCGACGATCGCGCCGGTGATCGTGTGCGTCGTCGAGACCGGGATGCCGAGGAACGTGGCGCCGTAGAGGCAGAGCGCGCCGCCCGTCTCGGCGGCGAAGCCGTGCACGGGCTGCAGCTTGCAGATCTTCTGGCCCATCGTCTTGACGATGCGCCATCCGCCCATCAGCGTGCCCAGCCCCATCGCCGCGTGGCACGCGAGGACGACCCACAGCGGGATGTGGGACGCGTGGGCGGGGTCGAAGCCCAGCGAGGACTGGATCGAGGACGACGACGCGATCAGCACGGCGAGGATGATGCCCATCGTCTTCTGCGCGTCGTTGCCGCCGTGCCCGAGGCTGTACGCCGCGGCGGAGACCAGTTGCAGGCGCCGGAACGTCCGGCTCACCCGCGACGGCGGCCAGCGCCGCACCGTCCAGTACGTCGCCACCATGAGCAGGAGCCCGATCACGAGCCCGAGCAGGGGCGCGACGAAGATGAAGATCCCGATCTTGAGCAGGCCCGCGCCGACGAGCGCCTTGGCGCCGCCGTGGGCGATGGCGGCGCCGGCGAAGCCGCCCACGAGCGCGTGCGACGAGCTCGACGGCAGCCCGAGCCACCACGTGAACACGTTCCAGACGATGGCCCCGACCAGGCCCGCGGTCACGACCGGGAGCGTGGCGTACTCCTTGTGGACGACGCCCTTGCCGATGGTCGAGGCCACGGCCGTGTGGAAGACGAGGAACGCGACGAAGTTGAAGAACGCCGCCCAGACCACCGCCATCTTGGGCGACAGGACCCGCGTGGACACGACCGTGGCGATCGAGTTGGCGGCGTCGTGGAGGCCGTTGATGAAGTCGAAGACGAGGGCGACCAGGACGATCGCGCCGACGACGAAGGGCTCAGACATTCTTGAGGACGATCCCTTCGATCACGTTGGCGACGTCTTCGCAGCGGTCGGTCGCGGACTCGAGCTCCTCGATGATGTTCTTCCACTTCAGGACGTAGAGGGGGTCGTGGCCGCCCTCGAACAGGGCGGCGAGCGCGGCCTGCTCGATGCGGTCGCCCTCGTTCTCCTGCGTGTGCACGTCGCGGCAGAGCGTCCGCACCCGGTCGGCGTTCTTCATGTTGCGCATCGCCGGGAGCATCTCGAGGATCACCGCCGTCGCGTGGACGAGGCAGCGCGCGAGCGCCTTGGCGGGCTCGATGGGGGCCGTCACCTTGTAGAGGACGATGCGGTTGACCGCGGTGTCCATCAGGTCGGCGATGTCGTCGAGCCGGCAGGCCAGCTCGTGGATGTCCTCGCGGTCGATCGGGGTGATGAACGTCCGGTTGAGCTTCTCGATGACCTCGTGGGTGACCGTGTCGCCCTCGTGCTCGATGTCCTTCATCCGCTTGGCGCGCTCGGGGAGGTGGTCGAACTCCTCGAGCAGCGCGAGCAGCTCCTTCGCGCCCCGGTGGGCGACGTCGGCCTGGCGGCCGAAGAGGTCGAAGAAGACGAGCTCTTGCGGGATGAGGCGGAACATGCGGGGACGATAAGGGCGCGGGCAATTGCATGCAAAGCCGGCG
Source organism: Planctomycetota bacterium (assembly GCA_020851795.1). Lineage (GTDB taxonomy): Bacteria > Planctomycetota > PLA2 > PLA2 > JAEUHO01 > JAEUHO01. Next base: position 11,789 of record JADZCA010000004.1, on the reverse strand, counting down.
TCCGTCCCGAGCCCCGCTGGACCCCCGGCGGGTCTGCGCGACAATGCCCGATCGTGCCCACCGACCCCACCACGCCGGGCCGCGTGCTCCGCGGCGTCCTCGAGGACGGCGACGCGCGGCCGCTCGCGGGCGCGCGCGTCCGCCTCGACGCGGGGGGCGACGAGGCGCTCGCCGCCGCCGACGGGGCCTTCGGGCTCCGCCTCCCCGACGGCGCTGCGGGCGACGACGGACGCCTGCTCGGGCTGCGGGTCGCGGTCGCGGGGCGGGAGACGCGCGTCCTCGTCGCTTCGGACGCCCGCGACGGCGTCCGCGTCGTCGTCGTCCCCACGGACGCGGTGCCGGTCCGCGTGCTGACGCCGGGCACGGCCCCGGTGCCGGCGCGCTTCGGGTGGGACGCGCTGCGTCGCACCGACGCCGGGCTCGTGCCGGGCCCGTCGGGCGTGGCCACGGCGCCCCGGTTCTCCGCGCGGGGGCTGGCCCCCGGATCGTGGGCGCTCGTCGTGTGGGGCGGCCCGTTCCTGCCCGCGGTCGTCGAGCCGCTCGTGCTCGACGGACGCGTCTCGCCGACGCTCGTCACCGTCGAGCTGGCCCGTCGCGGCGCGTCGGTGGCCGGGCGCGTGCTCTCGTCGGCGAACGCTCCTCGTCCGGGGGCGCGGGTGACGCTGCGCCCCGAGGACCCGCTGCTCGTGCTGCCGGCGGCCCGCGCCTCGACGCTCTCCGACGCGGGCGGACGCTGGCGTGTCGAAGGGGTCCCGCCGGGTCGCTACGTGGTCGCCGTGGACGCCGCGGGTCCCGCCGCCGAGCAGCCGCTGCACCTCCTCGAGCGCGAGGAGCGGTCGATGGACCTCGTCGTCTGAGGAGGCCGCCCGAGGCGGCCTCCTAGTACAGCAACCCAGAAGTTCGCGGGCCACCCGGGTTGCTGCAAACGCCCCGGAGGATCGCGGTGCCAGGAAAGTTGTCTTCACGCCGCGTGAAAACAACTTTCCTGGCACCGCCCTCAGACCGCGGGGGCACCGCTATCGCGATCCCGGAGGGGCGGAGGCGGACGGGGGTGCCCGCGGCGCGAGCGGGGCGCCCGACCTGTCGAGGTCACGGACGACGCCGCGGCGCGAGCGCTTCCCGCCCGCGAGGCCCCGGCCCCGGCGCGCGGTCGGCGCGGGGGCGGTCGTTCAGCGCCCGCCGCCCTTGCGACGCGCGACGGCCTGGCGCCGCAGCTCCTCGATCTGGGCCTTCTCCGGCTCGGAGGGCGAGCGCTCGAGCGCAGCGGCGAGGTCGGCCTCGGCATCGGCGACGCGCCCGAGCGCCAGCAGCACGCCCGCACGCGTGATGCGCGGCGTCGCGAGCAACGGCGCGAGCGTGCAGACCACGTTCATGTCGGCGAGCGCGGCGTCGAAGCGCAGCGCCTGGTACTGCGAGAGCGCGCGCGTGTTCCACGCCGCGAGCAGGTCCTTGCGTCGCTCGATCGCCGCGGAGGCGTCCGCGACCGCGCCGTCGTAGTCGCCCTTCCATCGCCGCAGCTCGGCGCGGCCCCACCACGTCCGCGCGTCCTCGGGGTCGATCTGCACCGCGACGTCGTAGGCCGCGTAGCCCTCCTCGAACAGGGGCTTCGACCCGGTCTTGAGCGCGAGCCCGAGCAGCGCCGCACCCAGCCCCATGCGGGCTTCGACGTCGAGCGGGCTCATCGCGATCGCGCGCTTGTACGTCTCCGCGGCCGTGGCGTGCTCGGAGCGCGCCAGCGACGCCTCCGCGCTCTTGCGCACCGTCACCTCCGCGGCGCGCTCGCCGTGGAGGCGCAGCAACCGCTCGGCCTGCTCCTTCGCGTCGGCCGCGTCCTTGGCGGCGGTCGCCACGTCGTGGGCCCGTCGCCACGCCACGTAGGCGCGCACGGGGTCGTCGGCCTTCTCCGCCGCGCGCGCGAGCAGCCGCAGCCCCTCGAGCGAGCCCGGGTCCTCGCGCAGCGCCTGCTCGACCGCCGCGACGGCCTCCGCCGCCTTGCCGGCGTCGAGCAGCGCCTTGGCGGCCTTGACCCGCTCGAGCGTCCCGCCGCGCACCACCTTGCGCGCCAGGCGCTCCTGCTCGGTCCGCGCCGCCTCGAGCCGCGGGTCGCCCGCCGACGCGGCGGCGACGAACTCCCGCCACGCGTCGAGCGTCTCGTCGTCGGGGCGGCCCGCCGCGCCGGTCGCGCGCGCGAGGCCGAACAGCGCGTCGGCGCTGCGGTCGCCCAGCGCGACCGCGCGGCGCCACTCGGCGAGCGCGTCGTCGGCGCGCTTGTCGGCCGAGAGCGCCTCGGCGAGGCGCCGGTGGGGCAGCGCGAGGAACGGGGCGAGGACCGCGGCGCGGCCGTAGCCCTGCTTGCCGCCCTCGCGGTCCCGCTCGAGCACCGCGTCGGCCGCGGCGCACTCCTTCGTCGCCAAGGCTTCGAGCCGCGGGCGGACGGCCGCCGCCTCCGCCGCGAACGTCGTGGTGGAGGCGCCCAGGGCCGCGGCGCGCGCCGCCGCCGCGTCGGCCTCGGCGAAGCGCCCGGTCGCGGCGTAGAGCGTCGCCACGCCGAGCGCGATCCCCGCGTCGCCCTCGCGGCCCGACGCCGTCGCGAGCGTCACGACCGTCTCGGGGTCGAGCGCGCCCACGCGCGCGCCGCCGGGCGCGCCGCCCCGCGTCCACGCGAACCGCTCGCCGCTCGCGTCCGTCGGCGTCACGGGGAAGGGCTTGCCCCCGTACTCGCGCAGCGTGACGGTGGCGGTGCGGCCCGCACGGGCCTTCCACTCCTCGGCCGCCGCCGCGTACACGCGTGCGACGCGGTCCACCGACTCGCGGGCCGCGCCGAGCCGGTCGGGGAAGGCGGCGCCGAGCGGGCCCCGTCCCGCGGCCTCGATCGAACGCCGGGCCCGCTCGATGTCGCCGGCCCCGACGGCGGCGAGCGCCTCGCCGACGGCGCGCGCGAGCTCGGGCTCGAGCGCGGCGCGCGCGGCGTTGCGGGCGTCGGCGCGCCCGGTCGCGTCGCGCAGGCGCGCCTCCGCGCGCGCGAGGAGCTCCGCGTCGCCGAGGCTGCGGATGCGGTCGATCGCCGCGCGCGCGGCGTCCTGCTTGCTCGGGTCGGCCGCGGCGTCGATGGTGGGCCGCAATGCGTCGTAGATCGACTGCGCCTTCTGCTTGACCGCGTCGCGCAGCGCGTCGAGGCGGACGACCGCGCGGGTGAACGAGAGCACCTTGGGGAAGCCGTCGATCGCCGCGTGCGCCGCGCCGAGCTCGTCCACGGCGAGGAACCGCTCGACGTCGCCGGCGATCGACTGCACGCGCCGCTCCGCGTCCGCCTCGACCTCGCGCTCGAAGCGCTCGCGCTCGGTGCGCGCGCGGTCGGCGGCGTCGGTGCCGCCGTAGCGCGCCTCGACGGCGCGGAGGCGGTCCACCACCCCCCGCGGGTCCTCGCCGCGGCGCGTCGTGAGGTAGCCCAGCGCGTCCTCGAGGGCCACCATCCCCTCGTCGCGCACCACCGGCCCGGGGGCCGACGTCTCGGTCCCGCGCGCGGTCGGTCGGTCGCCCCCGCGGTCGCGGCTCGCGCGCTCCGCGGCGTCGGCGGCCGCGGTCCCGGGGGGTTCCGCCGGCGGACGGCCGCCTCGCAGCGTCCACGCGAGCCCGCCGACCGCCACGACCGCGGCGGCGATCCCCACCCCGACGCGCAGCCCACGGTCGGTGCGTACAGGGGCGGGCGCGTCGCGGCGCACGGGTGCGCTCGGGGCCGTCAGGCGCACCGGCGTCTCGATCCCGATCGGCGTGGCGTCGGCGGTCGGCGCCGGCTCCGCCACGAGCGCGCGCGTCGGGCGCTCGCTGCGGAGCACCTCGAATCGCCCACTTCCGAGCTCGGTGAGGAGGTCGCGCACCGCGGGGTCGGTCACCCGCTCGGGGCCGACGAGACGCGCGAGGAAATGGGCGGCGCTGCGCGCGAACTCGCGCGCGTCGAAGCCGCCGGCGCGACCCGCGAGCAGCACCTCGATCGCGGGCAGCGACGGTGCGCCGCTCGCGTCGAGCACGACGAGCGACGGGTCGGGGAACGTCGCGGCGCGCCCCAACGCCTCCATCTGCCACAGCGCCTCGCCGACCCGGCGCAGCAGCGCGACGGCGGCGGTGGGGGCGAGGTGGCCCTTCGTCCGGAGGTGCTCGTCGAGGCGCAACCCCTCGGGGACGGGGCTCACGGCCGCGTACGCGCCGTCGGCTCCCGCGGCCTCGCGCACTGGGATCCAGCCCGTGCCCGTGAGGCGGCGCCCCTCCTCCGCGCAGCGCACGAACTGGTCCACCTCCGTCGGCGCCTCGGCGCGGGTGCGCATGCACGCGTGCACGAGGAACGTCTCGCCATCGAGGGGCCGGCGGGCGAGGTAGACGGGGCGGTCGGGCGTGCCGCCCACGGGCCGCACGATCTCGAGCCCGGCGACCCGCGACGGGACGTCGTCGCCGCGCGACGCCTCCTCGACGACGTCGGGCGGGACCGCGCCGGCGCTCGCGAGCATCTCGAGCACCGGAGCGTCCACACCGAAGCGCCGGTACTCGTTGCGGCGCACCTCGGCCCGCGCCACGTCGTCGTCGGTGACGACGCCGCGCGCGCGGAGGTCGGCGAGGGCTCGATCGCGGGCGGTCGCGGACAAGGCGGGACTCGCAGCGGACGAGAGCGCGGCGGCGACGGGATCGGGCGCGCGGTGCACGCCGTGCCGACGCGCCGAAACGAAGACGGCGGGCCCGTCCGTGGGACGGGCCCGCCGTCGAGGCGACCGCGGGCCGCCTCTACTGGAGCAGCGACTCGAGCTCCTCGAGGAACTTCAGGAGCTCTTCGAGGTTCGCGCCGAGCTCGGGCATCTCCATGGGCTCCCAGAAGCCGCAGCCGTCGCCCATCTCAGGGAAGTCGTCGGGCAGCGGCGGAAGCGCCGGCGGCTCGCCGTCGCCCGGGAGCGGCGGCAGGGGCGGCAGCGGAGGGAGCGGCGGAGGCGCCGGCGGCTCACCCGTGGGGTCGCCCGGCTCCCCGCACGGCGGGAGCGGCGGGAGCGGCGGCAGCGGGGGGAGCGGCGGGGGGCAGCACGGCGGCGTGCCCTCGCCGCCACCGGCGGGCGGGGGCGGCATGCCCGGGAGCGGCGGCAGCGGCGGGAGGGGCGGCAGCGGCGGCGGGTTGGCCGGCGGCGTGCCCTCTTCACCGCCCGCGGGGGGCGGCGGCATGCCCGGGAGCGGCGGCAGCGGGGGGAGCGGAGGCAGGGGCGGCAGGCCGGGCAGGCCCGCGCCACCGCTGCCACCCGAACCGCCGGGAGGCGGCGGGAAGAGCGACATCAGGAAGTTGGCGAGATTGGCGAGCCCGGCGAGGCCGCTGCCGGCCCCGAGGCCGCCCGCGCCACCACCGCCCTTGGCCCCGCCCGTCCCACCGGCGCCACCCGCGGCGGCGCCACCGGCCGCGCCACCCGCAGCGCCCGGAGGCGCGGCGAGGACCGGCGCCGCGGCGGCCGCGCACAGCGCAGCGCCCGCGAGCATCGTCGTGATCGACTTCCGCATGCAGACCTCCTCGACCTTGCGGTCGAACCCGTGGATCATAGCCGAGGGGGCGGTCGGCCGGACAGCGGCTTCTGTCCGCTCCCGCGTCGCCCCGAGCCGCCGGGCGACAGGACAGCACCGGTCATCCGGTTGCCACTCGTCGCGATCGGCCTCGGCGTCATGCCGTGGGAAGGAGCAAGGCTCGTTCCCGAACTCGTCGAAGGGGCGGTTCGCGGCGCGACGGGCCGCGCGCGGCGCGCGTCCGCCGCACCCAGCCCGCAAAAACGAATCGAGGCCCGCCTCGACGTGCGAGGCGGGCCCCGGGGCGTCCGCGGACGCCGACGACTCAGCAGCCTAGCCGCACTTGCCCTTGCCGCAGGCCATCTGGCCGCTCGAGGGCTTCGGCGCCGGCGTGCTCGCCGCGGGCGCGCTGTAGGTCGGCTGCGACGGGGCCGTGTACGTCGGCGCCGTCGTGGTGCGCGGCTGCGGGCGGTACGTCGCCTCGTCGGACTTGCACGCGGCGAGGCTGAGCCCCGACGCGGCCACGAGCATCATCGCGCTGCGGACGAACGTCTTGCGGTTCATGGGTACGAGCTCCAGGGAGGGACCGCGAGAAGATAGAGAACGATGGGGGGGCGACGCAAAGAAGAAGGGCGGGTCGGGCGCTTTCGCGCGTCCCGCCGAGGAGGCCCGTCCCGCCAAAAAGGGAAGGGCGGGTCGGGCGCCCTCGCCCGTCCCGCCCTTCGAAGCGATCAAGCGTCAGCGAGTGCGACTAGCCGCACTTGCCCGCGCCGCACGCCTTGCTGCCAGCGGCCGGAGCCGCCGGAGCCGGAGCGGGCTGGGGCATCGGCGCCGGCGCCGGGGCCGCCATCATCTGGCCGCCGCCCGCGCAGCACGGACGCTTGTAGACGGACGGCCCGGGCTGGCACGGCGTGCAGCACGACGTGTTGCAGCCGGCGAGCACGAAGCCGCCGAACGCGACCGCCACGGCCGCGACACCACGAATGAAGGACTTCGCCATCGTCAGAGAACCTCCTGGAAGCGGCCCGGCCCTCCCAGGGGGTGCCGGTACCTGAACGCCCGTACGGGGGCAAGCCTAAGACTAGCCTTTCTGGACCGGCGCGCAAGAACTCCGGTGCCGCAGGCCCGGCGAGGGTGCCTTCGCCACCCCCGGTCGCGCTTCCGGCGCAGGGCGCCTCGCCGTAGCCTCGCGCGCATGGCTCCCAACGCCTCGCTTGCGACCTTGCTGGCCGATGCCGCGGCCCGAGGGGACGACCGGGGGGGCTTTCACCACCGCGGTGTTCGGTGGACGTATGGGGACGCCGCGCGGCGCGCGGGGGCGCTCGCCGCCCGGCTGCGCGCCGCGGGCGCCGTCCCCGGCGACGTGGTCGCCTGGCTCGGGGACAACACGCCCGGTGCGGCGCTCGCCTACTTCGGCGCCGCGTGGGCGGGGCTCGTGCTCGCGCCGCTCCACCTGCGTCTGACCGACGCGGACCTGCGTCGCGTGCTCGCGCACGCCGGCGCGAAGGCCGTGCTGGTCGAGCACGGCGGTCGGTCGCGTGCCGCCGCGCTCGGGCTCCCGCTCGTCGCGCTCGACGACCCCTCGCTCGACGCCGGGGGCGACGACGCGCCCGTCCCGCGGGCCGCCGGCGACGCGGCCCACGTCTACTACACGAGCGGCAGCACCGGCGTGCCCAAGGGCGTCGTCCTCACGCACGGCAACGTCGTCGCGCACGCGCGGCGGGCGGCCGACGCCCTCGAGCTCGGCCCCGCCGACGTCTGGCTGCACGCCGCGCCGATGTTTCACCTCGCCGACGCGTGGGCGACGTTCTCCGTCACGCTCGTCGGCGGGACGCACCGCTTCGTCGAGCGCTTCGACGAGGTCGCGGTGCTCGACGCCTTCGCGTCGGGGGTCACGACGACCAACCTCGTGCCGACGATGTGGAACGCGCTCGTGCGCCATCCCGCGGCTTCGGGCCGGGCGTACCCCTCGCTGCGCCTGCTCCTCTCGGGCGGCGCGGCGATCGCCCCCGACGTCGTGCGGCGCGTGCGCGAGGTGTTCCGCGCCGAGTACGCCCAGACCTACGGGCTCACCGAGACGAGCCCGTACCTGACGATCTCGCGCCTCACGCCCGAGGAGCGGTCTCTCCCCGACGACGAGCAGTGCCGCCGCCTCGCGCGCGCCGGGCGGCCGATGGGGGGCGTCGAGGTCGCCGTCGTCGGCGACGACGGCCGCCCCGTCCCCGCCGACGGGGCCACGGTGGGAGAAGTCGTGGCGCGCGGGCCGACGGTGACGCCGGGCTACCTGCGCAACCCCGAAGCCGACGCCGCCGCGTTCCGCGACGGCTGGTTCCGCACCGGCGACCTCGCGCGCGTCTTCGGCGACGGGCGCATCGACCTCGCGGACCGCACCGGCGACGTCGTCAACACCGGCGGCGAGAAGGTGTACTCCGCCGACGTCGAGCGGGCGCTCGCCGACGCGCCGGGCGTGCGCGAGCTCGTCGTGGTGGGCACGCCCGACCCGCACTGGGGGCAGGTCGTCACCGCCGTCGTCGTCGCCGACGCGGCCGGGGCGCCGCCCACGCTCGACACCCTGCGCGTCCACGCGGACGGGCGGCTGGCCGACTTCAAGCGGCCGCGGCGCCTCGTGCTCGTCGACGCGCTGCCGCGGACGGCGTCGGGCAAGCTGAGCAAGCGCGAGGCCCGCACGCTCGCCGTCGCTCGGCTCGGGGCCGCGCCGCGCCCGTGACCGGCGGGGTCGCGCCGACGGTCGGTCCCGCGCGGGGCGTCCGTCGGCCTCGTCTGCGACCATGGCCCGCGTCGTCGCGGCGGTTCTCTCGGAGGTGCGCGTGAAGGTCCTCGTCGTCGGGTCGGGCGGTCGCGAGCACGCGCTCTGCGTGGCCCTCAAGCGCGGTCCGTCGGTCGAGCGCGTCTACTGCGCGCCCGGCAACGACGGGATCGCCGCGGACGCGACCTGCGCCCCCGAGGTCAGCACGAGCAACCTCGACGGCGTCGTCGCCTACGCGAAGACGATGGGCGTGGGGCTGGTGGTCGTCGGGCCCGAGGCTCCGCTCGTCGCCGGGCTCGCCGACCGCCTGCGCGAGGCCGGGATCCCCTGCTTCGGGCCCGGCGCCGAGGGCGCGCGCCTCGAGGGCAGCAAGGCGTACTGCAAGCAGCTGATGGTGCGCCACAACGTGCCGACGGCGGCCTACCGCACGTTCACGTCGGTGGACGACGCCCGCGCCCACGTGCTCGCCCACGACGCGTTCCCCCTCGTGGTCAAGGCCGACGGGCTCGCGGCGGGCAAGGGCGTCGTCGTCTGCGCCACGCGCGACGAGGCGCTGCGGGCCGTCGCCGAGGCGATGGAGCAGCGCCGCTTCGGCGACGCCGGCGCGACGGTGGTGATCGAGGAGTTCCTCCGCGGCGAGGAGGCCTCGGTGCACGCCGTGACCGACGGCTCGACCCTCGTGCTGCTGCCGCCCGCGCAGGACTACAAGCGCGTGCGCGACGCCGACCAAGGGCCCAACACCGGCGGGATGGGCGCCTACAGCCCCGTGCCGTCGCTCCCCGAGAAGGCGATGGACGCGGTCGTGCGCTCCATCCTCGTCCCGATGCTGCACGCGCTCAAGGTCGAGGGCGTGGAGTACCGCGGCGTGCTCTACGCGGGCCTCATGCTCACGCGCAGCGGGCCCAAGGTCGTCGAGTTCAACTGCCGCTTCGGCGACCCCGAGACGCAGGTCGTCCTGCCGCGCGTGCGGGGCGACCTCGCGCAGCTGTTCCTCGCGGCCGCGCAGGGCCGGCTCGGCGAGGTCGAGGGCGTGGACGTGGACCCGCGGCCGGTCGTGGGCGTGGTGATGGCGAGCGGGGGCTACCCCGAGGCCTACACGACGGGGAAGGCGATCAACGGGCTCGACGCCGCGTCGCGCCTCGAGGACGTGACCGTCTACCACGCGGCCACGCGCCGCCGCGACGGCGTCCTGCAGACGGCGGGCGGGCGCGTGCTCACCGTCACCGCCTCCGGCGCCGACTTCGCCGCGGCCCGCGCGCGCGCCTACGAGGCCGTGCGCCTCGTCGGGTGGGAGGGCGAGCACCACCGCAGCGACGTCGGCGTGCGCGCCATCGAGGCCGCGGCCGCCGCCACGAAGTAGGCGGGCCCCGGGCCGCGCGCACCGTCTTTCACCGCGCGCGCGGCGCGCGACCGAGCGTCCCGTCGTGCGTCCCGGAGGCGGTCCCGCTACGATCGTGGCCATGGGGTACCTCGAAGACAGGCGACGGGCACGGGCCGCGTCGAATCCGCTCGACACGCCCGAGATGCGGGGCGTGGCGATCGCGCCGCTCGTGACCGGCGTCCTCGCGGGCGCCGCGGCCATGGTGGCCTCGCTCGTGTTCGCGATCGGCGACGACGCGCGCTTCGACGGTCTGCTCGTCGTGCTCTTCTCCCTGTGCTTGGTCGGCGGCCTTCTCGCGCGCCTGTTCTTCCCGAGGCGTCAGAGCGCGTGGCTCGCGCTCGGCTTCGGCGTGGGGACGCTCGGGGCGAGCGTGCTCCCGCTGCTCGTCCGCGGTGGGCCGATGGACGGCTCCGCGCTGTGGCAGGCGCCGATCGCCGCACTCGTGGCAGCCGTCTCGGCGCTCTGGGGCGCGACGCTGCGCGCGCGCGGCGAGTCCACCGAGGAACCGGAGGACCGGGCGTTCGCCCCGCCGGGCGAACGGCGGCGGATCTTCCGCCGGCGTCGCCGGCGGGACCCGCCCCCGACGCCTCCGCCGCCCCCGCCCGCCGCCGGCACCTGACGGGCGACGGGTCGTCCATCGCGCCGCCGGCGCCGCCGCCCTCACGAACGAAGCCGCCCTGACCTCGTCGGTTCGTGGAGTCGGCAGGCGGGAGCCCGTCCCGCGAGCGCGCGGACCGGCGCTCCGTCCCCGAGACGGGCTCCGAGGGCGCGCGGTACGCTGGGCGCATGGGACACCGCGACGAGTGGCGACGGGCCGCGGACGCGCAGCCGCCCGAGCGTGCCGCGAGCGCACGCGGACCGGCGGCGGTGGCCGGTGCGCTCGCGGGCGCGATCGCGGTCGGCGTCGCGGTGCTCGCGGTGCCCGGTCGCGCGACGCCCTTCGACGTCGGGTGGTTCGCGGGCTTCGTCGCGCTCGTCCTCGGTGTCGGCGTGCGATGCGTCGTCGGGCGCGCGAACCGGCGGGTCGCCGCCCTCGCCGTCGTGGTCGCCGCGACCGTCGCGTTCGTGCTCCCCCGGCCCGTCGGCGCCGCCTGGTTCCCCGCCGGGGGCGGTGTGCTCGGCCTCGCCCTCGCGATCGCCTGCGTCGCCGCCGGCGCCGCCGCGAGCCTGCTCCACGACGCGTTCTGACGGTCGGGGCCCGCCCGGGGCCCGAGGCGGCCGCCCGTCCGCGACGTTCCCAACGGGGTAGGCTCGTCCTCGGAGGCCCGCGCATGCGTCGTCCCCGCCTCGCCCCGCTCGCGCTCGCCGCGCTCCTCGCGTCCGCGCTCCTCGCCCCGGCCTCCGTCGCCGCGCCGACCGGCGGCGCGACGCCGTTGCGGGGCACCGCGCTCGCGGCGGCGCTGAAGACGCGACGGCTCACGCAGGTGGCCTTCGACGGCGCGACGGTGGACGAGGTGGCGAAGTGGCTCCAGATCGCGACGGGCTGGAACTTCGTCGTCAAGCGCCACGTGATCGAGAAGGCCGGGATCGACCTCGGCACCGTGCGCGCGAAGCTGACCCTCGGGCAGGTGACGGTGGCGGGCTTCCTCGCGCTGTGGCTCGAGCCGCACGGGCTCGTGGCGAAGGTCGAGGACTCGATCGTCTACGTGACGACCCGGGCGGACGCGCTCGGCGCGCCCGTGCTCGTGCTCCACGGCATCTCGCACCTCACGTGGACGAAGACGAACTTCCGCGGCTCCGACCTCGACCTCCACCCGTCCGACTGGACCCCGCCCGACGACCGCGCCGAGGAGGAGCTCGTCGAGGACGACCCGTTCACCGACCCGCAGCACGTCGTGGACCTCGTCAAGCAGATGGTGGACGCGCCGTGGGACTCGGAGGGGTGGGCGATCTCGGCGACGAAGCAGTTCCTCGCCGTCAAGGCGCCGCGCAGCGTGCAGGCGCAGGTGGCCCGCGCGCTCGTCCAGATGGAGGCGCTCAAGTAGCCCGCCGAATTCACGAAAGACGAGGCCCGTCGGGCGCCGATCGCACGTCAGGCCGCCGTCGGGGCTCGCGGATTGCGCCCGGGCGCGCGTCGGACGCGACGACAGCGTGTTCTGGCACCACGCCGAGGAG
>JADZCA010000003.1 GCA_020851795.1 Planctomycetota bacterium | reverse complement strand
CTTCGCCGGAGTCGTGTCCTCCACCCACGCGTCCATCTTACCCAGAATTCCGAGTGAGCCCGAGCCCGCGTTAGCGGGCGACGGCGAAGTCGCAACACGCCCGAGTGGCGCCAGTGAAGGGCGTAATTCCGCCCGCGCCCATCGACGCGCGTCCCCTCTCCCCGCGCAGCGGGGAGAGGCAGGGTGAGGGGCCTGGTCCCGAATCCGTGCGGGCCGGCGGGGGCACCGCGGGCGGAGGAAGGTGAGGGCCGTCAGGGGTTGGTGGGGCCCGACGGAGGCGCGATCGGCGGTGCGATCGGGGCAGGCGCTCCATATGCGGGCACCGCCGCGTTCGGATCCGGCGGCGGCACGATGGGCGGCGTCGGCGGCGGCTGCGGTGGCGTGGGCGGATTGACGTTGGGGTTCTGCATCGGCGGCAACCCGTAGAGCGGCACGGGCGCGATCGGCTGCTGCTGCTCCGTGGGCGGCGGCGGCGCGGGTGGCGCGGGCGGCTGCGGGGGACCCCCGTAGATCGTCGCCTGGACCGTGGGGTCGGGCGGCTGCGGCGGGTCGTCGTTTCCCGTGATGCGGTCACACGCACCGAGGGTCAACGACGCGCCGAGCAGCACGGCAGCCCGCCCCAGCTGGCGATACGGAAGCGCTGGGACCGGCGGCGCCGCGCGTGCCGCGCCTAGCTGCCAATCACAAAAAGGGCAAGCGCGGCTCGTGATCTCCACGTGGCGTGCGCACGACGGGCAGGGCAGGAGGTCCACGTCACTCCTCGGGTGGCGGCGCGACCCCGTAGAGGGCGATGACGCCCCCCGGGTCACCCGGCTCGCGCGGGGGACCACTCTGCGGGCCTGCGTCGGCCGCGGGCTCCTGGCCGCCCGTCCTCTCGAGATCGGCCGTTCCGCCGGACTCGCCGCCGCTCGTCGGCTCGCCGCCGGTGCCCGGCTCTTCCTGCGTCGTGGCCTCTTCGGTCGCGTCGGCGCCACAACCGGCGGTCGCGGCGACGAGCACGGCGCCGAGCCACCAAGCCCGCCTGCTACGCGGTCGCGCCGTGGGGACGACCTCGATCGCGCCCCGCGCGGTCGCCGACAGCACTCCGCAAAACGGGCAATGGACCTCGCCGACACGCACGTGGCGCCGGCAACCGTCGCAGACGATGAGCTGCATCACTCCTCCGGGGGCGCGGGTGCGCCGTACTCGGCCACCGCTGCGCCGTCGTCGTCGGGCGCACCGTCGTCGTCGGGCGGAGCGGGCGCCCCGTACTCCGCGGCCGACCCGGCACCGTCGTCGCCGTCGGGATCCGGCGCGGCCGTCCCGTCGCCGTCCCCGCCCGCCGGCGGTTGCTCGCCGCCCGTGTCGCCGCTCGAAGCGGGCGCGTCGTCTCCGCACGCGGCCGTCCCCGCCGCGAGCGCGCCGAGCACGACGAGCGCCCTCGTCAGCGAGCGCGCGGGACGGGGTGCCGGCGCGGCCACGACCGCGGGCATCGTGCCGCGGCAGAAGGGGCACTCGAGATCGCTCACGCGCACGTGGCGCGCGCATGCGGGGCAGGGGACGAGGCGTTTGGCCATGTTCTCTCCGAGGTCGTGGTCGAGACTCAGCTCACGAGGTCGGCCTTGGGTGGGGCGCGGCCCGAGCGCACGACGGTACCGCTCGTAGCCGCCGTCCTGCAACGCGTTGCCACGAAAGGAGCCGGGCCTTACCGTGCCGGCCAGGCGAGCCGTGAAGTACAAGGACTACTACGCGATCCTCGGCGTCGATCGGAAGGCCACTGCCGACGAGATTCAGAAGGCCTATCGGCAGCTCGCCCGCAAGTACCACCCCGACGTCAACAAGGCCTCCGACGCCGAGCACCGGTTCAAGGAGATCGGCGAGGCCTACGACGTCCTCAAGGACGAGGACAAACGGCGCAAGTACGACCAGTACGGCGAGGCCTGGAAGGCGGCGAGCGAGCGAGGCGATCCGGGCCCCGGCTACGGGCAGGGCTTCGGAGGCGGCCCGCCCTTCGAGACGGTCGGCGACATCGGCTCGTTCCTCGAGCAGCTCTTCGGTCGAGGCGGGATGGGCGGAGCGCCCGGGGGCGGAGGCGGACGCCGCGTCGAATGGCGCGGCGGCTTTCCCGGCATGGGCAACATCGGGTTCGGCGACTTCGGCTTCGGTGGGCCGCAGCCCCAGCCCGCCCCGCCCGCCGATCACAGCGCGCGTCTGCGCCTGTCGCTCGAGGAGGCCGCGCGTGGCGGCAAGCGCGAGATCAGCCTCGCGGATGGCCATGGCAAGCCGCGCACCTTCAGCGTCAACATCCCCGCGGGCGTGCGCACCGGGCAGCGCATCCGCCTCGCGGGTCAAGGCGGCTCGGCGCGCGGCAAGCGCGGAGACCTCTACCTCGAGGTGGAGATCGAGCCGCATCCGAAGTTCCGCCTCGACGGCACCGACCTGCACACGAGCCTCGACCTCGCGCCGTGGGAGGCCGCGCTCGGCGCGAAGGTCGGGCTCGTCACGCTCGACGGCGAGGTCCAGGTGAAGGTCCCCGCGGGCTCGTCGTCGGGCCAGCAGATCCGCCTTCGGGGCAAGGGTTTCCCGTCGGGCAAGGAGCACGG
>JADZCA010000002.1 GCA_020851795.1 Planctomycetota bacterium | reverse complement strand
TCGTTCCGCGCGAGCAAGGTCGGGCTCGAGGCGTACCTGCGCAAGCGCAACCCGGCGTGGAACGTCGTCGGCCGGGTGCACTTCCACCTCGCGGAGAACCGGAAGGACGCCCAGAAGCCCTTCGCCTTCCTCGCGACGTACACGACGCGGCTCTCCGCGCAGGGGAAGCCCCAGCACGTGCACCTCGGGAAGGCGCTCGAGGAGTACGCGGGGGCGGCGCAACGCGAGCAGCTGCTGTCGCTGCTCGTGCCCGTGCAGCGCGCGGCCGCCGACTGCGCGTGGCTCGCAGCGATGGTCGAGGAGGGCGAGATCTTCCACGCCCTGCGCTTCACCGCGGCCCAGGCGCGGCGGTTCCTCGCGGACGTCCCGCGCCTCGAGGCGGCCGGCGTCGTCGTGCGCATGCCGGCGGGCTGGAGCCGCGGCCGCCCCCCGCGCCCGCACGTGACCGCGCGCGTCGGCGAGGCCGCGCCCGCGGGCGTCGGCGTGGACGCGATCCTCGACTTCGCAGTGCACGTCACGCTCGAGGGCGAGCGGCTCACGGCGGAGGAGCTCCGCGCGCTGCTGGCCGAGACCAGCGGCCTCGCCCTCCTGCGCGGGCGCTGGGTCGAGGTGGACCACGAGCGCCTCGGCGAGACGATCGCGCGCCTGAAGGCGATCGAGAAGCACGCGAAGGAGCGCGGGCTCTCGTTCGCCGAGGCCGCGCGGCTGCTCGCGGGGGCCGATGTCGCCGAGGGCGACGAGACCGAGGAGAAGACGCGCGACTGGGCGGAGGTGGTGGCGGGGGACTGGATGTCCGGGATCTTGAGGGGGCTCCGGGGGCCGGACGGCCTCGCGGCCGTCGACGTGAGCCGCGACGTGGTCGGGACGCTGCGGCCGTACCAGACGGTGGGCGTGCGATGGCTGCATCTCCTGTCGGGCCTCGGGCTCGGCGCGTGCCTCGCCGACGACATGGGCCTCGGCAAGACGTTGCAGCTGATCGCGCTGCTCTGCCTGCGCCGTCGCGAGCGCCTAGGGAAGCCCTCCGCGAGCCTCCTCGTCGCGCCCGCGTCGCTGCTCTCGAACTGGACCGCCGAGCTCGAGAAGTTCGCGCCGACGCTGCGGTCGCTCGTGGCCCACGTGTCCGTGATCCCCGGCCCCGAGCTCTTGGAGCTCCCGCCCGCGCGTCTCGAGGGCGTCGACCTCGTCATCACCTCGTACGGCCACCTGCGGACCGTCCCGTGGCTCGCCACGCGCGCGTGGGACCTGGTGGTCCTCGACGAGGCGCAGGCCATCAAGAACCCGGGCGCGCGCCAGACGAAGGCCGCGAAGGCGCTGAAGGCGAAGGCGCGCATCGCGCTCACGGGCACGCCGATCGAGAATCGCCTCGGCGACCTCTGGTCGCTGTTCGACTTCCTCAATCCCGGCCTGCTCGGCTCGCAGAAGCAGTTCGGCTCGTTCGTCAAGCGCCTCGGGAAACGCGAGCACGACGCGTACGCGCCCCTGCGCACGCTGGTCAAGCCCTACATCCTGCGGCGGCTGAAGACCGACACATCGGTGATCTCGGACCTCCCCGAGAAGACCGAGGTCCATGCGTGGTGCGCGCTCAGCCGCAAGCAGCTGGCGCTCTACCAGGAGGCGGTCGAGGCGCTCGCCACGGCGCTCGACGAGCTCGACCGGAACGACATCCGCCGCCGCGGCATCGTGCTCTCCTCGCTGATGCGACTGAAGCAGATCTGCAATCACCCCTCCCAGTGGGTCGGCGACGGCGCCTGGGCCGAGGCCGACAGCGGCAAGTGGGCGCGCCTGCGCGAGATCGCCGAGACCATCGCGTCGCGGCAGGAGAAGGTGCTCGTCTTCACGCAGTTCCGCGAGGTGACCGACCCGCTGGCCTCCTTCCTCGGCTCGGTCTTCGGGCGGCCGGGGCTCGTCCTGCACGGGGGCACGCCGGTCGGCAAGCGCCGCGAGCTCGTGACGCGCTTCCAGGAGGACGACGCCTCCCCGTTCTTCGTGCTGTCGCTGAAAGCCGGCGGGTCGGGGCTCAACCTGACGGCCGCGTCGCACGTGGTCCACTTCGACCGCTGGTGGAACCCCGCCGTCGAGAACCAGGCGACGGACCGGGCCTTCCGCATCGGCCAGAAGAAGAACGTGCTCGTGCACAAGTTCGTGTGCCGCGGCACGGTCGAGGAGAAGATCGATGCGCTCATCTCCGCCAAACGCGGACTTGCAAGCGACGTGCTCGAGGGCGGAGCGGACGTGCTCCTGACGGAGATGGCGGACGACGAGCTGCTGCGGCTCGTCGCGCTGGACGTGTCGCGCGCAGCGGCGGAGGTCTGAGCGATGGACGACGCAAGTCGCTGGAGCCGGTACGACGACGAAGGGTATGGCGGCTACGGCGGGTACGGCTTCCGCCCGTACGTCCCGGTCCATCAGCGGCGCGCGAACGCGCAGAAGAAGCTCCCGAAGCTGCTCGGCAAGGGCAAGACCCCGGCGCCGGTGCAGGGCGCGGGCAGCAAGATCGCCGCGTCGTTCTGGGGCCAGTCGTGGTGCCGCAACCTCGAGCGCTACAGCGACTACGCCAACCGCCTCCCGCGCGGCCGCACGTACATCCGCAACGGCTCGGTGGTCCACCTCGACGTCCTGCCGGGCGAGGTCCACGCGTACGTGAGCGGTTCCGAGCTCTACTCCGTCAAGGTGACGATCAAGCCGCTGCCGGTGCCCCGCTGGAAGGCGCTGGTCGCCGACTGCGTGGGCTCCATCGCCTCGCTCGTCGAGCTCCTGCGCGGCGAGCTCGACGCGCAGGTCATGGAACGCGTCTGCCGCGAGGCGACGGGCCTCTTCCCGTCGCCCGAGGAGATCGACCTCGACTGCTCGTGCCCCGACTACGCCGGCATGTGCAAGCACGTGGCCGCCGTGCTCTACGGCGTGGGCGTCCGTCTCGACGCCGACCCCGAGGTGCTCTTCCGCCTCCGCAAGGTCTCGGCCGCCGAGCTGGTCGCGGGCGC
>JADZCA010000001.1 GCA_020851795.1 Planctomycetota bacterium | reverse complement strand
TCGGAACTTCCCGTGGCGAGGCCGCACGGGCCGAGGCGAGGCCAGGCACCGCAGGCGAAGAGCCCCGGAGGCGGGTTCCTGACCCGCTGAGGAGGCTCTTCGCCGAGGACGCCTCGCCGCAGCCCGGCCCGTGCGGACGCAGCAGGGAAGGTTCCGAAGCAGAGCCTTCGTAGGCCGTCCCTGGGACGGCCTACCGGTGGAGGATCTCGAAGAACTCCTGGCGCGTCCGGGCGTCGGTGCGGAAGCGGCCGAGCATGCACGACGTGACCGCGCGGCTGTTCTGCTTCTCCACGCCGCGCATCATCATGCACAGGTGCTGGGCCTCGACGACGACGCCCACCCCCGCCGGCCGCAGGATGTCCTGCACCGCGCGCGCGATGTCCATCGTCAGCCGCTCCTGCACCTGCAGGCGGCGCGCGAACACGTCCACGATGCGCGGCAGCTTCGAGAGCCCGATGATCTTGCCCTTGGGCAGGTAGGCGACGTGGGCGCGCCCGAAGAACGGCAGCAGGTGGTGCTCGCAAAGGCTGTAGAGCTCGATGTCGCGCACCACGACCATCTCGTCGGCGTCGTGCTCGAACACCGCGTCGTTGAGCACCGACCGGGGGTCCTTCGCCCGCCCCGAGGTCAGGTGCGCGAGGCTCTCGGCCACCCGCTTGGGCGTGCGCCGCAGCCCGTCGCGGTCGGGCGCGTCGTCGAGGCGCGCGAGCAGCGCCCGGACCAGGTCCTCGGTCGGCAGGGCCGCGAGGTCGGGCGCGGTCGAGCGGTCCTTCGACGGCTTGTTCGGCATCGACGCAGCGTAGCGCCGCCGCGTCGGCCGTCCGCGCGCCGGACGACCGTCGAGCACGGGCGGGGCGCCCGCGCGCCCCGGGGACCGGAGGCCGCCCGCCCACCACCCGGCGTCCCGTTCCCTCGCCGGGGCGCTCCGTGTAGACTCCCCCGGCTCGGACCCACGACGTGGCGGAGGTGCGCGGCATGCGTGCGCTGGCGGCAGTTGTTCTGGCGGTCACCCTGTGCGGGTGCCGTTCCACCTCGGCGACGGTCTGGGAGTTCGGCGAGGCCGAGCGTCCCCGCGACCTCGTCCAGCCCATCGAGGTCGTCCAGGACCCGGGTGGGATGTTGTACCGCACGCTCGGCCACGTCCGTGCGGGCGGCAACGTCAACGCCTACGACGCGATGGAGCGCCTCAAGCAGGAGGCGCGCGTGCTGGGCGCCCACGCGCTCACCAACGTCCACCGCGTGACGGGCACCGACGAGGCGATCTACGAGGCGGACGCGATCCAGTGGATCGGGTGGTAGCCGCCGCCCTGCTCGCCGCGCCGCTCACCGCGTGCGCCGCCCGGCCCGCCGCCGAGGCGCCCGAGGTGGAGCACCCGCCCGTGGCCGCGTACGCCGTCGGCGCGCAGGCGGGCCTCTCCCGCCTCGACACCGCGGTCCGCCGCTACGCGGCCGACCACGCGGGCCGCCTGCCCGCGTCGCTCGACGCGCTCGCGAGCGAGCCGTCGCTCGACGGCGACCGCTACGTCCGCCGCGTGGACGCCGACCCGTGGGGTCAGCCCTACGCGTACGCCGTGACCGACGCCCGCCACGGGCTCTACGACTTGCGCTCCTTCGGCCCCGACACCCTTCCCGGGACGGGCGACGACGTCGTCGTCCCGCCCCGTTCCGTCCTTCCTTCCGACTGACGACCGAGCCCCGGACGCTCCCCCCATGACGCCCCGCCGCCTCGCCGCCTGCGCCCTCCCCCTCCTCGTCGCCGCCTGCGCGGGCGGCCCGTCGATCCCGATGCCGAGCATCCCCGCGCCGCCCGCCGTCGCCGCCCCGTCGGGCGGGCGCGCGCCGACGACGAGCGTCGTGCACGAGCTCGGGCCCCGCGAGCGCCTCAACGACCACGCGGCGCGCCTCGCCGACGGCGTCGCGCGCTGGCGCGAGGTCAACGGCAACAACGTCATGCCGCAGAGCATCCGCGACCTCACGCTGACGATGGCCGCCGACGGCCGTCCCTGCTTCTCCGAGGTCCTCAAGGACCACTGGTTCCAGCCGTACGCCTACTCGGTCGTCAACGCGGGCGCGGGGCAGTTCCAGCTCGCCTCGGCGGGCCCCGACGGCCGCTTCGGCGACGGCGACGACCTCTCCGTCGTCCGCGGGCCGGGCGACGCGCGCACCGAGTCGTACGGCTACACCGCGCACGCCGGCGAGTAGGCCGGCGGGACGCGCCGCCGCGTCCCGGCGGACGCGGGGCGGAGGGCCTTCCCCGTGCCGTCCCCGAGGATCCGCGTCGAGTTCGCCTTCCACGGCTCGTTCGACGCGAAGCCGGCGGGCGTGACCTTCGCGCCCGGGCGGCTCAACCTCCTCGGCGAGCACGTCGACCACCAGGGCGCGAGCGTGCTCCCGGTCGCGCTGCGCGAGGGCGTCGCGTGCGCGTGGGGCCCGCGGCCCGACCGCACGGTGCGCGTCCTCGCGCTCGACGCGAAGGAGACCGACCGCTTCCCCCTCGGCGCCTACGACCGCTCCGGTCGGCGCTGGGCCGACATGGTGCGCGGGGCCTGCGCGGCGCTCGAGGCGCGGGGCGTGCGCCTGCCGGGCGTGCAGCTCTCGATCGCCGGCGACCTCCCCGCGCGGCGTGGGCTCGGCTCGTCCGCGGCGCTGCTCGTCGCCGTGCTGCGCGCGCTCGTCGCGGCGACCGGGCGACCGCCGCCCTCACCCGCCGACCTCGCGCGCGTCGTGCCCGAGATCGAGGCGACGTGGGCGGGCGTGCGGTGCGGCGCGATGGACCCCTACGTCGCCGCGGTCGGCAAGCCCGGCGTCCCGCTGCTCCTCGACTGCCGCGCGCTCGCGCACGAGGAGCTGCCGTGGCCCGAGGGCGTCGAGGCGGTGCCGGTGGACAGCGGCGTCGAACGCGAGCTGTCGAAGACCCCGTACAACGAGCGCCGCGCCGAGCTCGAGGAGGGGCTGCGCCGCCTCGCGCACGCGCGCGAGGCCGCGGCGATCGCCGGCACGCCGGCCGACGACGCGCGCCTGCTCGACCGCCTTCCCGAGCCCTTCGGGCGGCGCGCGCGCCACGTCGTCGGCGAGGTGCGGCGCGTGACCGAGGGGGCGGCGGCGCTGCGCCGCGGCGACGCCGAGGCGCTCGGGCGCCTGCTCGACGAGGGACACCGCAGCCTCTCGCGCGACTTCGAGTCCACGACGCCGGCGCTCGACGCCACGGCGGCCTCGCTGCGCGCGCAGGACGGCGTGCTCGGCGTACGCCTCCAAGGCGCCGGCTGGGGCGGCTGCTTCGTGGTGCTGCGCCGACGCTGAACCGCCGCGCGCGGCGCGCGAAGGCGCGGACGCGCCGCGGCGTGGGGTCGTGCGAGCGGAGGGAGTCGAACCCTCAATCCGCCTTGCAGCGGAAACGGGATCCTAAGTCCCGCGTGTCTGCCAGTTCCACCACGCTCGCGCGCGACGGCCGCGCGCAGGATACCGGTCGCCTCCCTCGGCACGCGTCACCGGGGGGCTCGGCGACCCCGGCGGCGGCCCCGCCCACGTCGCCGCGGCCGCGCGCGGCG
The DNA here is from genome assembly GCA_020851795.1 of Planctomycetota bacterium. GTDB lineage: Bacteria > Planctomycetota > PLA2 > PLA2 > JAEUHO01 > JAEUHO01. The sequence continues at coordinate 73,419 of JADZCA010000001.1, read as the reverse complement.
CGCCCGCGCGACGCGGCCCCGTCGGGACCGCGTCGCCCCACTCTTTGTATCCAGCAACCTTCGTCCCGGTTCCGCCCCGCGTTCGTTGGACCGCTCCGGGTGCGGCCCGTATCCTCCCGCCGCCGCCGTGCGGGGGCCCCGTGTCCGGGGCGCCCCTCCCCACCCGTGACGTCGGCGCCGGAGGGCCCGCGATGACCGAGATGCTCCAGGTCCTCGACGCCGCGACGAAGGCGCAGAAGCTGCCCTTGGGCCTGACCGCCGACGACCTGCGCGCGATGTACCGCGCGATGGTGGCGACGCGCGCCTTCGACCAGCGCTGCATGAACCTGCAGCGTCAGGGCCGCATCGGGTTCTGCGTGCCCTCGATCGGCCAGGAGGCGAGCCAGGTGGGCGCCTCGTACGCCGCGCCGCTCGAGGACTGGGTCTACCCGTCCTACCGCACGCACTCGATCGCGATCCTGCGCGGCGTGCCGTGGAAGACGCTGTTCGACCAGCTCTACGGCAACGGCACCGACGTGGTCAAGGGCCGCCAGATGCCCAACCACTTCTCGCTGCGCGCGTGGAACCTCGTCTCGGTCTCCTCGCCCATCGGCACGCAGATCAGCCAGGCGGCGGGGACGGCGCGCGCGATCCAGGTGCGCGGCGAGAAGCGCGTGGTGTGGACGTGGTTCGGCGACGGCGGCACGTCCGAGGGCGAGTTCCACGCCGGGCTCAACTTCGCCGGCGTGTGGAAGTCGCCGTGCGTCTTCATGTGCGAGAACAACCACTGGGCGATCTCGGTGCCGTGCGAGCGCCAGACGGCCAGCGAGACCTTCGCGCAGAAGGCGGTCGCCTACGGCATGCCCGGCGTGCGCGTGGACGGCAACGACGTCCTCGCCGTCTACCAGGCCGCCAAGGAGGCGCGCGAGCGCGCGCTGCGCGGCGACGGCCCCACGCTGATCGAGTCGGTCACCTTCCGCCTCGGGCCCCACTCCTCCTCCGACGACCCCAAGCGCTACCAGGCGCCCGAGCTGCTCGAGACGTGGAAGAAGCGCGACCCGATCGCGCGCTTCCAGGCGTTCCTCGAGAAGAAGAAGCTCTGGACGCCCGCGTGGGACAAGCAGCTCTCCGACGAGATCGCCGCCGAGATCGGCAAGGCCGTGGACGCCGCCGAGCAGACGCCGCCGCCCGCGGTCGAGACGCTCTTCGACGACGTCTACGCGACGCTGCCCCCCCACCTCGTCGAGCAGCGCCAGGCCGTGCTCGACCAGATCCGCACCAGCGGCGCGATCCAGGACACGGGCGGCAAGTTCCCGCTCTGACCCCGCCCTCCCCGCGCCCCACCCGCCCCCGACCCCGACCGCCGCAAAGGACCTCCCGATGCCCGAGATGACGATGCTGCAGGCCGTCAACGACGCGCTCCACGTCGCGATGGCCAAGGACGACCGCGTGGTGCTCCTCGGCGAGGACATCGGCAAGAAGGGCGGCGTCTTCGGCGCCACCGCCGGCCTCTGGGACAAGTACGGCGACCTGCGCGTCATGGACACGCCGCTGTCGGAGAACGGCATCCTCGGCACCGCGGTCGGCATGGGCCTCTACGGCCTGCGGCCGGTGCCCGAGATCCAGTTCCTCGACTTCATCTACCCCGGCTTCGACCAGATCGTGTCGGAGATGGCGAAGTTCCGCTACCGCTCCGGCGGCGAGTACCCGTGCCCGTGCGTGGTGCGCTCGCCCTCGGGCGGCGGCATCAAGGGCGGCCACTACCACTCGCAGTCGGCGGAGAGCTACTTCATCCACACGCCCGGCCTGCGGGTGGTGATGCCGTCCACGCCGCGCGACGCGAAGGGCATGCTGCTCGCGTCGATCTTCCAGGACGACCCGGTGATCTTCCTCGAGCCGAAGGCGCTGTACCGCCACGGCAAGCAGGAGGTCGAGAGCGGCTACTTCGAGGTCGAGCTCGGCAAGGCGCGCGTCGTGCGCGCCGGCGACGGCGTCACGGTCGTCACGTGGGGCGCGATGGTGCCCGTGTGCGAGGCCGCGGCCGAGAAGGCCGCCGAGAAGGGCGTGTCGGTCGAGCTGCTCGACCTGCGCAGCCTGCTCCCGTGGGACGCCGACGCCGTGCTCGCGTCGGTGCGCAAGACCGGGCGCCTCGTCCTCGTGCAGGAGGCGCCGCGCACGCTCGGCTTCGCCTCCGAGATCGCGGCCACGGCCGCCGAGAAGGCGATCGACTCGCTGCGCGCGCCGGTGGCGCGCGTGTCGGGCTTCGACACGCCGTTCCCCTACACGCTCGAGCACGTCTACAAGCCCGACGCGCAGCGCGTGCTGAACGCGATCGAGTTCGTGGCCAAGTACGACTGACCCCGCGGACACCTCCGGAGACCCCCATGGCGTTCGAGTTCAAGCTCCCCGACATCGGCGAGGGCCTCACCGAGGGCGAGATCACGAAGTGGCTCGTCGCGGAGGGCGCGCAGGTCGCGGCCGACCAGCCGATGGTCGAGGTCCTGACCGACAAGGCGACGGTGGAGATCACCGCGCCGCGGGCCGGCACGATCCAGAAGATCCTCGTCCCCGGCGGGACGAAGGTGCCCGTCGGCACGGTGCTCGTCGTGATCGGCGACGGCGCCGCGGGCGCGCCCGCGGCGGCCCCCGCCGCCGCGCCGGCCGCGCACGGCCACGCCGCCCCCGCCGCCAAGCCGGCGGCGGCCCCCGCGTCCGCCCCCGCCGCGGCCCCCGCGCCCGTCGCCGTGGACCCGCACCGCGTGGTGCTCGCCGCGCCCGCGACGCGCGCCCGCGCGCGCGAGCTCGCGGTGGACCTGCGCGCGGTGCCCGGCACCGGCCCGCACGGCCGCGTGACGCGCTCCGACCTCGAGGCGTTCGTCGCCTCGGGCGCGCGCGCCGCCGCGGCCCCCGCCGCCCCGGCCGCGACGGCGGCCCCCGCCGCCGCGCCGGCGCCGCGCCCCGTCACGGTGCCGCCGCTCGCGCCCGTCGTCTCGCCCGAGGACGAGCACGTCCCGCTCAAGGGCCTGCGCGGCAAGATCGCGGAGCAAATGCTGCGCAGCAAGCAGCACTCGCCCCACTTCACGTTCGCCGACGAGTGCGACGTGACCGAGCTGGTCGCGCTGCGCGAGCAGGCGAAGAAGCTCGCCGAGGAGCGTGGCGTCAAGCTGACGTTCCTGCCCTTCATCATGAAGGCGCTCGTCGCCGCGTTCCGCCGCTTCCCGACGATCAACGCCCTCGTGGACGACACGAAGGGCGAGTACGTGGTGCGCAAGGAGTACAACATCGGCCTCGCGACGGACACCGACGACGGGCTCACCGTCCCGGTGGTCAAGCACGTGGACCGTCGCACGATCCTGCAGGTCGCGGCCGAGGTGCAGCGCGTGACGGAGGCCGCGCGCGCGAAGAAGATCGCGCTCGCCGACCTCAAGGGCGGCACCTTCACGATCACGAGCGCCGGCTCGATCGGCGGCATCCTCGCGACGCCGATCCTGAACTACCCCGAGGTGGGCATCCTCGGCGTCTACAAGATCGCCGACCGCCCCGTGGTGCGCGGCGGGCAGATCGTCGTCCGCAAGATGATGAACCTGTCGATCACGCTCGACCACCGCATCGTGGACGGCGCGACGGCCGCGCGCTTCCTCAACACCGTGATCGAGTACCTCCAGCAGCCCAACCTGCTGCTCCTCGAGGGGATCTAGCCGGTGGCGAAGGCGGCCGGCAAGGCGGCGGCCCGGCTCGCGACGGTCGACCCGTACGAGGTCGGGCCGACGGGCCTGTTCCGCCTCGTGGACCCCGACGGCCGCGAGGTCGCGGCGGTGCCGCCGCTGCCCGACGGGCTCGCGGTGCGCTTCCTCGAGGCGATGCTGTTCCAGCGCGCGCTCGACCAGCGGATGCTCAACCTGCAGCGGCAGGGGCGCATCGGCTTCTACGGCACGGCGAAGGGCCAGGAGGGCTCGACGCTGGGCACCGGCGCGGCCTTCGAGGCCGACGACTGGGTGTTCCCCGCGCTGCGCGAGGGCGCCGTGGCGCTGTGGCGCGGGATGCCGCTCGAGGCCTACGTCGCGCAGTGCTTCGGCAACGCGAAGGACCCGACGCACGGGCGGCAGATGCCCTGCCACTACAGCGACGGCCCCCGCCACTACGTCTCGCTGTCGTCGCCCATCGCGACGCAGGTGACGCAGGCCGCGGGCGCGGCGCGCGCGGTGCAGGTGCTCGGGCGCAAGCAGGTCGTCGCCGGCTACTGCGGCGACGGCGCGACGAGCGAGGGCGAGTTCCACGCGGGGCTCAACTTCGCCGGCGTGTGGAAGGCCCCGGTGGTGTTCGTCTGCCAGAACAACCAGTGGGCAATCTCGGTGCCGGTCCAGAAGCAGACCGCCAGCGAGACGCTCGCGGTGAAGGCCGTCGCGTACGGCATGCCCGGCCTGCGCGTGGACGGCAACGACGTGCTCGCGTGCTACGTCGCGACGAAGGCCGCGGTGGACCGCGCGCGCCGCGGCGAGGGCCCCACCTTCGTCGAGTGCCTCACGTACCGGCTCGGGGGGCACTCCTCCTCCGACGACCCGACGAAGTACCGCGACGAGTCCGAGGCGAAGGTGTGGGAGGCGCGCGACCCGCTGCTGCGCCACCGCGCCTGGCTCGTCGGCAAGGGGATGTGGGACGACGCGCGCGAGGAGGCGTTCCTCGCCGCCGCGGGCAAGCGGATCACGGACGCGATCGCGGCCGTCGAGGCCGCCCCGCCGCCGGCGACCGACACGCTGTTCTCCGACGTCTACGCCACGCTCCCCCCCCACCTCGTGGACCAGAAGGACCGGCTCGCGCGCGGCGAGCCCGTCTGACCGACCGAGGGGCCCGCGGCGACGAGCGCCACGGGCCCCGCCCCCGCGCGAGACCCTGACCCCCAGCGAGGCTCCCCATGGCGACCCGGTTCGACTGCGTGGTGATCGGTGCCGGCCCCGGCGGCTACGTGGCGGCGATCCGTGCGGGCCAGCTCGGGCTGAAGACCGCGGTGGTCGAGCGCGACCGCATCGGCGGGGTCTGCCTCAACTACGGGTGCATCCCGAGCAAGGGGCTGATCTACGCGTCGGGGCTGTTCGAGAAGATCCAGCACGCCGACGCGCTCGGCTTCGTCGTCGGCGCGCCGAAGGTGGACGGCAAGAAGCTGCAGGAGTGGAAGAACGGCGTCGTCAAGCGCCTCACCACCGGCGTCGGCTTCCTGCTCTCCAAGAGCGGCGTGACGGTGATCCAGGGCACGGCGAAGTTCGCGGGACCGAACCGCCTCGTGGTCACCGGCGCCGACGGCAAGCCGCAGGACGTCGAGTTCGGCAAGGTGATCGTGGCGACGGGCGCGAGGCCCGTGGCGCTCCCGATGTTCCCGGTGGACGGCAAGACGGTCGTGACCTCGAAGGAGGCGCTCGACCTCGACCACGTCCCCGAGAGCTTCGTGGTGATCGGCGGCGGCGTGATCGGCCTCGAGCTCGGCATGGTGATGCAGAAGCTCGGCAGCAAGCTGACGGTGATCGAGCTCACCGACTCGCTGCTCCCGGGCACCGACCCCGAGGCGCTCAAGGTGCTCGAGAAGAGCCTCGTCAAGCGCGGCGCGACGATCCTGAAGTCCACGAAAGCCTCGGGGCTGGTCACCGAGAAGGGCGTGCGCTACGTCACCGCCACGGGCCCCGACGGCGCGGCGGTCAAGGTCGCGGCCGACGTGGTGCTGGTCGCGGTGGGCTTCAAGCCCAACTCGGAGGGCCTCGGCCTCGAGACGCTGGGCGTCAAGCTCGACGCGAAGGGACACCTGCTCGTCGACGAGCACCGGCGGACGAACGTGCCGCACGTCTACGCGATCGGCGACGTGGCCGGCCTGCCCTGGCTCGCGCACAAGGCGAGCAAGGAGGGCATCGTGGCCGCGGAGCACGCGGCGGGCAGGCCGACGGCCTACGACGTCAAGGCGATGCCGTCGGGCATCTTCACCGACCCCGAGATCGGCACGGTCGGGCTGCAGGAGCACGAGGCGAAGGCCAAGGGCGTCGCGGTGCACGTCGGCAAGTTCCCCTTCACGGCGCTGGGCAAGGCGCTGGCGATCGGGCAGACCGACGGCTTCGTCAAGCTGATCGCGGACGCCAAGACCGACCTGCTGCTCGGCGCGACGATCGTCGGCTACGGCGCGGCCGACCTCACGGCGGAGATCGCGCTCGCCATCGAGATGGGCGCCACCGCGGCCGACGTCGGCCTCACGGTGCACGCGCACCCGACGATGCCCGAGTCGCTCATGGAGGCCGCCGAGGCGCTCCACAAGAAGGCCATCCACATCCTGAACTCGTAGCGGCGGAACGTCCGCCGCGCACCCGGCGGTCGAGGGCCCGCTACGAGCTCAGGAGGCGCCGGACGCGAGGACCGCTGCGCGGCGGCGCGCACCGCGGCACGCGGGCCCGACGGCGGATCGCGTCCCGACCGACCACCGCGGACCCAGGATGACGGAGGGCTACGCTGCCGAAGGCACCTGCTCATGACCGCGTCCCTCCACGAGCTCCGACCTGCCCGACTTGGCCACGACCTCCTCGCGCGAGATCGCGCGGCGGCGTCGCGGCGCGCAGGCCGTCCGTGACCGGGCTCCACGCCGACTGGGGACTGCGGCCGTACGGCGAGATGCACGCCGTGCAGGAGCGGCTCGTGCTCGCGCGTGCGGACGGGCGGCTGCCCAACCTGCTCCTGACGGGCGAGCACCCGCCCGTCGTCACGCTCGGCCGCAAGACCCCGGGCGGGTTCCCCCCCACGGTGGACGGGATCCCCGTCGTGGTCGTCGAGCGCGGCGGCGAGGCGACCTACCACGGCCCTGGGCAGCTGGTCGCGTATCCGATCGTGCACCTGACCGAGGCGCGGCGCGACCTGCACCGATTCCAGCGCGACCTCGAGGAGATCGGGATCCGCGTCTGCGCCGACCTCGGGCTCGAGGCCGGGCGCATCGAGGGCAAGACCGGCGTCTGGGTGGGGCCGAGGAAGATCATGAGCCTCGGGATCGCGGTCCGCCGCTGGGTCACGTGGCACGGCCTCGCGCTCAACGTGAGCAACGACCTCGCGCCCTTCCGCCGGTTCTCGCCCTGCGGGCTCGACGGCGGCGTGATGACGTCGCTCGCCGACCGGCTCGGCCGCGCGGTGGACCTCGCGTCGGTGCGCGAGCGGCTCGTCCACCACGCCGGCACGCTGCTGCCGGGCGGCCCGTTCTCCGCGCAGCGCTACGACGAGCTCCTCGCGTCCTTCACGCCATGACGGCGCCAGCGGGCGTCGGTGCGGGCACGGCGCCGGGCCCCTCGACCGCCGCGCGGAGCACGCTCGCCAGCGCGTCGGCCGCGACGTCCCCGTAGCGGAACCGCGCCACGACCACCTCGCGGCCGACCTCGTGCACGCACCGCAGACGTCGCCAGCCCCACGTCCCGGCCGCCGCGTCGCGGTCGATGCGGATCGCGCGCACCGCGAGCGTGGGACCGCGCCCCCCCCTCGCCCGCACCCCGCCGGGGACGAAGACCCAGTCCGCCCGTCTCAGGAGCCGCTCGGACACGAACACCCACCACGGCGGGAGGAGGAGCGCGAGGGCGTAGCCATACCCCATCGAGAGCCCGTGGAGGAGCAGCCACGCGAAAGCCAGAGGGGACACGAGCACCACCGCGGCGATCGCCACCTCGACCACGCGCTGCGAGGCCCGCACGATGCCGCCCCGCCGCCCCCCGCCCGCGACGCCGCCTCCGCGGAGCCGGCGGGAGAAGCGCACACGATGGCCGACCTGCTGGACCCGCGGCGCCGTCCGCGGGAACGCGACCGCCACGCCGTCGTCGCCGACGATGGTCGAGTGTCCGCAGTCGTGGCAGCCGGCGGCTCGCACGTGCGCCGCGCGGGACGCCGGACGCAGCGCCACCCCGCACCAGCCGCACCGGCTCAGCGCCATCCGTCGATGCCTCCGAGGCGGAGCATACCGCGCCGGTCACCGCGGCGCCGACGCCCCTGCCGGGCCCGGCGGCGCGAGGAGGCCCAGCTGGTCGGCGAGGAACGTCAGCGAGTCCAGGAGCGCGACCGTCAGGTCGCTCTCGTGCTCGAGCGCATGCCCCGACGCCGGATGGACGCGGAGGAGCACCGGGCCGCTCGTGCGCGCGGCCTGCCAGGACGCAACCAGCTTGCGGGCGTGGGCGGGGTCGGCGCGCTCGTCGAGCCCTGCGGCGGTCGCGAGGAGCGCGGGCCGCGGGCCGTCGGCGGGCGCGTGCACGGGCGAGAGGGCGCGCAACGCCCGGAAGCCGGCTTCGGTCGTGGGATCGCCGTACTCCGGCGTCCAGCAGGCTCCGGCGCCTCCGCCGAGCCACGGGAACCGGAGGAGGTCGGCGACGGGGACCTCGCAGACCACCGCACGCACGAGGTCGGGCCGACGGCAGGCCGCCGCCGTCACGACGAACCCGCCGTTGCTCGCGCCAGCGTAGGCGAGGCGCCGCGGGTCGGCGCGGCCTTGCTCGACGAGGTGGGCCGCGACCGCAACGAGGTCGTCGCATGCGACGCGCCGTTGCAGCCCACGGCCCGCCCGAGCCCAGTGCTCGCCGTAGTCGCCACCGCCACGCACGCCCGCGACGACGAACACGCCCCCGAGGTCGGCGAAGAGGGCTCCCCGCACGTCCCAGCGGTCGGCGGTCACGAGGCCGAACCCACCGTAGGCCGCCACCAACGTCGGCGCCTTGGCGTCGAACGCCACGTCGCGACGCCGCAGCACGGCCACCGGGACGTCGGCGCCGTCGGCGGCGCGCACGCGGAACCGCTCGACGACGAGCCGCGACAGGTCGATCGCCGTCGTGACCCGGTGGACCTCTTCGACGCGGATCCCGTCGACGAGGCGCGCCCAGTGGGCCGAGGGGGGGCGCGCGAGGTCCTCGAAGCCGAACCAGATCCCGCCGAGGTCGCCGCCGCCACCGAGCCACGTCACGCGCCCCGTCGCCGGCAGCGGGACGAACCCCAGCTTCGCGCCGCCGAGCGCGTGCACGAACAGCCGCGAGCCGCCGCCGTCGCGCACGTGCGCCACGAGCCGGTCCCACACCGGAAGCACGCGCTCGAGCACGCCGTCGGGCGGTGCGAGCACCGTCGTCCACGCGTCGGGCCAGGTCTCGTGGCCGGTCGTCGCCGCCAGCCACCGCCCGCCGGCGCCGGCGGACGTGCGGACGAAGGTGGTCCCCCGCACCTGGTCGGGCTCGACCACGCCGGGGCCCGGCGGCCAGACGACGCGGACCTCGGTCTTCCCGTCGCGACGGACCAGCTCGTACGCGGCGCTGCGGTCCTCGACCTCCCCGGCGACCGCAAACACCGCCGGGCCGCTCGACGCCACGCGCAGGCCGATCCACGCGGTCTTCTCCGATCCCGGCCACGCGACGCGCTCGTCGTTGTCCGGGTCGTCCCCGACGCGGTGGAACCGGAGCACCGCGCCGACGAGCGGGAGCTGCGCGTCGCCGCGCCGCACGACGGTGTGGTTCGCCCACCAGAAGCCCGAGCCGTCGGCGGCCCACGCGAACTGGGGGACCACCGTGTCGGTGGCGACGACGACGTCGCGGACCGAGGGCGCCTCCGCATCGTGGAGCCAGATCGTGCGACGGTCACCCGACGCGGGCCCCGTGGCGTACACGACGTGCCGCCCCGAGGGGGACGGCTCGACCTGCGCCAGCCCGAACGCGGTCGCGGCACGGACGCGCAGCACCTCGCGGGACCGGCGGTACTCGGGGGGCTGGAGTTCCCCGAGGACGATCGTGCGACCGCCGTCGGCCCACGTCGGCGCATACATACGCCCGTAGCGGACGAGCGGCGCCCCGCCCGCCCACGGCCGCCCCGCCTCGGCGTTCACCCGCGCGACGATCCGGTCGCGCACGGGGACGGCCGCGAGCCGCGCGACGGCCGCCGCGTCCTGCGCCGCCTGCCAGCGCGAGACCTCGACGGAGGCGCCGTCCTCGAGCCAGCGGTACGGGTCGGGCACCCGCTCGCCGAACGCCTCGATGACGTCGTCGCCCCGACGGGCGACCGGCGCCGCGGGCACGGCCGCGTCGGCGGGGCCATCGTCCCCGCGGGCCGCGGGCGCCGCAGCGGCCGCCGCGACGGCGAGCGCGAGGGTCCCGACGGCGGCGCGGACGCCGGTCACCGCGGCGCCGACGCCCCTGCCGGGCCCGGCGGCGCGTCGAAGCCCGAGGGCCCGCCGAGCTCGCGCACGAGGAAGCAGAAGCGGTCCACCTGCTCGGCCTTGAGCTGCTTGCGCGAGGCGCTACCGTGGCCCGAGTCGCGGTCGATCGAGAGCAGCACCGGCCGGCCCGACGTCGTGGCGTGCTGCCACGCGGCGGCGAGCTTGCGCGCGTGGAACGGCTGCACGCGCCCGTCGTGCAGGCCCGCGGTCACGAGCGCCGCGGGATAGGCGGCCCCCTCCTTGACGTTGTGCACGGGCGAGTAGGGCCGGATCCAGCGGTACTCCGCCTCGACGTCGGGGTCGCCGTACTCCTTCGTCCAGATCTTGGCGAACTGGAAGCGGTGGAAGCGGAGCATGTCGGTGAGCGGCACCGCGCAGAGGATCGCGCGGCAGAGGTCGGGCCGCTGGTTGCCGACCGCGGCGACCAGCAGCCCGCCGTTGCTGCCGCCCTCGATGGCGAGCCGCTCCCGCGACGCCTTCCCTGCGGCGACGAGACCGTCCACGACGCCGACGAGGTCGTCGAAGGTGTTCTGCTTGCACGCGAGGCAGCCCCCCTCGTGCCACGCCTCGCCGAACTCGTCGCCGCCGCGCAGGCACGCGGAGACGAGCACGCCGCCGGCCTCGGCCCACATCGCGCGCAGCCCGCCCCAGCGCGGCAGCTGTGCGACGCGGAAGCCGCCGTAACCGGTCACGACGGTCGGCGCGCGGCCGTCGAGCGGCACGTCCTTGCGCCGCAGCACGAAGACGGGGATCGACGTCCCGTCCTTGGACGGGAACGCGAGCCGCTCGGTGACGAGGCGGTCGGAGGCGACCGTCGTCGGCGCACGCTCCACCTCGACGAGGGCCCGCGTCGGCGACGACGTGTCGCACACCCACGTGCTCACCGGGCGGTCCATCGACTCGAACGCGACCCACAGGCGCGGGTCGTCGCGCTTGGTGGAGAGCCCGCGCACGACGCCGGGGCCGGGCAGCGCGATCTCGCCGAGGTCGGTCCCGTCGGCGGCGAGCACGCGCAGGTGCGACGCGAGGTCGTCGCGCAGGTGCACGACGAGGCGGTCGCGCACGACGTCAAAGCCCTCGAGCACGGCCTTCCCCTCGGGGAGCAGCGTCTTCCACTGCGCCGCGGGCGGGGTGTCGGCGACCGGCGCCCACAGGAGCCGGCCCCGCGGCGCCTCCCAGTCGGTCTGCACGACGAAGCGGTCGCCGACCTTGTCGATCGACGAGAGCGCGGGGACGTCCACGAAGAGCGGGCGCAGCACGGGGCCCGCCGGGCCGCGCTCGAGCGCGAAGAGGTCGCTGGTGCGGTACGGCTCGCCGCGCCCGAGCAGGACGACGCGGTCGTCGGTCGTCGTGAAGACGAACTTCGACTCGATCGCGGGGCGGCCGGCGCCGTAGACGCGCTCGTCGTCCACCACGAGGTCGCCGAGCCGATGGAAGAACACGCGCGTGTGGAGCTGCGCCTCGCCGGCCGGCACCGACGACGGCTCGGGCATGCGCGTGTACCAGAAGCCCGAGCTGTCCGGCGCCCATGTGATCCCGGAGAACTTGAGGCGGTCGATGGAGAGGCCGACGTCCTTGCCGGCCGCGAGGTCGCGCAGGAACAGCGTCCCGTCCTCGTTGCCGCGCTCGTCGCGGGTGTAGGCGAGCCAGCGACCGTCGGGCGACGCGGCCCAGCGCTGCAAGCCGGCGGTGCCGTCGGCGCTCCAGGTGTTGGGGTCGAGCACGACGACCGGCGGGCCCTCGCCGTCGCGGTCGCGCGCGACGAGCACGGGGTGGTTCTGGCCGCGGCCCCGCTCGGACGTCCACATCCGTCCGCCCTCGAAGCGCGGGAGCGAGCGCGGGCTGGGCAGGTCGAGCTCGGCCTCGATGCGCGCAGCGATCGCGGCGCGCTGCGGGACCGCGTCGAGGACGGCGCGCGTGACCGCCTGCTGCGCGCGGTCCCACGCGACGACCTCGGGGGCGTCGTCGGCCTCGAGCCAGCGGTACGGGTCCGGGACGCGCTCGCCGTGCCAGGGGTCCGCGTCGTCCCCGCGGCGCGTCTCGGGGGGCCGGGGCGACGGCGCGGGGCCCGGGGCGGTCCCGTCGCCCGCGACGGACGGCGTGGGCGCCACGGCCGCCACGACGAGGGCGAGCGAGCAGGCGGCGAGGACGGGGCGACGCAGCACGAGGACCTCCGGGGCCGCGTGGAGGGCGGCGGGCCCGCGGGATCCTACTCGGACGGGTCGTCGTCGCGATTGCCGCGGGACGCCTCGCCCGGGACCGGCCGGTCCGCGATGCGCAGATGACGCTCGAGCTCCTGCTCGAGGAAGAGGGCGTGGTCGAGCTCGGAGAGCAGGCCGCGGACGAGCGGGACGTGGCGTCCGCGGCGGGTGAGCACGCAGACGGTGTAGAGGGACGAGGGCTGCCCGTCGCGGCGCTGCGTGCGCTTCTCGGTGACGTAGACCTGCGCGACGTCGGCGGCGTCGATGGAGACGGCGCCGCGCCACGGGAGCGGCGTGTGGCGGACGGTGAGGACGTCGCCGCGGCCGACCTCGACGACGGTGCGGTTGAAGAGGCCGCAGAGGGTGACGTAGCCGAGGCCCAGCCCGACGGCGACGTGGATCACGGGGAAGAGGAGGGCGAAGACGGGCGCGCCCGAGCGCAGCGCGATGCCGTAGAAGCCGGCGAGGATGCCGTTCCAGACGACGCAGAAGAACGCGAGGAAGAGGAAGACCGGCGAGAACCAGCGGCGGACGATGCGGACGCCGAACGCGGTGGGCTCTACGCGGATCGAGCGGGGCCGCTCGACGAGCGGGCGCGGGGGCGCGAGGCGGGGCGTGCCGCCGGGCGTCGTGGTCCACGAGCCGCAGAACGTGCAGCGCGCGGCGCGGCGGGCGTCGTCGGCGTCCTCGGCGCGCAGGGGGGCGCCGCAAGCTTGGCAGGCGAATCCTCGCGGGGCGTCGCTCACGGGGCCCCCGTTCTACCGCCGCCGTCCCCCGGTCGAAGCGGTGAGCGCCTGCTCCGACCCCGCGCTCACCGACCGCGGGGTCGGAGCATCCGCTCACCGATCGCGGGGTCGGAGCATCGGCTCACCGATCGCGGGGTCGGAGCACCTGCTCACCGATCGCGGGGTCGGAGCACGCGCTCACCGATCGCGGGGTCGCAGCAGCCGCGCGCCGACGCGGGGGTCGGAGCATCCGCTCGCCGATCGCCGGGTCGGAGCCAGCGCTCGCCTCGAGGGGGGCGCCGAGCCGGCCGACGGCCGCGACCCGGGGGAGGGGCCGAGCGAGGAGGCCGCCGGACGCGGGGCGGGCGTCAGCTCCGGGTCGGATCGACGACGCGACCGACGAAGAGCGGCGTGCCGGTGGTCCGGTGCACGAGGACGAAGAGGAACGGGTGGTCCACGACGAACGGCACCGGCTCCTCCGGGCGCGGCGCCGAGCCGGCGCGAATCATCACGACCGTCGCCGCCGCGGCCTCGGTGCCCTTCTCGTCGACGGCGACGAACGCCTTGTGGAGCACCTCGCCCACGAAGAACGGCTTCTCCTTCGTGATGCCGGTGAAGTCGGCCTTGCCCCCGTCGAACGCGTCCACGATCCCGAGGCGGCGCAGCACCGGGCCGAGCGTCAACGGCGTCGTGAACGAGAAGCGCGGCAGCGCGACCGCGACCTTGCGCACGCCCGTCGCGCCCGTCCATTCGGCCAGGCGCTCGGGCGTGAGCGAGCGGACGAGCGCGTCGAGCCCGTCCTTCGCCCTCGGCAGGACGACGATCATCGCCGTCGCGCCGCGAACGTACGGGAGCGCCACGACCTGCGCGTCGTCGGTCTCGGCGTAGGCGAGGCGCGCGGTGCGGTGCATGAGCTTGGCGGTCACCTCGGATCCCGGGGCGACCGTGAACGGCGCGTCGCGCGTCTCGGACTCGCGGAACGGCTCGTCCCACGACGCGAGGAAGTGGATCGCGTTCGCGAGCACCATCCGCGTGTCGGGCGTCGGCAGGCCCTCGGGGACGATGTTCTTGATCTTGTCGGCGGTGTGCTTCTCGACCCACGCGTTGATCGCGTCCCGCGCCGCGGGCGACGCGCGGAAGTCGAGCGTGCGAAGCTCGGCGCGGTACGCGTCCGCGATTGTCGCGCGGAACGCGTCGGAGAACGCCCAGCCCTCCTGCGAGAAGAGCCCGTTCGCGATCGAGAGCACGTAGGCGGGAACCTGGGTGCGGCCCCCCGCTTCGTCGGGCTGGCGCACCGTCGGGACGTCGGCGAGCGCCGCCGAGAGGTCGCGGAACGCCGCCGCCGCGTCCTGCGGCAGGTGGAGCGCCGCGTCCATCTGCGCGGCCGTCGCGCCGGCCGCGCCGGCGCGCGTCATCGCGAGCGCGAGCGCGATCGACGTCGGCGAGACGAACAGGTTGCCGCCGTCGGCGGCGACGCTGCGGAGGAGGTCGGCGGTGAAGGCGCGAATCGCGGTGGCCGCGGCGCCGGCGGCGGGACGCTCGTCCTGCGCGACGACGGCGCGCGGGGCGAGGGCGAGCAGGGCGAGCGGGAGCGCGGCGAGTCGGCGCATGGCGGTCCTCCGAACGCCGGCATTGGACACCGGCCGCGGTGCCCGGGTTCCTGCGCCTCCCCCCGGTGCGCCCGACCGACCCCGCCGGCTTGACCGCCCCCCGGGCAGCCCTCGCGGCGCCGCCCCCTCCCGGGGCGCCAACGGTGAGCGCAAGCTCCGACCCCGAGGTCACCGAGCGCGGGGTCGGACCCCGTCGTGACCGTGGAGCGGTGGCCGCGCGGGGAACGGTGAGCCTTGGCTCCGACCCCCTCGTCGGTGAGCACGTGGTCCGACCCCGAGGTCGGTGAGCGGATGCTCCGACCCCGAGATCGGTGAGCGGATGGTCCGACCCCGAAGTCGGTGAGCGTTTGCTCCGACCCGGAGGTCGGTGAGCGCGGGGTCGGAGCAGAGGCTCGGGACTTCCGGGGGGCGGGGGCCGCGCAGGTGCGGTTTGCTAGGCGGCCGACCGCCGCCTAAGGACGGCCGGCCCCCGCGCGTCAGGAGGGTGATGGGCACCGACGACCGGTCTGCGTGGGTGCGAGACGCCCTCGAGCGCTTCGAGGGCCCCCTCGTCGCCTACGCGACCTCCGTCCTCGGCGACGGCCACGCGGCGCGCGACGTCGTGCAGGACACGTTCCTGCGCCTCGTCTCCGCCGACCGCGCGCACGTCGAGCCCATCCTCCCCCGCTGGCTCTACGCGGTCTGCCGCCATCGCGCGGTGGACCTCATCCGCCGGGGCCGGGTCGCCGCCAGGAGCAACGCCGAGAGCCTCGACGCCCTCGCGCCGCGCAACGGCTCGGCCCCCCCCGAGGAGGCCGCCGCCGTGAAGGACGACGCGTCGCGCGTGCTCGCCGTGCTCGCCACGCTCCCGCCGGGCCACCAAGAGGTGCTCCGACTCAAGCTCGCGCACGGCCTCTCCTACGCCGACATCGCGCAAGTCACCGGCCTCTCCGTCAGCCACGTCGGGGTGAAGCTCCACGAAGCGATGAAGTCCCTGCGCGCGCGCCTGGGCGTCCGCCCCGCCGCCGCACCCGGAGCCGCCCGATGATCCGCGCCCACGACCCCCGCGTCACCGCCTACGCCCTCGACGAGGGCGACCTCGCCGACCGCCGCGCCGTCGAGGCCGCCATCGCCTCCGACCCGGAAGTCGCCGCCGCCGTCGAGGCGATCCGCGCGACCGCGCGCGAGGCCCGGGGCGCCTTCGATGCCACGCGCACCACGGGGCTCGCGCCCGCGCAGCGCGCCGCCGTGCTCGAGGCCGCGCGCGCCGCCGCCGTCGCGCCGCCCACCGCCACGACCGTCGCGTCCGGTCCCGTCGCCGCGCCGTCGTGGCCGCGGCGCTGGGCTCCCTTCGCCGCGGGGCTCGCCACCGCCGCAGGACTGCTCGTCACGCTCTCGCGATCCGACGTCGGCGCGCGGCGCGGCGCGGGCGACCCCACGTCGGTCGCCTCCCTGCGCGACGCGATGGAGGACTTCGACCCGCCGGTGGTCGATCTCGCGCTACGCGTCGATGCGGATGCCGTGCGGGACGAGCGCCAGCCCCTCTTCGGCGCCGAGGGCCACGAGACGGCCCGCCGCGACCCCGTCGCCTCGCACGCACCGCCGACCCTTCTGCCGGCCGTGCCGCCGGGCACGGTCGAGGGCCCGCGCGTCGGACTCGTGGTGACGCCCGCCGCGGACGGCTCCAAGCCGGCGAGCGACGCGCTGCGCCTTCTCCGCGAGGCGCTCCCGGTGGACCGACGTTCCCCGTCGGGCGGCGGCGCCGGCCATCCCGCGTCGGGCTCGGGGGGCGCGGGTGGCGGCACGCCGACGACGTCGCCGTTGTCCGTTGGGGGCGAACCGCACGTCGCGGCGACGAGCGGCGGAGGCGGCGCGGGCGGCGGCTTCGTGGACCTCAGCCGCCCCGACGGCGCCACGCAGCGCCTGCGCATCCTCGGGCGCCTCGAGCGCACCGCCGCGACGCGCGGACTCGACCCAGCGTCGGGCGCCGCCGTGGCGTACGAGTACCGCCCGTTCGCTCCCGTCGCCGGCCTCGACGCGGGCACGACCTTCGGATCGGTCGAGGAGTGCCTCGGGCGGGTGCCCGCCGGCCTGCGCTGGGTGAAGGTGGGCGAGGGCTACGCCCTCGTCTCGACCACCGACCTCGCGCCGACCGCCGAGCCCGCCGCGGGCGAGACGTACGACGACGTCGTCGAGTCGCCCTTCCTGCGCGTCGCCGACGCGCCGCTCTCGACCTTCTCGATCGACGTGGACACCGCGTCGTACAGCAACGTGCGCCGGATGCTGCGCGCCGGCACGCGTCCGCCCAAGGCCGCCGTGCGCGTCGAGGAGCTCGTCAACTACTTCCCCTACGCCTACGCGCCGCCCACCGGGCCCGAGCCGTTCGCGGTCCACCTCGAGGCTGCTGCGTGCCCGTGGAACGGGAAGCACGTCCTCGTGCGCGTCGGGCTCAAGGGCCGCGAACTCGAGAAGGCCGCGCGACCGCCGATGAACCTCGTGTTCCTCGTGGACGTGTCCGGCTCGATGGACGCGCCGAACAAGCTCCCGCTGGTCCAGGCCTCGATGCGCATGCTCCTCGAGGACCTCGCCGAGCGAGACTCCGTCGCGATCGTGGTGTACGCGGGAGCCTCGGGCCTCGTCCTCCCCCCCACGTCCTGCGAGCGCAAGGACGTGATCCAGGCCGCGATCGACGGCCTGCGCTCCGGGGGCTCGACCAACGGGGCCGCGGGCATCGAGCTCGCCTACCAGGTCGCCGCGCAGCGGTTCGACAAGGGCGCGGTCAACCGCGTCGTCCTCGCCACCGACGGCGACTTCAACGTCGGCGTGACCGACCGCGACGCGCTGCTCGCGCTCGTCACCGAGAAGGCGAAGTCGGGCGTGTTCCTGACCTGCCTCGGCTTCGGGATGGGCAACCTCAAGGACGCCACGCTCGAAATGCTGGCCGACAAGGGGAACGGGAACTACGGCTACGTCGACTCCACGAAGGAGGCGCGCAAGGTGCTCGTCGAGGGCGCGGCGGGCACGCTCGTGACGATCGCGAAGGACGTCAAGCTGCAGGTCGAGTTCAACCCGGCGGTCGTGTCGTCCTACCGCCTCGTCGGCTACGACAACCGCCGCCTCGCGGCCCGCGACTTCGCCGACGACACCAAGGACGCCGGCGAGGTCGGCGCGGGCCACACCGTGACCGCGCTCTACGAGGTCGTGCCCGTCGGCGCGGAGGACCGCGCGGCGGGCGTCGGCCCCGACGGCGTCGAGCCGCTGCGCTACGGCCCCCAGCCGGCCCCCGCGCTGCCGCCCGTCCCGCCGCCCCCGCCGATCTACGTCCCCGGCGGCCCGCGGACCGAGTCGCCGCCCGTCGTGGTCGAGATCCCCGAGCTGCTCACCGTCAAGGTCCGTTGGAAGGAGCCGACCGGGACGACGAGCACGCGCCGCGAGCACCCGATGCTCCGCGTCGTCCCGGAGTACGCCAAGGCGAGCCCCGACTTCAAGTTCGCCGCGGCCGTCGCGTCGTTCGCGATGCTGCTGAAGGGCTCGGCGTACGCGGGGCACGCGTCGTTCGACGCGGTCGAGGAGCTCGCCGGCGAGGGGCTCGGCTTCGACCCGAGCGGTTACCGCAAGGAGTTCCTCGAGCTGGTCGCCGCAGCGAAGGCGCTGCCGAAGTAGGAGCCCGTCTCGCTGACGGGCGGCCACGGGGCCCGCGCGACCGTGGACCGCTCGCGGACACGGCCGTCGCGGGCCGCGCGCGTGCGGCGCGTCAGTACCGCGGGATCTTCGCGTCCACCGTCGCCGCCCAGGCGTCGATGCCGCCGTCCACGTTGGCGACCCGCGGGAAGCCCGACCGGACGAGGAACTGCGCGACCATCTCGCTGCGCCCGCCGTGGTGGCAGATCACCGCGATCTCCTTGGTGCGGTCGAGCTCGGAGGCGCGCGCGGCGACGGCGCGGAACGGGATGTGGAGCGCGCCGTCGATGCGTGCGAGGCGCAGCTCGCTCGGCTCGCGGACGTCGAGGAGCACGAAGTCGGCGGCCCCGAGGCGGGTCTTGGCGTCAGCGGGAGTCATCGCGCGGGCGGTCATCGCCACAGGCCTACGCGACCGCCGCCGCCACGGGAAGAGATTCCGGTCCCACCCGCCGGTCGAGCCCGGGCGCAAGACGCCGCCCCGACCTCGTCGGCTCGTGAACTCGGCGGGCGGGCCCGCCGAATTCACGAAAGACGAGGCCCGTCGAGCGCCGAACGCACGTCGGGCGCCCGTCGGGGCTCGCGGATTGCGCCCGGGCGCGCGTCGGACGCGACGACGGCGTGTTCTGGCACCACGCCGAGGAGCGGACGACGCGTGGCGAGACGCATCGAATCGCCGACGGGCCCTGCGCCACGCCCGGGCGCAAGACGCCGCCCCGACCTCGTCGGCTCGTGAACTCGGCGGGCTACACGGCCCCGCGGCGCTCGAGCGTGTCGCGTTTCGCAAGCACGCGACGGCCGGTCGTCGCCGACCGGCCGTCGCCACGGGCCCCGCGCCCGGCACAGGCCCGGGCGCGTGCGGAGCCTACTTCGAGAGATCGAGGCGGACCTCGTCCTTCGGGTCGAGCGTCACGCGCAGGCGGTCGAGCCCCCACACCCGCACGGGCAGCCGCAGCGCCACCCGCGGCGGGACGTCGGTGCGCATCGCGGCCACGTAGAGGGCCACTTCCTTGTCGCCGACGTTGAGGACCGTCATCCGACGGAAGACGGTGCGCGGCATGCGCAGGTCGGGGAACACCTTCGCGTCCACGTGGTCCGCGACGACCGTGGCCGGTGCCGGCACCTTCGGGGGCATCGTGAGCACGAGCCGCACCTGCCCGTGCACCGCCACCCGCACGGTGGCCTCGCGGCACGTGTCGGGGACCAGCGCGCCGTCCACCGCCGCGACGCCGTCGGGGAGCACGAGACGGACGTGGGTCCACGCCGGCGGGCGGTAACGGATCACGCCCGACGCGTCGCTGCGCTCGAACCACCCGTCGCGGTCGGCCGCGTCGGCGCCGGGCAGCCGGTCGCCCGCGGGGACGAGCTTGACGGTGGTGTCGGCGAGCGGGCGCCCGGCCGCGTCCACCAGCTTGAGGCGCGTGTCCTCGCTGCGCTCGCGCCACGCGGTGGCCGCGAGGCCCGGACGATCCTCGCTCGTCAGCGAGCGGAGGAAGGCGAGCAGATCGGCGCGCTCGCCCGAGGTCAGCGTGAACCGCGTCAGCTTCGGGTCGGCGGCGGGGTCGGTGGTCCCTGCCTCGTAGAAGCGCACCACCGCGTCGAGGTTGCGCAGCGACCCGTCGTGCATGTACGGCGCTCGACGGACCGCGTCGCGCAGCGACGGCGTCTTGAACGCGCGCCGGTGCTTGGGCCGGCCCGTGAGCTCGCCCGCGCCGAGGTCGGAGCGACGGTCGGCGACGTCGAGGCGCGCGGCGTCGTCCTTCGCGTAGATCGACGCCCACACGACGCCCGTGTTGTGGAACTCGTAGTCGGAGAAGGTCGCGCGCCCCGCCCCCATGGTGTGGCAGCTCACGCACCCCGCCTTGCCCTGGAAGACCTCGATCCCGCGGCGTGCCGACTCGGAGAGCGCGGACTTCTCGCCCGCGACGAACCGGTCGTAGGCCGACGTGCCCGAGCGCAGCGACTCGCAGTAGGCGGCGATCGCCTCCGCGATCTTGGCCACCGTCGGGTCCGGCGAGCCGAACGCGGCGAGGAAGCCCTCGCGGTAGCGGCCGGCCGCCTCGAGCGCCTGGTCGGCCAGCGGCAGCGACGCCGTCTCGATCGACGCGTCGAGGAAACGGGGCATGGCCTCGGCGTCGGTCGGCCCCGCGAACGGGTCCTCGTCGCGCGGCGCGACGGGCTTGGCCTTGGCCGGGTCAGCCCCCGCGGGCGCGTCGGGCGCCTTGCCCGCGGCCCCCGCCGCGCCGCCCGGGCTCGGTGCGGGCACGGACGGCGCGCTCGACGTCGGTCCGGTGGCCGGCGCCGGGGACGACGGGGTCGTCGCCGGAGCCGACGGGGTCGGGGCGGGGTCCCCGGGCTCGCGCGTGCCCGGCGGGGTCTCGGCGGCGGGCGCGTGGTAGGGCCCGCCCGCCGAGCCGCCTCCGCCTTCGTCGGGCGGCGTCTGACGGTAGCCGTCCTCCGTCTCGCGGGTGTACGGCGGGCACTCGCCCATCGACTGCGGCGACTCGTCGCCCTCGGGGTTGGCCTCCGTGGGCTCGGGCGGCGCGACCGTCGCGCCGTCCTTCGCCGCGGGGTCGTCGTAGCCGGGTGCGTCGGCGAGCCCGCCCGTCTTGTCGTCGCGGCGCGGCTCGCCCGCGAGCGCGCGGACGCCGGCGCCCCCGGGCGGTTCGTGGCCGAGGCTCACCGTGCCGCGCATCGACAGGTTGGTGCGCGCCGTGACGAGGTCGGCGACGCGGCGGAAGGCGCCGTCCCAGTGCGCCGAGGGATTCAGGGCGCCGTCCACGAGCGACTGGCTGCGCCGCTTCGTCGGGCCGCGGTCGTCGAGGCTGAAGCGCCGGCGGTCCGAGAAGCCGTGCTCGGGGTCGTGGCAGTCGGCGCACGACCGCAGGCCGGCCCGGCTCGCGCGAGGCTCGAAGAAGAGCCGGCGACCGAGCTCGACGCGCGCCGACTCGCGGGCCGTCGCCTTCGCGCCCGGGCTCGCGCCGACCGGGTCGCCCGCCGTCGCGACCGGCGTCACGATCGCGCCCGCGGCGAGCGCCGCCAGCGTCACGACGCGGAACGCAGCGACCGGCATTCGTGTCCGATCCATCGGAGTTCCTCCGGCTCGCAGGAGCTCTGCGAGCCGTCGCACCGGGAGAGCAATCCGTGCGCCCGACCCGTGCCCTTCCGGAGCCCCTTCCGATCCCGTTGGCCTGTCACGACTTGCGCACGCGACACGCGCACCGCGCCGACCGCGCCCCGACGCGACGTGGCCGCGCGACCACGGTGCTACCGCTCCGCCACGATGGCCGCGACGCGGGCGGGCGCGCTCCGAGGCGCTCCCGACGCGCGTTCGCCCGCGGCGTGCGTCGCGCCCGCCGCGCACGCTCGTGCGACGCGCGCCCCCGGCGCGGCGCGCGCGCCGTAGACTGCCGACCATGCGAGGTGTGAAGGCTCTCGTGGGCGCGGCGCTCCTCCTCGTGACGTCGTCGCGTGCCCGCGCGCTCGACGCGCCCGCACCGGCCGCCCGCGCCGCCGCCGACGAGGCCGTCGCACCCACGCCGGGCTTCGCCGGCAAATCCGTCGAGTGGTGGATCGAGGAGCTCCCCCACCCTCGTCGCCACGCCGTCGCCGTGGCGGCGCTCCGCTGGTCGGGCCGCGACGCGGTGCCCGCGCTGGTCCGCGCGCTCGAGCACCGCAGCGACGCGGTGGTGGTCGAGGTCGCGCGCCTGCTCGGCGAGACCGACGCCGCCCCCACCGGCCACGCGGCGCGGCTCGCGCCGCTGCTGCGCACGGGCCCGATCGCCGACCGCCTCGCGGTCGCCACGCTGATCGGGCGCGATCCCGCCGCCAGCGTCGCCGAGGCGGACGCGCTCCGCGCCGTCGCGGCGCGCGCGAACCCGATCGAGCACGACGGGCTCGCCCGGGCGCTCGCCTCGGCGGGCGAGCCCGCGGCGTCGCGCGTCGTGTGGGCGATCCGCGTCCTCCGCGAGCGCGACCGCGGGTCCTTCGACGCGGCGCTCGCCGCGCTGCGCGCCGACGTCGCCACGACGCGTGCGCACGCCGACGAGCTCCTGCCGCTCGCGACGTCGCGGACCGGCTGGGCGCGCGCGGCGACGATCGAGGCCGTCGGGCTCCTCGATCCCGCCGACCCGCGCGTCGTGCGCGTCCTGCTCGACGCCGTGCGCGGCGACGCACCGAACGCGCGGTGGGCCGCCGTGCGCGGCCTCGCCGCGGCCTCGGCCGGCGCGCCGGAGGCCTTCGTGGCCCTGCTCGCCGCGGCGGACGGCCCCGACCGTGAGCTCCGTCGGGCGGCGGTCCGAGCGCTCGCGGGCGCCACGCGGCGCGGACCCGAGCTCTCGCGTCGGATCGCGGCCGCGCTCGCCTCGACCGACGCCGACCTCGTGGACGCCGCCGTCGCGTCGCTGCGCGACGCCGGCGAGGGCGCCGCGGACCTCCTCGGCGTCGCCGCCGACGCCGACGTCGGAGAGCTCGACGCGTGGATCCGCCGGGTCGCGCAGCGGCGCCCGGCCGCCGCGCTCGCCGCGATCCGAGGGGCGGGAGGGGCGTGGGCAAGCGACCGGCTCGTGCTCGGCCTCGCCGACGCCGGGCTGCCGCCCGACCTCGCGGCCGACGCGGTCGCGACGCTCGCCCCCGTCCTCGCCGACGCCTCGCGCGCGATCGCCGTGCGCACGACGGCGCTGCGGACCGTCGTGGGGCTCGCGGACCGTCCCACCGCGCCGAACGTGCGCACGCAGGTCGCGCGCGCGGTCGAGGGCTTCCTGCGCACCGCACGCCCGTCCACGCCGACGACCTCGGGCGAGCTCGTGCTCGTCGCCGCGCTCGTCGCGATCGCGACCGACCGCCACGACCTCGGGCCGCCCCCCGGCTGGCTCGCCCCCGACGCCGTCGCCGTCGCCGACGCCGCGGAGGCGGTGCTCCTCGACGCGACGGCCGACCAACGCCGGCGCCTCGACGTGCTCGAGCTCTTCTCGCTGTGGCTCGACCACCCGTCGCTGGCCGACCGCGCGCGCGCGACGCTCGTGCGCGTCTCGACGCTCGACGCCCCCGACCTCGCCCGGGCCGCCCACGACCACCTGCGCCGCCGCGCGACGCCCGCGGCCTCGCCGCGCCGCGACGACGAGGGCCCCCGATGAGCGCCCGCCGCGCCGTCGCCGTGCTCAGCCTCGTCGCGTTCGGTTGCACCGCGCCGGCCGCGGCCGGCGGCGAAGGCGCGGGGCCCGTGGCGCCCGCCGAGCCGACCTACGCGGACCGGCCGCTCGGCTGGTGGGTCGAGACCCTCGCCGATCCGCGCGCTGCCGCGGTCGCGACGGCGGCCCTCGACGTGTTCACGCCCGCGGAGACCGAACGGGCGCTCGTCGCCGCCCTCGGCCACCCGAACCACGCCGTCGCCGTCGCCGCCTCGAAACGCCTGCGCGAGCGCGAGCTCGTCGACCCGTGGACCGTTCGAGGGCTCACGACCCAGCTCGACCACGCCCGGGACGAGGCGCGCCGCGCGCTCGTGGACGCCGCGCTCCGCGACGCGCTCCGCCAGGAGCCGGACGCCGACGCGCCGACGCTCGTGCACCTCCTCGAGCGAGGCTACGCGGACGCGGCCCGCTCGCTCGCGCGCTTCGGCCCGGCGGCGTCGGTCCCTGCGTCCGCGCTGCGTCCGCTGCTTGCGCCGGCGACGGAGCCCCGGCGCGGGCCGTCGCGCGGCGCGGCGACGGAGAACGCACGGGCCGCGATGCGCCTGCTCCCGTGGGCGCACGACGACGGCGTGGCCGACGCGACGGACACCGCCGACCTCGTCGCGGCGGCCTTCGCCGAGGTCGCCGACGACCCGGACGACGACGCGCTGGTCGCCGCGACGACGCTCGCACCGAGCGACGTGCGGGTGCGGGCCGCGCTGCGCCGCCTCGCCTCCGCCGCACCGACGAGCGCGCGCGACCGGCGCGCCGTCGCGACCGCCGGCTGGGCGCGCGCCGCGGCCGCGTCGCCGCAGGCCGCGGACGCGCTCCTCGGGGCGCTGCGCTCGGACGAGCCTCGGCTGCGCACGGTCGCGATCCGGGCCGCGAGCCTCGCGTTCGCGCCGTGGCCGGACCTCGTCGACGCGTGGGCCGCCGATCTCGGCCACGTCGATCCCGCGGTGCGGCAGGCCGCGGCGGAGGCCCTCCGGCGGGCCGGGACGGACGGCGCACGCGCCGTCCCGGCGTGGGCCGCGACGTTGACGGCCGCCCCGCGGGCCGGACGCGCGCGCCACGACGAGGCCGAGGACGAGGCACTTCGCCTCGAGGCGACGGCGGCGCTCGCCGCGTTGGGCGCGTCCGCGCAGGCCGCGCTCCCGGCGCTCGAGGCCGCGGCCCGGGCCGACCGATCCGAACGCGTGCGCGACGCCGCCCGCGCGGCGGCCGAGGCGATCCGCGCGACCGCCTCGACGCCGCCGACGGGGACGTCGAGATGAACGCGCGCCGCGCCCTCCGTCGAAGCGTCGTCGCGGCGCTCGTCGTCGGCGGGGTCGTCACGGGGGCGTTCGCGCCGGCGACGCGAACGGCGTGCGCGGGAGACGCGCCGCGCGCCCCTTCGCCGACGGTGGACGAGTGGCTCGACGACCTCGAGGCGGGGCGCGACCCCGACGGTGCCGTGCGTGCGCTGCTCGGGAGGCCGGACGAGACGATCGCGGCGGTGGCGCGACGCCTCGACGGCCCGACGATGCCGCGGATCGAGGCGCTCCTCCTCGCGTGGCGCGGTGCGGGGCGCTCGCTCGAGCCGTGGATGGCCGCGCTCGCGCGCCACCTCGCCTCGCGCGACGCGCGGGCGAGCGAGCTCGCGCGCGCCGTGCTCGCCACCGAGCTGTGGGCAGGGCGAGGGAGCGCCGAGGTGGCCTCGCGCTGGCTCGCCACGGCGCCGACGGTCCGCGACCGGCGGGTCGGCCTGGCCTGCGTGGCACGTCGGGGGGCGGCGTTCCGCGCGCTCGAGCCCGTGGTGCGTCCGCTGCTCGACGACCCCGACGAACCGGTGCAGGCCGCGGCCGCCGCCGCGCTCGTCGCCGTGGGCGCGCCGTGCGACGAGGCGATCGCGGCCCGGTTGCTCGCCGCGGCACGATCCTCCGACCGCGCGGAACGGGACGGCGCCGTCCGCTCGCTCGGCCGCGCGCGCCCCGTCCTCCCGGCAGTGGTCACCGCGCTGGCCGAACGCGCCGCGCTGCCGAGCGCGCCCGACCGCGAGGCGGCCGCGACGGCGCTGGCCGAGGCGTCCGCGGGCTCCGCCGACGCGCGCCGGCGCCTCGTCGCGCTCGTGGGCCACCCGTCGCTCGACGTCCGCGCGAGCGCCACGCGGGCGGCGGGTGCCCTCGCGGCTGCGTCGCCCGACGTGCTCGCCGCGGTGGCCGACCGCCTCCTCGACGACGACGATCGCGTCGCGACGATCGCGGCGGCGGCGCTCGAGCGCTGCGGGGACGCGTGCGCACCGCCGCCGGCGACGCTCGTCGCGGCGCTGCGCCGGGGTCGGCCGGTGAACGCCCTCCTGACGCGGCGGCTCGAGGCGTGCGCGGACGCGCTGATCGAGGCGCTCGCGACGACCGACGGGGCGCAGGGGCCCCTCCTGTCGTCCACCGTGCTGCACGTCCTCCCGCGCGCGACGCTCGCCGCGCACGACGCGACGGTGCTCGCGCGGTGCGTCCCGCTCGCGACCGCCCGCGACACCTCGCCCGACGCCCGGGCGACGGCCGTCGCCGTCGTCGCTCGGGCCGCGGCCGGCGGCGGACCGAACGCGCCGGCGCGGGTGGCGGCGCTCGCGCGGGTCGCGACGACGCGCGTCGCGCGCCCGGCCTCCGCGGCGGGCGGCGACGGTCCGCCGAGCGGGGCCCTGCTGGTGGCGCAGACGCTCGGGCGGGTGCGCGACACGGCGCCCGTCGCGTGGCGCGTCGTGGCCTCGGTGCTCGACGACGGCGCGGCGTCGGAGGCGGACCGGGCGGCGGCCGCTCGAGCGCTCGTGCTCGTCGCGGGATGGGCCTCGCCGCCGGACGACGCGACGCGGCCGTGGATCCTCCGCGCGCTCTCGGACCGCTCGGAAGCCGTGCGCGCCGAGGCGGCGGCGGCGGTGCGCACGCACCCCGCGGGGCTCGCGCTGCTGCTCGATCGCGCGGAGCACGGTGACGTGGCGACGCAGCGGGCCGCGCTGGCGGTGCTCCCGGGCGCGTCGACGTGGCCGGACGAGGGACGTGGCGAGGTTGCTCGGCTCCTGCGCCTCGTCGCGCCCTCGCGCCCGCCGACGGTGCGCGTGCTCGCGGCCTGCGCGCTCGTCGGGCTGTGGCGGCGGGACCCGACGCGCAGCGTGGACGTGCCGCTCGACGTGGACGCGAGCGCGCTCGTCGTGGCCCTCGTGGCGGGGCTCGACGAGCCCGCGCCCACGGTGCACCTCGCGCTCGCGGGGCTCGTCGGTCTCGCGCCGTACGCGGGGGACGCGCGTGCGTCCGTCGTGCGATGCCTCGAGCGAGGCCCGTCCGACGTCGCGACGACCGCGCGGTGGGCGCTCGACGAGCTCGACGCGGCGACCGCCGGCCTGCGCTGACGCGAGGCGCGCGACGGGCACGGAGGTCCGCCCACGGGCGCCACGGGGCCCGCGCCGGGACGCCGTCCGCGCGGCGGAGGGAGCGGGGCCGACGGGGTGGTAGCGTCGGGCCATGACCGTCCCCGCCCCGTTCGCCGCGCCCGCCCGCAAGACCGTGGACCCTCGCCTCGACCTCGAGGCCGAGATCGCGCGGCTGCGGCGCGAGCGCAACGCGGTGGTCCTCGCGCACTACTACCAGGACTCGGAGATCCAGGACCTCGCGGACTTCGTGGGCGACAGCCTCGGGCTCTCGCAGCAGGCGGCGAAGACGAAGGCGGACGTGATCGCGTTCTGCGGCGTGCACTTCATGGCGGAGACGGCGAAGATCCTCAACCCGCGCAAGACGGTCGTGCTGCCCGACCTCGACGCGGGGTGCTCGCTGGCGGACCGGTGCCCGCCCGACGCGTTCGAGGCGTGGCTCGCGCAGTACCCGGGGCACGAGGTGGTGTCCTACATCAACTGCTCGGCGGCGGTGAAGGCGCTCTCGACGATCATCTGCACGTCGAGCAACGCGGTGCGGGTGGTGAGCTCCATCCCGAAGCACGTGCCCGTCGTCTTCGCGCCCGACCGCCATCTCGGGCGGTGGGTGGAGAAGCAGACGGGGCGCAAGATGGTGCTGTGGCCGGGGTTCTGCGTCGTGCACGAGCAGTTCACGGCGCGGCGCATCCTCGCGTTGCGGGCGAAGCACCCGCAGGCGGAGGTGATCGCGCACCCCGAGTGCGAGGAGGCGGTGCTGTCGATCGCGGACTTCATCGGGAGCACGACGGCGCTGCTCGAGCACGTGAAGAAGAGCCCGAAGAAGTCGTTCCTCGTCGCGACCGAGATGGGGATCCTGCACGCGATGCGCAAGGCGCGGCCGGACGCCGAGATCGTGGGGGCGCCGCCGGACTCGGGGTGCGAGTGCGCGACGTGCCCCTACATGCGCCTGAACACGATGGAGAAGCTCTACCTCGCGCTGCGCGACCTCGAGCCGCAGATCGACGTCCCGGAGCCCATCCGCCTCCGCGCGCTCAAGCCCCTCGAGCGCATGCTCGCGCTCGGCTGACCGCGGCGCGGTCCCCGCGACCGCCGCGATCCCGCGCCGTCGCCCCGCTGCCCCGGCCCCCGGGGTCCCGCCCGCGCGCCCCGCGCGCCCGCCGCCCCCCCGGAACGGTCACCGCCCGCTCCGACCCCGCGCTCACCGACCGCGGGGTCGCAGCAAACGCTCACCGAGCGCGGGGTCGCAGCAGACGCTCACCGACCGCGGGGTCGCAGCGCGCGCTCACCGTTCCCGCCGCCGCGCGCCCGTCGCCCCCCGGCGGAACGGTCACGACCAGCTCCGACCCCGTGCTCACCAGCTCCGACCCCGTGCTCACCGACCGCGGGGTCGGAGCAAGCGCTCACCGACCGCGGGGTCGGAGCAAACGCTCACCGAGCGCGGGGTCGGACCCGATGCTCACCGTTCCCGCCGGGGAGGGCTACGGCGCCGCGCGACGGCGCCGCGGGAAGACGACGTCGCGCGTCGACCAGGTCGTTGTCGTCCCCCACCGCACGCGGACGATCTCGTGCCGTCCCACGAGGAGCACCCCCACCGCATCCACCCGCGCGATCGCGTACGGGTGCGTCGCCAGCTCGCACGCGGTGAACGACCGCGGCGCGCCGCTGGTCGCGTCCACGAGCACGTACCCGGCACCCCGGTCGCTCGCCCCGACCCCGACGACGCGCGTGCCGTCCCCGAGCGTCGCCCGGCCGTAGAGCGACGTGACCCGCATCGGGGTCCCGTCGTCCCACGTCCACGGACGGCGCTCGCCCGTCTCGACGTCCACCACGGCCGGCGTCGCCCGCTGCGCCGCGTCGGGCTCCCCGGAGACGACGACCGTACGCTCGCTGACCGCGAGCACGACCTCGTCGCGCGGGAGGAGCCCCGGCGTCGGCACCGACGCGCCCGTCGCCGCGTCCACGGTCGTCCACCGCCGCGCGCCGCGCGGCGCCTCACGCCCATCGCACGAGAGGTAGCGCCCCACGCCGAGTCGCGCGTGCACGGCCTTCGTCCCCGCGCGGCCCCACGGCCCCGCGACGACCCGGCCCTCCGCGTCCACGCCGATCGCGACCGCGACCGAGCCCCCGCCGTCCTGCCGCCGCCAGCCCATCCACCCCCATCGGTGCGCCCACCCGCCGAACACGCCGTCGGGGAGCGCCCGCGCGACGAGACCTCCGTCGGCGCCGCGCCACTCGAGGCGCTTCTCGAGCATCCACACGGGACGGCCGTCGGCGCTGCGCACCGTCGTCCGACGCTCGAGCTCGTCGCGGCGTCGCGCCACGAGCTCCGCCGGCGCGAAGTCCGTCGGCAGCGTCTTCCACGTCGCGCCCGTGTCGGCGTCCACCCACCGGATCGCGTTCCCGTCGCGCCCCATGACGCCGACGAGCCCCGCCCCCGTCTCGCACGCCCCGATCGACGCGCCCGTCCAGTCGAGCACGTCGTACGCGCCGCTGCCGGGCGGCGCGATCTCCGACCACGCCCCGCTCGCGACGTCCACCCGCCACGGCCGCGCCGTGCGGGCGTCCCGCTCGCCCGTGCTCGCGTCCACGCGCGCCGCCGTCACGTACAGCGTGCGGCCGTCGCGCGACGCCACCGCGTGCGCGATCACGAAGTCGTCGTCGTACGGCGTCAGGTGCACCCACGCGTCGAGCGCGCGGAACCCGTATCCGTACGCGAGGCCCGCGGCGCCCACGAGGACGGCCGCGCTCACCACGAGCGGGCGCCACGCGCGCGTCGCGAAGCGGTGCCCACGCAGCAGCCCGATCGCGAGCCCCACGAGCGGGACGCCGACCACGAACGCGAGGCCCGTGGCGACCACCGAAGACGGCGGGCGGAACGACGGCCACGCGCGGTGCGCGAGCCAGGCCGGGACGCCCAGCGCGCCGAGCACGAGGAACGCCGCGGCGGCCGCGGCGGCCCCGCGCGGGATCCACGTCGAGAGGAAGAGCACCCACAGCCCGAGCACGACGACGGGGGCGGCGAACAGGAACGTCTCCGCCGGCAGCACCGACGGGACCGGGACGTCGGGCGCGAGCAGCCGCACGCCGCCGACGTAGGCGACGCGCGCGAGGACCGCCGCCGCCGCGGTGAGGCCCACGTAGGCGACGAGCTTGCCCGCGAGCGCGAGCCCGAGGCCGCCCGGCGCGCGGCGCACGAAGGCGAGGGTGCCGCGCTGCAGCTCGCCGGCGAGGAGCTCGGTCGCGAGCGAGAGCGCCGCGAGGACGGCCGCGCCCGCGACGAAGACGGGCCACGCCTTCTCGAGCGTGACGGGCTCGCCTCGCATCAGAAAGAGCGCGCCGAGCGTGAGCAGCGGGACGGCGACCGCGATCCCGACGAGCACCGCGCGGTGCTCCCTCCATTCCTTCCACACGTGGGTCCACAGCGCACGCATCACGACCTCCCCTTCGCGCCCACGGGCGCACGTCCCCGGTTCCGCTCCACGGCCGTCGCCCGCAGCGAGCGCGCGGGGCCCGTGCCGTGGGCCGACCTTCCGCCCGGGCGCCGATCGCGCGCCGGACGCGCAATGCGCGACGCGCTCCGCGAGGCCAGCGAGCGCGCGGGGCCCGTGCCGTGAGCCGGCCTGCCGCCCGGACGCCGATCGCGCGCCGGACGCGCGACGCGCGACATGCGGCACGATACCGGCGAGCGCGCGGGGCCTGCGACGGGGCGGATCACGATCCCCTCCCGGCGCCGACGGAGGCCATCGTCTCCGCGAGCACGGCCTGCAGGCGCGCCGGCGCGTTCGCGGGCTCCTCGGACGTGCCGACGACCTCGGCGACGGTCCCGACGCGCGCGATGCGACCGCCGGCGAGCACGGCGACGCGGTCGGCGATCCGCGCCGCGGCGTCGAGCTCGTGGGTCGCGCAGAGCACGGCGCGGCCGCCGTCGCGCAGCGCGCCGATCACGCCGCGCAGCACGTCCTCGCGCACGACGGGGTCGAGGCCGCTGAACGGCTCGTCGAGGAGCAGCACCTCGGGATCCTGCGCGAGCGCGGCGGCGAGCATCGCCTTCATGCCCTGGCCCTTCGACATCGCGCGCAGGGGCACGTCCGTGGGGACGCGGAGCGCCTCGACGGCGTCGAGACCGCGGCGGTCGTCCCAGCGCGGGTGGTGCGGGCGCAGGAAGCGGAAGAGGTCGCCCACGGTCATCCACGGGTAGGCGTCGGGGCGGTCGGGGACGTAGCCGACGAGGCGGCGGACGTCGCGGGCGCGGCGGACGGGGTCGAGGCCGCAGACGGTGACGGTGCCCGTGGTGGGCGCGAGCAGTCCGAGCGCGAGGCGGAGCAGCGTGGACTTGCCCGCGCCGTTCTCGCCGAGGAGCACGACGACCTCGGCGGGAGCGACGTCGAGCGTCACGCCGTCGAGGACGCGGCGGCGACCGAAGCCGCGGGCGACGTCGTGGAAGGAGAGGGCGGGGCGGGAGCTCACGAGATCCTCCGGGCGAGGGTGCGAGGGTCGGCGTCGAGCAGCGAGGCGAGCGCCGCGGCGAGCGACTCGGGGTCGTGGCCGGCGCGCAGCGCCGCGGCCGCGGCGGCGCGGAAGGCATCGAGGGTCGATCGCTCGCGCGCGGCGCGGGCGATCGTCGGGCCGTCGGCGGTCACGTAGACGCCGCTGCCGTTGCGGCCCTCGACCACGCCGAGCGCTTCGAGGTCGCGGTAGGCCTTGCCCACCGTGTTGGGGTTGACGAGCGCTTCCTCGGCGAGCGCGCGGACGCTGGGCGCGCGGTCCCCCGGGGACAGGCCCCCCCGGGCGACGGCATCGAGGACGGCCTCGACGAGCTGTCGCGAGGGCGGGACGTCCGAGCGGGGGTCGACGCGGTAGGCCACGGCGACCGTCCTATCGTCCTAGGACGGTCGATCGCTGAAGCCCCATCCGACGGCCCCCGCACCGCGGAACGGTGAGCGCGTGCTCCGACCCCGCGCTCACCGACCGTGGGGTCGGAGCTCGCGCTCACCGACTGCGGGGTCGGAGCTCACGCTCACCGACCACGGGGTCCGACCCCGCGCTCAGACCCCGCGCTCAGCGTTCGCGCGCACCGACTCCGGGGGCCGGGGGAGGGGTGGTCGGACGCCGCGCGCACGGCCCCCGACCGGGGGAT
Source organism: Planctomycetota bacterium (assembly GCA_020851795.1). Taxonomy (GTDB): domain Bacteria; phylum Planctomycetota; class PLA2; order PLA2; family JAEUHO01; genus JAEUHO01. Next base: position 41,353 of record JADZCA010000001.1, on the reverse strand, counting down.
ACCCTCGCGCGTTTGGCTGGAGGGTTCGTCGATGCGTCGTGCGCTGCCGCTCCTCGTGCTCGCGGTGCTCGGTCTCGCGGCATGGCTCGCGTTCCGCCCCGGCGGGTTCCTCGCCGGCTCGAGCGCCGACGGCGCCGCGGGCGAGGACACGATCGCGCCCGAGGCCGCCGAGAGCGGCGGCGGGCTCGCGGGCGGCGCCCGGCGCAAGGACCCCGCCGAGGACCCGAAGACGTTCGAGGGCGACCCCGTGTCCCGCGTGGACGCGGGCCTCGGGTCGGCGACGGTCGTCGGCCGCGTCGTGGCCGACGGCCAGCCGCTGCGCTTCGCCCGCGTCGTCCCCGTCCTCCCCGCGCCCGCCTCCGCCGCCGTGCGCACGGGCCGCGACGGCCGCTTCGAGGTCGCCGGGCTGCCGGCCGGCGACCTCGACCTCCGCGTCGCCGCCGACGGCCACCTCTCGCGCACCGTGCGCACCCCCGCGCTCGCCGCGGGCGGCAAGGCCGACCTCGGCGACGTCGCGCTGCGCGTGCGCCCCGAGCGCAAGGACGGCCTCGAGGTCAAGGTCGTCGACGACGCCGGCCGCCCGATCCCCGGCGCGCGCGTCACCGCGAGCACGCTCTACCTCAGCCTCCTCGTCACGACCGGCGCCCGCTCGGGCGTCCCCGACACGACGACGCTCGAGCGCCGCACCGACGACCTCGGCGTCGCCCGCTTCGAGGCGCTCGTCCCCGAGACGTACAGCGTCGCGGTCCGCGCCGCCGACTACACGTTCGAAGGCCTCGACAACGTCGTCGTCGCCTCGGGCCGCGTCGAGCACGTCTCCGTCGCGCTCAAGCGCGCCATGTCGATCGCGGGCTCGGTCGTGGACCCCGACGGCGGCCCCGTCGCCGGCGCGTACGTCACCGGCCTCCTCATGCCCGGCTTCCGCCAGTTCGAAGCCGTGCAGACCGACACCGGCGGCCGCTTCACGCTCGGCGGCCTCCTGCCCGGCGACTACATGGTCGTCACCGGCTCCGAGGGCCGCGGCGAGGCGATGGCGCCCAAGGTCCGCGCGGGCGAGGGCGCCCTGCGGCTCCAGCTCGGCGGCGCGGGCACGCTCAAGGGACGCGTGCTCCTCGCCGACGGCAAGCCGGCGACGCGCTTCACGCTCCGCCCGTACACCGGCGACTGGTTCCGCTACACCTACAGCCGCCTCATCGAGGTCAGCGACCCCGACGGGCGCTTCTCGATCGGCCTCTCCCCCGCCGCCTACCAGCTCGACGTGCGCGGCGAGGGCGGCGCCTTCACGACCGCGAAGGTCACCGTCAAGAAGGACGAGACGAGCGAGCTCGAGGTCCGCCTGCCGCCGTCGGGCGCGGTCGCGGGCGTCGTCACCGACGCCGACGGCACGCACCTCGACGGCGCCGAGGTGTTCGTCAAGCGCGGCGGCTTCCCGCCCGAGCCGGTGCGCGAGCAGTACACCCGCACCGACGGCGACGGCCACTTCGTCCTGCGCAACCTCCCGCTCGAGAGCGTCAAGCTCCACGTGCGCCGCACGGGCTTCGCGACCAAGGAAGTCATGGCCACGCCCGTCGCGGAGGGCACCGGCAGCGAGCTCACCGTGCGGCTCGGGCTCGGGGCCCGCGTCGTCGGCCGCGTCACGACGAAGGAGGGCAAGCCCGTCGCGGGCGAGCGGCTCAACCTCTCGCAGGGCTTCGACTTCCTCGCCTCACGCACGACGTTCTCCGGCGACGACGGCTCGTTCCGCTTCCCCGCGGTCGCCGCGGGCGCGTGGACGGTCTCCAACGGCCGCTTCGAGAACGCGTCGCGCGGCCAGCGCAAGAACGTCACCGTCGGCGACGAGGGCGAGGTCGTCGTGGACTTCCAGGTGGAGGGCGACCTCGACGCGATCGGCGTGATCCAGGGCCGCGTCCTCGTCGCGGGCGCACCCGCCGCCAAGGCGACGGTCTACGTGCAGGACGACCGCGGGGCGGCAGCCTCGGTCACCACCGAGACCGACGCCGAGGGGCGCTACGTCGCCCGCGGCATCCGGCCCGGCCGCGCCACCGTCTACGTCGAGACCGGCACCGGCCTCTCCGACACCGAGGGTGCCAGCGTCCCGACCAGCGGCGAGCCCGTGACCGTCGACTTCTCGTTCGGCTCGGCGGGCCTGCGGGTCGTCCTCGTCGGCGGCGACGGCAAGACGCCGGTCTCGGGCGCGTGGCTGACGGTCGAGACGCAGGACGTGCGCGAAGGCGCCTCCGCCTGGGAAGGCGTGCGCGCCCAGCTCAACTCCGACGAGCGCGGCGTCGTGGTGGCCGCGGGCCTGCCGCCCGGCACCTACCGGCTGCGCATCGTCGGCACGGGCTTCGCCGCCAAGGTGACCGACCCGTTCGCGGTCGGCGACGGCGAGACCAAGGACCTCGGCACGCTGCGCCTGCAGCCGGGCGGCTCGATCTCCGGGCGCGTCACCGACGAGGCCGGCAACCCCGTCGAGGGCGTCGGCGTCTCGGTCAAGAACGCCCGCGGCGAGGACGTCTTCCTCTTCAACATCGCGAGCACCGGGAGCAACGGGCGCTACGAGATGCAGGGCATCGAGGTCGGCGAGTACACCGTCAAGTTCGAGGGCAAGGGCTACGCACCGGTCACGCGCTCGGTCGCGGTGACCGAGAAGGGCATGGCGGTGGACGCCGTCATGCGCCGCGGCGGCTCGCTGGTCGTGCGCGTCGAGGACGAGCGCGGCCAGCCCGTCGAAGGCGCCCGCGTGGTGCTCTACGACGCGGCGGGCAAGCGCGTGGAGCGCACGCTCTCGATCGTGAACCTCTTCGACGCCGACGTGACCAAGATCGGCGCGTCGGGCACGACGACGATCCCGGACCTCGCGGCCGGCGGCTACAAGGTCGGCGCGACCAAGGACGGATTCACCCTCGTCGGCGACCCGGCCTCGGTGACGCTCGACGCCGGCGGCCAGCCCCGCGTCGTGCTCGTCCTGCGCGCCGGCTCGTAGGAGCCGGTCCCGGGCGGGCGCACGGCGGTCGTCGCCCCCGCGCGGGTCCCGCGCGATCGTCGAAGCCGGGGTCGCGTCGCCGCGCCGTCGCGCAGCGCGCCCTCGGGCGCCGCGTCGCGCCCGGGCGCGACGCGCCGCCCCGACCTCGTCGGCTCGTGAGCTCGGCGGCGCGAGGGGCCCTGCGACGAGCGCCTTCGCCGATGTCGCGCGCACCCGCCACGCGGCGCGAGTCGCTCCCTCCCCCCTCCGCGCAGGCCTCCGCCTCCGCCTCCGCCTCCGCCCCTCAGGAGCCCGTCACGAGGACCGGCCCCGCAGCGCCCGGCGTCCGAGACGGGCTCCTAGACGAAGAGGAGGCCCAGGAGGCCCAGCGCGGCGGACCCGAGCACCCCGAACGCGACGCGGCGCCCGTACTCGCGCGTGCCCGCGGTCCAGGCGATCGCCGACTTGACCACGGCGTTGGCCACCGCGGCGACGACGACGGCCCGCACCAGCGACGCCCCGTCGCCCGAGGTCGAGAAGATCCGCGCGACCGACAGCGTGATCGCGTCCATGTCGGTGGTGCCGGCCAGCGCCCCGGCCACGATCAGACCCGCGTCGCCGAACCACGCCTGCGCCGCGCGCGCGACGAGCACCACGACCGCGTAGATCGCCGCGAACCAGACCGCGGGGGCCAGCTCGAACGGGTTCTTCAGCGGCACCTCGGTCGAGGCCCGCCGCACCGCGAGCAGCCCGGGGACCGCGGCGACCGCGTTCCCGAGCGCCATCGGGAGCAGCGCGGGCCACAGGCGCTGCGCGAACGCCGGCGAGACCACCACGGCGAGCGCGAAGATGCGCGGGAAGCTCACGCCGCACGCGCCGATCGCCCCCGCGGCGAGCGGTGCGGAGAGCTCGGGGTTCTCGCGGCTGCGGCGCGCGAACGCCGCGGTCGTCGCGGTGGAGGAGGCGAGCCCGCCGAGCAGCCCCGTCACGAGCAGGCCGTGGCCGGGGCCCACCACCTTGACCGCGACGTAGCCGACGAAGGACACGCCCGCGACGAGCACGACCATCCGCCCGACGTCGTAGGCGTTGAGCGCGCCGAACGGGCCGACGTCACGGTCGGGCAGCAAGGGGAGCACGAGCAGCGCGACGGCGACGAACTTGAGGAACGCGCCCTCGTCCTCGTCGGTCAGCCGCCCCGCGAACCCGTGGAGGCGCTCCTTGAGCCCGACGAGGACGAACGCCGCCGCGCCCACGACCGTCACGAGCTGGCGGTGCCCCGCCGCGGCGCCCGCGCCTAGCACGTAGGCGAGGAGCAGCAACGCCTCCGTCGTCAGGCCCACGCCCTTCTCGTCGGCCGACGTCCGCCAGTAGCCGACGGCGGTCAGCAGCCCGACCGCGCAGAACCCCGCGACGGCGAGCCCCCCGACCTCGCCCCCGGCGAGCGCGACCGAGACGGCGCCCAGCAGCGCCACGATCGGGAACGTCCGCGCGCCCGCGAGCGCGCGGCGGCCGGTGGTGCGCTGGGCCCGCTCCCGCTGGAGCCCGAAGAGCAGGCCGACCGCCAGGGCCACCCCCAGACCGGCCGCCTCGTCCATCGAGAACGCGAGGATCACCCTCGAAGCATAGGGCGCCGGACGGGCCGGATCGCTATCCTCCGCGCGTGCCCCTCCTCGAGAACCGCCTCACCTGGTCGAAGTCGCGGGCCGAGACCTTCGGCTGGTGCCTGCGCAAGTACTGGTGGACCTACTACGGCGCCTGGGGCGGGTGGGCGTCCGACGCGCCGCGCGAGACCCGCGAGGCCTACGTCCTCAAGAACCTCCACAGCCGCTGGACCTGGGTCGGCGACGCGGTGCACCGCGCCATCGAGCGGGTCCTCCGCGGCCTGCTCGCCGCCGCCACCGCCGAGGAGGGCCTCGCGCTCGAGGGCGGCACCGCCGTGGACCCCGACGCCGAGACCGAGCGGCTGACGCGCTCGATGCGGTCGCAGTTCCGCGAGTCGCGCGAGGGCCGCTACCGCGCCGACCCCAAGCGGTCGTTCGGCCTCGTCGAGCACGAGTACGGCGTGCCGGTCGCCGACACCGAGTGGAAGGAGATGAACCGCCGGGCCGTCGACGGCCTGCGCGGGTTCCTCGGCTCGCGGCTCTTCGCCGACCTCGCGGCCTCCGACCCGCGCACGTGGCTGCCCATCGAGACCCTCGACTCGTTCGACTTCGAGGGCACGCCGGTGTGGGCGTCGCTCGACTTCGGCCGTCGGGTCCCGTCGGGCGCCGAGGTCTACGACTGGAAGACCGGCGAGGAGCGCGTCGAGGCGAACACGCTGCAGGTGCAGGTGTACGCGATGTACGTCGAGGCCAAGCACGGCGTGCCCGCGACCGCCGTCACCGGTCGCCTCGTCTACGTCAACACGGGCGCGGTGCACGCGGTGCCCGCGACGCCCGCAGCCCTCGACGCCGCGCGCACGACCATGCGCGAGAGCATCGGGGCGATGCGCGAGAAGCTGCGCATGGGCGGCGGCTCCGAGCCGAGCATGCTCGCGTTCCCGATGACCGACGACCGCGACCGCTGCGCCTCGTGCGCGTTCCGCCGGCTCTGCGGCCGCTGACGCGACGTCGGCGACCCGGCGAAATCGGAGTGCTTCGGTCCGAATTCACCCCGAGGCCTCGTCCGCGCCGATGAGGAGATTTCGTGCCGGTGCGCCCCCTCCCCGGGACCCACCGCCAGTCGGGTACCGTGGACGACTCGGAGGCGACGATGCATCGACGGTGGACGACGGCGGCCGCGTTGGCGACCGCGCTCTGCGCGGGCTGCGGCTTCGGGGGCTCGTCCGGCGGCCCGGCCGCCCCGACGGTGGGCGACGGCCCGGTGCTCGCCTCCCACGTGGACCAAGCCCACCTCGACTCCGGCGCCGACGCGGTCGAGCACTGCATCGCCGAGGGCCGAGCGCTGTTCGTCGCCTCCTTCAACGCCTTCGACGGGGCCGGCCGCCCCGAGCGCACCGGCACGGGCGCCGCGCGCGCCCGTCGCACGGGCCTCGACGCGTTCAACCGCGTCTCGGGCCCGGACGCGAGCTCGTGCGCGGGTTGCCACAACCTGCCCGCCGTCGGGGCGGGCGGCGACAATGTCGCCAACGTCTTCGTCCTCGGCCAGCGGTTCCCGTTCGTGGACTTCGCCCAGCCGCCGGGCGAGGGCGACGGCTTCGAGACCCACACGCTGCGCGAGGCGGCCAACGAGCGCAACACGCTCGGCATGTACGGCGCGGGCTACGTCGAGCTGCTCGCGCGCGAGATGACGCGCGACCTCGCCGCGGTGCGCGCCGCCGCGGTCGCCGCCGCCGCGCAGTCGGGCACCGACGAGACGCGGGCCCTCGTCGCCAAGGGCGTGTCGTTCGGCTCGCTGACCGCGCACCCCGACGGCACGCTCGACACCTCCGCCGTCGAGGGCGTGGACGCCGACCTCGTCGTGCGCCCGTTCCACCAGAAGGGCGTCGTCGTGTCGCTGCGCGTGTTCACCAACAACGCGATGCTCCACCACCACGGCATGTCGAGCGTCGAGCGCGCCGGCGCGGGCGTGGACGACGACGGCGACGGCGTCGTGGACGAGCTCTCGGTGGGCGACGTGACCGCGGCGACGATCTTCCAGGCCACGCTGCCGCCGCCCGGGCGCCGCATGCCCACCTCGGCGCAGGGCCGCGCCGACGTCGCCGCCGGCGAGGCGCTCTTCGGCGCGATCGGGTGCGCGACGTGCCACGTCCCGTCGCTGCGCCTCGACGACCCGGTGTTCTCCGAGCCCTCGCCGTTCAACCCGCCCGGGAACCTGCGTCCGGCCGACGTCGCGAGCCCGATCCGCTTCGACCTGACCACGACCGGCCCGGCACCGCACCTCGCGCGCGAGCCGGGCGGCGCGGTCGTCGTGCCGCTCTACTCCGACCTCAAGCGCCACGACATGGGGCCGGGCCTCGACAACGAGAAGCTCGTGCAGGGCGGCGTGCCGACGCGGATGTGGCTCACGAAGAAGCTGTGGGGCTTCTCGAGCGAGCCGCCCTTCCTCCACCACGGCCGCGCCACGACGGTCGCCGAGGCGATCCTCGCCCACGGCGGCGAGGGGCAGGCCTCGCGCGACGCGTTCGCCGCGCTCGGGTCCGACGACCGTCGCAAGCTCGTCGCCTTCCTCCGCACGCTGCAGATCCTGCCGGAAGGCACGCCGACGCTCGAGCTGCCCGCCGACGAGGAGGACGCCGTCGGCGACGCGCCCGTCGTGCGGTCGCACGTGGACCTCGCCGCGGTCGAGGCGGGCGCGGTGCCCACCGCGGCGCTGCTGGCCGCCGGGGAGCGTCTCTTCGTCGCCTCCTTCAACACGCTCGACGGCGCCGGACGGCCCGGGTCGACGGGCACGGGAGCCCCCCGCGCCCCGCGAACGGCCCCCGAGAACTTCAACCGGATCTCCGGCCCGGACGCGAACGCGTGCTCGGGGTGCCACAACCTGCCGGTCGCGGGCGGCGGCGGCGACCAGGTCGCCAACGTGTTCGTCCTCGCCCAGCGCCTCCCGTTCGTGGACTTCACCGCGCCGCCCGGCGCGGGCGACGGCTCGGCCGCCCAGACGCTGCGCGGCGTGGGCAACGAGCGCAACACGCTCGGCATGTTCGGTTCGGGCTACATCGAGCTGCTCGCGCGCGAGATGACCGAGGACCTCCGCGCGGTGCGTGCCGAGGCCGTGTCCACCGCAGCGGCCTCCGGTTTCGACGTCACGCGCGCCCTCGTCGCCAAGGGCGTCTCGTTCGGCACGATCACCGCCCACGCCGACGGGTCGCTCGACGCGTCGGGCGTCGAGGGCGTGGACGCCGACCTGATCGTGCGCCCGTTCCACCAGAAGGGCGTCGTCGTCTCGCTCCGCGAGTTCACCGCCAACGCGGTGAACCACCACCACGGCATGCAGGCGAGCGAGCGCGTCGGGCTCGGCGTGGACGCCGACGGCGACGGCGTGGTGGACGAGCTGACGGCGGGCGACCTCACGGCGCTGTCGCTGTGGCAGGCCACGCTGCAGGTGCCGACGTCGTCGTGGCCCACCGACCCCGTCGCGTGGCACGCGGCGTACCGAGGCCGGACGATGTTCGAGCGGATCGGCTGCGCGACGTGCCACGTCCCCGCGCTGCGCCTGCGCAGCCCGCTCTTCTCCGAGCCGGGCCCGTGGAACCCGCCCGGCACGCTGCGCGCCGCGGACGTGGCCGTGCCGGTCACGGTGGACCTGACGACGACGGGCCCGGGGCCGCGCCTCCCCCGCGAGGACGACGGGTCCGTGCTCGTCCCCGCGTTCACCGACCTCAAGCGCCACGACATGGGCCCCGCGCTCGACAACGAGACGCTCGTGCAGGCCGGCGTGCCGACGCGCCTGTGGCTCACCAAGAAGCTCTGGGGCTTTTCGAGCGAGCCGCCCTTCCTCCACCACGGCCGCGCCACGACGATCACCGAGGCGATCCTCGCCCACGGCGGCGAGGGGCAGGCCTCGCGCGACGCCTTCGCGGCGGCGGGCCCGCGTGCGCAGGAAGACCTCGTCGAGTTCCTCAAGACGCTGCAGGTGCGCTGACCGGGCGCCCGCCGGGGGCTCACTCCCCCAGCGTCGCGCCCACCCACGCACGCCACGCGGCGTCGGCGTCCTCGAGCCGCAGCCCGGTCGCGGCGAGCAGCGCCTGCGGGGTCTTCAGCCCGAGGCGCTTGGCGGCGAGGAACGCCTCGCCCTCCTCGGCGTGCTCCTCGAGCAGGAAGCGCAGGAACGACCACGCCTTGACGAGCATGGGCCCGTCGAGCTCGTTGAGCGAGGCCCCGACGAGGCGCACGAGCGGCTCGTCGCGCCCGCGCCCCACCGTCGTCCACGTCTGCTCGGCCCACGCCTCGGCGTGGGGCGCGCGCTCGGCCGTCGCCGCCGACGTCTCCTCCAGACGCACGCACCACGACGCCTGCGTCGAGAGGAGTCGGATCGTCGCGTAGGCCGCGAGCCCCTCGTAGAGCCACCCCTCGTCGGAGGTCACGTGGTAGCGCGCCTGGAAGAGCAGGTGCATCGCGTAGTGCACGCACGCGTCCGCGGCGAACTCGAGGCTCGGCCGCTCGAGCAGCACGACCCACGGCCCGCGGTCGGGCTCCGCCGGCACCGGGATGGCCGAGAGCCCCTTGGCGAAGCGGCGCACCGCCGGCGACAGGCCCGTCTCCCCGTCCACCGCGCGGGCGTAGAGTTCCTCGGAGGAGAGGAGCACGAGCCGGCCCTCGCCCGGCAGCACCGGCGCCGCGGGCGCGACGCCGAAGCGCGCGCGGAACCAGCGCGCGGCGAGGTCCACCGCCTCCAGCGTCGCGGCCGCGGTCTCCTCGTCGTGGTCGGTCTCGAGCACCCACTCGCGCAGCCGCCACACCGCGAGCGGCTTTCCCACCGCGGCCGAGCGCGGCCCCTCGCCCGGCACGCGCTCGGCGCGGACGCCCGCGGCGCCGAGGCGCCGCACCACGGCGCCCGCGTGTTCGTCGGCGTTCCAGCGCGCCGCGAGGTCGGCGGGCACCCAGCCGGCGCCGGGGTCGAGCACGTCGCCCAGCGCGAGACGCGCCCAAGGGTCGGCGGGGTCGAGCGCGAGCACGTGTGCGAGCTCGGCGACGCCTTCGTCGGGGAGCCCGGCGGCGTAGAGCGCCGCCGCCGCCGCGCGGTGGCGCTCGACCGACGGCCGCACGACCTCGGCGAGGCGCCGCGCCGCGTACTCGGCGCGCCGCTCGGGCTTGGGGTCCTTGGCGGTGCGCACGAGCGCCCACGAGGCCTCGTCGCGCACGCACTCCGCCCCCCGCTTGAGCACGTGCAGGCGCTTGCGCGTCGCGTCGTCGTCGGGGTCGAGCGCCCACGCGCGCTCCCAGTCCGCGTCGGCCGTGCGCGGGACGCCGACCTCGTCGCCCCAGCGCGCCAGCCGCCGCAGGTCGTCGGCGTCCTTGGCGCGCGCCTTCTGTGCGACGGCGCGCGCCGCGGCCACGGCGTCGGCGGACGGGGCGGCGGGCGCGGGCCGAGCGAGCACGACGGCGCACGCGAGGAGGAGGATCCCCCGCAGGCCGACCGCCCTCACGCCTCGCCCTCCCCGCCCGTCTCGACGCCGGCCGCACGCGCCTTCTCGCGCTCGTCGGCCAGCTGCACCGCGAGGTCGACGGCCTCGGCCGGCGTGCCGGCGGCCGGGACCCGCGTCTCGAAGAGGCGGTCGGGGTCGAGCTTCCACGTCCACAGCCCGACGACGGGGATCCCGCGCTTGAGCGCGAGCGCGATCTCCGACAGCGTGCCGAGCTTGCCCCCCACCGCGATCGCCGCCTCGCCGCAGGTGGCGACGACGTAGTTTCGCGCGTCGCGCAGACCGGTCGGGATCGCGAGGTCCACGTACGGGTTGGCGTCCTCGCGGGCCGTCCCGGGCAGGAAGCCGATCGTCAGGCCCCCCGCCTCGCGCGCGCCCATGCACGCGGCCTCCATGACGCCGTAGAGCCCGCCGCACGCCACGGCGAAGCCCCGCTCGGCGAGCAACCGGCCCACCTCGTGCGCCGCGTTGAACTCGCGGCGCGTGCAGGTGCCGGCTCCGATGACGGCGATGATGCGGCGCACGCGCGCATGATCCGGGGGCGGACGGCCCCGCGCAACGGGCAGCCGGCGCGCCGGCGCTTCCCCGCCCCCGGCCCTCCGGTACGGTGTCCCCATGCGCCCGCCCCGCCGCCGCCCGCTCGCCGCCCTCCCCGTGCTCGCCGCCGCCCTCGCGCTCGCCGCGTGCGGCGACGAGGGCAAGCGTGGCCGCGACGACGGCCCGGTCCTCGCGCCCGGCGCGGGGCCCGGGGCGACGCCGACCTCGCCCTCGGCCCCCGCCGCCCCCCCGCTCCCGACGACGGTGCCGCCCCCGCCGCCCGCGACGCCGGCGCCGGCCCCCGCGGTGCCGCCGCCGCCGCCGACCGCGCTCGCCGCGTCGGCCGCGCTGTCGCCGCGCGCGGGCGACTGGGTGACGTGGACGGTGCGCGCCGCCGGCGTCGAGGGCGCGACGACGGTGACGTGGCGGGCGAAGGCCGTGGAGGCGACGCGCGTGCTCGTCGCGGTCGCGTCGGTGTCCACCGACGGCGCGGGTCGGTCGGTCGGCTCGTCGGCGCAGGACGTGTGGATGGCGCGCGCGGTCGCGCCGACGGGGCTCGAGGCGGCGGCGGAGGGCGCGGCGGTGGTCGTCGGCACGACGACGCTGCGCCCCCGCGACGTCGTGCGGGGCGACACGACCGTGTCGTTCCACGAGGGCGTGCCGCTCGGCGGCGTGGCGCGCAGCCGGGGCCCGGGCGGCGTCGAGCAGGTGGTGACGGCCTTCGGGCGCGGTTCGTAGCCCCGCCGCCGCGCCCGTACGATCGGGGGGTCCCGGAGGCTCCCCGATGCGTCGCACCCTCGTCGCCCTGTTCGCGGCCGCGCTCGCGCTGCCGGCCCTCGTCCGCGCGCAGGACGGCCCCGGCGAGCCGCCGCCGACGCCGACGACGCCGCTGCCGAAGTTCGACAACCCCCTCTTCGACGCCGAGGTCGGCGAGACCTGCCTCTACAAGGTCCGCGAGCCCGGCACCGACGACGGGTGGGTGCTGTGGTTCGAGGAGCGCGTGCTCGCGCGCACGGCCAAGCGCGTGCTGGTCGAGACCGTCAAGACGGACAAGACGGGCACGAAGGACTTCGGCGTGGACAACACCGCGACGCGGTGGTGGGACGTGCAGGAGGGCCTGACGATCCCGCCGGGCTGGACGCACGACAAGAGCAAGGACAAGGACGAGCTCCTCTACCTCGGCGGGCCGCCCCCGACGCACGCGGTGCGGACCACCAAGCGCCACATCGAGGGCCCGACCGACCCGAGCAAGCCCGACGGGCTCAAGACGCGCATCCAGACGTGGTTCAGCCACGACGTCGCCGTGCGCGGGATCGCCAAGCGCTTCCCCGCCCAGCGCGAGGGCGAGCGCGTGGCGGTGGCGTGGAGCAAGCGCATCCCGGCAGAAGAGTGCGCCCGTCGCGCCGAGCGCTACCCCGACCTCGAGGCCAAGGCCGGGTCGTCGTCGCCGACGGCCCCCTCGGCCCCGAGCGAGCCCGGGATGGACGAGCCGGGCATGGGCGAGCCGGGGATGGACGAACCCGGGATGGCCGAGCCGGCGATGGAGGGCGGCGACGCCCCCGCGCCGGGCATGGGCGGCTGAGGCGAGCGACGCGCGCGGCCGCGTCGACGCCACGCGGCCGAACGCCCCGAGGATGCGGCGCAGGCCGCGCCGGGGCTTCCTTCGCGGCCCGTCAGGCAGGCAGGAGGGCCGGCGCGCGGTCGCGGCGGAACGCGCCCGAAACCGCCGCCGCGGCGAGCACGAGCACCACGTCGGCGGCCCCCAGCGTGAACACGGGGTAGGCGGTGGCGACCCACCACGACGACCGCCACCACACCGTCATCCCGATCGCCAGCAGCGCGCCACGCGCGGCGAACGCGACGGCGAGGTCGAACACGACCGTGCGCAGCGCGTGCGGGCGCCCCGCCCGCTCGAACGCCCGCGCGAGCCCCGCGAGCAGCACCACCCACACCAGCGCGAACTTCACGGCGAGGTGCAGCGCGGTCTCGACCATCGCGGGCGTCCAGCCGTCGGCGCCCGCGGTCGCGCCGTCGCCGCGCGCGCCCGGGACGACGCCGGCGCCGACGTCGATCGTCGAGAACGACTCGGAGAAGCCGAGCGCGTGGAAGACGGCGATCCGCACCGCGAGCAGCAGCACCGCGAGCGCCGCGAGCCCGGTGCGCGACGAGGGGACCGGCACGCGCGACAGCGCGAGGCCCGCGGCGACGGTGAGCGCGACGCCGAGCACCTGCGCGTCGCTGCGCTCGTGGAAGATCGCACCGAGCGCGGCGCAGGCGAGCAACCGGACCGCGAGCCGCGCGTCGGCCCCGGCGACGAACGGCGAGGCGGCCAGCAGCAGCACCCCGCCCGCCCGCGCCGCGTGCCACGCGGCCGCGGGACCGGGCATCGACGCCCGGTAGACCACGGCGGCGACGAGCACGAGGGCCGCCGCCCCGACGGCCACCGCGTCGCGGCCCCCGCCGCGCGCGGCGCGCGCCGCGGCGACGACGACGGGCGCGAGCGCGCCGGCCGCGGCGAGCAGGAACCACCGCGACTCGCCCGCCGGCCCGAGGACCCAGTCGGGCGAGAGCCCCTCGGCGACCCGCCCGCCCACCAGCAGCAGCGCGGCGACCGCGAGCAGCGTCGCGACGGCCCCGGGCGCCGCGGCCCGCACGCGGGACGGGAGCAGCGCGACCAGCAACCCGACGCCGGCGGCGGCGGCGAAGAGGATCGGCGTGTGGACGAACGGGTCGACGAAGAGCCGCAGCGACAGCCCGAATCCGAGCAGCCCGCCGCCGAGCGCGACGAGCAGGCCCGGCCGCACCGCGAGCGGTGCCGCCAGGCGGCGGCGCGCGTCGCGCCGGAAGAGCAGCGCCAGCGCGGCGACGGCGAGCAGCGCCGCGACGACGGCGGTGCGCGTCGCCGCGGGGCCGGCGCCGCCGGGCGCGTCGAACGCGTTCTGGAGCAGCAGTCCCGCGCCGCCCAGCGCCGGGACGGCGAGCAGGCCCGCGACGCACAGCGTGCGCGTGCCCAGCACCGGCACGACCGGCCGCGCGAACGCCACCGCCGCGAGCGCGACCGCCGCCACGCCCACCGCGGGCTCGGAGGCGAAGCGCGCGCCCGCCCCGCCCGTGGACGCGGTGGCGAGCCACAGCGCCAGCACGCCGCAGGCGAACGCCCACGACCGAGCGCGCCCCGCCCCGGGCTCGGCGACGAGCGCGGCGAGCCACAGCGCGGCGAGCAGCACCGCGAGCACCGCGGGCCCGCGCCCCGAGCGGCCCAGTGCCCGTTCCTCGAGCTCGCGGTACAGCTCGGCGAGGCGCCCGACCGCCGCGTTGGGCCCCTCGGAGAAGACGAGGCGTCGGCGCGCGTCGAGGGCCGCGGCCACCTCCGCGTCGCCCATGCTCGCGGCCGTGGCGAGCCGCGCCTGCAGGAACGCGTCGAGCGCGTCCATCCGCTCCGTCGGCGAGAGCGTCGTGAGCTCGAGCGCGGGGGGCGACTCGGCGAGCGGGGGCATCGGGAGGTCGAGCAGCGCCGCGAGCGTGGGCGCGAGCGCCGCCTGCGGCACCTCGGCGGGCCCGCGGCGCGCGACGCGCGGGCCGACCAGCACGAACGGCGCCCGGCGCGCGCCCGGCTCGCCGCCGCCGTGGGTGCCGCGCGGCGTCACGCCGTGGTCGGCGGTGATCAGCACGAGCGCGTCGGGCCGGGTCGCGACGAACGCCTCGTAGACGCCGCGCATCTGCGCGTCGGCGGCCCGGCACGCGGCCCGGTACTCCGCGCCCGTGGCGCCGTAGCGGTGCCCCGCGTGGTCGGGGCGCACGACGTGGAACGTGAGCACCGAGACGCCCGGGTCGCGCGCCTTCTCGAGCGCGAACGGGTAGCAGCGGTCGTCCGTCTCGCCTTGGTCGCGGGGCCCGACGTCGGGGAAGGCGAGCGCGTCCTCCGGGCGGACGTGGCGGCGCACCAGCTGGAACGCCGACGCGTCGCCCGCGTGGGCGAGCCGCAGCCCGCGCGCGGCCAGGAACTCGTGCACCGACCCCTCGGTGGGCGCCGCGTCGAAGTTGCGGAACGCCGCCACGAGGTCGGGGTTGCGGCCGGTCACGATCGTGCGCACGCACGCCGCGGTCATCGTCGGCTCGCCGGTGACGCCGATCCCCCACGCGCCGCGCGCCTGCATCGACCGCCAGAACGGCATCGCCGGGTCGGCGAGGTCGTCCTCGACCGCCTCCGCGCGCAGGCCGTCCACGATCCCGAGGAGGAACGGCCGCGGGACGCCGCTCGGGGCCCGCTGCACGACGCGGACGCGCGTCGGCACGGGCCGCAGGAGCCAGGCGTCCACCGCGAGGCGCCCGACCACGACGAGGCCGGCGAGCGAGAGCAGGAGGGCCGCGAGCGCGCGGCCGCGCGGCATCGCGTCCGTCACGGCGTCCACCCCCGCAGCACGACGGCCCACGTCACGGTCGCGACGAGGGCGAGCCCGAGCAGCGCGAGGCCGTACACGCGCCACCACGTGCGACGGGTCACGGAGAACAGCCCCGTGCACGCCTGCGCGAGCGACGACGCGAGCACGAGCGCGAGGCCGGTGCCCCGCAGCACGTCGGCGGACAGCGCCTCGGCGACGCGCGTCCAGACGATGCCGAGCGTCCCGCCGAGGCACCCGACGACGACGAGCGTGGCGAGGAGCAACGGGCCGGTGCGCACGCGGCGGGCCACGAGCACGAGCAGGAGCAGCGTCGAGGCGAGCGGGAGGAACGCGAGGAGCACGGCGACCCCGCGGAACATGCGCTGGACGACCCACGGCCGCTCCGCGGCGCGGTCGGGCGGCGGGGCCCCTTGGAGGTCGAGGTTGAGGCCGTGCGCCGCGCGGGCGTACAGGTGGAGGTCGAGCCCGGTCAGGGCCCCCTTCCCCGTCGCCTCCGCGAGCAGCACCCGGTAGCGCGCGGCGTGCTCGGGCCAGGTCGCCTCGAGGGCGTCGATGCGCGGCGCGAACGCCTCGCGGACGGTCTCCCGCTGCGCGGGCGTGAAGGTGATCCACGGCAGGAAGTAGCCGACGAGCCAGGCGGCGCAGGCGAGCACACCGATCACGCCCGGCAGCCGAGGGTGGCGCGGCGGCGCGTCGTCTTGGTCGGGGGCCGCGGGCGGTGCCAAGCCCCTCGATGCTACCCGGGGCCGGGCGTGCTCGGGCCCGCCGTGTTCACGAGCCGACGAGGTCGGGGCCTGACGTTCGTTCGGCGGGCTACGGCGCCGTCTCGACCGCCGCCGCGGCCCCGCGCCCGCGCCACGCCGCGGCGAGGAGCGCGACGACGACGAGGGCGCTCGCGTCCACCAGCGCCAGGAGGAACACCGGATGCGCCACCGCCATCCACCAGGCCCAGCGCGCCCACGCGGACGCGACCACGGCGAGGGCGGCGCCGCCCGCCACCGTCGCGAGCGAGAGGCCCGTGACCACCGCGCCGCTCCCGCCGGCCGCGCGGCCACGTCGCAGCGCCGCCGCAGCGGCCGCGACGAGCAGCGCCACGGTGCACGCCTCGCGCAGCACCCACGGCGCGAGCCCTGCGAGCACCGACCGCAGGCCCGACACGCCCGCCGCGCCGGGCACGAACGCCCCGTCGGGGTCGAGGCGCCGCAACGACTCGGCCCCGCCGAGCGCGTGGAAGACGGCGACGCGCGCGAGGAGCACGAGCACGACGAGGCCCGCCCCCCCGCGCCGCGCAGGCAGGCGCGACGCGAGGACCGCGGCCGCCGCGACCAGCGCGAACGCCGCGCCGTGCGCGCCGACGCCGCCGTCAAGGGCCGTGAAGACGCCGACGGCCGCCGCCGGGCCCCACGCCACGGCCCCCACGGTGGCGGCGTCGCGGCGGGCCACGGCGACGAGCACGACGAGCGCGACGCCCGTGGCGAGCCCGCAGCCGACGCCCTGCGTCCGGGCGAGCACGTCCTCGCCGCCCGCCGCCTCGACGACGCGGGCGGCGACGAGCACCGCCGTGACGACGAGCGGCGCGGCGACCCGCACGGCGCGCGACGCCCCGCGGGCGCGCATCGCCGCGACGGCCGTCGCGACGCCCGCCGCCGCGGTCGAGAGCCACGGCGCGTGCAGCGCGTCGTCGAGCGCGAGGCGGCACGAGCGCACGAGCGCCACCGCCGCCCCCGCGATCAGCACGAGGACCACGCCGACGGGCGCGGCGTCGCCCCCGACGAGGCCCGCGGGCGGCGCGCCGTCGCGGCGACGACCGCGCAGGGCGACCGCCAGCGCCGCGACCCCCGCGACGGCGGCGGCGGCCTCGAGCGCGCGCGTCGCGAGCGGCGCGACCTCGCGCGCGGACAGCCGCGCGTGGTGCGCGGCGGCGACCGCCGCGGCGACGGCGGCGAGCGCGGCGAGGCCTCCGCCCGCGACGACGGCCGCCCGCGCCCCGCCGCGCGCGACGAGCACCGCGACGACGAGCGCGAGGAGCGCGAGCACGGCCACGGCCGCGGGCGCGGGGCCCGGGGCGGTCGCGGCGGACGTCATCGCGGCGGCCAGCAGCGCCGCGTCCACGTCGGACGGCGTGGCCCGCGCGAGCGCGGCGGCCTTGCGCTCGGCGACGCCCCGGGCCTCGAGGTCGCGCCCCGCGGCGGCGAGGGCGGCGGCGCGGGCGTCGAGGAACCCGAGCAGCGCGTCACGACGGTCCTCGCGGTCGAGGCGGACGAGGCCGAGCGCGGGCGGCTCCTCGGCGAGCGGCGGCGTGGGCACGCGGAACACGGCGGCGAGCGTCGTCGCGAGCGCCTCCTGCGGGATCTCGACCGCGCGCCGCTTCGGCACGCGGGGGCCGACGAGCACGAAGGGCGCACGGCGCGCCTCGGGCTCGCCCCCGCCGTGCGTGCCGCGGGGCGAGAGCCCGTGGTCGGCCGCCACGAGCACGTAGGCGCCGGGCCGCGTGCGGCGGAAGAGCAGCACGAGCTCGTCGAGGCGGCGGTCCACGGCGGCGACGGCGGCGGCGTAGGCCGGCCCGTCGGCGCCGAAGCGATGCGCGGTGAGGTCGGCGGTGACGAGGTGCACGGTGAGCACGTCCACCTCGGCGTCGCCCGCCTGCTCGAGCGCGAAGGGCCACGCGTCGTCGTCGAGCTCGCCGGGCTCGGTGTAGCGCGTGCGCGGCGGCACGAACACGTCGGCGTCGCGGTAGGCGTCGGGGAGGAGGTTGGGGAGCAGCCGGTCGCCGGCGTGCGCGAGGCTCGCGCCGCGCGCGACGAGCGCGTCGAGCACCGACCCCCGCACCGGCACCGGGGCGAAGTTGCGAAACGACGTGTAGAGGTCCGGGCGACGGCCCGTGACGATGGCGCGCACGCACGGCGCCGACATCGTCGGCTCGCCGGTGCGGGCGACGCCGCTCGCCCCCTCGGACGCGAGCGCCTGCCACGTCCTCATCGTCGGGGTCGCCGCCTCCCGCAGGCCGTCCACGACGACGAGGAGGAGCGCGGGCCACGGCCCGCGCCGAGCCGGCGCCGGGTCGGGCGCCTCGAGCGGGAGCGGTGCCGCGAACCAGGCGCGCTCGGCCGTGGCCCCGACGCCGAGCAACCCGAGCAGGGCGACGAGCGCGACGAATCCCGCGGCGCGCGACGACGTCACCGGGAAGGCGCGGGGCACGCGGGGGCGCTCTCGACCGCCTCGGGGCGACGCGGTCGGGGACGTCGGCCCGTCCGGCGCTCCCGACCCGCGCGGCGGCCGCGGCGGGCCGCGATGCTACCCGGCGCCGTCGCCGCACGCGGGGACGGCGCGGCGGGAGGGTAGGCTCGCGGCGTGGACGCGCCGCCCGACCTCACCGTCGTCGTGCTGTCGTGGAACACGCGCGACCTCACGCTGCGCGCGCTCGCCGCCGCGGCGCCGGCCTGCGCCCCCTACCGCGCCCGCGTCGTCTGCGTGGACAACGCGAGCGACGACGGCACCGTCGCGGCGGTGCGGGCTCGCCTGCCCCACGTGCGCGTGGTCGAGAACGCCGAGAACGTCGGCTTCGCGCGCGGCAACAACGCCGCGATGGGTGCGCTCGAAGGGCGCCACGTCGTGTTCCTCAACAGCGACACCGAAGCGGCACCGGGCTCGCTGGGCGCGGTGGTCACCTACCTCGACGCGCGACCCGCGGTGGGCGTCGCGGCCCCGCCGCTCGTCGGCGAGGACGGCCTTCCCCAGCGCTCGGCGTGGGGCTTCCCGACGGCGCTCGCGATGCTGCACCAGTACACGCCGCTCGGCTGGTTCGGCGTCGGCCGTCGCGCGACGCGACGCCAGCGCGACGTCGGGCGCGGCGCGCGCACGGGCCCCGTCGAGGCGGTCTCCGGCGCGGCGATGGTGGTGCGCCGCGACCTCGCCGAGCGGCTCGGCGGGTTCGACCCCGGGTACCCCTTCTACTTCGAGGACGTGGACCTGTGCTGGCGTGCGCGCCGCGCCGGGGCGGAGGTGCACTTCGTCGCCGACGCGCCGGCGGTGCGCCACGTCGGGGGCGCCTCGACGGGACCGCTCGACCGCCGATTGCGCCTCCCGCTGCTCGTGGGCGCGGTCCGCTTCCAACGCAAGCGCCTCGGCCCCCTCGCCTTCGGGGCGTTCGCGGGGCTCTTCGTGCTCGGCGTCGTCGCGCGCTCACTCTGGGAGATCGTGCGCGCCCCCGTCGTCGCCCCGCTGCGCCGTCTGCGGGGCCACCCCGAGCGCGCCCGGCGCACGGGCGACGTCGCCCGCGCCCGCCTGCGCTTCCTCGAGCGCGACGTCGCGGCGCTGCTGCGCAGCACCGCGCGCCCTCGGGAGCGGGCCGTCACGCGGCCTGCCGTCGTCAGCGACCGGGCGGGATGATCGCGCCGGGCGTACCGGCGGCCGGCGCGGCCGGGGCGAGCGAGACGAAGGCCGGCTGCGACGGCTTCACCTCGATCGCCTCGTCGCGCGGCGCCTCGCCGGGACGCTCGATGTGCACGCTGTACCGACCCGGCACGAGCAACAGCCACCCCACGCGCCCCGCCCCGGCGCGCGTGATTCCGCCGCGCTGCTCCGCCACGACGGCGCCGGCGCCGTCGCGGACGGCGATCGCGCAGGCCGCCGCGTAGGCCTTCTGCTCGTCGGTCGCCCCGGTGCCCTCCCAAGGCGGCGGCGGCAGCTTCGGGTCGTTGCAGTTGATCTGGAGCATCCCCGCGGCCACGAGCGTGGGGTCGAAGCGCACCTCGCCGGTCGTCGCGTCCACGGTCAGCAGGCCCGCGTCGGGCACGAGCTGCGGAGGCGGCTCGTTGCCCGACCACGAGTCCACCCAGCTCGCGACCCGCCAGCGGCCGGGCGTCAACCCGGTCGCCTCGTAGCGACCGTCGTCCTCGAGCCGCGCGGAGACCGAGCGGATCTCGGCGCCCGTGCCGTCGGCCTCCGTGAAGACGAGCGTGCGGGAGGCCATGTCGAAACCGCTCGGGAGCCGGGCGCGACCGCGCACCGTGACGCCGAAGTCGAGGAGGATCGGAGGGACCTTCGTCGTCTCGCCGGCACGCACCGCGACCTCGACCGACGCCGGTCGGTACCCCTCGGCCTGCGCCACGAGCGTCCACGAGCCCTCGGGCGCGGCCGGGAACTCGAAGCGTCCCGGCGACGGCATCGTGCCCTGCGTCGCGCCGCCGGGGCCGAAGAACGGCCCCTCGGCGCCCGCCCACGCCGTGGCGCCCGTCTCGTCGCCGCGCCGCAGCTGGACGACGAGCTGGCGCACGGGACGCTTCGTCGCGGCGTCCGCGACCGAGCCCTCGAGCCGTCCCGTCGGCGGCGCCGCTGCCATCGACAACGACAGCTCGACGTCGCGCGCGTCCGTCGGCACGTCCACCGCGAGCGCGCGCACCGTGCTCGTCGCGGCCCCGTTGCGCGGCGCCGTCGTGGCGAGCAGGTGGTACGGCCCCTCCGGGAGGCCCTCGACGACGAACGCCCCCTTCTCGTCGGTCGTGGCGCTGCCGTAGTGCGGGCCGATGGTCCCCGGGCGAGCAGGGGCCGGCGCCATCGGGCTTCGCACGCCGGGTTTGGGCTCGGGGAAGACGGTGGCCACCGGCAGCGTGCCGTCGGCCACGCCGACCTGCACGCCGGGCACGCCCGTCCCGTCGGTGCGCACGACCCGGCCCGACAGCGTGTGCGCCGCCTTGAGCGTGATCGTCACCTCCACCGCTGCGCCCTCGGTCGGGGCAAACGTCGCGGCCCCCGACGCGAAGCCCCGCGCCGACGCCGTCGCGGTGATCTCGCCGGGCATCGTGCGGCGCGCGTGCCTGAGCAGCGAGACCGTCGTGACGCCGTCGCGGTCCGTGCGGGCGCCGACGAACGAGGGATTCCACGACACGCCGACCTGCGCCCCCCACACGGGCGCCCCGCTCGGGTCCACGACGCGGACCCGCACCTCGACGGCGGGCCCGCGGGACTCGTCGGGCTTGAGCACGAGGTCGGGCGCGACGACGTCGGCCCCGGCCGAGACCTTCACCTTGACCGAGCCGTCGCCGGCCTCCGTCCACCCGCGCCGCGACGACGCCTCGAGCCGCCCGACGATCTGGAGCTCCTCGGCGCCCTGCGCCGCGACGGCCAGGCCGTCGAGCCGGAACGAGCCGTCGTCGCCCGCCTGGACGGTCGGCCCGCGCGGGCCGTCGGGGAACAACGACTTCGGCAGCCCTTCGCCGGCGGAGCGGTCGCTGCGCGCGACGTTGACCCACGCGCCCTTGGCGGGCTGGCCCTGCGCGTCGAGCGCGCGCCCGCGCACGACCGCCGTCCGCCACACCTTGAGGGTGACCGGCACCGTCGCGCCCTCCTTCGCCGCCCCGACCGGCGCCGTCGCGGGCGCGTAGCCGGTCGCGATCGCCGCGACGCGCCCCACCACCGGCCCCTTCTCGCCCCACTCGTTGGACTGCACGGGGTGGAACCCTTGTGCGGGCACGTGCTCGAGGCGGAACGACCCGTCGGCGCCGGTGCGCGCCTCTTGGAGCAGGCGCGGCGACCAGGGCGGCGCCACCGACTTCCCGCCGTTCCCGCCGCGCCAGATCGCGTACCCCGCCCCCTCGAGCGACCAGAGCACGACGCGCGCGTCGGCCACGGGCTTCTCGGTCTCGGCCTCGACCACCGTCCCGTGCACCGTCGCGCCGCGCGAGAGGACGAAGTCGCGCTCGGCGTCCTGGCCGGGCTCGAAGCGGCGCGCCGTCGCGACGAGGAGCGGCGCGAAGCCCTCGGCGTCCACGAGGAACGCCCCGAACGCGGACGACGGGACGTACCCCACGGCGCGCGCCGCGGTCGGGGCGGCCGCGGGGAGGCCGACGAGGCGGTAGCGTCCGTCGGGCCCGGACGTGGTCTCGGCGCCGACGCGGTAGGCGTCGAGGAGCCCGTTCCAGCGCACCCGCGCCCCCGCGACCGGCGTGCCGTCGGCGTCCATCACGACGCCGCGTGCCACGGCGCCGTCCTCGACGACGATGCGCACGTCGGCGCCGGTGCGCACCGGCGACTCGAGTGCGGGAGAGCGTCCTGCCACCTCGACGACGAGCGCGTGGTAGGGCGCGTCCGCGACGGCCACGACGAAGCGGCCGTCCTCGCCCGTGACGGCGTCGGACACCGCGAGGTCGGCCTTGCCGACGTCGTCGGCCGAGAAGGTCCGCTCGAGGGTGTCGGGCATCGAGAGCACGCGGGCGTCGCGCAGCGGCGTCCCCGCGCGGTCCACGACGATCCCCGTGATGCGAGGGCCGTCCACCGTGGCGGGCTTGGTCTTGGCGACGGGGCGCGTGCTGCGGGCCAGCGTGCCGCCGTCGGCCGTGCCGGGCGCGCCCGCGCCGTCCGAGGCTGCCGCACCGGCCCCCGCGGCGTCGGGCGCGTCGGGATCGCCGCCGCCGAGCCCGAGCGACTCACCGCGCGGCGAGAGCACGCCCGCCTGCCACGCGACGAGCGCCGCCACCGCGGCGAGGACGACGAGGAGGACCAGCTTGCGCGCCATCGAGCACCGTCTCCGCGACCGCAGGGGAGTCTACGTCCGACGCGGCCGCCGGTTCACCCGCACTTGCCCCCACCGCAGGCCATCGTGCCCGGCGGCGTGACGCCGTAGATCACGCCCACGCTCTGTCCGGCCTTGAGCTCGGCCGGCTGCTCGGTCGCGGCCTCCCCGGGGACGGTCACCCGCACGGTGTAGCGGCCGACCGGCAGCACGAGCCCGCCGAGGTGCTCCTGCGCGTCGGACGTGCCGACGCCGTCGCACCGCTCGACGACGTCGCCGTGCTCGTCGAGCACCACGACCACGGTGCCCGCCGCGAGCGCGCGGTCGGCGTCCGACACGCCGTCCTGCGCGACGCGGAACCGGGGATCCGAGGTCCCGAGGAAGAGCAGCGCGGCCGGGACGAGCGTCGCGTCGAAGACGACCTCGGGCGTCGCGGGGGGGATCACGCAGGGCGCGCCGTCGGCGACGGCGAAGACCTGCCCCTCGACGGATCCGACCGCCAGCCGCCAACGGCCCGGGGCCAGCCCCCGCACCTCGTAGCGTCCGTCGGGCGCGACGGAGGCGCTCCGCTCGATCGCGCCCCCTTCGCGCACCCCGACCGCCGTGAACGCCACCCGGAGCCGCGCCGGCGCATCGCCCTCCCGCACGCGCAACGTGCCTCGGACGACGACGCCGCGCGACAGCTCGATCGGCGCGAGCTCGATCGGGACGCCCGCGGTGACCCAGAGCGTGCGTCGGACCGGGACGTAGCCGGCCGCGCGCACGGTCAGCACCGCGGGCCCCGCTCCGACCTCCGTGAACGAGAACCGACCGGGCGCCGCGAGCTCGAGCTCCGCGCCGCCGATCCCCGGCCGCAGTCCCGGCCGTTGCGCGTCGGACGACGCCTGTCGCATCGGGAAGGGCCAAGCGTCCAGCTCGACGTCGAGCTGCTCGGGAGCGACGCCGGTCGCGGCGTCGCGCACGGTCCCGGACACGGTCGTCAGGCGAGGCGGCTGCATCCACGCCTCCGCGACCAGCGTGCAGTCCAAGGTGTCCGACGGCACGCCGGTGGCCGACGGCCCGGGCTGCGCGTAGCGGTGCGCGATCACCGTGTACGGACCCGGCGGGAGATTGCGCAGCGAGAATCGGCCCTCCCCGTCGACGTAGTCCGTCGCCCACGGGCCGTCGGGGGGGACGGTCTCGCCGAGCGCCGCAGCGGCGAAGCCCGTGGACGGATCGCGCTCGCTCGTCGCCCGGCGG
Organism: Planctomycetota bacterium; assembly: GCA_020851795.1. Taxonomy (GTDB): domain Bacteria; phylum Planctomycetota; class PLA2; order PLA2; family JAEUHO01; genus JAEUHO01. The sequence goes on along the minus strand of JADZCA010000001.1, from coordinate 17,621 downwards.
ACGCCGTCTCGCACGCGCGCCACGTCGGCCGCGAGCGCTTCCGGGGAAACCCGCCCGTCTCCGACGACGATCGCCACGCCCGGGACGCCACGACCCGCCGCGTCCACCACGCGACCCGCGAGCCGGTGACCCGCATGCAGCCGCAGCGGGGTCGGCGGCGCGCCCGGCGAGGTGACGCGCACCCGAGCCACGGCGGCCCCGTACCCTTCGGACGCGACGCGCACCCGCGCCTCCACGCCGACGTCGGCGTCCGTCGCGATCGCGACGCGCCCCCGAAGGTCGGTGCGGTGCCCGCCCCGCGCGTCGGACCCGTCGAGGCTCACCGTCGCGCCCACCACCGGAGCCCCGCGCTCGTCCACGACGGCCACCGCCACCTCGTGCGCGCCCGCGGGCACGGCCGCGAGCACGAGGTCGGGCACCTCGACGGCGTGGCCTGCGCGGAGCGTCACGGTGGCCGTCGCGGTCGTGTCGTCGGGATCCGCGGCCACGAGGACCGCCGGTTCCGGGTCGCCCGGCGTAGGCGCGCTCGGCACGAGCAGGCGGTAGCGTCCGTTGGCGTCGGTCTGCGTCTGGCCGGACGGCGTGTCGGGGAACAACGACGCCGGAAGATAGAGCATCCCGCGTCCCTCGGGCGCTTGCTGGGCCACGTCGGCGTGCGCCGGCGCCCCGCGGGCGTCCACGACGCGCCCGAGCAGCGTCGTCGCGGGCCACGCCTCGAGCGCGACCTCCTGCCGCTCCCCCTCGACGATCGCCGCGAACGACGCCGAGGTCGGCGCGAGGCCGTCCGCGAAGGCGGTGACGTTGCCGACCAGCGGCCCGAGGCGACCGTTCACGGGCGACATCGGTGCGTGGAAGCCGAGGCCGGGCACGTGCTCGAACCGGAAGGTGCCGTCCGAGCCGCTCGTGGCCTCCGCGAGCACCCGTTGGCCCCGCGGGAGCGCGACGGTGCGGCCGCCGGGGCCGCGCGTCTGCGTCGCGTTGCCTTCGATGGACCACAGCACGACCCGGGCCCCCGCGACGGGCGCCTTCGTCCCGGCGTGCACGACGCGCCCGAGCAGCGTCGACCCCCGGGAGAGCACGAACGTGCGCCGCACGACCTCGCCCGGCGCGCCGGGCAAGGGCCACGGCGACGGCACGAGCGGGGCGAAGCCCTCCGCCGTCACCTCGACGAGGGCGACGAGCGAGGCCGTCGCGAACGCGCTCTCGCGCCCCGAGACGGGCACGGGGGCGACCCGGAACGCGCCCCGCGCGTCGGCCACCGCCTCGACGTCCACGCGCACGAGGTCGGTCGCGCCCGAGAGCCGCACCCTCGCGCCGGGCACGGGCGTGCCGTCGCGCGCGACGACGGTGCCCTCGATCGCACCGGGCGCGACCACGACGACCTCCACGTCGCGGCCCGCGGGCACGTCGAGGGCCGAGCCGCGCGCGCCGTCCGCGGCGATCGCGACGAGGGTCGCGAGCACCGCGCCCCCCCGCACCGCGACGCGGAAGCGTCCGTCGGCGCCGCTGATCGCGTCGGCGACCGCGAAGCCCTCCCCGCCGACCTCCTCGAGGGCGAACGGCGCTCGCAGTCCGTCGGGCAGCGCCAGCACGCGCGCGTCCGCGACGGGGCGGCCGTCGGCGTCGAGCACGCGCCCGGTGATCGCCGGCTCCTCCGCGGCCGGCGGCGCGGTCGTCGCGCGGGGCCGCGCGCCGAGGGTGCCGGCGGCCGCGACGGCGTCGGGTCCCGCTCGCTCGGCCGGCGGCGGGGCGCGCCCGTCGTCGCGTTCGGCTTCGACGAGGTCGGCTCCCCGGAGGCCGACGAGGTCCCGCCCCCACCACGCGGCCGCGAGCACGGCGCACAGCGCGACGACGGCGAGCACGACGCGGCGACGTCCCACGGGGTCCTCCCGACCCCCGCAGCATAGCGCAACTCGGTGCCAGGCACCGCAGTGCGGTGCCTGGCACCGAGTTGCGGGGCTAGCCCCCGCGGCGGTCGGTGGGAGGGCGGTCGGAGGGATCGGTGAGCGACGGGACCTGGATGGGCCCGCGCCCCGCGCGGTGGAGGAAGAGGAGCGCAAAGGAGGTGTCGAGCACCGCCTGCGGCTTGTGCGTCGAGTCGGAGTCCCAGAAGCCCCTCTCGGCTTGGCGCCCGACCAGCTGCTCCGCCATCTCGCGGTACCAGAGGTGGCTCCCGATGCGCTGCACGCCGAGCAGGTCGAAGGCCCGCTCGGCCGCGTAGAGCCACGCCACGTGGTAGACGTTGATCCGCTTCTTCTGCGGGTTGGAGAACGACGACCAGTGGGCGTCGAGCCACGCGAGGCCGTCGTAGATCGCGCGCTGCACGTCGGCGGCGCGCACGCGGTCGCCGTCCACCGCCTCGCCGCGCGACGTGAGCGCGAAGCGCGCGATCTGCAGCGTCGCGATGCCGCACGCCGTCATCCCGCCCGTCGGCCGCCCCTCGTCGGGGTCGAGCGCCTCCGACAGGATGTAGGCGAAGCCGCGCGCGCGGTCCACGGGCCGGTCCGTCGTGCCCTGCGTCGTCCCGGGCGCGTCCACGACGCGCGGCCGCGCGGGCCCGTCCGCCTCCTGCTGGCGCAACGTGAACACGAGGATCTCGCGCCACACCCGGCTCTCCACGCGGATCCCGCAGCGGTCGGCGGAGAGCAACGCCAGGGCGGCGAGCTGCGTGGACGACAGGTCCTCCGCGCCGCCGGGCGGCACGCCGCCCTCGAGGCCGTAGCGCCAGCCCGAGGTCTTCGCGCGCTTGCGCTGCGCGAGGAGGGCGTCCACGAGCTTCTGCGCCCAGTCGCGCCAGTCGCCCGCGGGGAGCTTCGGGCGTCCGTCGCCGTCGGCGGCACCCGCGGCGGCGTCCCGACGCGGAGCGGGCGCCGTCGCCGTCACGGCGAGCAGCAGCGCGCTCGTCTCGTAGGAGCCGCGCGGCACGCGCTGGCGCGCGCGCAGCCACGCGAACCCGCGCTTGACCGCGGGGTCGTCGAGCGGCACGTCGCTCTTGAGCAGCGCGTAGAGCGCGAGCGCGGTCGGCCCCGCGGGGTGCGTGTAGGCCGCGGCGGGGTCGGCCTCGCCGCCGCCGTAGGCCGCGTCGCCCTGCACGAGGCCCCACGAGCCGTCGGGCAGCTGCGCCGCCTTGAGCCACTTCACGCCCGCGTCGATGGCGCGGTCGATCCGGGAGCCCAGCGAGGCGCCGACGCCCTCGAGGTCGTCGTCGGGGCGCTTCTCGGCCGGCCCCACCGGCGGCTTCGGCTTGGGGTCGTCGCCGAACTGCACGGGCGGCGGCTCGACCGGCACCGGGATCGGGAGGTCGGGCTCGCCCTGCGGACGCAGGTCGGGCGGCGTCGGGGCCGTCACGTCCGGCGCCGTCGGCGTCGGCGAGGCGGCGCGCGGGTCGTCGGGCTCGACGGGGGTCGGCGGCGGCACGACCGCCGGCGCGGGGGCGGGCGCGTCGGGAGCGACAGCCGGCTCCTGCGACGGGGCCGCCGCTGCCACCGGCGGCGCCCCGGGCCCCGCGTCGGGGCCCCGATCGTCCCCGGGACCGCGCGCGAGCACGCCCCACGTCGTCACGCCCGCCACGACGAGCGCGGCGGCTCCGAGCGCCGCCTTGCTCAGGAGCCACCGCGACGCGCCCGACCCCGCGGTCGCGCCCGCGACCGCGCCCGCCGGCGCGGGCAGGGGGATCGCGGCGGCCCGGCGCAGCACGGCCTCCCGCACGCCCTCGAGCCCCCGCGGGCCGGTCGGGAACAGGAAGAACGCCGGCGCGCCGCGCAGCGTCTCCTTGAGCCGGGCGGTCGCGCGCGAGAGCACCGAGCGCACGGTGCCCGGCGGCTCGCCGCGCACGTCGGCGATCTCGGCGGGCGAGAGCCCGTAGCGCCAGCGCAGGAGCGCGACGCTGCGGTAGGGCTCCTCGAGCTGCTCGATCGCCGCCCGCACGCGCTGCGCGTCCTCGCCGCGCTCGGCGGGCTCCTCGCCCTCGCGCTCGGCGCCCGTGACGGCGGCCACGCGGACGGGGTCGGGCACGCGGGCGGCGTCGCGCCGCGCGCGCATCGCCATCACGCGCAGGATGCCGACCAGCCACGGGACCAGCGGCCGCGACGCGTCGTAGCGGTCGAGGTGCTCGAGCGCGGCGATGTAGGTCTCCTGCAGCGCGTCCTCGGCGGCGGTCGCGTCGCGCACGAGGGAGAGCGCGATGCGGAACAGCGAGGGCGCCGTCGCGTCGAAGAGCGCGGCGAGCGCCTTGGCGTCGCCCGTCGCGCGGTAGCGGACGAGCAGCGACTCGGGGGAGGCGGAGGGGGGCGCGGCGGCGGAGGTCGTGGAGGTCATTCCACCGTGGATTCGCACGGGAGGCGCTCCCCGTTGCACGGCGCGGGGCCCGTGGCGCTACCCGGGGGTCGCGCCCCCCTCCTCCGGGGGCCGGGTGCGCCGGAAGGCGACGTAGAGCAGCGCGTCGTAAGTGAGCTTGAGGCCCGCGGCGATCGCCATCGGGACCTCGATGCCGACGTCGCGCATGAGCGGCCCGGCCACGGCGGCGGCGACGGCCCACGACGCGATGCGGACGAGGTTGGTCACCGCGCTGACGGCCGTGCGCTCCTCCGGCCGCACGATCGCCATGACGTAGGACTGCCGCGTGGGCACGTCCATCTCGACGAGCCCCTCGCGCAGCAGGTAGAGCAGCGCCGCGACGGGGAAGGTCGGCGCGATCGTGACGGTGAAGAGCAGGACGCTCGAGGGCGCGTGCGTGAACACCATCGTGTTGACGAGCCCGATGCGCTTGGCGAGCCACGCGGCGCCGAGGTGCGAGAGCGCGTTGAGCACGCGCGAGCCGGCGAAGAGCAGGGCCACGGTCTCGGCGGAGGCGTCGAAGCGCTCGCGGAAGAACAGCGAGAGGAACGTCGCGGCGACGAAGCCGCCCCCCACGCCGTCGAGCGCGAACAGCGCGCAGATCCGCGCGACCTTGCCGCGCGACGCCTTCGAGAGCCGTGCGCGGGTGGCGCGGACCGCCGGCTCCACCCGGGGCGAGAGGCGCGCGTAGAGCAACGCGGTCGCGGCGAGCAGCCCCGCGGCGGCCCACATCCCCGCGGCCTGCAGCGTCGCCGGGGGCGTCTCGTTCCCCGAGGCGCGGCGCGCGACCCAGACGAGCACGGCGCCGCCGGCGAGCCCCGCGTCGGCGACGAGGTTGTAGACGGCGAACGACCGCGTGCGGCGCACGTCCTCGACGGCGGAGGCGAGCACGGCCTGCTCGAGGGCGGGCAGCGCGCCGCGGTCGCGCCCGGCGCCGTTGAGCATCCCGACGAAGCCCAGGACGAGCGCGAGGGCGGGCGCGGCCCCGGCCGCCGCGGCGGCGACGCCCGCCGCCGAGAGCGCGGCGAGCCCGGCGAGCGTGCGGCGGCGGCCCAGCGCGTCGCCCCACACGCCCACCGCGAGGGTCGCGGCCCCCATCCCCCACAGGCCCGCGGAGACGGCGGCGCCGATCTGCACCTCGTCGAAGCCCGCGCGCCCGAGGTGGAACGCGAGCAGCACGCCGACGAGCCCGATCGAGAGCGCACGCAGCAGCACGCTCGCGAAGAGGAGGCGGGAGTCGCGCATCGGCCCCACTGTAGGGCGCCGCCCGCCGCGCGCGAGGGACGATCGACTCCGAGCGGGGCGCTCGCGGTGGCGTCCGCACGGACGGGGCGACGGTGCGGCGAGCGGAGCCGCGTCGCGGCCGCGCACCGTCGGGTCCACGGGATCGGGTCCACGGCGGCGGCGGCGGCGCGCGCGGTGCGCAGACGGGCCCCGCCGTCTCCGGCCCGTCGGCTCCCGTCCCGGGCCCGTGCCTCCCGGCAGCCCACGACCGGGACGGGCTCCTCGACGGAGCTCCCATGGCCGGGCGCGGCGCGCGACGATGACCGTGCACGGCACGCCCGCGCACCCGGCGCGGGGCGAGCCGCGCGGAGCCGCCCCCGTGAAGCCCGTCGAGTCGCCCGCGTCGGTCTACGCCTACCCCGAGGCGCTCGAGCGCGTGTGGGTCGCGATGGCGCACGCGAAGGCCCCGCGCTCGTCGGAAGGCGAGGCGATCGACCGCGTCGCCCCCGCCGCCACGCGCCTCTCCGAGCTGTTCACGACCGCGAGGCCCGTGGCGTTCCCCGACTACGGCGGCGACACCGAGAGCCGGGTCGCCTACGGCCTCTTCTTCGTGCCGCAGACGTGGGTCCGCACGCGGCTGGCGCTCGCCGAGGTCGTCGAGGCGCGCGGGCGCGCGCTCGGGCGCGACGGCGTCGTCTCGGTGCTCGACCTCGGCGCGGGGCTGGGCGCGGCGGGCTGGGGGGCCGCCCACTGGCTGGTCGCCCGGGACCCGACGCTGCGCGCGCGCCTCCTGGCCGTGGACCGCTCGGCCGAGAGCCTGCGCGACTTCGTGGCCGCGGTCGAGGCCGTCCCGTCGTCGGACCGTCGCCTCGACGTCGAGACCGTGGTGGCCGACCTCGCCGCGGGGCCCGCGCCGGCGGTGCTCGCGCGGGCGCCGTTTCACCTCGTGGTGGTCTCCTTCGCGCTCAACGAGGCGTTCCCGCCGCCCGCCGACGACGCGGCGCGCGCCTGGCTCGCCTCGCTGTCGGGCCTCCTCGCCGACGACGGGGTGCTGCTCGTCGTCGAGCCCGCCCTGCGCGAGACCGCGTCGCGGCTGCGCGACCTCGCCCGGCCGCTGGTGGCTTCCGGCGCGCTCCACGCGCTCGCGCCCGACCTCGACGGGCGCGTCGCCCTCCCCCACGACGACCTGCGCTTCGTGGACCACGAGGTGCGCCGCTGGCGCAAGCCCCGCAGCCTCGTGCGGCTCAACCGCACGCTGCGGCGCTCGCTCGACGAGCTCACGTTCTCCTTCGTCGCGCTCTCGCGCACGCCCGCGCCCGCCTTCCCCGCCGCGCCGCGGCGCGTGCGGCTGACGTCGCCGTTCGCGCGCCTGAAGGGCCGCCGCGCGTTCACCGCGCTGGGGGCCGACGGCACGCGGGCGACCTTCGACCTCCTCGAGCGCACGCTGGCCGACGAGGCCACGCGGGCGCGCGTCCTCTCGATCGAGCGGGGGGACCACGTCGAGGTGCTCGACGCGACGCCCCTGCGCGAGCGGGGCTGGTGGCGGCTCGCCGGCCCCGACGCGCTCCGCGTCGCGTGGACGCCGCGCTGAGCGCGGGCCGCGTCCGGCCGCGATCAGCGCGCGCTCTTGCCGGCGCCGGTCCGGCGGACGAGCACGAGCGTCAGGTCGTCCGCCCAAGGGGCGCCGTCGCCGAACGCGCGCACGTCGTCGAGCACGCCCTCGAGCGCGGCGTCCGCCGGGAGCCCGGAGCGCGCCCCGACCGCCGCCGCGAGGCGCTCCTCGCCGTAGAGCTCGCCCGAGGCGTCCCGCCTCTCGGTCACGCCGTCGGTGTAGAGGACGAGCGTCTCGCCCCGCTCGAGCCGTGCCGACGTGCGCCGGTAGGCGACGTGCTCGACCGGACCGAGCACGGGGCCGCCTTGGCGCAGCGCGGTGTAGGTGTGGCGCCGGACGAGGAGCGGGGGCGGGTGGCCGGCGCAGGCGTACTCGAGCGCGCCGTCGGCGTGGGCCTCGACGTAGACGAGCGAGGCGAACGCGCGCTCGGGGACGCCGGCGCGCAGCACGCGGTTGAGGCGGGAGAGCACGCCGCCCACGCGGAGGCCGCGGTCGAGGCCGACGCGCATCCCGACGACGACGTCGCGAGCGACCAGCGCGGCGGGGAGGCCGTGCCCGCTCGCGTCGCCCACCGCGATCCCGAGCGTGCCGGGCCCGAACGGGAAGAAGTCGTAGAGGTCGCCGCCGACGTCCTCGGCGGCGACGGAGCGCGCCGCGACGGCGAGCCCGGCCACCTCGGGGATCGACGACGGGAGCAGGCCGCGCTGGATCTCGGCGGCCTCGTCGAGCGAGCGACGCCAGCGGTCCTGCAAGGCCCGTGCGCTCAGCGCCGACGCGAGCGTCCCGAGCACGAACTCCGTGACGTGCGGGTCGGCGCCGTCGTGCAGCGCGACGAGCACGAGCGACTCGTGCGGCGCGGCGTCGAAACGGAACGCCGCGCTCGGCGCCGGCGCCATGAGGCCCAGCGCGGCGGGCGCGGCCGCCTCGCGCGGGTCGAGGTAGACGTGGGCGCGACGCGGCCTCGGCGCCAGCCGCAGCGCGATCGGGCCGTCCACGGTCTCGACGAACCGCATCTCCGCCCCGACCACCCGGCGACGCTCGAACACGCCGCCCGACGCGGAGAACCACGCGAGCGCGCGCACCCCGAGCTCGGGCCCGATCTCGTCGAGGGCGGACGGGATCGACGCGGCGGCCGCGGTGGGATCGGCCGGCGGCGGCGCCGAGAGGACGCGGTCCACGACCCGTCGCAGGCGCTTCGGGTCGTCGAGGCGCACGGGCGGCGCGCCGTCGGCGGCGGGGGCGGCGGGTGCGGCCCGGCCGGCGCGGGCGGACGGCGATCGTCGGAACCACGGCACGGCGGCGATCCTAGCCGCACCGCCACGCCCCGCCGGCGCCCGTCGGCCGATCCGCCGTCGCGCGGGGCCCGCCCGCCTGCCGGGACGTCAGCGGCCCCAGTACGACTCGGTGCCGCGCACGGGACAGTCGTTGACGGCGAAGACGCGTCGCATCGCGGCGTTGCGCACGTCGGTCGAGCCGACGTACCGCACGAGGCCGCCGGCTGCGAGGCACCCGAGTCCGAACGCGTGCAGCGCTCGGCCCATCCCGCGTCCCCGACGCGCCGGGAGCACGCCGACATAGGAGAGCGTGCCGGTCGTCGCGTTCACGCGCTGCGGCAGCACGACCCCGACGGGCCCCGCCGCGTCGTCGGCGAGCCACCACCGCGACGGGTCGAGACGCGGTCCCGCGGACGCCACGAGGTCGCGCCACTCGCGCTCGACGTCGCGGGGCACGCCTTCCCGCGCCTCGAAGGGGTCACCCTCCGACGCGAGCGTCAGCCGCTCGAGGAACGCCGCCTCGCCGACGTCGGCGAGCGAGCGCGTCGTGAACGCGGCCTCCGACGCCGGTCGCACGGTCGAGAGCTCGCGCTCGACGAACACCTTGCGACGCCGCACGCGCAGCCCCGCGGCGGGCAGCGCGACCGCGAGCGGCGCGAGCTCTTCGCGCTCGACCACGAGCACTTCCGCCTCGCGCGCCACGAGCCCCTGCGCGAGCGCGTCCGCGAGCGCCCTCACGACGTCGGAGGGCGCGGCCCCCGCCTCGACCACGAGGCGGTCCACGACGACGAGCCCGCCCGGGTAGCGCCGCCCCTCGAGCCGCCCCCGCGGGCGCTCGTCGGCGACGACCGTCCAGACGGTGCGCGGGGACGGCTCGCTCGGCGTGACGACGACGTGCACGCCGCGCAGGGTGCCGCGCGGGCCGCACGGAGCCAAGCCCACGGCCGAGGCGCCCCGCCGCGGACGCGGCGCGGGGCGAGCGTCGGGTCGGCCTTCCGCCTCGCGCCGCCCCCGGCCCGGCGGCGGGACGAGATCGCTTGCCCTCTACAACCATCGTCGGCGCCACCGGCCGGAGTCGGCGCTCGTGACGGGTACATTCGCCCCCTTCCGCCCCGGCCGGGGCGGCGAAACCCACGGACGGCGACGATGCACCGACACGACGGACCCACGGCCCACCACGGACGCGCCTGCCTCTCGAAGGCGGAGGCCGCGCGGCGCAAGGCGCAGGTCGCGCGCGTGGACTACGCGCTCGACCTCGTGCTCCCCGAAAAGTCGGCGTCGTACCGCGGCGAGGTCACGGTGGACTGCGACCTCGGGCGGCACCGCGACGGGCTCTTCCTCGACTTCCAAGGGCGCAAGATCGTCTCCGCGACCGTCAACGGCGCGCCGGCCTCGCTGACCGTGGCCGCGCACCGGATCGCGCTCCCCGAGGCGACGCTCGTCGAGGGCCGCAACACGATCGTCGTCGCGTTCGAGAACGACTTCGACCAGGACGGCTCGGGCCTCTACAAGGCCGTGGACCCGGCCGACGGCCGCGAGTACGTGTTCTCCGACTGCGAGCCGTTCAACGCGAACCGCTTCTTCCCCTGCTTCGACCAGCCCGACCTCAAGGCCACCTACGCGGTCACCGTCACCGCGCCCGCCGACTGGGTCGTCGTCGCCAACGGCAGCGAGACGGCCGCCGAGGACGTCGCCGAGGGGCGCCGCCACCGCTTCGCGCGCACCGAGCGCTTCTCGACCTACGTCGTCGCGGTGTGCGCCGGCCCGTACAAGGTGTGGACCGACGAGACCGCGCGGATCCCCTCGCGCCTGCTCGCGCGCCAGTCGATGGCGCCGTACGTGGACGTGGACGAGATCTTCGAGCTCACGCGGCAGGGCTTCGACTTCTTCGAGGGCTACTTCGGCATCCCGTACCCGTACGGCAAGTACGACCAGGTCTTCGTGCCCGACTACAACATGGGCGCGATGGAGAACGTCGCGTGCGTCGTGCACAGCGACCGGATGCTCCACCGCCACGCCGCCACCGAGCGCGAGCGCCGCGGCCGCGCCGTCACGATCCTGCACGAGATGGCGCACATGTGGTTCGGCGACCTCGTGACGATGGAGTGGTGGGACGACCTCTGGCTCAACGAGTCGTTCGCGACCTACCTCGCCACGCTCGCGCTCGTGCGCGCGACGCGGTTCAAGGACGGCTTCGAGGCGTTCCGCCAGGACGAGAAGCGCTGGGCCTACTGGCAGGACGAGCTGCCGACCACCCACCCGATCGCCACCGAGGTGGCCGACACCGTCAACGCGTTCACCAACTTCGACGGCATCACCTACGGGAAGGGCGCGTCGGTCCTCAAGCAGCTCTCCTTCTACGCGGGCGAGGAGTCGTTCCGCGCCGGCGTGGCCGCCTACCTGCGCGCCAACGCGGGCGGCAACGCCCGCTGCGCCGACTTCCTCGCCGCGATCGGCGAGGCGTCGCGCAAGGACCTCGACGCGTGGTCGAAGGCGTGGCTCAAGACGTCGGGCGTCAACGGGCTCGTGCCCGAGGTGCACGTCGAGGGCGGCCGCATCAAGGAGGTCCGCATCACGCAGACGCCGGGCAACGGCGACGGCGTGCTCCGCCCGCACCGCGTGCGCGTCGCCGTCTACGGCGCGGGGCCCGGCGGCGACCCCTTCCTCTCGAAGGCCTCCGACGTGACCGTGGAGGGCCGCGAGGCGACCGTGGACGGGCTCGTCGGCGTCGAGTCGCCGGTGTTCGTGCTGGTCAACCACGAGGACCACGCGTACGCGAAGGCCTACCTCGACCCCGCCTCGCTCGCCTACGCGACCGAGAACCTCGAGCGGCTGCCCGGCGCGATGCTGCGCACGGAGATCTGGTCCACGGTCCACATGATGGTGCGCGACCAGCAGGCGCCGCCGACGGCGTTCGTGGACCTCTTCGTCGCCAAGGCGGGCCTCGAGACCAACGACAAGCTCGTCTCGGCGCTGCACCGCCAGGTGAAGTCGGTGCTCGACCTCTACCTGCCCGACGCGCGCCGCCCCGCGGCCGTCGCGGCCGTCAACGAGGTCGCGCTCGAGCAGGCGCGCCGCGCGCCCGCGGGCAGCGACCTCGCCAAGGCGTGGTTCGACGTGATGTCCTCGACGTCGGAGACGCCGGCCGCGCTCGACCGCCTCGTCGCGCTGCTCGAGGGCCGCGAGACGATCGAGGGGCTCACGCTCGACCCCGAGCGCCGCTGGGGCCTCGTGACGCGCCTGTGCGCGTTCGCCCACCCGCGCGCCGAGGCGCTCTGGGGCAAGGAGAAGGCCGCCGACCCGTCCGAGCGGGGCGAGCGCGCCGCGTTCCGCGCCCGCGTCGCGCGGCCCGACCCGAAGGCGAAGGACGAGGCGTGGGCCCGCTTCCGCGGCGGCGCCGACCGCCTCGACCTCCTGCGCGAGGGCATGGGCGCCTTCCACTGGCCGCACCAGCGCGAGGTGCTGCGTCCCTACGCGCAGCGCTACTTCGACGACCTCGCGCCGGCGACGTCGGGGCGCGATCTGCACTTCGGCGCGGCCTTCGTCAACGCGCTCTACCCCGGCTTCCACGTCGAGCCCGCCACCGTCGAGAAGAGCAAGGCGTTCCTCGCGACGCGCGGCGACCTGCCGGCGCACCTGCGCCGCGGGCTCATCGAGCGCACCGCCGAGGTCGAGCGCGCGCTCAAGGTCCGCGCGACCGTGGTCTGACCGGCGCGACGGCGCGGGCCCCGGGGCGACCGACGTCGCCACGGGCCCCGCGCGTCGAGGCGGACCCGGCCCGCGGGCACGAGGGCCGCCGGTGCGGGCGATCCCGGGCGGGGCGTAGACTCCGTCGCGTGCGCTCCATCGTCGTCCGCGGCGCGCGGACCCACCACCTGAAGGGCATCGACCTCGACCTGCCGCGCGACGCGTGGACGGTCGTCTGCGGCGTCTCGGGCTCGGGGAAGTCGTCCCTCGTGCTCGACACGCTCGGCGCCGAGTCGTACCGGCGCTTCCTCGGCACGATGGAGCGGGGCGCGGGCGCGGAGTCGATCGCCCGGCCCGACGTGGACCGCATCGAGGGCCTGCCGCCCGCGGTGGTGGCGGGCTTCCCGACGCGCGCCCCCGGCCCGCGCGAGACGCTCGCGTCGGTCGCCGACCTCCTCGACGGCCTGCGCGCGCTGTGGGCGCGGGCCGCGGAGCCCCGCTGCCCGACGTGCGGACGCGCCGTCGCGGCCGTCCCGCCCGAGCGCGTGATCGAGGACCTGCTCGCGCGCCCCGAGGGCACGCGCGTCGTGCTGCTCGCGCCCCGCGGCCGCGGGCCCGACGCGCTCGAGGCGGCCCGCCGCGACGGCTTCGTGCGCGCGCGCGCGGCCGGCCGCATGCTGCGCCTCGACGAGGGCGCCGCGACGGAGGCGGTGCCCCCCGACGCGCCGGTCGAGGTCGTCGTGGACCGCCTCGTCGTGCGGCGCGACGCGCGGACGCGCTTCGCCGACAGCGTGGACCAGGGCTTCTCGACGGGCGGCGGCGTGCTGACGGCGCTCGTCGAGCCCGGGGGCGGCGTCGCCCCGAGCGAGGTGGCGTTCTCGAGCCGGCCCTTCTGCGCGACGTGCGGCGCCACGTTCCCGCCGCTCTCGCCGACGCTCCTCTCGCCCAACGCGACCGCGGGCGCGTGCGGCGGCTGCCAAGGCCTCGGCACGGTGCCGCACCTCGACCCCGAGCGCGTCCTGCCCCGCGACGCCCGGCTCTCGCGCGCCCGCGCCGCGGTGCTCGGCGCCGTGGGCAAGGCGCGGCGCGCGACGGCCGCGAAGGCGTTCGCCCGCGCGCTCGCGGCCGGCAAGGTCGAGGCCCGCGCCCCCGTCGCGTCGCTGCCCGAGCGCGTGCGACGCGACCTGCTCGGCGAGGACGGCGGGCCCGGACTCCTCGGGCTGCTCGTCGCCGCGGGTCGGTGGGAGCGCTTCGCCACCGAGCGGCCCTGCGCGGCGTGCGGCGGACGGCGGCTCGCCCCGTTCCCCGCCGCGGCGAGCCTCGAGGGGACGACGCTGCCCGACCTGCTCGCGTCGAGCGCGGCCGCCGCCCGCGCGACGATCGCCGGGCTCGCGCTCGCCGGCGCCGAGGGCGCGCTCGCGCGCCCCGTGCGCGACGACGCCGTCGCGCGCCTGCGCTTCCTCGAGGACGTGGGGCTCGGCTACGTCGAGCTCGCGCGGCCGGCCGCGGCGCTCTCGCGCGGCGAGCTCTCGCGCGCACGCCTCGCCGCGGCGTGCGCCGCGCGGATGAGCGGCCTGCTCTTCCTGCTCGACGAACCCACGACGGGGCTGCACGTCGCCGACCGTGCCCCGCTGCGGGCGCGCCTGCGCGCGCTCGTCGCCGACGGGAACACCGTGGTCTGCGTCGAGCACGACCCCGCGGTGCTCGCCGACGCCGACCACGTCGTCGAGCTCGGCCCGGGCGCCGGCACCGAAGGCGGGCGCGTCGTCGCGCAGGGCCCCGCGGCCGCGGTGCTCGCGCACGGCGCGGCGCCGATCGCGCGGGCGCTGCGGGCCCGCACGCCGCCGCCCGTGGCCGCGCCGCGCGCCGCGTCGGGGTGGGTGCGCGTGCGTGGGGCGCGGTGGCGGACGCTGCGCGACGTGGACGCGTCGTTCCCGCTCGGCGGGCTCACCTGCGTCACGGGCGTCTCGGGGGCGGGCAAGAGCACGCTCGTGCTCGACGTGCTCGCCCCCGCCGCGCGGGCGGTGCTCTCGCGCGCGCCGTTCCCGACCGACCGGCTGCGCGCGCTCGAGGGGCTCGAGGGGGTCGACCGCGTCGTCGTCTCCGACGGCGCCCCGCCGCGCCACCCGCGCGCGACCGCGGGCGGCGTCCTCGGCGTGCTCGCGCGCCTGCGCGACCTGTACGCCGCCACCGTCGAGGCGCGCGCGCGCGGCCTCTCGCCCGCGCGCTTCTCGACGGCCGTCCCGGGCGGGCGGTGCGAGGCGTGCGCGGGGCTCGGCCGCCGCACGGTGCGCCTGCGCCACCTGCCCGAGCTCGCCGCGCCGTGCGACGTGTGCAACGGCCGCCGGTTCCGGCTCGACGTCCTCGACGTGCGCGTGAAGGGGATGTCGGTCGCCGACGTGCTCGAGCTGCCCGTGGCGCGCGCGGCCGACGTCTTCCGCGACCTCGAGGGCGTCGGGCGCCCGCTCGCGGCCGCGGCCGAGGTCGGGCTCGGCTACGTGCCGCTGGGCGCCGCGACCGACCGCCTCTCCGGCGGCGAGGCGCTGCGCCTGCGGCTCGCGGCGGCGCTCGGGCGCGCCGGACGCGCGCGCACGCTCTACCTCCTCGACGAACCGTGCGCGGGCCTCCACCCCGCCGACGTCGCCCCGCTCGGCGCCGTGCTGCTGCGGCTCGCCGCCGCGGGCCACGCGGTCGTGGCCGTCGAGCACCACCTCGCGCTGGTCCGGCAGGCCGACCACGTCGTCGACCTCGGGCCCGGGGCGGGCCCCGCGGGCGGCCGGGTGGTCGTCGAGGGCCCGCCCGCCGAGGTCGCGGCCTGCGCCGCCTCCGCCACCGGTCGCGCGCTCGCCGACGCGACGAGGCCGTAGCACGGTCCGCGGCGCCCCGGCCCCGGCGGCGGTTCCCGCCGTGCGCCCGCGGGCGTAGGATGACGCCATGGACGGCTGGCAGCGCATCGCGGTGACGACCGACCTGTCGCCCTTCGCGCAGAAGGGTGTGCTGCGCGGCGCGCAGCTCGCGCGCGCGCACGGCGCGAAGGTGCTCCTCGTCCTCGTGGTCGAGAAGCTGTGGTTCCCGCCCCTGCCGCTGGCGACCTCCACGCCCGTCTCCTTCCGCGGCGAGGGCGACGCGCTCGGCGAGGCGGTCGCGTTCGGCGAGCAGAAGCTCAAGGAGCTCGCGGCCGCGCAGTTCGCGGGGCTCGCCGTCGAGACGAAGGTCGTGCTCGCGGCCAGCGCCGCGGCGGGCATCCTCGACGCGATCGAGGGCTGGAAGCCCGACCTCGTCGTGCTCGCCTCGCACGGGCGCAGCGGCGTCGCGCACCTGCTGCTCGGCTCCACGGCCGAGAAGGTCGTGCGCCACGCCCCCACCGAGGTGCTCGTCGTCCGCTGACGCAGCACGAGTGCCGCGCGCTAGGTCGCGGCCTCCGCGAGCACGGCGCGGGCGGCGCGGTCGGCGACCTCGGGGTGCGCGACCCGGGCACGCACCTGCGCGAGCGCCGCGCGCGTCGCGGTCCACCGGGCGCCGTCGGAGAGGAGCGCCGCGAGCTCGACGCCGAGCGCCGCGCCGTCGCCCCGCGAGACGAGCCGCTCGACGACGACCTCGCGCCCGGCGAGCAGGTTCGCCATCGAGAACCACGGAGCGGCGAGGTAGAGGGGGCGCAGCCGCCGCAGCAGCCACGGGAGCCGGTAGAAGACCACCATCGGCACGAGCGCGACGGCGAGCTCGGAGGTGCTCGTCCCGCTCGTCGAGAGCGCCGCGGCGATCGGGCCGTCCTCGGACGGCCCCACGCGAACGACCACGCCCGGCGGCACGCCGCCCGAGCGTGCCGCCGCGACGTCGAACGCCGCCCGCGCGCGCTCCGAGGCGAGCCGCACGAGGAAGCGCGCGGAGGGGACGCGCGCGGCCGCCTCGCGCGCGGCGTCGAGCACGAGCCCCGTCTGGCGGCGCACGTCGCGGCGGCGGCTTCCCGGGCGCAGCTCGACGAGCGGCGACGCGGGCCACGCGTCGGGCGAGCGGGGCGGCGGGAGCGGCGCTTCGAAGAGCGGGTGGCCGACGTAGCGCGCGTCGGTGCCGGCGTCGCGGAACCACGACGCCTCGAACGGGAACGTGACGAGGAGCCGGTCCACCGCGCGACGCCACCGCGCGGTGCGCCACGGGGCCCACGCCCACGTCTGCGGGGCGACGAGGTGCACGGCGCGGATCCCGCGGCGCCGCGCCCAGCGCGCGAGCCGCACGTTGAGCCCGGGGAAGTCCACCGTGAGCAGCACGTCGGGGCGCGACGCACGGAACCGCGCGAGCGTCTCCGCGCACAGGCGCCACCAGTAAGGCAGCGACGTGAGCACGCCGACGAAGCCGACGACGGCGTGGTCCACGATCGAGCGGTCGAGGCGCGCCCCGGCCGCGGCGAGCGCGGGGCCGCCGTAGCCGCGCACGACGAGGCCCGGCGCGCGGGCGCGCATCGCGGTGACGACGCGGGCGGCGAGGCGGTCGCCCGACGGCTCGCCCGCGACGACGAAGACGGTCTTGCCCGCCCACGCGGCGGGGTCGGGTGCGGGCGCCTCGTCGGGGGCGGCCGAGGGCTCGAGCAGGCGCGCGGCGAGCCGGCGGCGGGCGCGCGCGGTCACGAACGGGCCGACGACGAGGTGGAGCAGGAACGGGACGACGCCGAGGCCCGTCAGCACGAGCAGCCACAGCACCGCGAGGTGGTCGGAGAGCCGCGGGCGCGGCGCGGGACCGTCCTCGCTCACGACGCGGGCGCGCTCGTCGGACGGGGCCGGCGCGCGAGCCGCACGAGGTTGACGCCGTTGACCAGCACGTGCGCGATCATCGGCGGCGCGACGCTGCCGCTGCCCTCGCGCAGCAGGCCGAGCACGAGGCCCGCGCCGGTGGCGAACAGCGGGTAGAGGAGCAGCGCGCGCCGCGGGACGACGTGCACGAGACCGAAGAGCAGCGTCGTCCCGGCGAGCCCGAGGTGCGGCCACAGCGCCCCGCGGAAGAGCAGCTCCTCGGCGATCCCCGAGAGGAGCGCGAGCACCACCGCGTCGCGCGCCGACATCGGCCCGAGCAGCCGCGCGAGCGCGTCGGCCGCGCGGGACACGACCGGGACGGTCTTCTCGGCCGCGAGGCAGACGAGCACGATGGCGGTGCCGACCGCGAGGGCGGCGAGGAGGCTGCCGGGCGCGGGCGTCTCCTCGCCGAGCAGGACGCCGATCTTGCCGGAGAACACGGCGTAGCCGACCGCGAAGAGGAACGTGATGCCGTAGAACCCGGCGGCGGTGTGCAGGAGGCGGCGCGGCGCGGGCGCGGCCGAGACCGGCGGCGGAGGCGGGGGCGCCGGCACGCCCTGCGGCGCCGGCGGCGGGGCCGACGGCGGCGTCGGCATCGGGGCGGCGTGGTACGCGGGCGAGTCCACGGGGAGAGCGTAGCAAGCCGCCCGCGTCGGGCCGAGCGCCCCCCCAGCGCGGTGCCAGGCACCGCAGTGCGGTGCCTGG